>CAMHTW010000001.1 GCA_946188165.1 uncultured Prevotella sp.
TGCTGATTGAGCGCATGAAGGAATTACAACAGCGATTCAGAGAACTAAAGTGAAAAGACTAAAATATTAGTAAAAATATGCCAGTAAACAAGAATGCTCAGTTCAGATAATAGGTTGCATCTTGTCGCAAAATTAGTCGCGTTACATGAATGTCGCAAAAATGGGATAAATAAGGGCATAATAAAAGCATAGCAAACATGAGGGCATAAAAACAAATAGCGTGTAACTCATTGAGCTACACGCTATTTCGTTGCATTTTGTTATGTCTTTTCCTATCGGTGTTATTTAACCTCCTCGAAGTCGGCGTCCTGGATGTTGTCATCCTTTGGGGCACCCTGCTGCTGAGCCTGTTGCTGACCTGCGAAGGGATTTTCCTGCTGAGGACCAGCCTGAGCGCCTTGGGCACCCTGGTACATCTGCTGTGAAGCTGTCTGCCAAGCACTGTTCAGAGCAGCGATAGCTGAGTCGATGGCTGCAATGTCACCACTCTTGTGGGCATCCTTTAGCTGCTGGAGGGCCTGCTCGATAGCGGGTTTGTGCTCTGCAGGCAGCTTATCGCCAAGTTCCTGAAGCTGATTCTCCGTCTGGAAAATCATGGAGTCAGCCTGATTCATCTTGTCCACACGCTCGCGTTCACGCTTGTCGTTCTCGGCATTCTGCTCTGCCTCTGCCTTCATGCGGTTGATCTCGTCCTGTGACAGACCTGATGATGCCTCGATGCGGATGGCCTGTTCCTTGCCTGTAGCCTTGTCCTTGGCAGATACCTTCAAGATACCGTTGGCATCGATGTCGAAGGTTACCTCAATCTGAGGAATACCACGACGGGCGGGAGCGATACCTGTGAGGTTGAACTGTCCGATACTCTTGTTCTGTGAAGCCATCGGGCGCTCACCCTGCAGCACGTGGATGGTTACCTCTGTCTGATTGTCGGCTGCGGTAGAAAATACCTCGCTCTTCTTGCAAGGAATAGTTGTGTTGGCCTCAATCAGTTTGGTCATCACACCACCCATTGTCTCGATACCCAGGGTCAGAGGTGTCACATCGAGCAGTACGATGTCGCCTACACCACCTTCCTTATTTAGGATGGCACCTTGAATAGAAGCACCTACGGCTACCACCTCGTCAGGGTTAACTCCCTTTGAAGGCTCCTTGCCGAAGTAGTTCTTAACCAGCGTCTGTACGGCAGGGATACGGCTTGAGCCACCTACAAGGATGACCTCGTCGATATCAGCTGTAGAAAGGTGGGCATCGGCGATAGCCTTCTGACATGGAGCCAGACAAGCCTGAATCAGGTCATGAGCCAACTGCTCGAACTTTGCACGTGTCAAGGTCTTTACCAAGTGCTTAGGTACACCAGCTACAGGCATGATGTAAGGCAGGTTAATCTCAGTGCTTGTGCTTGAAGACAGCTCAATCTTAGCCTTCTCGGCAGCCTCCTTCAGACGCTGCATAGCCATTGGATCAGCCTTCAGGTCGGCACCCTCGTCGTTCTTGAACTCCTGTACCAACCAGTCGATGATAACCTGATCGAAGTCGTCACCACCCAGGTGAGTATCACCATTGGTTGACAGCACCTCGAATACACCACCACCGAACTCCAGGATAGAGATATCGAACGTACCACCACCGAGGTCGAATACGGCAATCTTCATATCCTTGTTGGCCTTATCTACACCGTATGCCAGAGCTGCTGCTGTAGGCTCGTTGACGATACGCTTCACGTCAAGACCAGCAATCTGACCAGCCTCCTTAGTAGCCTGACGCTGAGAGTCAGAGAAGTAGGCAGGTACGGTGATGACAGCCTCGGTTACCTCCTGTCCGAGATAGTCCTCGGCAGTCTTCTTCATCTTCTGAAGAATCATAGCTGAAATCTCCTGTGGTGTGTACTTGCGACCATTGATGTCAACACGTGGGTATCCACCCTCGTTGACTACGGTGTAAGGTACGCGAGAAATCTCCTTCTCAGTCTGCTGCCAGTTTTCACCCATGAAACGCTTGATAGAGTAAACGGTGTTCTTCGGGTTAGTGATAGCCTGACGCTTGGCAGGATCACCAATCTTACGCTCACCATTGTCAACGAATCCAACTACCGAAGGAGTTGTGCGCTTACCCTCGCTGTTGGCAATTACTACTGGCTCGTTACCCTCGAATACGGCAACGCAGCTGTTGGTAGTTCCTAAATCGATTCCAATAATCTTTCCCATAATTCTTATTTTTTTTGTTTGTTAATAATCATTTTAATCTTGGATAATAATCCGATAAGCGGATAGCAAAGCATGTGCCAAAATGTTGAAATGTCGCTTAGTTCGTGCCATTTTGGCATAAGTTTTTGCTGAGAGAATAAAAAAATACATTCATTTATGAGTTTTAATGCCTTAAAATTTGCTTTTCCATTTTTTTTATCTATCTTTGCACCATAAATATGATCAATAGCGAAAACTTCATCAGATGAAACGAACAATTATATTGCTTGGGATGATATCAGTATCCTGTGTTTGGGCTAAGGGGCAGACCCAGCCTCAGAACAGAACTTACAATGAAACCGAGTTGTGGCCTTCATCGTCGCCACAGACTACAAATGCGTCAACGGAAAGTAAAGAGCAGGAACTTTGGCCGTCGTCATCGTCAACTTCATCATCATCACTTGTGGTGCCACAGAAGACGGTTCCATCAAGTGGACAGCCCAGCTTGGTAACAGCTGTCACTCCTGTTGCTCCTGCAAAGACGCCTTCGAACAGCTCTTATATCGTTAAGACCAAGGGTGTACAGCCTGTGGTAAAGGTGGTCAAGGCGGCTGCATCAAGCCAGACGAAGGAGGAGGAAGTAGAGTCGGGCGATTTTATGACCAAGAACTTCCGTTATCAAAGCATGTGTGATTGGAAGGAGGGCATGCGTTTTATGGTAGTCCCTGAGAAATATGATATGTTGGTGAATACCTTTTGTGATGCTGCTACAGGTAAGGAGGTGAGCAGCAACCGTTTGCGCCATAAGATTATGGTGTATAAGGGGCATGAGGATTTGACCAACGGACGTGTTCACGTGAACTTTACATGTGAGGATGACAACAAGAACTACTATTATGAGTTGCCAAACGGTACGTTTGACGACTATTGCTTTGGTAAGTTAGGAGTTCCCACTTTAGCTTATCTGGGCGATGTCGACAAGGCTCGTGAGTTATTGATGAATAAGACGATGCTGACCCGTACGGAGTTCTTCCGTGAGGATACTGAATGGGATGGTGACGGTTTCAAAGAAGTGCGTTATCCCAAAAATAAGATCGTAACGGTGAAAGCTATTGGCGTAGGTACCCGGTCGTTTCCTGTGAAGATTATTGTTGAGGACGATGAAGGCAACCAGTTCTATCAGAACGTGGCCATGTCTAAGATTAACTGCGGTATGCGTGATGATGAGTTTAGCGTTGATAACGAGAAGTTCCTCTTCCAAGGCTCGTTTGATTACACGGGTGGCGAGATGACAGTTTCCAGCGATATCAAGAGCTATCTTAACCAAACAGTACATACGACGATGTCTGTCAGCATGAGCAGTAAAGGCTCTGGTAAAGTTCGTGATGTCAAGGTACCTCGGTTTACAGGTTTTATCATTGACGAGATTAATCCTATCAAGGATAGTCCTTACTATACGCTGACGTTGCGCGAGACGGATACTCGTCGTATCTATTATAAAGATGTGCTGTTTAAAGAAGAAGACCTGATGAGTATTCGTGATGCCAAAGAAGATGATTATTTCGGTCGTATCTTCGGAATGGGCGAGGGTGCATTGCATAAAACCAGTCTTGAAACACGTACTGCTATCCGTGAGGGTCGTGTAATCCCCGGCATGTCGGAAGACGAAGTGTTGATGGCTGTGGGTGAACCTTTCCAGAAGGTGACTAACAAGGGCGTTCGCGAGTGGTTATACCAGCGTTCAAATGGTGTGCTGCTGGTCGTACAGTTTAACTCAAAGGGTAAGGTCAGCAAGGCTGGCGGTCGTGCTACAAAGGCTACCAAGACGAAAGCCTCGAAAGCAGTGAATACGGCAAAGAAGAGTAATGACAAAGCTGGTGCCACGATGAAGAATGCTACGCCAGTTGAATGAATAGAATATGTCATGCTTGTGACAAATTGTCAGTGAAGTATAAACCAATAAATAATGTACATTGTATATGAAAAAGATTTTGTTGATAGCTTGTGTAGCTTTTGCGTTTACATCATGCATTACGACTGTTAAGACAGCCAAGGTTGCCAATACCAAGGGGGAATTGCTCAGTGCTACTGTTGCCGACCTTGAGGTGTCGCCAATCCGTGTTACTTACTCTATGGCTCCCAGCAAAGAGATTCAACGTGCAGGCTTGAGTAATGTCAAGCAGGCAGCCATCCGTGAATGTCTGGAGAAGAATGGTAATGCCGATGTGCTGGTAGATGCAGAATTTACCATAGAACAGGAGAAACTGCTGTTTGGTCGTCGCATCAATCTGATTACTGTCAGTGGTCATCCTGCTCGTTTCAGGAACTATCATTCTCTGAGCGACTCTGTATGGACTAACCGTTGGTTCCGTGCGAACTATCATAATGGTATCACTCGTCCTTGAGACGAAATTCTTTTCAAATTGTTATTTCCTTTGATGATGAAAAGAGAATTTCGTATATACGGACTTGGACTACTGTCTGTATTGATGCTGTCGTCGTGTATTACCACGACCAAGACGGCACGTACGGCAACGACAAGTGCGTCTATCAAGAACGCTACCGTAGCCGACTTGCGGGTGACTGACAATCGTGTCACATATACCATGAGTCCTTCTAAGGCTATTCAACGTGCAGGTTTGAACAATGTCAAGCAGGCAGCTATACAGGAGGCCTTGACGAAGAACGGTAATGCAGATGTCATGGTGGAACCTGAATTTGTGATAGAGAAGGTGCGTACGCTCTTTGGTTCACACATTAGCAGTATTACTGTGACAGGTCGTCCGGCCTACTATCAGAATTTCCGTACCTTGCCTGATTCCGTTTGGCATAAGCCTGGCTTCTATGGTCAGCCAGATGTAGTGCGTGTATGCTCTTGCAATGGTGATGATTGTGAGGATTGTGGAGACTTTGCTCCGAAGCGTGGTGGTATCGCTGGTCTTGTAGGCAAACTGACCGACAAAGTTAGAAAGAATGCCGACTCGCGTGAATCCCTTGATGGGTCTCTGCACCGTACTGGTTTGCGGTTTGACATTGACATAATGAGCGGCTTCGAGAAGACGCGTGTCGAGTTCTCAGGCAATGATGGTGACGATTACACCAGCAATGGCTCTGGGTATATCGGTGCCCTTGGTACGATAGGTCTGCAGACCAGTCCACACTTCTTTTTTGGCGTTGGTTCCGGTATTATGAATGGCTGGGACTATAGCACCGTGTTTGTACCCATCTTCGGTGATATCCGTTATTACCTATCGCCCGCCAACGGTTCATTCTTTCTCGACTGTAAGTTAGGTGGCAGTTTCCAGGTGGGATCTCCTGTAATGGCGGGTCATTCCGACAGCACGAGGGGCGGTGCCTTTTTCTCACCTTCTATAGGCTACAGCTTCGGTTCGTTTGAGTTGTCACTGCAGTACATCTTACAGGATATGAAGATGAAGAGCAAATCCTCAATAAGGGGACGGGGTTCTCATTTTGGTGTAAACTTACGCTTCCATATCTGAAACAACAAATTTCACGGATTACACGGATTTAAGCTATACTGAAAATCAGAAACTTAGAAAAATCCGCATAATCCGTGAAATTCTGTTTGTTCAATTATGACATGCCCTCTTTTTGGGGGATGTTATACTGTTTTTCTTGTTATCAAGCCTTTTCGTTGATGGCCTGCATAATCTTGGCCTCAAGTTCTTCGCAAAGTTCTGGGTTGTCCTTAAGCATGTCCTTTACGGCATCACGTCCCTGACCCAGTTTTGTGTCGCCATACGAGAACCATGAGCCGCTCTTGTTGATAAAGCCGTACTCGGTGCCCAAGTCAATAATCTCACCAATCTTCGAGATACCTTCGCCAAACATAATCTCAAACTCTGCCTTGCGGAAGGGAGGAGCCACCTTGTTCTTGACGACTTTCACCTTGACCTGGTTGCCAATGACGTTGTCACCATCCTTGATAGCCTGCGACTTACGGATGTCCAGACGAACAGAAGCGTAGAACTTCAGTGCGTTACCGCCAGTGGTGGTTTCAGGATTGCCGAACATGATACCGATCTTCTCTCGTAACTGGTTGATGAAGATACAAGTAGTCTTAGTCTTGGCAATAGTACCTGTCAACTTGCGCAGTGCCTGGCTCATCAGACGGGCGTGCAAACCAACAGCTGAATCGCCCATGTCACCTTCAATCTCCTTCTTGGGTGTCAGCGCAGCCACTGAGTCAACAACGAGGATGTCAACAGCACTCGAACGGATTAGCTGGTCGGCAATCTCAAGAGCCTGCTCACCATTGTCGGGCTGAGAGATCAGTAGGTTGTTAATATCGACACCCAGTTTCTCAGCATAGAAACGGTCAAAGGCATGCTCGGCGTCGATGAAGGCTGCCACACCACCTGCTTTCTGGCACTCGGCAATGGCGTGAATGGCCAAGGTGGTCTTACCTGATGATTCAGGACCATAAATCTCGATGATACGTCCCTTGGGATAGCCACCAACGCCTAAGGCTGCGTTGAGACCTATCGAACCTGTGGGGATTACTTCAACATTCTCTATCTTTTCGTCGCCCATCTTCATGATGCTACCTTTGCCGAAGTCTTTCTCAATCTTCGCCATAGCAGCCTGCAGGGCTTTCATCTTTTGTTGTTGCGGAGTCAACTGCTCCTCTTCTTTTTCCTTTTTTGCCATAGTTTTCAATTATCAATTATCAATTATCAATTCTCAATTATAACTCCAGGTCGCCATCGTGGATTTCGTGCCAAGGCAACCCCTGCTTGTTTAGTTGTTCCATGAAGGGATCGGGATCAAACTCCTCAACATTGTAAACGCCTGGCTTCTTCCACAGTCCCTTGCAGAACATCATGGCACCAATCATAGCTGGCACACCCGTCGTGTAGCTGACGCCTTGCATGCCAGTCTCCTCGTAGGCCGCACGATGGCTACAGTTGTTATAAACATAATAGGTGTGCTCCTTGCCGTCATTACCGATACCACGGATGCGACATCCGATAGAGGTCTCTCCCTCGTAGTTCTCGCCCAAATCCTGTGGGTTAGGCAATACGGCCTTCAGGAACTGCAGAGGAACAATCTTGACCTTTGCCGTACCTGTTCCGTCTGCTAAAGGCGCTTCATATTCAACCTCGTCAATACGGCTCATGCCAATGTTCTGAATCACTTCAAGGTGCTTCAGGTACTGCTGACCAAAGGTCATCCAGAAACGGGCACGCTTGATAGTTGGGTAGTTGATGACCAGCGACTCAATCTCCTCGTGGTGCAACAGATAGCTGTCGCGAGGTCCGATATTGGGATAGGTAAGGTCCTTGTGAATCTCCAGAGGCTCCGTCTCTATCCATTTGCCATTCTCCCAATACAACCCCTTCTGTGTAATCTCGCGGATATTGATTTCTGGGTTGAAGTTGGTGGCGAAGGCCTTGTGGTGGTCGCCAGCGTTGCAGTCGACGATGTCCAAATACTGAATCTCCTTAAAATGATGTTTGGCTGCGTATGCAGTAAAGATGCTGGTTACACCTGGGTCGAAGCCACAACCGAGGATGGCTGTGAGCCCTGCCTTCTCGAAGCGCTCGCGGTAGGCCCACTGCCAGGAGTACTCGAAATGTGCTTCGTCCTTGGGTTCGTAGTTGGCTGTGTCGAGGTATGAGCATCCACAAGCCAGACAGGCATCCATGATGGTCAGGTCCTGATAGGGCAGGGCCAAGTTGATGACCAGTTCAGGCTTGTAGTCGTTGAAGAGTGCCTTCAACTGCTCCACATCGTCAGCATCCACTTGTGCAGTTTTGATGTCCAGTTTGTAGCCAGCCTTACGGATGTCCTCTACTATTTTGTCGCATTTTGCCTTGCGGCGACTTGCAATCATAAACTCAGTAAACACGTCAGCATTCTGAGCAATTTTGAATGCTGCTACTGTTGCGACGCCACCGGCGCCAATCATTAATACTCTTGCCATAGTTTTATTTTTTTTGTTATCATGATATGCCATTGAGTTCCTCCGACCTGATGCCGAGGGCCGCCATCAGCGAGTAGCCAAGGATTTCCTGACGGAAGTTGCCACCCTCCATAGGCTGCATTGAAAGCACGGTAATGTGCTTCTCATTGTCTGCATGGCGAAGACCTTCGCGTACCTTATTATATATTTGCTCTGCATTAGGTACAACAATGAGGCGCTTTACTTCCTTTGCGTTGGCAATAATCTGCATAGAGTCTACAAAAAGATCGTCCATCGTTGTCAGGTTTTCCACTTTGACACAACTGATAAGGATTTCGCCCAAGCGACCTTTGAAGGCCTTTCCGTCTAATTCTTCTGGTATTCCAGGGTTGAAATTCTCCATTTTGGGTTGCTTATGCAGCAAAACGACTTGGATAGAGGTCTGAAGGCTGAGGTCTGAAGGCTGAGGTCTCAATCCTCCATCCAGTGCCACGCATTCCAACCACTGTGCCATATCTGCCTTGGGGATGCGACGTCCTATCATGCGCTCGAAGTTTACGGTCAAGTCAAACGCAACCTTGTCGACGTAGTCAGCGTCGACAAGTATTACATTCTCTTCCCATTTTGTTTCTTTCATGCCACAAAGGTACGAATAAGTGAGCAAAATACCAAATGAAAACGTCATGAAATAAACTTAATTGGCTAAAAATTTGGAGAATTCGAATAAAACCCCTATATTTGCACCCACAAACTTAATTACTAATTCAAATTGATAACGTTATGAAGAAAATTTTTACTCTAATTAGTATGGCTTTCTTAGCCATGAGTGCAAATGCACAGGACGTCTACAATGCTATTGTCGACGGTAAACTGGCCCCTGAGTTTGCTGCTATAGCAGGTGAAGATGGTGGTGCGGCTAATAATACGGCAGATGGTAAGTCGATTATTACTATCACTGCAGGTAAGGCAACTGTGACTGCTGTAGGTGGTACAACACCTGCCAATGCTGATGGAGGCGGTCAGCAAATTACGCCAGGTGCCGTTCTTGATGCTGAGAAACATATCTATGAGGTAGCATCTGTTGAAGCTTGGAATGACATTTCTTGGGGCAAGAAGAATCAGGGCGACATCGATTTTTGGTATGTCACTGGTACAGGCAATCCTTACGTAAAGATGAATGCTATTGAGAATTCCAAGGATGACGAGTGGTTGGGTAATTACAAGGCCGACTATGTGTTCTATGAGCCCGATGGTTCTGTAGGTATGCCTATCACTGGTCTGTACTACAAGTTTACTGCCTCTGCTGCAGGTGCTTTCAAGGTGAAGGTATGGGCCAATAAGGGTAATCGTCAGACTTTCGTTGTCAATGCTAAGACCATGAAGGCTGAGCGTCTGCTGGCTTCTGGTTTTATCAACGGCGTGAATGGTGCTGACGGTAAAAAGAAAATGCTGACCGTTGAGCAGGTTGACTCTGTACACCATGTTTATATTTATGGCAATTATGAAGCAGCTGTTGCAAAAGGTAAGGCTGAGGACGAAACTCAGGAGGCTTTTGAAGAGAGAATTGCTAAGCTGAAGTTTGAAGCAGATTCTTTGGCCACTGCGCGTCAGTATGTTATTGGTAATGGTGGTCAGAACTTCTGGGGCTGGCTGACCTTCGATGTTGAGGCTGGCGAGGAGTATTGGGTATTCCAGCACAGTTCGCAGATTGGCTTTGGTGGCTTCGAGTTCCACGAGGGCAAGACTGCTGACGATCTGATTAACGATATTATTGTTCCATTCGTCTTCACAACCAATTTCTCCACATACGAAGATGAGACTACGGGCGAACGTGTCTCTTGGAAGGGCGAGAAAGCATTTGGCAATGGTAAATTTGCCAGCGAGGAACCAGAACTTGATGAAAACGAGAAGCCTCTCAATATCGTTCCATTCGGTGACTTCTTCAGCAACGATGGTAGCGCTAAGCGTGCCAGCTATTGCCTGCTGCCCGAGGATGTTCTGGCTCACTCTGACAAGACTCAGGAGTTGACCATCGCTGTATGGGTACGTGCTCAGAAGGAGACGAAGTCTGCTGATTATATGTGGGCTCCGTTGTTTACAGCATACGCTGCTGCACCTGTTGATGGCAAAAACACATGGCCTATGTTGGCTTGTCAGTATCGCGGTGTGCTGCAAGTGAATTGCGCAGGTTGGACAGACTATACTGATGCGCAGAATGTGGCTGGTAAGAATACTTTGTATCATGGTGATACAGACTGGTTGAAGGATCATAAGTGGCACCACTATGCAGCCGTCTTCGAGGGTGAGAATGCCAAGGTTTTCATTGATGGTGTTCTGAAGAACGAGTGGGATGTAACCAAGGTTGCTGATAATACCCAGAAGGGCCTGTTCTCTAACGGTGCTGAGCTGAAGTATGTCTGTCTCGGTGGTAACCAGGCTTGGGACTGGAACGACAACGACGCTCCATTCGACTTTGCCCGTCTGCTCATCAAGAACAGCAAAATGACTGCTGGTGAGATTGCTGCTCAGATGAAGGCTGATGTTGGTGAAACGGATATGGAGGCCTACTATGCTGAAGGCAGTGAGACTGGCGTTAAGGCCGTAAAGACTGTTCAGAATAGCAATGCTGCTATCTATAACCTCGCTGGTCAGAAGGTAAACAATGGCTTCAAGGGTCTTGTGATTAAGGATGGTCGTAAGATGATTCAGAAGTAATTATAAGTAAATGATATTAATAAGGTGGCGACTCCTTTGGGGCCGCCACTTTTTTCAAAGGTATGAAGGAAACGTTATTGGCATTTGGCTTATGGCTGTTAGCTGTAAGTTCTTGGGCTCAAACATTGGCCTTCCCAACGGCTGAGGGCTTTGGCAAGTATGCCTCTGGTGGACGTGGGGGAAAGGTGGTTGAAGTGACGACGTTAGCCGACACTGGCGAAGGCTCTTTACGTTGGGCACTGACGGAGGCTGGTCGCGAGAATGCCACCATCGTTTTTCGTGTGAGTGGCATCATTGATATTGGTCCAAATCCACAACGCAAAAACGAACGCTCCATTCGGGCTAAGCTGAAGAATGTGACCATTGCCGGACAGACAGCACCTGGCGAGGGTATTCTGCTACGTGGTGGCAAGCTGAATTTGGGCGGTTCCGAGAATGTCATCATTCGAAATATCCGTTCACGACTGGGTACCTTGGGCGACCCCTTGAAGTCGAAAAAGGAGAACTTCATCGAAGGAGGTGCCATTGGCATTGAAAACGCACGCAACATCATCATTGACCACTGCTGCTTTGGCTGGAGCGGGGAAGAGAATGTGACCATGTATGATAATCACTATACCACCTTGCAGTGGTGCATCATCCACGAAGGTTTGCACGATGCCGGCCACAAGAAGGGTGTCCGTGGCTATGGTGCCCAGTGGGGTGGTTCACCAGCCACGTTTCATCATAACTTGCTGGCACACAACGACAGTCGTAGCCCTCGTATTAATGGTGCTTCGAATCCCAGTGGCGACAAGAATGTTTTCCTGGAATATGTCAATAACGTGAACTATAATTGGGGACGCAGGAATTCCTGCTATGGCGGTGAGAACGAAGCAGGCGAGGGGAGTACCCATGAGTGTAACTTCGTGGGCAACTACTATAAGCCAGGACCGGCACACCCAGAGGATAATGTCTTCGTCGAACTGTCTGCGGCCCGCAAAGGAAAAAGACTCACATCGCCCTCCATTTGGTACATGAAGGACAACGTGATGGAGGGTGTCCGAACAAAGGACAGCTGGCAGTTGGTCAGCAATAAGACGGACTTCAGCATCGAACAGCAGAAGTCTGAACGTAGGCTTCAGACGGACGAGTATTCCTGCTATCTTGTGAAGCCTGAATCTGCCAAGAAGGCTTATAAGAGCGTATTGGCCAAGGCGGGAACCATTCATCGCGATGCCGTAGAGCAGCGCGTTATCAATGATGTACTAAGTGGCACTCCTAAGTTTCAAGGCAAGTCGGCCCACAAAGCAGGCATCATTGACGCTCCTGCCGACGCTGACGGCTGGCCTCAGTATGCCACAGTCGAGCCTGTTGCTGATAATGACCACGACGGTATGGCAGACGAGTGGGAGAGGGTTCATGGGCTGAATCCTTCAGATTCATCAGACCGTAATAACGTCATTTCAAAGTATGGCTACACCGCCCTTGAGGTCTATCTCAACAGCCTTATGGGCGAGTAATCCTGACTGTTGGCTTCTTGAAAAGGTGTGTCAAAAGCGCCTTCTGTTAGTAATATATTCAATTGTATATCAGGCTGTTACGTGTTTGTAACTGTGTCAGTTGTATCAAGGCCCTTGACAAGGGGTCTTTTCTTTTGTACCTTTGCATCGACATACTTATCGATCAGAGTGTTAATCCAATTGAATTCTAATGGAACGGGGACGCCAGTTGGTGTTAAGGCGCGCAATAACAGGCAGCTGACGACTCCGTTATTACAAGAAAAATGTAAAACAATAACAAATATGATTATGAAGAGAAATGGTTTTGTAATGACGATTATCGTCTTGATGATGACTACACTTGAAGTCATCGCATGTTCGAATAGCGGAAAAGTGGAAGCCCAACAGCAGGAACAAGTAAAACCAAATCCGGTAAAAGAAGGTCCACATAATCCTGTTATCCGTGGTTATAATCGTGCAGTAGTGCCATTAATCATCGATCCTGATAAAGTGGACGATTATCTGGCGGAAAGAAGAGATACCATAAACGCATACGACGTAGTTGAGCAGATGCCTTCTTTCCCTGGAGGTTATCAGAAACTGTACGAATTCATCAAGAAGAACTTGCGCTATCCGAAAGAGTGTGCAGACAGCGGTATTCAAGGTCGCGTGATTATTGCCTTCGTTGTGGAGAGGAATGGAAAACTCTCGAATATAAGGGTGGTAAAGAGCGTAAATCCTGCTTTGGACAAAGAGGCTCTTCGCATTGTCAACTTGATGCCAAATTGGATTCCTGGCAAGCAGAATGGCAGGACGGTCAGGGTGAAATTCCTCGTACCAATAACTTTTCGACCAAAGTAAATGTCTTTTCATTTGGCATTTAGCTCGCTTATTCGTACCTTTGCAGGCAGTTATGCGACATATAGCTATCATAATGCTAAGTTTTGCTTGCCTGCTGACAGGATGCCGCCACGATGGAGCAATGAGTTCTTCCAATGTAAAGAAATCTGACAGTGCCTCCATCTATCAGGATATGGCTTATCAGGCAATGTTTGCTGATTCACTGGTGCAGGCAGAAACCTGCGCCTATCGTTCGCTGATGCTGAGCACGGACTCAACGCTCGAGTGCGGAGCCTTGTCGCTGCTTTGCTATATTTATTATCGTGAAGGAAAGCATGAAAAGCTTCAGATGATGATGCAAATGCTTTCGCCAGAGGCATATGTGAATGTAATGAATGTTCAGATGCTTATAGAACAGCAGAAGTCTGACCGACAACGGCATTATTACGCATTGGCGGTTATTCTCCTGTTGTTGCTGTCGGGTGGTGTAGCCTTGTGGTATCTTTATAGAATAAGGTCGCTCCGCACGCTCTATCAGCAACGCATCGCCTTGGCCAAGCATTTGTTAGAGGGACATGAGCATTACGGCTTGTCAGATGCTGTGCCCCAAACAGCACTCAACGATGGCAATAATCAGCAGATGACCAGTCAGGAAATCGTGGAAGTAAAACTGGGCTTCGATGTGCTTTATGCTATTATCGACGACCAGAATATCAGTCAGATGGGCAAACATGAAAAACAAGCACTGTTGAAGGCCTTGCCGATGGTTGACGCCAACCTCTGTTCTGTTTTCGCTCTGGCCAAATCGCCACTGACACCGAAAGAGACTTTCTTCTGCCTGATGGAATACTACGGTAAGAATGACCATCAGAAAGCCGTTTCCTTTTGCTGTTCTGATCAAGCTATTCGCAGCATCAAGAGCCGGCTCAGCAAGAAACTCGACATCGGACAATTGCGGTAATGGCTTATATTGTGATTTCCCCGCTACCAAAGCAACGACGATGCCTGGCGTCATAGACGACGCAGAACTGGCCCGGAGCCACACCGTGGATGGGCGCTTCGGCATGAACCATATAGCGGCCGTCACCCGTAGCTTCCAGTCTTGCTGGCAGATATTCTGGGGTATGGCGTATCTTTAGCGTAATGTCCGTTGGTGGTAGCATTCCATTGATGCTATGGAAATCGCGTATGGGGAAGTCTTGTCTGTATGCGCTCTCAGGGTCGTAGCCGTGTGACACGTAGATAATATTCTGCTCAACGTCTTTCTTGACGACAAACCACGGACCACCCCCTAACCCCATGCCTTTCCGCTGGCCAATGGTGTGAAACCAGTGCCCTTTGTGCTCTCCAATCTTCTTGCCTGTTTCTAATTCAATGACGTCGCCAGGCTTTTCGCCAAGATAGCGACGAATATAATCGTTGTAGTTGATTTTCCCCAAAAAGCAAATGCCTTGGGAATCACGCCGGTGGGCAGGTGCCAAATGTTCGCGTTCAGCTATCTCACGTACCTCTTCCTTCATCATGTGACCAATGGGGAATAGTGCCTTTTGCAGTTGCCAGTCGTAGATTTGTGCCAGAAAATCCGTCTGGTCTTTCACAGGGTCTGGGCTTGTGCAGAGCCATTTACGGCCTTCTTCGTCGTATTCCGTCTGGGCATAGTGTCCTGTTGCAATCAGGTCGTATTCGTGGCCTCGTTTCTCATGGAAGGCTCCAAACTTAATCAGTCTGTTACACATCACATCAGGATTGGGCGTCAGTCCAGCCCGAACCTTATCCATTGTGTATTTCGTCACTTGGTCCCAGTACTCCCGATGGCAGTCAATGACTTCCAGTTTGCAACCATACTTATGGCTGACAGCTGTCGCCATCTCCAAGTCCTCTTCGCTGGAGCAGTCCCATTCCTCTTCTTCCTCTGGACCTATCTTGATATAGAAACAGTCGGGCTGCAATCCCTGACGCACCAGTTCGTAGAGCACTACAGAGGAATCGACACCTCCACTAAGCAATACTGCGATTTTCTTGTCTTTTATGTTCATGGGTGCAAAGGTAGTAAAAATATCGTTAAATAAATTGGCTCTTAACAAAAAAACTGCTATCTTTGCATATTATAATCTCAATGTACGCGAGTATGAAACAGAAATTATTCATTATCGTGGCAATATTATTGCTTATGCCAATTGGAACGTTTGGTCAGACATATAAAGAGTTGTGGAAGCAGGTAGAACAGGCTCAGTACAAGGACTTGCCCAAGACTGCCATCTCACATTTGGAGAAGATAGAGACGAAAGCAAAGGCAGAAAAGGTCTATGGTGAGCTGTTGCGTTCCACGTTGATGCATGCTAAGCTGATGGCAGAGGTGGCACCTGACTCGTTGGCACCTGCTATAGCCAGACTGGAACAGCAAGAGCAACAGTCTAAGGATAACCTTGTGTTGCAGGCTGTGTACGATGCGGTGCTCTCGCAGATATACTTACGTAACCACCAGTTGTCTGAAGACTGGAAGATACATAGTGACAACTATCGCATGAAGGCCTTGTTGCATCCAGACTTGCTGGCACAGACCAAGGCAGAGGCATACGACCCCTTTGTCGTTAAGGGTAAACACAGCGTCATGTTTGACGATGACCTGCTGAGTGTGGTTGGAATCGAACTGAATGCCTGGCGGCAGCTTGCTGACTACTATCAGAAGGCGGGCAAGCGTCAGGCAGCTTGTTATACATCGTTGCGTATGCTGATAGCAGAGCGTGAGAATGTCGGTACTGAGGTGTATGCCAAGTCTAAGTTCATTAAGAGCCTTGACTCCTTGATTGCTGTCTATGGCGACCTTTCTGAGGCTGGCGAGATAGCGATGGAACGCTATAACTATATGGCGGAGAAGACTGATGCTACCAGAGCCGAGCGCGCAGCCTGGCTGCAGGAGTCTATACGCCGCTGGGGGGCATGGCCCAGAGCCAATCAGTTGCGCAATCATTGGCAGGAGCTCATAAATCCTCACTATGAGGCAGAGGTGCCTGATCAAGTGTCTGAGGTAGACAAGCAGCAAACCGTCAGCCTGTCTTTGTTACGTCATCTTGAGTCGCTCACCATGCGCGTCTATCGTACCAAGCAAAAAGGTGATACGGAGCTGAATCCCAATATTGAAGAGGATTATAAGTCTTTGAAGAGCCAACTCACGGAACTGACAGAGTTGCGTCGTACGCTGACCTTCACAGGTCATGAGGACTATGAGAACTTTAAGGACTCTATATTGCTCGATGGACTGCCTGCAGGTGTTTATATGGTGGAATTCCAGTCGCAGCCAGAGACGAAGGTGTCGCGTTCATTGTATTTCGTATCGGGTATACGTGTTGTCATGCAGCACCAGCCGGATAATACAATACGTTATGTGGTGGTCGATGCCACGACGGGGCAGCCTGTCAAAGGAGCAACCCTTCGACTGGCTTTCAGCAACGGATGGCGTAAACCCAAGACCTTCAAGAACTTTACGCCAGACAATAATGGCGAAGTCGTCTATCGTGTTGAGGATAACCAGCAGCCTAACAGTGCGTTTGCCTTTACCAAGACCGATTGCTATTGTCCTGAATCGAACAGTTACGGACGCTATACTTATTATGAGCGTCAGTATAACCAGATGCATACCAACTTGTTTACAGACCGTAGCATCTATCGTCCAGGACAGACCGTTTTTGTGTCTGCCATCGTTTGGAAGGAAGTGTCTGAACTCGACAATCAGGCTGTTGCCAACAATCAGGTTCGCATGGAACTGCGCGATGCCAATGGCAAGCTTGTGGCAGAACAGACAGCTGTGACCGACCGTTTCGGCAAATGTGGCGTACAGTTTACATTGCCGCAAGGACAGTTAAACGGTCGTTTCTCCATCTGTGCCAATAATGGCAGCAGTACGAGTTTCAGAGTTGAGGAGTATAAGCGTCCGACCTTCCAGATAGATTTTGCGGAATATAAGGAATCCTATCAGGCAGGCGATACCGTTCGCGCTGAGGGTAAGGCGCTGAGCTATGCTGGTGTGCCCGTGCAGGATGCCAAGGTGAAGTACACGGTGCGTCGTAAGATTGCCTTCTGGTGGATGTCGTACTCGTGGTATTGGGAAACGGGCTATATCGGTAGTGGAGAGCAGAATGACGTACTCTATGAGGGTGAGGCTGTAACTGCTGATGATGGAACCTTTAAGGTAAAGATACCTCTTACGGTGCCTAAGAGCATGAACAAACGTCCGATGTACTATAGTTTTGTCGTTGAGGCTGACGTTACGGATGTGGCTGGCGAGACACATAGCGGTACGATGACGTTGCCGTTGGGCACCAAGCCTACGGCACTGACGTGCGACATTCCCCAGAAGGTGCGTAGCGACCAGCTGCCCAATGTGACCTTTACCCGTTGTAATGCTGCCGGTCAGCCTATTGCCGGACAGGTCAAGTATCGTCTGGACGGAGGCAAATGGCAGCAGTGTGATGCCAACAGTCCGCTGACATTGTCAAAGGGACAACTGAAGTCTGGCGAACATCGCTTGGAAGCAGCATGTGGTGACGACGAGGTGGATATAAAGTTTGTGGTATTTGGCCTTGATGACAAGAAACCAGCCATGCAGACGGACGACTGGTTCTATGCGTCGAATAGCCAGTTTCCCAGCGATGGCAAGCCAGTTACCATTCAGG
This sequence comes from uncultured Prevotella sp., assembly GCA_946188165.1. GTDB lineage: Bacteria > Bacteroidota > Bacteroidia > Bacteroidales > Bacteroidaceae > Prevotella. The sequence goes on from CAMHTW010000001.1 coordinate 17,819, forward strand.
TGGGTGCCAGTGATCCAGACCTGCATATCGTCTATTCTATCTTTACTGGCGATGAACTGCTGGAAAGTGGTAGCGTGAAGAAGAACGGTGAGTTGATTAATCGTAAGTTTACCTATAAGGAAGAATACGGCAATGGACTGCTGCTGACCTATGCATGGGTAAAGAACGGCCAGTGTCATACACACAGGCAAACCATCAGACGCCCTATGCCCGATAAACGTCTGACGCTGACGTGGCAGACCTTCCGTGACCGTCTGACACCTGGCCAGGAGGAGGAATGGCAGCTGAAGATTACCAAGCCTGACGGAACACCAGCCGATGCCTCGCTCATGGCCGTACTCTACGATAAGAGTCTCGACCAGATAGCTTCTCATTACTGGTCATTCTATCCCAGTAGCTATCTGCCACAGCCCTCCACTTCGTGGCAGTGGACCACATGGGGCAGCATCAATGCCAGTGGTTATCGTAGCTATCAGGGATTGATGGTTCCCAGTCTGCAACTCAGCTGGTTTGACAACACAGTTTATCCGCATTATGTGTATTATTCGCGTAGGGGAATAATGATTGGAGCGTCCAATACGCGTGCCTTGGCAAAAGCTTCTGCACCGATGGTCATGGAAGATGGAGTAGGCAATGCTGTTATGGCAGTTGCTGAAACGTCTGCAGTCGAGGCTAAGGAAGTGGTTGTTGCAGGCGTCCAAGATGCCAACTCCGATGCTGACGAGGAGAAGCAGGAAGAGGTGCAGGTACGCGAGAACCTGCAGGAGACTGCTTTCTGCTATCCCACCTTACAGACAGACCGGGATGGTCAGGTTGTGTTGAAGTTTACATTGCCTGAATGTCTGACAACTTGGCGCTTTATGGGTATTTCTAACACGGTGGACATGTTGTACGGCTATATCGGTGCCGAGGCTGTGGCCAAAAAGGACGTGATGATTCAACCCAACGTGCCTCGCTTTATCCGCATGGGTGACGAAGCCGAGTTGTCTGCCCGTATTTTCAATACCTCTGACCATGTTGTCAGTGGTCAAGCCAAGCTGATGCTGATTGACCCAGAAACAAACAATACTGTCTTTGAACAGCAACAACCGTTTGCTGTAGAGTCAGAAAAGACTGCTAGCGTCACCTTCAATTATCAGCCTCAGGACGGATATTCTTTGCTGATTTGTAAGGTGGTGGCCACTGGTGAAGGCTTCTCTGATGGAGAGCAGCATTATCTGCCCATTCTGCCCAATAGCGAATATGTCACAAAGACCGTTCCGTTTACGCAGCATGAGGCTGGCGTGAAGACGGTAGACCTGACAAAACTGTTTCCTGTTGGTACTAAACAGCAGAAGTTGACCATTGAGTACACTAACAATCCAGCTTGGCTCATGGTACAGTCGATGGCCACTGTCGGGCAACCTTGGGAACATAGTGCCATTGACCAGGCCGCCTCTTACTATAGCAACCTGTTGGCCAAATCACTATTAGATCAAAGTCCGCAGGTAAAGGGCATCTTCGAACAGTGGAAACGTGAGTCTGCTGCTTCTGACCAGAAAACACTCGATTCCCAATTTGAGAAGAACCAGGAACTGAAGGATATTGTGCTGAGCGAGACACCTTGGGTGCGCGCTGCCGATCGTGAGAGCGAGCAGAAGCAGCGCTTAGGCGAATTCTTCGACGAGAACCTCATCAAGAACCGCTTGGATATGGCTGTAGAGAAGTTGAAGAAGCTACAGAAAGCTGACGGCTCCTTCTCATGGTATCCTGAAATGCCTGGCAGCACGATGGTCACTGTCACTGTCGAGGAAATGCTGACGCGTCTGCGTGTGATGACTGGCGAACGGAAAGAAGTGAAGCAGATGGTTGATAAGGCCTTCGATTATATTGGCAAGGAAATGGTAGATCTTGTGAAGGAGATGAAGAAACGTGAGAAAAAGGGCATCAAGCCCACCTTTCCATCGTTCACTGCCCTGCGCTGGCTCTATATCTGTGCCCTCGATGGTCGTCAACTGTCGAAGAGTGTGCAGAATGCTAACGATTATCTCTACAAGTTACTGAAAAAGGATATCAAGCGTCAGACCATCTATGAAAAGGCCCTGACAACTATTATCCTTTCAAAGTGTGGCGATACCAAGCTGGCAGCACAATATGTACAGAGCTTGAAGGAGTGGACCGTCTTTACTGAAGAGATGGGACGTTACTATGATACACCTCGTGCGGGCTATTCGTGGTACGATTACAAGATACCAACAGAGGTGGCCGCTATCGAGGCTATCCAGATGGTCAGACCTCAGGATAAGCAGACGATTGACGAGATGCGCCGCTGGCTGTTGCAGGAGAAGCGTACCCAGGCGTGGGATACACCTATCAACAGTGTCAATGCCATCTATGCCTTCCTGAACGGTCAGAATTCTTTGGAAACTAAGGGAGCCCCAACAGTCCTCGCTATCGATGGCACGCCTGTCAAGACGTCTAAGGCCACAGCAGGTGTGGGCTACGTGAAGACAGCCATCAGTGAGCCTCAGGGTAAGACGTTTACAGCTACCAAGACATCGGAAGGAACTTCATGGGGTGCTGTCTATGCTCAGTTCTTCCAGAAGACTTCTGACATTGAGGCCTCACAGAGTGGTATTAAGATTACACGAGAGATAAGGATGGCCAATGGCCAAAAGCTGACAGCTAACAGCCTGAAGGTCGGCGACCGTATCAAGATTCGCCTGACAATTGAAAGCGAACGCGATCTGGACTTCGTTCAGGTGGTCGACCGTCGTGCTGCATGTATGGAACCTGTGCGCCAGTTGTCAGGCTATCGCAATGGTGCCTACTGCTCGCCTAAGGATAATGCCACTCACTATTTCTACTATGGCATTTCAAAAGGTAAACACGTGATTGAGACAGAATATTACATTGATCGTGCTGGTACATACGAGACGGGCACCTGCACAGTAGGCTGTGCCTATGCACCTGAGTATAGGGCTATGACACCGTCAATAACATTAAAAGTAAAAAATAATAAATAACGATGATAAGAAAGATTTTCCCTTTATTCCTTCTTACCCTATTCCCTCTTACTGCCACAGCCCAAAAACTGGTGGCAGAAAAGACTACTATTGATGTGGGACGAACAGGCTATCAGATGCCTATTACTGCTACTTTCGAGTTTAAGAACAAGAGTCATCGCCATCTGAAGATTTCGGAGGTACGTCCTGACTGTCGTTGTACCAGTATTGAATATCCCAAGGAGCAGATTGGCTCAGGTAACAATTTTCAGATTAAGATGACCTACGATGCCCGTCAGTTGGGACATTTCGACCATCAGGCAGCCATCATCAGTAATGCTTCTGGCAAACCGCTCTACATCCGTATGAAGGGTGTTGTGCAGGCCGACTATCAGGATGTTAGTGGTACCTATCCTGTAGAGATGGGTGATCTTCGATTGGACAAGGATGCCCTGGAGTTTGATGACGTCAATAAAGGCTTCGAGCAGATACAAGAGTTGCATGTCTATAATAATGGTACGAGCATCTACCAACCTAACTTGATGCATCTGCCGTCCTATCTTTCTGCCGTCGTGGTACCTGAACGATTAGCACCCAACAGGGCTGGTAAGATTACTGTGACCCTGCACTCTGACAAGTTGCACGATTATGGACTGACACAGACCTCAGTCTATCTAGCTGGCAATCCAGGCGACAAAGTAAGTCCTGACCATGAAATCAATGTGTCGGCAGTTCTATTGCCTGCCATTGCCGAGATGAGGGCAGACCAGCGTATGCGAGCACCTAAACTACAGATGTCGAAGCAGACCATCGATATTGCCTTTGAGGGTAAGAAGAAAAAGACGGATATCATTGAACTGACCAATCAGGGAAAGACGGAACTTGACATATCTTCGCTACAGATGTTCACTGGAGGCATGACGGTTTCATTGGGTAAGAGTAAACTGGCTCCTGGTCAATCTACCAAACTGAAGGTGACGGCTATGCGCGACGAATTGCGCAAAGTTAAGCGACGTCCACGTATCCTCATGATAACCAATGATCCTGATAAAGGAAAAATAGTTATTGATATCAATGCAAAATAAATATGCTGTTAGCCATTAGCTGTTAGCTTTTAGCCAATAGCCGATGGCCAATAGCCAAAAGCTATAAAAAATGGAACATCCAGAGAATAGTTCAGAATATGCAGGACTGCAGGTCAATAGTGGCGTCGAGCAGCCCAGTATCGTCAATCCCTATCTGAGGCGTCAGCGTGTGCGTCGTCGGGAACTCACTCCTGCTGAAATGGTCGAGGGCATCGTCAAGGGCGATGTTACTATCCTGTCGCAGGCTGTCACGTTAGTGGAAAGCGTCAATCCTGACCATCAAGCCAAGGCGCAGGAGGTTATCAACAAATGTCTGCCCTATAGCGGCAACTCAGTACGTATTGGAATCAGTGGTGTGCCTGGTGCAGGTAAGTCTACCAGCATCGATGAGTTTGGCGTCCACGTGCTGAAAGAGAAGGGTGGCAAGTTGGCCGTGCTGGCCATTGACCCCAGCAGCGAGCGTTCCAAGGGCAGTATTCTGGGCGATAAGACGCGTATGGAGAAACTTTCAGTCCATCCTGATTCGTTCATCCGCCCTAGTCCAACGGCAGGCTCCTTAGGTGGCGTAGCCCGTAAGACACGTGAAACCATCATCCTTTGCGAGGCAGCAGGTTTCGACAAGATATTCGTTGAGACAGTGGGAGTGGGGCAGAGTGAGACGGCTTGTCACTCGATGGTCGATTTCTTCCTGCTCATCCAGGTGGCAGGTACTGGCGACGAGCTACAAGGCATCAAGCGTGGTATCATGGAAATCTCCGATGGCATCGTCATCAACAAGTGCGATGGCGATAATGTGGACCGTTGTCAGATGGCAGCCACCAACTTTCGTAACGCCTTGCATTTCTTTCCCATGCCCGAAAGCGGTTGGATGCCTAAGGTGCTGTGCTACAGTGGCTTTTATGGCACGGGTGTCAAGGAAGTCTGGGACATGATTTACCAGTACTTCGATTTCGTCAGGCAGAATGGCTATTTCGACTATCGTCGTAACGAGCAATCCAAGTATTGGATGTACGAGAGTATCAACGAACACCTGCGACTCAATTTCTACAATAATCAGCTGATTAAACAGCGTTTACAACAGTCTGAACAGTCCGTCTTAGCTGGTCAGCAAACAAGTTTTACGGCAGCCCAAGATTTACTTGATGCCTATTTTGAACAGTTGAAAAATGCTTAATATTGAGATTGACAACGGCAGTGGTTTCTGCTTTGGTGTGACCACTGCAATACAAAAGGCCGAAGAGGAACTGGCTAAGGGCAATCAACTCTATTGTCTGGGAGATATTGTGCACAATGGTATGGAGTGCGAACGCCTGCGTGAGATGGGGCTGATTACCATTAACCACGACGAAATGGCGCAGTTGCACAATGCCAAAGTGTTGCTGCGTGCCCATGGCGAACCCCCTGAAACCTACGAACTGGCTCGTCGTAACAACATCGAGATTATCGATGCCACTTGCCCTGTGGTACTTCAGTTGCAGAAGCGGATACGAAAGAATTACGAATTACAAATGGCAAATGACGAAGAGGCACAAACTCGAAATTCTGACTTAGGAATTCGTAATTCCCAGATTGTCATCTTCGGCAAACGAGGTCATGCCGAAGTATTGGGACTGGTGGGACAGACCCATTCCAACGCCATCGTCATTGAACATTTTGACGAGGTCAGCCAGTTGGACTTCTCGCGTGACATCTATCTCTATTCGCAAACCACCAAGTCGCTCGACGAGTTTCATCGCATCATCGAATATATTCAGCAACATATCTCGCCTGATGCCACTTTCCGCTCGTTCGACACCATCTGCCGTTCTGTAGCCAATCGTATGCCAAACATCTCGCAGTTTGCCACTAAGCACGACCTCATCCTTTTTGTCTGCGGACGCAAAAGTTCGAATGGCAAGGTGCTTTATAACGAGTGTTTGCGCGTCAATCCCAATACCCACTTGATTGAGGGTCCTGAAGAGATAGACCGCCAATGGCTCGACGGCATTCAGACCGTCGGCATCTGCGGAGCTACCTCCACTCCCAAGTGGCTCATGGAACAATGCCGTGATGCCCTCTTGGAAATGTAGGGATTTACTTGCTTACCGCTTCGTTGAAACGCTGCATAAGCCATTCCTTCTGTTCTGGAATGGTCATGTGTGAGTTGTCTAACTCGATGGCATCGTCGGCCTTTTTCAGAGGTGATACCTCACGGTGTGAGTCGATGTAGTCGCGCTCCTGTACATTCTTCAGGATGTCGTTGTAGTCGGCTTCCATGCCCTTGCCCTTCAGCTCGTCATAGCGGCGCTGGGCACGTACCTCTGCACTGGCGGTGACGAAGATTTTCAGTTCAGCATTTGGAAATACTACCGTACCAATGTCGCGACCATCCATCACGACGCCTTTATCCTTGCCCATCTGCTGTTGCTGTGCTACCATAGCCTCGCGTACGAATCCCAGCGTGGCAATAGGACTGACGTGGCTCGATACCTCCATCGTACGTATCTTGTCCTCTACCAATTCGCCATTCAGGTAGGTGTCAGGACGACCAGTCTCAGCATTGAATTTAAAGGATATCTGGATGTTGGGCATCTGGCGGCGCAACTCGTCCTCCTTGATGCCGTCGTCGGTAAACAGGCCATTGCGCAGGGCGTAGAGCGTGACGCTGCGATACATGGCTCCTGTGTCAACATATACATAGCCCACTTCGCGGGCCAAGTCCTTGGCCATTGTGCTTTTGCCGCACGAACTGTGGCCGTCAATAGCTATTGTAATCTTTTTCATATTTTCTTAACTCTTAATTCATAAAACATACGTTGCGTTTATTAATAGTGACGAGGCTGATACGTGGTATTTGGCATAGCCTACATTCAGCTTGAAGCGTTGCAATTGGATGCCGCCACCTAACGACAGCCCTGCACCATGACTCGACGAACCTTCACTGTCAGTAATCTTCATCTCGCTAGCGCGACGGAAGTTGTAACCAGCTGACACATAGAACTGCGTGCCCAGCAGCAGGTCGCCACCAATGGCGAGGTGCTTGATGAAGCCTTGGTCCCAGTTGTTCAGTCTTGACAGTGTGGCTGATATTCGTAATGGCGAACCGATAAGCCGTTTCGTGACACCAACTTGTAGGTCGAGTGGTATGCGTTCGAAGTCGTCATCATAAGCCTTGATTTGTCCACCTAAGTTCTTGGCTACAGCTGATAGCGACCATCCCGTCTCTTCGTTCAGATAGTTTGCACCTAAGTCCACAGCCACTGCTGCCGACGAGTAACTGCCAATGGTTGACGAAATAAAGCGTGCTGTGATGCCACCACTGAAGTTGTTGCCCAGCAGATAGGTGAACGTGCCTGCCAGCGCAATATCCTTGGCTGAGAAGTCACCCTGCTCTATGTTTGCGGCAGTAGTCTGCTTCATCTTGCCATAGTCCATATATTGGGCTGATACGCCCCAGGTAGCACGTTCCTTCCATGCCTTGACAAAGGAGGCAGAGACCGTCTTGCAGCCTTCCATGTAGGTCATGTAGTTCAGGTTCAGACTCTTGTCCGTCACACCCGCAATCAGTGCAGGATTGTGGAATATGAGGGTAGGGTCGTCGTCGTTTATCGTGATGTTGTCACCACCCAAAGCTGCCACGTGGGCACTCACGGGCAGTCGCAGGAAGCTGTAAACTTCCTGACTCTCCTGAGCTCTCACCATGAGGGCTAAAAGGATGAAAACAACGACAAAAACATTCTTTTTCATCTAATAATCTCTAAAGTCCTGCAAAAATACTAATAATTTTCAATTTTCAACTCTCAATTCTCAATTAATTTTGTACCTTTGCGGAAAAATTGGCGAGACAGCTTGCACAGCCTTGCACACTTAATAAACGCAGCCTTGCGTATTTTATTGCACTGGATATGGAACAAAAGAAGACTCAACGGGCTGATGTTGACCAGCGTCGCACCACAGGATTCCTCCTGGGGTTAATATTTGTTCTGTCCTTTTTCTATGTTGCCTTGGAGTGGAATACCATTGATTCTGGTGACGATATCTCTCCCATCGACCTTGACGAATTGATGCACGAAAGCGAACTGGTGCCCATGTCCAACGAGGAACTCACGTCTCGTATTGAGGAAAAACAAGAGGCTCCCAAGACTGAACAACTGCATGTGGTGGACGATCAGGTGGAATTGCAGCCCGACGACGTAGAGCCGGCTGTCGAAGGTGAGGGCGATGATGACGAGCAGTTGCTGGCAGAGTTGCAGGAGGAAGACAAAGCATTGGCACCCCTCAATGTTGACCCTAACAATCCTTTGAACTTCCATATTGTTGAAGATCTGCCCAAATACCCTGGCGGCGCCGTCGAATTCATGAAGTGGCTCACGCGTAACCTGCAGTATCCTGCTGTTGCTCGCAGCCGCAAGACACAAGGCAAGGTGGTGGCAGTGTTCTACGTCGAGAAGGATGGACGCATCACTGGTATCAGCATTACTAAGTCGCTGTCACCTGAATGCGACCGTGAGGCACTGCGTGTATTGAATAAAATGCCCAATTGGGAACCTGGCATTCAGAACGACCAACCCTGTCGTACCAAGGTTTGCATTCCTATTGTGTTTAAATTGTAATCATTGTAAATTCGTAAAATTCTTAATATATGAAACAACTCTCATCCGACGAAATCCTGAAAAAGGTCAACGACTACCTCGCTGGTCTGCCTTACGACCGCAAGCCCGCATCGCTCTATGAACCTGTCCAGTATGTACTTGCTATTGGTGGCAAGCGCATTCGTCCCGTGCTGGCCCTGTTAGGCTACAACCTGTGGCGTGAACAACCTGAAGACATACTGATGCCTGCCATTGGTTTGGAAACCTATCATAACTACACGCTACTGCATGACGACCTCATGGACAATGCCGATGTGCGTCGTGGTCACGAAACCGTGCATCGCCGTTGGAATGCTAACAAGGCCATTCTCTCGGGTGACTCGATGCTTGTGTTGGCTTACCAGCGTGTGGCGCAGGTGCCTGCAGAGAAACTCCAGCAGGTGCTCGACCTCTTTACCGTCACAGCACTTGAAATTGGTGAGGGACAGGAGTACGACATGTCGTTCGAGACACGCAACGACGTGACTGAGGACGAATATATCGAGATGATACGCCTTAAAACCTCCGTACTACTGGCATGTGCACTAAAGATGGGTGCCATTCTGGCCGATGCTCCACAAGACGATGTGGAACGTCTTTATCGTCTGGGTGAACAGATCGGTTTGGCTTTCCAGTTGCAGGATGACCTGTTGGACGTCTATGGTGACCCCAAGGTGTTTGGCAAGGCTGTTGGCGGCGACATTACCAGCAACAAGAAGACCTATATGCTCATTAACGCCTTCAACCGTGCTAATACGAAACAGCGTGCCGAATTGTCGCGTTGGATTAATGCCAAGACATTTAATCGTGAGGTGAAGGTAGCCGAGGTAACACGCCTCTACGACGAGATAGGCATCCGTCAGCTTTGCGAGGATAAAATCAACTATTACTTTGATTTGGCTCGCAAGACGCTTAGCGAAGTTAGTGTGCCCGCTGAAAAAAAGCAGGCCCTCAGTGCTTATATGGACGAACTCCTGCATCGCAACAAGTAATCATAAAAGTTCAATGTCTAACGTTCAACGTTCAACGTTCATCGATACTCATTGTCATTTGGACGGTGAAGAGTTTGCTGAGGATCGTGATGCCGTCGTGCAGCGAGCCCGTGAGGCAGGCTGTAGAGCAATCTTTCTGCCTGCCATCGATGTCAAGTCGTGCCACACCGTTCTTGACGTCTGTATGCAATATCCCGACTATTGCTATCCCATGCTGGGTCTGCACCCCGAGGAAGTCCGTGCTGACTGGCGCGACCAGCTTGCAGTTATCAAGACATTACTCCCCCGGCTTTTGGAGGGGGGGAGGGGAGGCTGTATCGGCGAAGTCGGTCTTGACTACTATTGGAGCCGTGAATTTGAAAAGGAACAATTAGAGGCTTTTGAGGAACAGGTGCGTTGGGCTGTCGAGTTACAATTGCCCCTGATGATTCATTGTCGGAAGGCACAAAACGAGATGGTAGCTATTATCAAGAAATATGCGAAAGACTTGGTTGGTGGCGTGTTCCATTGTTTTACTGGTAACGAACAGGAGGCCCGCCAACTCCTGGAGTTCCCTCAGTTTGTGCTGGGCATTGGTGGCGTGCTGACGTTTAAGAAGTCACATCTGCCTGAAACCCTTGCTGCCGTCGTTCCGTTAAACCGCATTGTCCTTGAGACTGATGCCCCCTATATGGCACCCGTTCCCATGCGAGGCCAGCGCAACGAGTCGGCCTTCATCCGCCATGTCATCACCCGTCTGGCCGAGGCTTACGGTGTCAGCGAGGAGGAAATATGCCGTCAAACGAACGAAAATGTTCAAAAAGTTTTTGGAATTCAGATTTAATTATTACCTTTGCAGTCGCAAATCGCATGGAGAGGTGCTCGAGTGGTTGAAGAGGCACGCCTGGAAAGCGTGTAACCGGCAAAACCGGTTCGCAGGTTCGAATCCTGTTCTCTCCGCGAAGCAATAAAAATAGGTTCAAAGCTTCGAGGTAAAACTCGAAGTTTTTTTATGACCTGTTCTCTCTGCAGTTTTTCAGCCAATGGCAGTTCCATGTATACCCTTACACTATAACGGCTTCTATTACTTCTTGTCTGAGAATGAGACTATCATGGCTGTCATTGCTTTAGGCTATCGAGCCGAAGAGCCTAACCGTCCTGAGAGAAAGAATCTTGATGAAATGGTGAAATTCTTCTAACGAGCCGTAATCTTCGAGGGTCGAGAATTATGGATTCGAGAGCTCGAAGTTACGGTTCGATGGATTTGAGCGATTTTGTGCTGAAAATCGGTTCAAATCAAAAAGAGACGTTATAGCTGACGACGAGGTCGTAGTCAAACTTGCCCTCAGTCATCTGACCAATGTTGGACGTTACTGAGGCGTTGCCGTAGTCGAGGCTAAGAATGTGGAAGACTTCGCCGCCAACCTTAACTTGGTCGCTGGTAACATTCTCGTTCTCATACTTGAACTTAGTCTGCCATCCTGCCTCAATCTTTGAAGCAATGAGGTGGATGTCGGCTTCCATGTCAGAAATACGGCTTGCTGGCAAATCTTGAGGAGAATCAAAAATGATGCGCTCCAACCTGCGGGCATCGTTATTGAATCCCAGCTGGACTTTGCCTAATGCCTTGGTGCCGAGCGTCTTGCTGACAATTTTGCCGTCAATCTCGTACCACTCTTCCGAGCCCTTCAGCGTACCAAAAGCACCAGTCTTGCTGACTTCTTCGATGGTCATGCCAAACTTGACATCGCCCCAGACATTGAACGCAAGGGAGTCGGCTTTATTGAATGCAGCCTCTTCGGCAGCCTTGGCAGCTGCGATGCTGTCACGGTAGGCTTGGTCGTCTGTACCACTATTGGCCTGCTTCTTGTTACCACAACCTGTTGCCGTCAGCAGCAACCCGATGAACACTAACGATAAATAAATGCTTTTTTTCATAATGATTAATAGTTTAATAGAATGACGGTGCAAAGATACAGAAAAATCATGAATCATTTATCATTAAATCGTATAATTTCGGATGTCGGTATCAATTTTTTTACTTTTCACTCTTCACTTTTCACTTTATTTCGTACCTTTGCACAAATTATTATAAAATAAGGTATAGCAGATTATGATACAATCAATGACGGGCTACGGCAAGACTGTTGTGGCCTACAAAGGAAAAAAAATCAATGTTGAAATCAAGTCGCTGAACTCGAAGCAGCTTGACCTAACCACACGTATTGCACCGCTTTATCGTGAGAAGGAGATGGAAATACGTCAGCTGATAGCCGAACAGTTACAACGTGGTAAAGTGGAGTTTGCCCTTTGGATTGAGAAGGATGCCGCTGCGGAGGCAGCACCTGTGAATACAGCGCTGATGCAGAATTACCTGTCGCAGTTGCAGGCTTTTGCTGACGAACATCAGATGCAGAATACCGACTGGATGCAGATACTGGTGCGTATGCCCGATGTGCTGACGAAGACGGAGGTGGAGGTGCTGGACGACGACGAATGGCAGGCTGCCCGTCAGGGTGTCTGCGAGGCCGTGAAGGCCTTGGTGGAATTCCGTACACAGGAGGGTGCTGCACTGGAGAAGAAGTTTGCCGAGAAGATAGACAATATCGAGCAGCTTCTAGCAAGTATCGAACCATACGAGAAGTCGCGTGTGGAGAAAATCCGCAGTCGTATTGTGGAAGGCCTGAAGCAGATTCCAGGTGCCGAGTACGACAAGAACCGTTTGGAGCAGGAGCTTATCTATTATATTGAGAAACTGGACATTAGCGAGGAAAAGCAGCGCCTGGCCAACCACTTGAAATACTTCCGCGAGACGATGGCCGACGCTGCCGGACAGGGTAAGAAACTGGGCTTTATTGCTCAGGAGATGGGTCGCGAAATCAACACCACAGGCTCGAAGTCGAACCAGGCTGAGATGCAGAACATCGTGGTGAAGATGAAGGATGAGTTGGAGCAAATCAAGGAACAAGTTTTGAACGCACTTTGATGAAAGGTAAAATGTTAATAGTCAGTGCTCCCAGCGGTAGCGGAAAGTCAACTATCGTGCAGTGGCTGATGCAGGAGCACCCAGAGTTGAAGCTTTATTTTTCTATCAGCTGTACCAGTCGTGCACCACGTGGTACAGAGCAGAACGGGGTGGAGTACTTCTTTCTGACACCAGAGGAGTTCAAGGCCAAGATTCAAAATAATGAGTTCCTGGAATATGAAGAAGTGTATGAGAATCGCTTCTATGGTACACTGAAGCAGCAGGTAGAAAATCAGCGTGAGGCTGGCCAGAACGTGGTGTTTGACGTGGACGTGAAAGGAGGCGTTAACATCAAGAAGTATTATGGCGACGAAGCCTTGAGCCTGTTTATCCAGCCCCCCTCAGTCGACGAATTGCGCCGCCGCTTAGTGGGACGTGCCACGGATACCCCTGAGGCCATCGAACAACGTCTGGCTAAAGCGGAGTACGAGATGACGTTTGCCCCACAGTTCGACCATGTCATTGTGAACGACGACTTGGAAACTGCCAAACAAGAGACATTACGCATCGTAAAAGATTTCCTTGGATGAAAAGGGTAGCCATCTTTGGAGGTTCATTTAATCCTATACACACAGGGCACATTGCGCTGGCACAAGCCGTGCAGAAGCAATGCCGTCTGGACGAGGTGTGGCTGATGGTGTCGCCCCAGAATCCCTTAAAGCGTAACGACGCTGACCTGTTGGATGATAGTCTTCGTTTTGAAATGGCACAAAAGGCACTGGAGGGTGTCGAAGGCGTGAAAGCCTGCGACTACGAGTTTCATTTGCCCAAGCCCAGCTACACCTGGAATACGCTGCAACATCTGACGAAGGACTATCCCGACTATACCTTTACGTTGCTGATAGGTGGTGACAATTGGGCGCATTTTCAGCGTTGGCGCCATTGGAAGGACATCCTGTGGCATCATGACGTCATCGTCTATCCGCGCGACGAGTATCAGGGAACCATCAGCGTGCCGTTGCTCAACGTGTCGAGTACGGAAATACGCAAACGGGTGAGGGCAGGGCAGAGCATCAGCGGTCTGGTGCCGGCATGCATTGTCAGCGACGTAGAAAACTACTATAAATGACGCAAACACGGATGAGAAAGTATTCGATTATTGTCGTGACGTATAATAATGCCAACGGTCTTCAGCGGACGCTGCAGAGCATACGGCATCAGTGTTACGCACAGCGGGAGGTGATAGTGATTGACGGTGGCAGCAAGGACGAGTCGCTCAAGATTATTGCTGAGAATCAGGACATCATCACCACGTCTGTGTCCGAGAAGGACAATGGCATCTATAATGCCATGAACAAAGGCATCCGCTTGGTGACGGGCGACTACGTGGTGTTTATGAATGCCGGCGACGCGTTTGCCGACGAGAACACGCTCGCGCTGGTCAGCCAATACGACGGCGACATCATGCTTGGAGAAGACATCTATGGCGGCGTGCGCAGACGGCTGAAGGAGACGATGACACTCTACGACCTGCTGTCGAACGGCCTGTACCATCAGGCTGTCTACTATCGTCAGGAGGTGTTGCGGAAGTATGGCTTCGACGAATCGTACAAACTCATAGCCGACCTGAAATCGGTGGTGGAACCCTTGGTAAAGGACCGCATAGCCCTTACTTGCATCAACCAGCCACTGGCTGTTTGCGAAAGTGGAGGTGTCAGCAAACAGCGTTGGAGAGATACGTTGACTGAGAATCGCCGGATGATAGATGAGTTGGTGGACCCTTTCTATAAAGACGATTATCTGAGGTTTTCGCGTGTTAACAACAGCATGTTGCAAGATTTTGCGGTGTTGTCACATTTCCGAAGCATTTTCCCGCTCATCAAGGGGCTTTCAAGGATAATGTCGTTCCTGAACAGTAAGTTTAAGCATATACCTATCGAGTAGAAGATGAAGGTTTCGATATTGGTACCAGTATATGGTGTTGAAAAATATGTCGGACAGTGTTCGCAAACACTCTTCGCACAGACGTATGATGACATAGAATATGTGTTTGTCGACGATTGTACACCCGACAACAGCATGGCCGTTATTCAGCAGGTTCTTGCGGAATACCCCCATCGTGAACATCAGGTCCGTATGGTGCGTCATGACCATAATCGCGGATTGGGTGCAGCACGAAAGACGGCCTTGGAGACTGCAACGGGAGACTTTGTGCTGAATGTAGACAGTGATGACTATCTGGCATTGGATGCTGTCGAGAAGCTGGTGGCCTGTCAGCAGCAAACAGGTGCTGATATCGTTTCAGGCAACTATAGCTCGCATTTTGAAGACGGTACCATCGTGTTGCGTCCTGAACCACATTTGGACAGGAATACCGCTCTGAAACTGATGCTGATACAACATACGCTGCTTCCGCATATCTGGGCTCGCCTGATTCGGAAAACGGTGTATACAGAGCATGGCATTGAGTCGGTAGAAGGCATCAACATGGCAGAAGACATGGCACTGACACCACGTCTCATTCATGCAGCGAACGAGATGGCATATATAGATGATTCTGTCTATTACTATAGAGACGACTCTTCTGCTAGCACCTTTGCCAACCATTTATCCACAAAACATGTGTTGTCGTATGTCAAAGCCAACGAAATGCTTTGGCAGTACTTTTCTATGAATGACAAAAAACGGGATTTTCTGTTTGCGCTTGAGATAGGTATGCTCAATGTCTACTATCAGGCTTTGGCCGTGGGCATTGATAAACAGCAGATAGCGGACAATCTGTCTTATAAACCACAAACACGGTTGTTCAGATGCCTGCAAGGACTCGTGGCTCATCGGCAGACGCTTCCCTTGCTAAGATTTGTCTATCTGACAGTGAAATGGTGTTATAAGAAAATCGTTTAGTGTTTTTTTCGGATAAATTGCAGGCACTCTTTCAAGATGGTCACGTTGAGCAGTCGCATGACAATAAAATAGAGTAGGGCGGCTGTGATGACACGTGCCAGTAGCAAAAACCAAAGTATGTCGATGGACAGCGTTATATAGTGGGTAGCCAGCATCACAAGGGCAGCAATCAGTGCAAACGGAACAGTATCTTTCAGAACATCGAACAGAGCCAGCGAGTGTATGCGTTGAAGGGCAAGATGCCAGCAGACAATGTACAGCACGTTTAATGCGGAAAAAGCTGCTACCATCGTGGTGATGCCTTGTGACGACAGGCTCAGCGTGATGCCTATCTGGAGAAAAATCTGAAGGGCTACCATTCGCAGGTAGATATCAGAGCGTCCACGACTGATGATGAAATTCTGGTACAGTCCTTGCAGTGGAAGACAGGCTCCGCCAACACACAGAATCTGAAGTAGGGGTACACAACGCTCCCACGTTGGACCTACAGTCAGAAGGATGAATTCGTGGGCTGTCAGTGCCAATCCAAACATCAGCGGGAAGGACAGCAGGGACGTGAAACGCAGCATTTTGCGGAAGATACGCTCTTGACGCTCCTCTTCACTGTTGACGTTCGATAAGACGGGTTGTGCCACCTGTGCCATCGTATTGGTAATCAGCGAACTACCCATCGTGTTCCATTTGTTTGCCTGGTTGAAGAGTCCTACGGTTGAGATGGGCAACAGCTTACCAAAGATAAATGTCAGCACATTCTGGCTAATGACGGTCAGCATATTCGTCGCTAACATCTTCGATGAGAAGCTGAACATTCTGCGAATAGGACTGAAATCTACGGGCAGGGTGGGTATCCAGCGTGTAAAATAGTATTTGAAGATGTTGGCCACACTGATGTATATGACCTGTTGCCAAGCCAGGCTCCAGTAGCCGTAGCCGTTCCATGCCAGCCATACACCGCAACTGCCAGAAGTGAGCAGAGCTGCAATGCTGGCAATGGTTTGCTCGCGATTGCGCAGTTCAATCCACAGTTTGGCATTGGGAACGATGCCGATAGCCGAAATGGGGATAGCGAGGAAGGCCAGTCGTGACACATCAGTCAGTGCGGGTTGGTCGAAAAACCATGCTATCAGCGGTGCACAAAGAAAGAGTAAAATATACAGGGAGAACCCGGCAATGATGTTGAACCATGCCACAGCGTTGTAGTCGCGCTGAGTGGGGGGCTTTAGGTTGGCCAGTGCCTGCGAAAAACCGGCGGCTTGGATGCAGCCTGCCAGCAGCGTGAAGATGGTAATCAGTGCCAGAATACCATAGTCTTCCGTAGAAAGCAGACGCCCTAAGAATATGCCAAAGACAAGATTCAATACCTGAGTAGCCCCATTGTTGATAGCTCCCCAGGCAATACCTTTTGCTGTCTTTTCCTTCAGATTATCCATAATAATGCTGCAAAAGTAAACAAATAATTTTGAAGTTCCAAATTTATTCACTAAATTTGCACCCATGAGTGATATAGTAAAAGTAAAAAAACCGCGTTTGGAATGGCTCGACGCCTTGCGTGGCTTCACGATGATACTGGTTGTGGCTAACCATGTGGCAGGCTTGGGATTTGGCGAGGAATGGAAACATTCGTCGGCTATCCCCTTCCTGATACTGTTCCGCATGCCGCTGTTCTTCTTTGTCAGCGGCTTCCTGGCATACAAAGCCTCGCAGATATGGGACTTGAAGAATTTCGGCATGCTGGTGTGGAAGAAGGTCAAGGTGCAGACCATTCCGACGGTAGCCTTCTTCTTTCTGGCTATGGCTATCTTGAACAGGCAGTTCTGCCCAGCTGTCGAGACGGCCTTCCACTCACCGCTGAAGGGTGGCTACTGGTTCACCATAGCTCTGCTCTACATGTTCATCATCTATTATGTGTTCTCGTATCTGGAAAGCAAGCTGCGGTGGAAGACGTGGATTCCAATTACGTTATTGTTCATCGTGTCAATTGGTTTTTACGAGACAAACTATCTGCCCCAGTATTTTTCATGGGCGCAGGGCTATAAGGGTGCTAAGACCGATTTGTTCTATTTCCTGCAGGATTCCAGTTTCGTCCAGGTATTCCTCTATTTCCCATTCTTCCTCTATGGCAACATCGTGCATCGCTATTGGGACAAATGGCAGCGTGTGATGGACAGCAAATGGTTCTTCCCCATTGTCATCGTTATTGTCATTCTGGCAACGCTCGACGCATTGAAATGGCGTACCCTGCGCATGACGTGGGCCATTCTTCCGCTGACGGTGTCAAGATTCGGCTTGCTGACCATCACCTTCATGTATTTCCGCCACTACCAGCAGTATTTCACCAAGTTTACTGTCATGGGCGTGTCGCTGCAATACATAGGCAGGCGAACGCTGGACATCTACCTGATACACTTCCTGTTTATGCCCGACCTGCCTCAGATTGGCGAGTTCTTCAAGAGCTATCCCCATAATTTTGTGGTCGACATCCTGCTTTCAGTATTACTGGGACTGGTCATCATTGGTTTCAGCATCATCACGTCAAACATACTGCGCATCAGCCCGTTCTTCAAGAAGTGGCTGTTCGGACGTTCATAGACTATGAGAAAGATTACAGACATACACGAACTGCGCCAGATTCAGATAGGCATCCTCGACGAGGTCCATCAGTACTGTGAGGCTCACGGCTTGCGCTATTTCCTCTCCAGTGGCACGCTGATAGGTGCTGTGCGCCATAAGGGCTATATACCTTGGGACGACGATATCGACATCTATATGCCTCGTAAGGACTACGAGCAGTTCCTTCGAGAGTTTAAGGGCAGTGAGCAGTTTAAACTGCTGAATCCTGCAAAGGAACCACACTATTATTATACGTTTGCCAAGGTCGTCGACACTCGTACACTAATGATTGAGGATGAGACTGATGGCTACGAGATAGGCGTCTATATGGACATCTTCCCTGTGGATTATGTCCCTGATGACTTGAAGGAGCGCGAGCGTGTATTCAAGCGCAAGAAGTTACTTTATAAAATACGTCGCTGCAAGATATCGAAAAGCAATCCTCTGCATTCTCGTCTGGCCTATTGGTGCTATAAGCTTTTGCCGATTTCTGTAGAGCAGCTGAACCGAATGATTCGCAAGCTGATAGTGCGTAAAGAATCTTCTCAGTATGTCTGTCATATGACAGAGGCTGGTCCTGGAGTAAAAAGCTGTTTTCCTGCAGAGGACATCGCCTCATCAGTAGATATCGCGTTTGAAGGAAAGACTTATAAGACGATGGTGGGCTACAAAGACTATTTGGAGCGTACGTATGGAGACTATATGACGTTACCCCCAGTAGAGCAACGCGTCACGCATCATTTTGAGGCTTACTGGCTATAGCGGTTCAGCATCTTTGTTCCCCAATCATAAACCATGTCTATGCTAGGGGAGGGTACGCCTTTCTCATGTGCCAGGCGGTGAACGATGGCCAATCCATAAGGGAAGTCCTCTGTGAAATAGCGACTTTGAAAGTCGGGTATATAGCCTCCCTCTACTTGTTTCATAGGTGACAGAATACCTTTGAAAGCCTCTATGCTGCGTAACTTTTTGGCTAACGATACGGCATCAGTGCTTTCGTAATAGTCGAGTACGGTGGCTATGCTGCCTTTCCGCACTGGCAATAGATCCAACAGGGATTGTAGCTCATTGTCCATCTGGATATAGAGTTGTGCAGTTTCTTCAGTCCATTCTTCATAAAAGAAAGGTACGCGAGGGTAGATGTCGCCTTCGTGCCAATCTTTCCAAAGTGTGTATAGACGCGAAGGATGAAGTAGGGGGTTGCTATTGCTGAGGCTGGCCTCATAATAGCTGCCTAAAAGTTGGATGGGCGTTTGCAGCATATCGGCCAATGTGTCGCGCAGTTGTTCTGGATGCTCTGTACGCTCAATGGCCAAGTTAAGGCTGTCCTTATAGCCCATCAAGCGGGCTTTGTGACCGTATTCTATGACGCGCGATATAAAGGGTACACGCTGGAATCCGAACAGTGGTTGTGAGGCTGGCAGCAACTGCATCGCCTCGAAGAAGAAACCTGTACTGCTGACCACACTGCCAACTGCAGCGTCGGACTGCACGTAATCCTTGATTTGCAGCAGGGTTTCACGAATGGCATAGCCTGGCAGGCATAGTAGGATAATATCCGTATCGGAAACAGCTTGTTCCGCATTGCTAAACAGCCCATTAAGGTGCCCTGAATAGGTTGTTTCGGCAGGGGCTTCAATAATCAAGTCCTGGCTCCATTGCTCTGGATGTCGTGTCAAGAGGCATACTTCATGCTTCTTTTGGGCGGCTATAAAGCCTGCCACGACATGTCCGAGGTTACCGCCTCCGCAGATACAAATCTTCATTTGGCTGTGATGGCTCTCAGGCCTTCTACTAAGCGTGTGTTGTCCTCGTGGTTTCTGACGGCAATGCGCATATACTGCTTGTTGGGGTCGAGACCAGTCTTCAGGCTACAGTCGCGTGTCAGAATGTTATGCTGCTTCAGCATGTAGATGACAATCTCGCTGGCGGTATAGGGAGGTAGCACTTCGCAGAGGAAATAGTTGGCCTGTGAAGGCATTACACGGAAGAAAGGTATCTGGCACAGCTTCTCGTAGAAGTCGGCACGTTCCTTCACAAACTTGTCGCAGGCGCGCTGATAGTCTTTCTCGTGCTTGTTATAAATCTGCATAAAGAACTCAGCAAACGAGTTCAGGTTCCAGATACTTACATCTTTCTTAATACGCGCGATGAGCTCTTTGTCTGCAGAGGCTAAAATGCCCAGACGCAGACCAGGCACACCATAGCTTTTCGAAATACTCTTCATGACAGCCATGTGGGGATAAGCCTCCAGTAATTCGTCGCTAAGCAATGAATTGTGGGCATAGTCCTCGCTGAAGTCCACAAAGCTTTCATCGACCACCAGACGGATGCCCTTGTCTTCGCACCACTGGGCAAGACGGAGTACGTCATTTTGGGGAATGAAATTGCCAGATGGGTTGTCTGGATTGATGACCATCAACTGGCGGATGTCCTTGTCGCCAAAGAATGCCATTAGGTCGTCAGCTGTATAGCGATAATCTTCGTTTTGTGGTACGAAGGTCACTTGCTGGTCCTTGTCATATCGATTCGGATATTCCTCAAAGGTCGGACGCGTGAATCCTATTTTGAAGTTGGAAGTATGAGGGCTGAGGTCTGAGGCATCCTCCATCAACACCTTGATAAGCTCTGCAGCACCGTTGCCTGGCACGATATACGGCTCGCTGACGCCAAAGCACTTGCTGGCAATCAGCGTGTTGACTTTCATGCCAGAAGGGTATTCCGTCAAGAGGGTGTCGAAGTTGGCTCGCAACTCGTCCTTCATTCTGCGACTGGGGAAGTAGGGGTTTACCAGATAGCAGAAGTCCAGCATCTGTGGGAATCGCCAGAAACCGCCATAGCGTCCGTAATATTTGCGCAGCACGTCCTTCTCGTCGGCAAACAGTGCCTCGGCAATGTCCAAGTCCTGCTTGTCGTCAATCTCGTACCACTTCTCCTGTCCGATAGGCAGAGCCTTCATGTCGTGGTTGTTCAGCAGCGAAATGATGCGCAGCACGTTCTCGTAGTACTCGTTATTGCCCACAGCCTTGGTATAGGCATCAAGGAAGGGCACGTACTTCTGTTGTGAGAACTGCTTGCTGAGCTTATAGATGTTAACGGTCTTGTAGTATGAGTCGACATCGTTGTAGTCGAAGGCGTCCTTCGAGATGAAATTCACGATGTTCTGTTCTTCGTCCAGACGCACCATTGTACCGTCCATCCATGTCTCGTACTTGGCTACAAGGGCAAGGTTGGGGTAGGGGGCGTTGACAATCATGGGAATTATGTTGTCGCTGAAGATGAGGTCGCTCTCTATGAGCAGTGTGTCGTCCTCCTGTAGCTTATCCTTGACAATGGCCAGCGAGTAGATGTTGTTGGTCTTGTCATATACGGGATTCTCTGCAAATTCAATGTTGACTACACCATCATAGCGATTTCCTATGTATTCGCGCAGTTCCTTGCCTTTATAACCTACAACAATGATGACACGATTTAGCTGCTGTTTGGCCAGCTGGCCTAACAGTCTGTCAATCAGCCTCACACCGTTCACTGGGACCATACATTTCGTGTTGTCCTTCGTATAGTCGCCCAGACGGCGCCCCATGCCTGCTGCTAATATGATTGCCTGCACTTTTTTACCTTTTTACTTTTTTACCCTTTTACTTTTATCCTACCTGTGAGCCTGGTTTCACGTCCTTCGTAGTCGTTACCACGCTGAGACTCTCATCGAAGTCTACAGCGCTGAGAATCATACCCTGACTCTCGATGCCCATCATCTTACGTGGCGCGAAGTTAGCCACGAAGAGAATGCGCTTGCCGATAAGTTCCTCAGGATTCTCGTAGAAGGCGGCAATACCTGAGCAGATAGTGCGGTCAGTACCTGAACCATCGTCGATGGTGAACTGCAGCAGCTTCTTCGACTTCTTCACCTTCTGGCAATCCTTGACCAGACCCACACGAATGTCGAGCTTCTCGAAGTCCTCAAAGCTGACGGTATCTTTGATGGGGGCAGCCTTGTGTTGTGCAGCCTCGTTGGCTTTCTTCGTTGCCTCCAGCTTGTCGAGCTGCTTCTGGATGACATCATCCTCTATCTTCTCGAACAACAGAGCGGGCTCGCCCAACTGGTGACCAGCCTTCAGCAAGTCTGTCGAACCCAACTGGTCCCACTCGAAGGTTTCGAGGTTCAGCATGTCACGCAGTTTCTTGCTGCTAAACGGTAGGAACGGCTCGAAGGCGATAGCCAGATTGGCAGTCAACTGTAGACAGATGTTCAGGATAGTCTCGCAACGCTTGGGATCGGTCTTCCATACCTTCCAAGGCTCGCATTCCGTGATATAGCGGTTGCCGATACGGGCCAGATTCATGGCCTCGAACTGGGCATCGCGGAACTTAAACTGGTCGAGCAAAGCCTCTACCTTCTGTTTCACGTCCTTGAACTCTGCAAGGGCTGCTTTATCCACTTCCTGCAATTCGCCACAGGCAGGCACAACACCATTCCAATATTTCTTGGTCAGTTGCAAGGCACGGTTGACGAAGTTGCCATAGACAGCCACCAACTCATTGTTGTTGCGATCCTGGAAGTCCTTCCACGTGAAGTTGTTGTCCTTTGTCTCAGGTGCATTGGCAGTCAGCACATAGCGCAGCACGTCCTGCTTACCAGGCATATCCTCTAAGTATTCGTGCAACCAGACAGCCCAGTTGCGCGAGGTTGAAATCTTGTCGTTCTCCAAATTCAGGAATTCGTTAGAGGGCACGTTGTCAGGCATGATATATTTGCCGTGAGCCTTCATCATCACAGGGAAGATGATGCAGTGGAACACGATATTGTCCTTACCGATGAAGTGTACCAAGCGGGTGTCCTCGTCCTGCCACCACTTCTCCCAGTTGCCCCATTTCTCAGGCTCTTTCTCGCACAACTCTACCGTATTCGATACATAGCCGATAGGGGCATCGAACCAGACGTAGAGCACTTTGCCTTCAGCACCCTCGATGGGCACGGGGATACCCCAGTTCAGGTCGCGCGTCATAGCACGGGGCTGCAGGTCCATCTCCAACCACGACTTGCACTGGCCGTACACGTTGGGGCGCCACTCCTTGTGACCCTCAAGAATCCACTGCTTCAGCCAATCTTGATACTTGTTCAGAGGCAGATACCAGTTCTTGGTCTTCTTCAGAACGGGGGTCGAACCGGAAATCGTTGACTTGGGATTGATGAGCTCCGTGGGACTCAGGTCACGTCCGCACTTCTCGCACTGGTCGCCGTATGCTCCCTCGTTATGGCAGTGGGGACATTCGCCAGTCACATAGCGGTCAGCCAGGAATTGCTTGGCCTCCTCGTCGTACAGCTGTTCGGTAGTCTCTTCTACCAGCTTGCCCTCGTCGTAGAGCTTGCGAAACCATTCTGCAGCAAACTTATGATGGGTCTCTGAAGTGGTACGGCTGTAGATGTCGAACGAGATGCCGAACTCCTCGAACGAGTCCTTAATCATCTTATGATAGCGGTCCACGACATCCTGTGGGGTAATACCTTCCTTACGGGCACGTACCGTGATGGGCACGCCGTGCTCGTCACTTCCGCCAATAAACATGACGTCCTCCTTCTTCAGACGAAGGTAACGTACATAAATATCTGCTGGTACATACACACCAGCCAGGTGACCGATATGCACACCGCCATTGGCGTAGGGCAGTGCCGAGGTCACAGTTGTTCTCTTAAACTTCTTGTCACTCATTATTTATATGTTTTTTCCATTTTGGCTGCAAAATTACTAAAACCTAACGGAATTACCAAAAGAATTGCCGACTTTTACTTCTCATCCAATCAATATTCTGAGTGGCCGTTGACGGAACAGGCCAGGGGGGAGGGAAAATAGTGATTGAAGAGTAGAAAACGTATGGAATGCATCTAATCGTGGGATTTTTAGTGTAAATAGACAATTTTTCTTGGTTTTATTTTGTACTTTTCACACTTTTTCGTAACTTTGCAGCCAATAACATTATTATCAGCAATATGAAAAAGATTATTACTACTGTTCTTGCGTTGGGTGCGGTTACGTTTCTTCAGGCAGCAACGATAACTCTGACGGTGACTGACACCCGTCTGCAGACTATTACAGGCTTCGGCGCAGCCTGCTGTGATGGCGCTATGTGTCCGTTTGGCTCAGACACCAATCCCGTGAGACTGCTTTACGGGCCTCAGTCGAAAATAGGACTGAACATTATGCGCATGGAAATTTCGCCGAACTTTGAAGGTGACATCAGAGTTCCTGAATGGGGCAATTGGGATTCACCATACGATTGGAATGGCTCGCTGCCTTCAGCTAAGATTGTCAAACAGCGTGGTGGTATCGTGTTTGGTACACCGTGGTCGCCTCCTGGAGAATACAAGACTAATGGTACTGCACAAGGCGGTAATGCCGCTGATCAAGGTAACAAACGTGGCAAACTTCGTGCAGACTGTTATGAAAAATTCTTCCCGTGGCTGAACACTTTCCTGGCATGGATGAAGAGCAAAGGTGTTAATGTCGATGCGGTGTCTATCCAAAACGAGCCCGACTGGTGGGTTAGCTATTCCGGCTGCCTCTATGATCCCCAGGATTTGGTGAAACTGGTCAAGAACTATGCATGGATGCTGGACCGTAAGACCTATCCAGGTGTAAAACTGATAAGTGGCGAGAGTTTGGGCTTCACACGTAACTTTACAGACCCGCTCATGGAGGATTCGACTTGCCGTGAGCAAATTGACATTGTGGCAGGACACCTTTATGGCCATGCACCTCTTGAGTATATGAAGTATTCGGCCATTCTTCCTACACAGTATGGCAAGGAGGTCTGGATGACAGAACATTCAGTGACTGATAACATTGGTGCCCGTCTGCCCAACTGGCACGAACAGCTGATTTTCGCTGAGGAACTGAATGAGTGTATGCAGGCAGGTTGCACAGGCTACATCTATTGGTATATGCGTGCGCATTGGGCTTTTGTTGGAACGGGTGAGCCTGTTGAGGTTGATGGCAAGAAATACACAATTGCCGGCAATACCAAGAACGTCCTACTACCTCGAGCCTATGTCATGTCACATTTTTCAAAGCATGTCACTGGTTCTACTCGTCTACAGATGAAAGGTATAGCTGCTGTTACCAATGCTGCATACGAGGCGTCGGCTTACATCAAGGGCGACTCGCTCATCGTGATGGCTATCGATACCACTAAGAATGCTCAGAACCTGAAGCTGGTATTGCCTGCTAAAGTGAAGAGTGGTGTTCATCTGCTGTCAACAGGCAATGAGGCTGCAAATCTCTGTCAGGAGACCCCCATAGCCATTGATGAACCTGTCAATGAAGTGATTGTCAGTTTGCCAGCTCGTAGCCTTAATACCTATATCTTTATGATTGATAAAGGCGATACAGCCATTGAAAATGTGAAGCATGCGTCAGTCGAAGGCCCCAAAACCTATTTCGACCTACAAGGCCGTCATTTGGATAAACCGAAAGGGCTGTGTATTGAGAAGCGTGCTGACGGCTCTTCCAAGGTTGTATTCAAAAGATAAAAGATACCAGCGTTCTGGTTTGCAAACGTTTGAAGAGCTCTTATTTTTGATTACTATTATACTTGTTTTTCTTTTCTATTCGATATTTATTATATTTATGGTACTGTAAACTTATGTTCGCGGTACTATAAATATATGTTCACAGTACCATGAATTTATGTTTATGGTACTATGAATATAAATTCATGCGTTGCAAAAATATATTTTCTTTTCGATTCCAACAAATAAAACCACAGTAATTCATCAAAAAAGTATTGCCATGTATAATTAGATGCCACGAGGCAGCGGCAATATCATTGCTGACATAGCGACAAGAGAAAAAACACAGGATAGTTCCCGTTGGAATACAAAAGAAGAGACCTCGTGGCCTCTTCTTTTGTGATCCGTTTGGGGCTCGAACCCAAGACCCCAACATTAAAAGTGTTGTGCTCTACCAACTGAGCTAACGGATCTACCTTATAGTGCATTCTTACGAAAGCGGGTGCAAAATTACACAATATTTTTGAATTGGCCAAATTTATTGCGATGTTTTTTCATTTTTGGCCTTTTCTTCAGCAATGGCTTTCTGATAGCAATCACGACAAAGGGGTTCGTATTCTTGGGTCTCTCCGAGCAGAACACGCTTGTCGTTCTGCACAGTTCTATGGCTGACGTATGCCAGTGAGCCGCATTTAACGCAGATGGCATGAACCTTCGTGACGTCGTCGGCTATGGCGCATAGCGCAGGCATCGGTCCAAAAGGAATACCTTTGTAATCCATGTCAAGACCTGCAATGATGACACGTATCCCTTTGTTTGCCAGTTCATTACATACTTCCACCAGTCCCATGTCAAAGAATTGGGCTTCATCAATGCCTACGACGTCTATATCACTCGACAATAGTAATATGCTGGCTGAAGAGTCGAGTGGGGTAGAAGGAATGGCATTGTGATCGTGACTTACTACTTCCTCGTCACTATAGCGTGTGTCGATAGCGGGCTTGAAAATTTCAACCTTTTGCTTGGCAAATTGGGCACGGCGTAGACGGCGTATCAGTTCTTCGGTTTTGCCGGAGAACATGGAGCCGCATACCACTTCAATTCTTCCTGGGCGGCGTGCCTCGCCCGATGCAGGATATGTAATCATGCTGCAAAGATACGAAATTTTTTCATTTCTCATTTCTCATTTTTCATTTTTTTTGTTATCTTTGCACCCGAAATGGGCATATTATATATAGTACCCACGCCCGTGGGTAACATGGAAGATATGACATTGAGGGCCATCCGTATACTGAAGGAGGCTGATGTCGTACTGGCTGAAGACACGCGTACTTCAGGTGTTCTGCTGAATCATTTCCAGATTAAGCAACATCTTCTGTCGCATCATAAGTTTAACGAGCATGGGACGTCGGCTTCTGTTGTTGAACGTTTGAAAGCTGGTCAGACAGTTGCCCTTATTAGTGATGCCGGCACTCCAGGCATCTCTGACCCAGGTTTCTTTCTGGTCCGTGAGGCTGTCCGAGCTGGTATAGAGGTACAGACATTACCGGGTGCTACGGCTTTTGTCCCAGCTTTGGTGTCCAGTGGCTTGCCTTGCGACCGATTTTGTTTTGAGGGCTTTCTGCCACAAAAGAAAGGACGGCAGACAAGATTGCAGTTGTTGAAAGATGAGGAGCGTACGATGGTGTTCTATGAATCGCCATATCGGGTGCTTAAGACGCTTCAGCAGTTTGCGGAGGTGTTTGAGACCGAGCGTCAGGTAAGTGTTTGCCGTGAAATTTCCAAAGTTCATGAGGAGAGTGTGCGTGGCACGTTAGCGGAAGTCATTGCTCATTTTCAAGAACATGAACCACGGGGCGAATTTGTTATTGTAGTAAGTGGAATAAATAAATGAATATGAAAAAGATTGTATTTTACCTTGCTGCCTTTATCTCATTGATGTCGGGATGTGGCCAGAAAACTGATAACACAAAGGAATTGGCCTTTGCACAGCAGCGTGATTCGCTGGAGAGTATTATCCAGCAGAAGGATAATGAAATCAATGACATTATGGGTACGATGAACGATATTGAAGCGGGATTCCGTGCCATTAACGAGGCTGAACAGCGTGTTTCAGTAGCCCGTCAGTCTGAAGGTATATCTTCTACAGAGCGTATTCGTGAGAATATGCAATATATTCAGGAAGCTATGCAACAGAACCGTGAATTGATTAATAAACTGCGTAATCAGGTTCGTCAGGGGTCTGTCAAAAGTGAGCAGCTGAAGCAGACAATTGATAATCTGACTCGTCAGATGGAAGAAAAAGATACCCAGATTCGTCAACTGCAGGCTGAATTGCAAGCAAAGGATGTGCAGATTGGAGAACTGACGGAAAAGGTGGAAGACCTTTCTAATAATGTAAGTACGTTGCGTGAAGAGACTACCCAGAAGTCACAGACTATATCTACTCAGGATAAGCAGTTGAATACGGCTTGGTTTGTGTATGGTACAAAGTCAGAACTGAAGGAACAGCATATCCTCCAGGATGGAAAAGTTTTGCAGTCGAACTTCAATCGTGAGTACTTTACAAAGATTGATATCCGTGTCGATAAAGAAATTCGTCTCTATAGCCGTTCGGCCAAATTGCTCACCTCTCATCCGGCTTCCAGTTATACGCTTGACCAGGATGCGCAGAAACAGTATGTGCTTCGTATTCAGAATCCTCAGCTGTTCTGGTCTGCCAGCAAGTATTTAGTCATACTTGTCAAGTAACGTTAGGTGTTCTGGGAATAAGTTCGCAAAGTGATACTTGATTCATGCTTTATCGCACATTTGTGGTAGGAGATACCTTGTTTGTGTTAAATTATTGCATGAAAATGTAAGTTTTTGATAAATTTATTCGTTTTTTACAATTGGAAGCAGTACCTTTGCAGGTTGTATATCTATGCAGGGGTGTGATATCCTTTTTGTGGACTATATAATAATGTACGCGATCAATAAATATTATTAATCAAAATAAACAAGAAAAAGAGAACGTAGTATGAAGAAAAGACTGACGATGTTTCTTGCCTGTATGTTCTTAAGCCTTGGTGTGGCCTTGGCACAGAACAAGATTACAGGTACTGTCTTTGAAGACAACGGCGAACCGTGTATTGGTGCTACCGTGATGATTCAAGGTACAAAACAGGGAACAAAGACCGACCTTGACGGACATTTTACGATTAGTGTGCCCGCAGGAAAGAAGCTTGTGATAAGCTATGTCGGTATGATGAACAAAACGGTTGTGCCCAAAGATGGTATGAAAGTGACGTTGGAGCCTGATGCTCAGACGTTAACAGAGGTCGTAGCCGTAGGTATGATGAAACAGGATAAGCGCCTTTTTACTGGTGCGTCGGCAAAAGTTGATGCAGATAAGGCCAAGTTGGCTGGTATGGCTGACGTTAGCCGTTCTTTGGAAGGTCGTGTCGCTGGTGTTCAGGTTACCAATGTTAGTGGTTCGTTCGGTGCTGCTCCCAAGATTCGCGTACGTGGTGCAACGTCCATCTATGGTAATTCCAAACCTCTTTGGGTAATTGATGGCGTGATTTATGAAGATAACGTGGATGTCAGTGCCGACGAGTTGGCCTCTGGTGATGCCAAGACATTGATATCCAGTGCTGTGGCAGGTCTTAATTCCGATGACATCGAGTCGTTTACCATTCTGAAGGACGGTAGTGCTACCTCTATCTATGGTGCCCGCGCTATGGCTGGTGTGATTGTAATCACCACTAAGAAGGGTTCCGCAGGTCGTGCTTCTGTCAACTATACGGGTGAATTCTCAACTCGCCTGAAACCCTCATATCGTGATTATAATATCATGAACTCGCAAGAGATGATGGGCGTCTATAAGGAGATGGCTGATAAGGGCTGGTTGCAGTTGGAGAATTTGGTGAATGCCAAGAATACGGGTGTTTACGGATACATGTATCAACAGTTGCGCGTTTATGATCCTTCAACTGGAAAGTTTGGCTTGGAGAATACAGAGTCTGCTCGCAACAAGTATCTACAGGATGCTGAGTTCCGCAATACTGACTGGTTTGACTTGCTGTTCTCTAACTCTATTCAGCAGAACCATTCAGTCAGCATCTCTGGTGGTACGGATCGCATGCAGGCCTATTTCTCAATGTCGTTGATGCACGATCCTGGTTACTATGTCAATCGTAACAAAGTTGACCGTTATACTTTTAACGGTAATATTTCGTATGATATTCTTAAGAATCTCACTGCTAAGTTGGCCGCTCAAGGTAGCCATCGTAATCAGGAAGCTCCTGGTTCGCTGAATCAGACAGCCGACGTGGTTACGGGTGCTGTAAACCGAGACTTTGATATCAACCCGTTTAGCTATGCTTTGAATACCAGCCGTTGTCTGGATCCAGATACGAAATACACCCGCTTTTATACAGGGTTTAATATTTTTGACGAGCTGGACTACAACTATATGGAGTACGATGTCAACGAGTTGATGTATCGAGCTGAGTTGGAATGGAAACCCATTAAGAAGGTGACAGTCAACGGATTGATTTCTACCCGTATGTCACATTCTCGCCGTCAGCACAATGTGATGGACCGTTCTAATCAGGCCAACGCTTATCGTGCAGGTGTTGATGCTATGGATGACAACTCAACTATCCGTGACAGCAACCCATTGCTCTATACTAATCCCGACGACGAGAAAGCTCTCCCTGAATCTATATTGCCGAAGGGTGGTATCAAGTATCAGTATGACGACAATATGCGCTCTAATACTTTCCGTTTCATGGCCGACTATCGTGACGTATTCAACGAAAAGCATACTTTGAACGCAATGATTGGTTCGGAGTACTCTTCCGTGAAGCGTACTACAACCAAGTGGACGGGTTGGGGCTACCAGTATGATATGGGTGGTATCGTTTATACACCGTACTTGTGGCTGAAACAGATGAATGAAGAAAATACCGACTATTTCTATGAGTACACAACTCAGACAAATACGTTGGCTTATTATGGACAGTTGGTTTATAGCTTTGATAAGCGTTATACGATCAATGGTACTTTCCGTTATGAGGGTACTAACCGTTTCGGTAAAGTGCAGTCAAGTCGCTGGTTGCCTACTTGGAACGTTTCTGTTGCCTATGATATCATTAACGAACCTTGGATGGAGAAGACCCGTTCATGGCTTTCGAACCTCAAACTTCGTGGCAGTTATTCACTGACGGCTGATACGGGTCCCACATGGGTTAACAATGCTGATGTTATTTACAAGACACGTAACGCATGGCGCCCCTTTACTTCAGCTGCCGAATCAGAAATCTATATTGACTATTTGGCCAACACAGAACTTACTTTCGAAAAGAAACACGAGTGGAACGTTGGTGTAGATCTTGGCTTCCTGAACAGTCGTATTGCCTTGACCTTCGATATGTATTGGCGTAATAACTATGACCTGATAGGAAAGGTTTATACTCAAGGTGCTGGTGGTCAAACTGAGAAGTATGCTAATCTTGCTGATATGAAATCGCATGGCGTCGAGGTTGGTCTCTCAACTGTTAATATTCAGACACCTAAGTTCAAGTGGACCACAGATTTCATCTACTCTTTGGCAAAGAACGAGGTCACTTCATTAGAGAACTCATGTAATGCTTACTACCTCATAGCAGGACAGCATTCCAGAGACCCATATATGATTCCAACCCTTGAAGGTTATCCTGTACGTACTATATGGAGCTATCAGTTTGCTGGCCTTAACGAGGAAGGAATACCCCAGGTCATCAACGAGAATGGCGAGAAAACCATTGGCGATGTGAATATTCAGGAAACCAAGAACCTTGAGAACTACCTCGTCTATGAAGGACCTCAGGATCCGACATGGTATGGCTCTATCGGCAACTCTTTCTCGTTTACTACGCCGAAGTTAGGAAAACTTGCTCTTGATGTGTTCATTACTTATAGTGGTGGTAATGTTATACGTCTGGACCCGATCTTTAATGCAGACTATCGTCTCTCCAATACTTTCAATGATTTGTCATCGATGCCAAAAGAGTACCGTAATCGTTGGATGCAGGCTGGGGATGAGTTGTACACAAAGATACCGACAATTCCCTCTTTAAACCAAGTGGATAAGTATGGTAGTTCATCGCTGGCAACAGCTTATAATGTATATAATTATTCTACTGAGCGTATTGCTAAAGGTGATTTTGTCCGTTTGAAGGAACTGGCACTGACTTACACTTTCCCTCAGGGGCTGCTCAAGAAGACAAAACTTGTGAATACTGCAAGTATCAAATTGGCTGCTACCAATCTGTGTCTGCTCTATGCTGACAAGAAACTCAATGGCAGTGATCCTGAGTTTGTTAATTCTGGTGGTGTGTCAACACCTATCTCTAAGCAGTTTACGGCTACAGTTCGTATCGGTTTTTAAGAAAGAGTAAAAAGTAATAGAAAAAAGTAAAAAAGATGATACTGAGAAATATCAATAAATACTTGTTTGTCAGCGTGGTATGTTGCAGTCTTGTCATGGTGTTCACTGCCTGTGCGGACAAATTAGACGAAGAGCCCGACAGCCGCTGGATTAAGATTGATACACCTGAGAAAGTGTCTCAGCTGCTTACTTCGGGCTATCCCAGTGCTGTGCCTGCTGTTATAGGTGAATTGATGGGCGACAATCTTGTTGACAATAACGTAGTAGTACCTGCTACACGTTTTGATCCAGACTATCGTTTCCATAGTGAGGCTTACAAGTGGGAGGATATTGTAAGCTATAGTTCAGGTAGTGATGATACACCTTTGGAAGTATGGGATAAGTACTATAAAGGTATTGCTGTTGCTAACCATGCTATTGCTGCTATGAAGGAGATGAGTAGCGACCCTGCTCACGATTCTAAGCTCAGTTTTTCATGGGGTGAAGCGCATCTTTTGCGTTCGTATTGCCACTTTGTGCTGGTTAACGTGTTTGCTGAGGCCTATAAGGACTCCATCAAGAGCATGGAGGATTGGGGCGTACCTTATGTGACGACCGTTGAGGAAGTGGTGCGTGTGGACTATGCTAAACCCGAGTATCGTAAGAAGGTGACTGAGGTCTATCAGCTTATTGAGAAAGATATTTTGGAGGGTATCGACCTCATTGATGACTCGAAATATGAGGTGCCGGCTTATCACTTTAACCGTAATGCGGCTTATGCCTTCGCGGCCCGTTTCTATTTGTTCAAACGTGATTACGAGAAATGTCTGAAGTATGCCGATCTGGCATTAGGCAGTAATCCTTCAACCTCGTTGCGTAAGTGGGCTTCGATGAGCGCAAATACCATCAATACCCTGCTGAATGCTTATAATGATGAAAAAGCAGCATGTAATTACTTGCTTCAGACCACCTATTCATTACAGGATCGCATGCTCTCGGCTTGCCGTTATGCAATTAACACTGGCGCATCTAGTGTAAAAGCAAAACATGCTGTTGATGGTAAGGTGGCTACTGTATCCGTTCCTGCCACTAAAGACTTGCTCTATGAAGGCGGTGGTCCTAACTGGAATGGACGTGTGCCAGCCTTTGACGGTAAAATATTCCGTTGGAATGCAGGTTCTGAATATGGTTCATGGCTGTTCCGTGTCTATGAATACTTTGAGTACACCAATAAAATCGCTGGTATTGGCTTTGTTCACATTATTTATCAGCCGTTTACTGCTGAGGAAACATTGCTTTGCCGTGCTGAAGCTAAACTCTATTTAGGCAACCGTGCGGGTGCTATTCAGGATTTGGAGGCGTGGACAGCCTCAAAAATCATTGATGAACCATTGACTCAGGCTCAAATTAACAAGAAGTATGCAGGTACACCTGCCACTAATATCTTTGTAAACGATATGCATCCGGATAAGATGAGTAGCGAGTTCAAGGTGCTGACTGGTGAAGACCTGAATGTACTGAACTGTATTCTCCACTTCCGTCGCATTGAGACGATGTTTGAAGGCATGCGTTGGTTTGATATTAAGCGCTATGGCATCACTGTCACGCATGTTTATCGTGATCCAATGGATTATGATGCAACCTACGACGTTTTGGAGTGGGATGACCCCCGTCGTATCGTTCAGATACCCTACAATGCTATTGATGCTGGTTATCCTTCTACCGACCGTGCCATTGATAGACATGATAGTGATGATGCGCGTTGGAAAAGTTATTCTGTTGCACAGTAAATCTTAAGCAAGATATGATGAAAAAGATAGTATATATGATGAGCTTGGCAGCACTGATGCTGACCTTCAGCTCTTGTCGCAGCGAAGATGACTTTACAGAGTCCATCTTCCGTACCGACATACCTGTTGTCGACAATACAAAGACCACTGCCCCCTTTGACCAGTGGCTCTACGACAACTTTTTACAGCCTTATAATGTCGAAGTGCAGTACCGCTTCAACTTTACTGCTTCTGACATGAATTTCCAGTTGACGCCTGCCGATTATGGCCGTTCGCAGCTCTTGGCTCACTTTATCCGCTACTTATTCTATGACGTTTACACCAAGTATGCTGGCGAAAACTTTATGAAGAGCTATGGTCCTCGTATGTTCCATTTCATTGGCTCTACGGGCTACAGTCCCACTACGGGTACCGAGGTGTTGGGTACTGCTTCTGGCGGTGTGAAGATTACGCTTTACAATGTCAATGAGATTAAGCCTTGGTCGGAGACGGTGAGCTATAATGCTGATGATGTGGAAGTGCTTAACGAGCGTATCTTCCATACGATGCATCACGAGTTCTCGCATATTCTTCACCAGACAAAATCGTATCCTATCACTTATGGACAGGTGACGTCGGGTACTTACGACCCCATTGACTGGCAGGAGCGTGATTCTGTTACCACTCACCAATTAGGCTATGTTACCCATTATGCTTCTTCGGCAACCTATGAGGATTTCGTAGAATTGTTGTCTTGTATAATTACAGATACCGATACCCGCTGGATGAATCGTATTATCAATGCTTGTGTTCCTGGCCTTCGTGTCGGCGACAAGGAACGTGTCTTTGATCTGATTGATTCTTTGGAAGTCAATATTGATGCTCCTAATGCTCATTGGAATAACTTTACTCTTTATTCTGAGACAGAATATAATAGTGAGACTGATGCCTACGATAAAACAGATCGTTTAGTACTTGACGATCATCGTTTGCTGCCTGATAAGAGCACCCATCAGAATCAGGTGGTCAATAAGGCAAGTACTGCTTATGTTGACCAGTATAAATATACAGAATATAAGAAGTTTTCTTCGTTCCGTGAATTTATGGACTGGGTCTCATATAAGACAGACGACAAACTGGCAGGTATGAATGCTATCTTGAAGAAACTTGATATTGCAACGGAATGGTACACAGATCGTTGGGGGCTTCATGTGTTCGAGTTGCGCCGCGAGGTACGCAACCGTCAGAATGCCATCAATAATTATCTGCATTCTAACGACGTGGTTATCTATGATGTCCAATAATACGTAAAGGTGAAAAGTAACAATAAAGTGAAAAAGATGATGAAATCGAATCATATACATAGTTTTCTTCTTGCAGGTTTTATAGGCTGTTTTGTCACTATCGCTGCTACCTCCTGCAGGTTTGAGGAAGACGATTATTTCAATGAAAGTGCTTCATTACGTGTTGAGCATACAAACGATGCTGTACAGAAGATTCTTGCCGATGCACCCAACGGATGGGTCATGCAGTATTTCTGTGGTTCAGGAATAGCTCATTTTGAGGGCTTTAATCTCTTTGCCAATTTTGATAAAAACGGTAAAGTGACGTTGGCGAGCAATCATCGCCTTTTGCGAGATGGCAATGCTGGTAAATATACTGAGTCTGAAAGCCTTTATAGTCTGTTGTTAGAGGACGGTCCTGTTTTGGCTTTTAATACATGGAACGATGTGCTTACACCGTTTGTTGACCCTGTAAATCCGTGGACTGCTCCTAATGCTTTGTATAAGGATGGTGCAGGTATGGCTGGCGACCATAATTTTGCTATTGTTTCTTATAAGGACAATGAAATTCTTCTGCGTGGCGAACGTCATAGTGGTAATGTCCGTCTGACCAAGTGTTCTGTTGATTGGAAAGACTATATCGCTCAGACGGATGTGATGCGTGACTATGTTAGTAGCGTCAGCATCCCTAATTATTATGTCATCACAGAAACTGATACGATGTATTTTCTAACAGAGGGTAGTGTTGGTAAGCAAATTGAACAAGGGCTTCGTAGTGGCCGTGTCCAGCTCAGTGAACGACTGACAAATCCTGTACAGTTCGACTCGTTGTCATGTGTGTTTACCCCCAAAGGCTTGCGTTTCGAGAAGCCTGACACTGTTGGCGGTCATGTGTTTCAGGAGTTAACTCTGAATAGCGATAGCACTGCTCTTGTCAATGAGGATGGTACGGTTCGTGTTTACGCAACATGGGATTATTATCTGGCACAGTCAACTGATATCATGTGGTTGGATACATTGTCAATGTCAGAAGAATTGAAAAGTCTTTGTACCCAACTTGATGCAGCCTTGACGGCCAACAACCGCAATTATTCTCTTGCACGTATCGGCATTGGTAAGACTACAAATGCGAATAATGTGACGGGATTAGTGGTTCAGTGGTATACCAATACCCGTAAGACTTCACGAAATATGGGCGGCTTGGCTTTGAAACGTAGTGTCTCTGGAAGTGGTCAGATTGCGATCACATGTGACGAGAATGCCAATATCGACAACAATATGAAGGCAAGATCGGAAGATGTCATCAATGTTGTACGTTCCATCGGTGCCGCCTTGGCAGGAACATACAATGTTACCCCAGACCATTATTTTGTACCGGCAGGTGCAAAGTTTGTGTCTGCAAATGGCAATACATTCTTCAAGTTAGCTAAAGAATAGTAAATTTCAATATTATATTATTAACTAAATTGTTTATCATTATGAAGATTAAGACTTTTACTCTTATGACGCTGGCACTTTTGGTGTCGGTAATGTCCTTTGCGCAGAAGTCAAAGGTCACCATGCAAGATGGTGCATCTTTTAAGGCTGTGACAAAGGAAATCAGTCAGAAGGTGAGTATGGTTTCTTCTGAAGGTATTTCTGCCTTCACACAGAAGACTACCACTTCTAAGCCTTCAACTTCTGGCATCGCTCTTCGCAGAGCTGAAGTTGTTACTCTGCCTGCTGGCGTTGATGTGTCGTATTATACGTTGTCGGGTACTCATAGCCGTGCAAACGGTAAGCTTGAAAAGACTATCAAGGTTGCTTATGATGGTGATGATGTCTATGTTTCTGGCTTGAGCTATTTTTGCCCGGATGCCTTTGTAAAGGGTACTTTCACCAACGATAATACTGTTGTGTTTACTGCTTGGCAATATTTTGGAAGCTATTCGTTTAGCGACGGTGATGCCGATCTTTATTTCGCAGGTATAGACAGTCCGAAAAGTGGTACTCCTGCTGAGTGTGTAGCAACTTACGATGCTGCTAATGATGTGTTTACCTTTACGAATTGCCCTGCAGAATTTTACTCGATGGGCGAAGATACTGGCTTGACTGCTTATTGGAGTACTGGAACGACTATCACCAAGATTGAAGGTGAGGTAGAATTGCCTGTTGAGATTCCTTCTGACTTGGAGACGGAAGTTTACTCCTATTCTGCTCAGGATTATTTTGATGAGAAAGAAGTCTCATGGAGCGTGAAGGTAGGTTTCTATAATGAGGAAGTTTATATTCAGGGCTTAAGTTCTGTTCTGCCTAATGCTTGGGTTAAGGGTACTTTGGCTGACGGTGTCGTTACCATCCCCAACCAGTTGCTTGGTTCTTATCGTAATGACAACCTTTATTTTGTTGGCTATAATGAAAATCTTCAGGATTCATACTTCTTGAACTACGATGCTCAGACTGGTAGTTTTGTTGAAGGCGACAATGCCTATATGGTTAATCTTTATAAGGATAAAATCGATCATTCTGTTTATGAATTCCTGTATGATGTTAAGATTAAGAAAATCGTAGAGAGAGTTGCTACACCAGCCAATCCTTCGTTTGCCAATATGCAGTTTACGTCTAAGGGTGACAAGATTGAGACTGTTTTGGCTGTTGTTGATACCGAAGGTAACGGTCTTGTGACTAGCAAACTGTTCTATAAACTTTATATCAAGGATGAACTCGGTTCAGATGCAGCCCTTACTTTTACAAAGGAATTGTATCCTACCTTAGAGAACGATATGGAGGAGATTCCATATGGATTTGATAATGCAGACTTTGCCAATGGTGTCGTTGCACTGAAGATGGAACACGCTGATTGGGATAAGATTGGTCTCCAGAGTATTTATAAGGGTCTTGGTGAGACACGTGAGTCGGAAATTGTTTGGTATAACATCGTGAAGCCAGTCAAGACCACTTTGCCTGAGGGTTTGACAGTAACAGTCCATGATTTCAGCGGTACAGAAGGCAATGATGACGAGGAGTTTGCATCGACTTTGAATATCGCCATTGATGGTAACGACATGTATATTCAGGGCTTAGCTGCTGATGCCGGTATTGAAGACTCGTGGGTTAAGGGTACTAAGGGCGAAGATGGCGTCTATACCTTTGCTAATGGACAGGACCTTGGTTCCAATTCAAGCTATCGTCTCTTTCTGGTAGGTTATAATGATACAGAAGGCAAAGTTGAGGAGCCTAAGTTAGTCGTTGATGAAGAAGCCGGTGTTTACAAGTTCGTGAACTGCTTCTTGGTTAATGCGAACTATACGGACAAATCTTACTACTATAGCCATTATCATGCCAATAGTACTATTGCAATAAAGGGCGAGACTGACGATCCTATTGTGGCTCCAGAAGGTCTTGTTGTTGAAGAATATATGTATTCTGGTACTGATTACTTTGCAGAAGAAGATGAGGATCCCATTGTCAGAAAGACTGTGAAGATTGGTTTCGCTGGTAACGATGTTTATCTCCAGGGACTCGCATCGCCTTATATGCCCCAAGCATGGATTAAGGGTAAGAAGGTTGGCAACAAGATAACGTTCCGTACTGGCAAGAAGTTGGGTGATTACAATGCGACTACTACGTTATGGTTCAGAAGTTTTGCTCCTGACATGAAGAAATTCGAGGATGCCGTATTTGCCTATGATGAGGAAAGTGGTGTGCTGACCACTGATAATTATCTCTCTATAGCTACGACTAAGGCTGCTGGTGGTAACTTAATCATCAATTCTGACGTTGTTATCAGTAAGATTGAGGATAAGGCCACTACTCCGTCTGCTCCAACCTTCGGCAACCTTGCTTACACACCTAAGGGAAATTATATTGAATTCACCATCCCTACTATTGATATTAATGGTGAAGGTATGTTGTCAGATAAACTGTTCTATAAGTTCTACAGTAAGGATGCTGATGGTAATGTAAGTCCTATCATCTTCACTAAGGAGGCCTATGAGAAACTTGCAGCTGATATGGAAGAGATTCCTTATGGTTTCACTGACGAGTATGACTTGTATGACGATGTGGTTTATCTGAACATGGATATTTCGAAGTGGTCACAGTTAGGTCTTCAGACCATCTATAAGGGTGGTAACGAAACCAATACTTCAGAAGAAATCGTTTGGTATAATATTGTTTATCCTTATTCTACAGGAACTCTGCCCGAAGGCTTGACAGCTAAGGCAGCTGAGTTCAAGGGTACAAAGACAGCGACTTCTGGAGTTTCTGAGTTTACAAGGACTGTCAACATTGCTCAGAAAGACAACCTGCTTTATATCCAGGGCATTTCTGACGAGAAAGAGGGTACCAATGCTGCTGAAAGCTTGATGATTGGTGTCAAGGGTGACAACGATACCTATACCTTCCCACGTGGTGCTTTGCTTGGCGTTACCGAGTCGTATTTATTCTTCTTGGCAGGTTACGATGATGCCACCAAGAAGTTGGAGGATGTCAAGATGCAACTGGATAAGGAGAATAAGGTACTGAAGTTGGTGAACAATCTGATAGTCAATGCTCGTTATACAGACCGCCTGTTCTATAGCAGCTGGTACAATGCCGGCTCAACTATTGATGCAAGCAGTATTATTGATGAAACTGGCATTAGTGTTGTTAAGAACGAGGCTGCAGATGCTGCAACATCAGTCTTTAATCTTGCTGGTCAGCGTGTCAGCAGGGACTACAAGGGACTTGTTATCAAGAACGGCAAGAAGACGTTTAATAAGTAATCGGTTGATTACATTCTACAATGAATCGGGAGTACCAGACGGTGCTTCCGATTTTTTTTTTCTAGTATTTCCTTTGGTCAATTGCTCACTTATTCGTACCTTTGCAACCATTATGAAAAGAATACTCTTTTTGTTTGTATCATTGTTATGCTATACGATATCTACGATGGCCGTACCAGCATATCGAGGAACTGCCCAGGTGCGTCAGCCTGATGGCAGTTATATTACGTTGCGTTTGCATGGTGACGAGTGGATGAATTTTAATACGACCGTTGATGGTTACAGCGTTGTGAAAGACCAGCGTGGCTATTATGTCTATGCTGAAAAGAAGAATGGCATACTGCAATCTACCTCTTGCGTGGCTCATGACGTATCAAAACGCTCACTTGACGAACAAGCTTTCCTGGCTCATGTGAAGAAGTATCAGACTCCGGAAATGAGCACTTCGGTAGCAGACATGAAGGCCCGTGTAGAAACTGCTGGTGTCCAACGTCGTGCGCAGAGACGCGCAGCGAAGTATGACTTTTCCAAGTTTAAGGGCTTGATAGTGCTTGTACAGTTCAACGATAAGGAGTTCTCGCGTCCCGACTACAAGGACATTATCACTGATATGGTGAATATGAAGGACTATAAGGGCTATGATAATAAGAAGATGCCTGGTAGTGTACGCGATTATTTTTCTGACAATTCAGACGGTAAGTTTCAACCAGAGTTTGATGTTGTGGGGCCTTATACGTTAGACTTCAGCCAGTATGATTGCAATATAAAAGGTGAAAAAACCGATGAAGTGCTATTGGCTGCTTTGGATTCAGCCGATGTGGATGTCAACTTCAAAGACTACGACGGTGATGGAGATTCTATGGTTGACTTGGTTTTCTTTGTCATGGCCGGCAATGGTGCCAATTTTGTAGGCAATGACGAGAACTTATGGTGGCCTCATCGCGCACAGATATGGAATAGGAAAGAATATGATAAGGGTAGGGATCCTTATGTTCGTAAAGATGGTGTGCTGATTTGGGACTATGCCAGCTCAACGGAGTTGGCTGGCTACACAAATCAGCCGAGCTCTATCTATATTGACGGCATTGGTACGATTTGTCATGAGTTCAGTCACGTACTTGGGTTGCCTGACTTTTATGACTCAAACTATGAAGATGATGGTGAAAGCATTACACCTGGCGATTGGTCGCTAATGGCTCAGGGTTGCTATCTCGATAATGGTTTTACGCCAGCAGGTTATTCGCTTTACGAACGCTACTCAGTGGGCTTCACCGATGAACCTGAAAAGATAGCGGCTGAAGGCTCTTATACACTCGATCCGTTACACCTCAGTCAAACGGGATTTCGAATCGATTCGCCAGAGAAGAATGAGTTCTTTTTGTTTGAGAACCGCCAGAATGGCCAGTTCAAATGGGATGCTTATTTGCCTGGTCATGGAATGTTAGTATATCGCATAGACTTGAGTAATAAAAAAGTATGGCAAGAGAATACGGTTAATGCCAATGCTGAACGGAACTATTATGAATTGGTTAGAGCTGGTGGACCGGAAAAAGCTAATACGAACTATGACGTTTTTCCTGGTCGCGGTAAGGTGACCACTCTCCATAATGGTACAAAACCTGCTAATCTGAAAACTTGGAGCGGTAAGGCTGCGAAGTGGGGATTGTTTAATATCCGTGAGGACAACGGCATCGTATCGTTCGATGTTCAGGATGCACTGACGTTAACAGCTATCTCATTGCCCGAATCTGCTGAGTTAGGACGTGGCATTACGATGAAACTGGAACCACAGTTTACCCCCGATTATGCTGAAACCACTCTGAAGTGGTCAAGCACCAACGAAGATGTTGCTGTCGTTGACGATGAAGGTGTTGTTGTTGGTATTGAGGAAGGTACGTGTGTTATTACTGTCGTAAGCGAAAATGGACTTGAAGCCAA
This sequence comes from uncultured Prevotella sp., assembly GCA_946188165.1. Lineage (GTDB taxonomy): Bacteria > Bacteroidota > Bacteroidia > Bacteroidales > Bacteroidaceae > Prevotella. The sequence goes on from CAMHTW010000001.1 coordinate 59,584, forward strand.
TTGCCAACTGACGGTTATAGAATTGCCTAATCTTAGCATAGCAGAATTTAAGCAATTGGGAGTTGGCAGCGAAGCCAAACTTCAGTTCAATCAGGCTCAGGTGGTCTTTGCCAGTGGCTCTACAGCTTATATCCGTGACGCTTCAAGTGCTATTATTCTTGACGGACTCAATATGAATCTGGAAACAAATGACATCTTAGATGGTGCTATCTATGTGAAATATGCTCTGAATAATCAGATGCCTTATGCCATGATAACCGATGCCACCGATGTCAGCGCGTTAAATGTTGAAAAAGGCAGTGAGGTGGAGCCGCGTGAAATGAAATTAGATGATTTAACGGAGGCCGACTATGCTGACTATGTGTTGTTGAAGCAAACCAAGTTGGTTCTGGAAAGTGGTAAGGTCTGGGCTGTCTGTGATAATCGGCGCATCCGCTATTTCAATAAATTAGGCGTAAAGGTTTCATTGAAGAACTACAGTGGCAAGTATTTCGATTTGCCAGTCATCTATGGTACGGATATGCTGAATGGCAAACTGATAGACGAACTCTATATCCTTAAACAGCCAACCGAGGTTAACGACCCCACAGGTATTGTAGAGTTACGACAGGATGATGCCGATGCGAATCGACCTTTCTTTAATCTTCAAGGTCAGCGCGTCAGTCCGAATACCAAGGGCCTGTTGATTCGTGGCGGTCGTAAACTGTTGAACCGTTAAAAATAACTCTTTATCGCTTGCGGCTAACGAGCTTATCGCTCGTTGGCTTTGTGCTTATCGCTTGTCATTGCGTTGTATCTTTATCCACATATTATTTGTTTCTCGTTAATAAAATTGCACTTTTTTAGAAAAAATTAATGAATTCTTTTGCGAATTCTTTTTTATTTCTTATTTTTGCAGCCAAATTGAACAAATTGTTGGGATATGGAATGCTGACATAGCAAATTGTAAGTGATAATCAATATTCACAAACATATTTATAATTATTAATTAAAACGAGAGAGATTTATGAAACAAAGATTAACAATGCTTCTGGCTGCGATGCTCCTCATGGTAGGAACAGCGCTGGCTCAGACTAAGGTTAATGGTACCGTGGTTTCTCAGGAGGACAATCAGCCGGTCATCGGCGTGTCGGTTCTCGTTGTTGGAACAAACATCGGTACTGTAACAGATGCTAACGGTAAGTTCTCGCTGACCGTTCCTGCTGGCAAGTCTCAGCTTCGCTTTACCTATGTTGGTATGGAGACGCTTGAGGTGAGCGCTCGTCCTAACATGCGCATCGTGCTTCGCAACGGTGACACCAATCTGGACGAGATCGTGGTAACTGCTATGGGTATTAAGCGTTCAGCTAAGGCTCTGGGTTACTCAGCAACTGCTGTTAGTGGTGAAGAAATCGCCGCTGCCCGTACAGCTGATGTCATGTCGAGCCTTCAAGGTAAGGTAGCTGGTGTGCAGATTAGTTCGGCAACTGGCGACCCAGGTTCATCAAATTCAGTTATCATCCGTGGTATTAGCTCTCTGAGTGGTAACAACCAGCCTTTATATGTTATTGATGGTGTTCCCATGAATAACTCAGCTGTTTACAGCAATGATGGTCTGAACAGTGGTTATGACTTTGGTAACGGTGCAAATGCTGTTAACCCCGACGATGTAGAGAATATGACTATTTTGAAGGGTGCTGCCGCAACGGCCTTGTATGGTTCACGTGCAGCTAACGGTGTCATTCTGATTACCACCAAGAGCGGTAAGCAGCAGAGTAAGGGCTTAGGTATCGAGTATAATGGTGGTCTGCAGTGGGAAAGCGTGATGCGCCTGCCTCAGATGCAGAACGACTTCGGTATGGGTTGGAACGGTGACAAGACTGACGATGAGAACGGTTCATGGGGTCCAAAGTTCGATAACTCTACACTGAAGTATGGTACTGTGTACAACAACTCTCAGCAGATTAAGACCTACAAGGCTATCGAGGATAATATGAAGGACTTCTTCGATACCGGTTTCCGCTATTCTAACAGTTTGTCGTTTAACGGTGCTACGGACAAGAGCGACTATTTCGTGTCGTTCTCTCAGATTACCGATGACGGTATCATTCCTACTAGTGCTGATAAATATAAGAAGTATACTTTCTCTGCCCGTGGTTCTCACAAGATTGATAATCTGACTTTTAGTTCTTCGTTGAACTATGCATATCAGAAAAACAACTTCGTGCAGACTGGTCAGGGTTTTGAGAATATGTATAACGCTATCATGCAGACACCTCGTGATATCGCAATCTCTGAACTTGAGAATTTGGACAATCCGTTCAACACGCCAGGTTATTATTACACACCTTATAGCGTGATGAACCCTTATTATATTTTGAATACTCACTTGAATGAGAACGAAAGTGAGCGTTTCTATGGCAAGTTCCAGGTAGATTACGACTTCCTGAAGTGGTTCAAGTTGACTTATCGTATTGGTCTTGATACATCTACGGCTCACCACCACACTGGTATGCCTAACTATGCAGCATTGTTCCCCGATACACCAAACTATGAATCGGAGCTGAGTTCACAGACTGGTTATACCTCTCGTCGTACTACACGTCGCCGTGAGATTGACCAGGACATCATGTTGACTTTCAATATGCCTGTCAACGACTTTAACATCAATGCTGTAGCAGGTTTCAACGGTAACGAGCGTCAGTTGTCATATCTGGAATCCAAGGTAACTAATCTGACAATTCCTACCTATTATAATATTACAAACTCAGCTGAGATTCCTACAACGAGAGAATATCAGTGGAAGCGTCGTTACTATGGTATTTATGGTCAGGCAGAAATAGCTTGGAAGAATATGCTCTATCTCACTTTGACGGCCCGTAACGACTGGTCATCGACGCTGCCTAAGGACAACCGCTCATTCTTCTATCCTGGTGTTACTGCTAGCTGGATTTTCTCTGAGCTGTTGAAGGAAAAGGCTCCTTGGCTGTCGTTTGGTAAGGTTCGTGTTGCTTGGGGTAAGACCGGTAACGATGCTGACGTTTACATGACTGATCCTTATTATACACAGGGTAACTTCAACTCTTCTGGTTGGGCTGACAGTAAGTTCCCATTCTCAAAGACTGGAACCAATGCCTATACCGTAGGTAATGTGCTTGGTAGTTCTACACTGAGTCCTGAGATGACCACTGAGACGGAATTTGGTATCCAATTGGCATTCCTGAAGAATCGTATCTCTTTGGATGCTACTTATTACAATCGTAACTCTGATAAGCAGATTACTCAGTTAAGTGTTGATCCTGCTTCTGGTTATACAGCTCAGAATGTAAACCTCGGTAAGATTCGTAACCGTGGTGTTGAGTTGTTGGTTACTGTTGTTCCTGTTCGCACCAAGGACTTTGAGTGGAGTCTGACTTGGAACTATACCAAGAACAACAACAAGGTAATGAAGTTGCCTGAGGAGATGAACGGTCGCGCTTCTATTTATGGCTTCAGCGGTGGTACGGGTCTCTACGCAATTGAAGGCGAGGAGATGGGTGTGTTCGAGGCTTATGTGGCTAAGACTCTTCCTGCTGGTGTTGAGAATACCAAGTTTACGTACGACGAAAGCCTCGTGGGCAAGATAATTGTCGACAAGAATGGTCTGCCTCAGAATTCTGACGAGATGGTGAAGATTGGTTCTATCAACTACGACTATATGATGGGTATCGGCAGCTCGCTGCGCTATAAGGATTTCACATTGTCATTCGACTTTGATATCCGTCAGGGTGGTTTGATGTTCTCGCGTACGCACGACATCACCTACTTCACTGGTAACGCCATGCAGACAGCCTATAACGACCGTAACCCGTTCGTTGTTCCCAACTCTGTGATGCTTGTCGGCTCGCACATGGAGAATGTCTATGATGACAATGGCGTTCAGCAGTTTGACGATAAGGGTAATCCCGTACAGGTGTCTGTGAATGACTATGCTGAGAACAACCTGCCCCTGTATGGTACCTATCTTTACAACTACTGGGACAATGGTGCCACGGCTATGGGTTCAGGCTCACTTATCAGCAAATCTTATGTAAAACTTCGCCAGGTAGTCTTCGGATGGGACGTCCCCAAGAAGTGGCTTGCCAAGACCTTCCTGACTGGTGTGCATATCTCTGTATTCGGCAACAACCTGCTGATGTGGACTCCTTCGAGCAATACCTTCATCGATCCTGAGGCTTCATCGTTCGGTAACGACCTGACTGGTAGCTTCGGTGAGTATAGCTCGAACCCCAGCTCACGTAAGTATGGTTTCAACGTGAAAATTAAATTCTAATAGGAAAGGAAATAACAGTTATGAAAAAGATATATTTATTAGCTGCTGCGGGTATGATGATGGTTTCCAGCTGTGATTTGGACATCAATCAGGACCCGAACTATCCCACCAAGTCAGATATTAGCCCTGAGTTACAGTTCCCTTCAGTAATCAGTGCTATTGCTGATGCTTCTGGTGACCAGATGTTCAACTATGGTGGCTTCTTTGCCCAGTATTTCGAACAGATGCCTGAGGCAAACCAGTATAATGACATTGCAGAGTTGAACATTGATGAGTCAAAGGACATTTTCAATCGCTGTTACAGAAACTTGTATGCTGGCGCACTGATGGACATTGAAGACATTAAGTCGAAGACTACTAATACAGCCAACATCTTTGCTTGTCAGGTCATGCGTGCGCAGGCTTTCCAGTTACTGGTTGATAATACAAGTGAAACTCCTTATAGTGACGCTCTTCAGGGTGGTAGTAATTCATCACCTAAGTATGATGACGGAAAGACTGTATATGAAGGCGTGCTGAAGGAACTCGATGAGGCTGAGGCTGCTCTGAACGGTTCTGACATTATTACGATGACTGATCCCTTGCTGAAGAAAGACCTTGCTCAGTGGAAGGGTTATGCCAATGCGCTGCGTTTGCGTATGTATCTCCGTCTGTTTGATGGCGGACAGAGTGAATATCAGGCAAAAGCTACGGCTTTGGTTGATGCTGGCAACTTCTTCACTGGTGATGTCGCATGGGATGTGTTCTCTGATCAGGAGGGACAGTTCAATCCTTGGTATCAGTCAGTATTCCGCCTGACTAACAACCATTGTGCTGCTTATCCTATCGTGAGCTATATGGAGGCTACTGCTGATCCCCGTATTGGTTATGCCATCAAGCCACGTTCTAGCGATAATACCTATGTAGGTCAGTTCCCTGGTTCGAAGCAAGAGCCTAAGATTGTAGGTACTTCTTATAAGAATCAAGACGTGAGCGCCATTAACTATGATATAACACATAGTATGCCTATCTACCTTTTCACTCAGAGTGAACTGCAGTTCCTGATTGCTGAGGTTTATTACCGCTTTAGCAATAATGCAGTTGCTGCACAGGCTGCTTATGAGGCTGGCGTTGCCGCTGATTTCTCACTGCGTGGTATTGCAGGGGCTGATGCTTTCTTAGCTTCTGCTGGTAGTTGGGCTAAAGCAGCCAACAAGCTGAACCAGATTTATATGCAGAAGTGGGTCGCTCTCTTCATGCATGACCATATGGAGGCTTGGTCGGAGATTCGCCGTACTGATGTACCTGCTCTGTCAAGTCATAGCGCTTTAGAGATAGTGGCTGATGGTACGCTTTATACTCCTGGTGAACTGATTGCTCCTGCAGTCAATAAGAAGGGTAACAACAATATCGCTATGAGTATTCCTTACTCCAGTGACTCTCGTAAATACAATGTTAATACGCCTTCGAAAGCTCGTCAGGTTACTGACAAGGTGTTCTGGGATGTGAAATAAAAACGTATAATTGAGAATTAAATATGAAAAAGATATATTTATTTGGACTGCTGCTTTGCATGATGGCCTTAGGCTTAACGTCGTGCAATAAAGATGACCAGTCGACTGATACCCGTGTTACATACTATGTCAACATGGATTTGCAGGGTGATGAATTTACCTTGGTAGCTCTAGGAACTCCCTACAACGATGCAGGCTGTAAGGCAGAACTCAATGGTGAGGACTATACGCCCAAAGTTGTGGCTGAAGGTATTCAGGATGTTAACGTCAACAAGGTTGGCTTCTATGATATTACCTATACTGCTGTTAATCCTGATGGCTATTCTGCATCAGTCAGCCGCACTGTCGTCGTCTATGATCCCACTGTGACTGCTTCTATCGAAGGTACATATTCTGTAGATATGGCTGCTAGTACGTATGGTACTGGTAAGTCTTCTTTCGCTGACCGTGCTGCTGGCTACGGCAATACAACCCAGTGCGTAGGCATTACCTTCACCGAGGTGGCTCCTGGTATCTATTATGTCAACGACTTGTTGGGCGGTTGGTATAACCAGATTCGTGCTTATGGTACTAAGTATTGTATGACGGGTTATGTATCCCTGAATCCTGACAACACGCTTACTCTTCAGTCTAGCTTAATTGCTGGTTGGGGTGATGGCCTTGATTATATTAAGGATAGCCAGTGTGATCCTGCTGCAGGTACGATTAAGTATAGCCTGTCGTATGCTGGACAGATTTTCATGGATATTGTATTGAATAAGGACTAAAAGATAATAACAATTATGAAAAAGTATATTTCTTTTGCATTGATGACCATTGCACTCTCGTTTGGTTTTGCAAGTTGCGATGTGGAGACCAATGAGGAGCCTGGTGGAACAAATGTGCAGAATATGGCAGGCCGTTGGGTTGTCAGTGTTAGTCAGGTTGACGAGAATGGCAATGTGAAATATCAGCCAGAGGATTTGTTTGGAATAATGGACGTAGACCTCTTGACATTCAATACAGCTGCCAACTCTTCTACTGAAATGTGGATTGACGATGATGGTAATTTCTGGGCTTTTAAGTTCAAGATGCCCGTTGATTACGTAGCTGGTACCTTCTCAGTCACAAATGTTCCTTATGATGCTGCTAATCAGGAGATAGCTGATGCTATTGCCGCAGGTCAGACTCCAAAGGACAAAGACGGAAATGATCTCGTTGCGGAGACAGCAACTATTAGCGATGGAAAGATTATGTATGGTGCAGGCCATAACATTCATGGTATGCCAACTGATAGTATTGCATTCTACATCACGTTCACTGATGATGCTTATGCTGCAAAATACGGTTATGCAAAGCATCTTGTCACAGGAACACGTTATTCTGGTTTCTATGAGTAAATAGAACAAGAATGTTATTATAATAGATTCGGGAGGCATGCCGCTGGGCTTGCCTCCCGTTTTAGTTTCATTGCCGTATAGAAGGAAGCTTGCAACTTTCAGACAATATATCCCTTCTTCTTCATCCTTATGATATGAACAGATACGCTGTTTGAGATACGGCAGAGGTTATCTCTTGTCCTTGAAGAACTGTTGCATCAATTCGCGGCATTCGTTTTCGAGGACTCCACCTGTGACGGTGCATTTGGGATGCAGGGCATGAGGAGCGTAAACCGAAAAACCGCGTTTTTCGTCACGACAGCCATAGACAACGCGGGGTATCTGGCTCCAGCCTAAGGCTCCAGCGCACATGGCGCAGGGCTCAACAGTAACGTAGAGTGTGCAGTCGGTCAGGTATTTACCGCCTAACTCATTGGCAGCCATCGTGATAGCCTGCATTTCGGCATGAGCCGTCACGTCATTCAGTGTCTCCGTCAGGTTATGAGCACGTGCAATGATGTGGTCCTGGCACACGATGACGGCTCCAATGGGTATTTCGCCCTCATCGTAGGCGGCTTCAGCCTCTTGTAGAGCTTTACGCATGTATTGATCGTCTTTGTTTTGTTGTTCCATGTTGCAAAAGTACGAAAAAATTAGGAATTAGAAATTAGAAATTAGGAATTATTTGTTATCTTTGCAACGTGAACTGGAAAATCATTCATATTGACGAGACTGACTCGACGAATCAGTGGCTGAAGGATCATTGCGACGGTGTTCCTGATGCGTTGGTCGTCGTGGCAGACTACCAGACGGCGGGACGGGGATGTGGCACGAATACGTGGGAATCGGAGCGGGGCAAAAACCTGCTGTTCTCGTTATTGATACACCCTTCGGACATTGCTGCTAATGAGCAATTCCGAATTACGGAGTCTGTCTCAGTGGCATTATGTCAGACGCTTCAGGCATATATAAATAGTAGGGTAGAGATCAAATGGCCTAACGACATCTATGTGGGCGACAAGAAAATCTGCGGCATACTGATAGAGAACCGGTTGCAGGGTAATACTATCAAGGAAAGTATCATTGGTATTGGATTGAATGTCAATCAAACGGTGTTCAAAAGCGACGCGCCCAATCCCGTTTCCATACGACAGTTAACAGGCAAAGAAACTGACCTTGAGGAGTTGCTACAGGCTTTCCTTCATGCTTTCGACGTCACTCGTCACAGTAAAACAACTTGTTTTACCTACAAAAGTATGCTCTTTAGGAAAGGAAAGTATGCCATCTACGAGGATAAAACAAGTTGTTTTACTGCAACGCTGACGGATGTTTTGCCTGATGGAAGGCTTTTGCTCGTGGATAAGGACGGTCAGGAACGCCTTTATGCCTTTAAGGAAGTAAATTTTATCATATAAAGTAATAATAGAAGACAACCAAGACAACCCAAACAACCTTTATCTGTTGTCCATTGTTGTTCTAGTTGTCGTTAAGAATTTAAAAAGAATTATGGCAAGATTTAAGAGAATTCTATTGAAACTTTCAGGCGAGAGTCTGATGGGCAAGCAGGGGTATGGTATCGATCCTGAGCGTTTGAGCGACTATGCACGCCAGATTAAGGAAGTGAGCGAGATGGGTGTGCAGATTGGTATCGTCATCGGTGGTGGCAACATCTTCCGTGGGCTGAGTGGCTCGCAGAAGGGCTTTGACCGCGTGAAAGGCGACCAGATGGGTATGTGTGCTACAGTCATTAACTCGTTGGCCCTGTCGTCAGCCTTGGGCGCTATCGGTGTAAAGAATAAAGTGCTGACAGCTATCCGCATGGAACCTATTGGCGAGTTCTATACTAAATGGAAGGCCATTGAGGCTATGGAGGCAGGTTATGTGTGCATCTTCTCGGCTGGTACGGGGTCTCCTTACTTTACAACCGATACGGGCTCAAGTCTGCGTGGTATTGAGATTGAGGCCGATGTGATGCTGAAGGGTACACGAGTGGATGGCGTCTATACCGCTGATCCTGAGAAGGACCCCACAGCCACTAAGTTTGATGCTATTACATATAAAGAGGTACTCGCACGAGGCTTGAAGGTAATGGACCTGACAGCTATCTGCATGTGTCAGGACAACAACCTGCCTATCTACGTGTTCAATATGGACGTAGTCGGTAATTTGAAGAAAGTGATGGACGGTGAGGAAATAGGTACGTTAGTACACAACTAATGGATAATTCTCTGACCAAGGTCAGAGTGTGGCGTTGCAATGATAATTAAGCCTCTTCAAATTCCACATATTCGCCATCGGAGTCGTCGAAAATCTTCTTGTTTTCGCGCTCTTGATGGCGATTATCTATAATTGTCTCGCCCGTGGCCGTCTGTGTACGACGTGCTTCTGGCTGGAATTCTTCTTCTCTTTGGTCTGAATAGGTGTTCTGGGATGAATGGGCATTTTGGGCACTATGTGACTGCTGACGCTGGCTGTACTGCTGACGCTGTCGCCCCGTTTCGGTACGTCGTTGTTGTTCCTGTTGATCCGCTGCCTGTTGGGCGGCTTTCTTTGCTTTCTGGAATGCACTATAGATACGCCCTCCTATTAGGATGACAATGAATACGAAAACGAAAAAAATAAATAGCACAAAACCTAGTATTCCTTTTAACATAGTATCTTTTATGATTAGTAGTTACGTATTTCCCTAATAGAATTTGTCATGAATCACCGATAGTATGACATACCATGCAATGATGGCTGCCAGTCCGCTTACACCTAACAATAACAGCATGGGGATGCAGGTAATCAGGAAAATGTATTTCACCTCATTGCCTTTCCAACCCCACGTCTTGAATTTCAGGGCAAACATCGGAATCTCGCTCACCAGCAGGTAGCAGCTAATAGGAATGAGCACTAAGACGACGTAAAGCCAAAAAGCAGGAAGCAAGTATGGCTCAAACCATCTCTGCCAGTCAAGACTCCAAACCAACGACCCCCAAAATAGGGCATTGGCAGGTGTGGGCAGTCCGATGAACCCTAAGGCCTGACGTTCGTCGAGGTTGAACTTAGCCAGTCGCAAAGCTGAAAAAGCAGCCATGATGAATGCCAAGTATGGCATGAATTGAAAATTGACAATTGACAATTGAGAATTCAGGAAACTGAACACAATAGCTGATGGTGCAAAGCCGAAGGTAATGCAATCAGCCAATGAGTCGAGTTCCTTACCGATAGGCGATGAGACGTGCAGTAATCGTGCGCTCATGCCGTCGAAGAAATCGAACACAGCACCGATTACGATGAATAACAGTGCCATGCTGTAGTCTGCCTGAAATGCATAATAAGTGGCTATGCAGCCTGAAATCAGATTCAAGCAAGTTATCGTATTGGGGATATGCTTCTTTAACATTAAACATTAAAGATTAAAAGATTAAACATTATGCCAATTTTGCAATAACTGTTTGGTCGCCAGTAGTTGGCTGATTCATCGTGACACAGGCACGAGCCGTCAGCGGCAAGTACACGTCTACACGCGAGCCTAATTTGATAAAACCTAAGTGCTCGTCAATATAGCACTCTTCGCCTTCTTTGGCATAAGTAACAATACGACGCGCCATAGCACCTGCTATCTGACGTACCAGAATTTCCTGACCGTCAGCCGTCTCAATCATGATGTCAGCATGCTCGTTCTCTTCGCTTGCCTTGGGCAACCATGCCTTATGGTAGTTACCATTGAAGTGCTTCACAAACTTTACCTTACCATCGACAGGAAACCAGTTTGCATGTACGTTCAGCGGACTCATGAAGATAGATATCATGAGGCGCTTGTCGTGAAAATAGACATGTTCCTCTACATCTTCAACCACTACAATTTTACCATCGGCAGGCGCAACAACCAGTTTTTCTGTGTCACCGTTGAAATAGCGGATAGGACAACGGTAGAAATTGAGCATTGACAACCAGATAAAGGCTCCAATGCCACAGGTGAAAGGCATCACAATGTGACGGGCAATAGGATGAATAGCATCGAGGGCAAACCAAAGAACCAAATTGAAGGCAAATATGGTAAGTCCACTATACCATAACTCGCTGGTGCCTTCGCGATGTATTCTGATTTTCTTGAGTTTCTTTATTCTTGTTCCCATGAAAGGTTACTTAGTGATACGTTTCGATATGCAAAGGTACAAAAAAAAAGTGAAAAGAGAAAAGTGAAAAGAGAAGAATTTTGGAATTACCCCTTAATAATTATGAAATTTTTTGGTTATTTCGGCTTTTCGTAGTATCTTTACACCTCAAAAACGAAAAGAAGAAGCATTTATATGGAAGATTTCATACATCTACATGTACATACATATTACTCAATATTAGATGGTCAGTCGAGTATCAAACGGCTCGTAGACAAAGCCGTCGGTAACGGTATGCGAGGCATGGCCATTACCGATCACGGCGACATGTTCGGTATTAAGGAATTCCATGATTATGTGGGTGGTATCAACAAAGGACGTAAAAAGGAAGGTTTGGAACCCTTCAAACCTATCTTCGGTTGTGAGATGTACGTGTCGCGCTATGGTTCGAAACTGTTGAAGGACGACAAGAAACACCAAGGTGGTTATCACCTTATTGTGCTGGCCAAGAACTATCAGGGTTATAAGAATCTGATTAAGTTAGTCAGTCGTTCGTGGGTGGATGGTTTCTATATGCGTCCACGTACCGATCGCGAGGATTTGGAGAAATACCATGAGGGATTGATTGTCTGTTCGGCCTGTATAGCAGGCGAAGTGCCCAAGAAGATATTGAACGGTGACATCGCTGGTGCCCGTGAGGCTATCGAATGGCATAAGCGTGTATTTGGCGATGACTACTACCTGGAGTTGCAGCGCCACGAGGTGAAAGACCCTACCATTCGTGCTAATCGCGAAACCTTCCCGATGCAGGAGCAGGCTAACAAAGTGTTGATAGAACTGGCGCACGAATACGGCATAAAACTGGTGTGTACGAACGATGCCCACTTTGTTGACCAGGAGAATGCTGAGGCCCACGACCACCTGCTGTGTCTGGCTACAGCTAAAGACCTGGATGACCCCACCCGTATGCTCTATTCGAAGCAGGAGTGGTTCAAGACCCGCGAAGAGATGAACGACGTGTTCAGTGATGTGCCTGAAGCACTGTCGAATACCCTTGAGATATTAGATAAGGTAGAGATATACAGTATCGACCACGATCCCATTATGCCTTTCTTCCCCATTCCTGAGGAATTTGGTACGGAAGAACAGTGGCGTCAGAAGTTCTCTGAGGATGACTTATTCAAAGAGTTTACCAGTGACGAGAACGGTGAAAACCAGTTGCCACAGGAGGAAGGCGAGAAGAAGATTAAGAAATTAGGTGGCTACGATAAGCTGTACCGCATCAAGTTCGAGGCAGACTATTTGGCTAAGTTGGCTTATGAGGGCGCTGCCCGTCGTTATGGCACGCCGTTGCCTCAGGAAGTTGATGACCGTGTGCGCTTTGAGTTGCACATCATGAAGACAATGGGTTTCCCTGGCTACTTCCTTATTGTGCAAGACTTTATCAATAGCGCTCGCGACGAGTTAGGCGTGATGGTCGGTCCGGGACGTGGTTCTGCGGCTGGCTCGGTGGTGGCTTACTGCTTGGGTATCACGAAGATTGACCCGCTGAAGTACGACCTGCTGTTTGAGCGTTTCCTGAACCCAGACCGTATCTCGCTGCCTGATATCGATACCGACTTCGATGACGACGGACGAGGCAAGGTCTTGAAGTGGGTAGAAGACAAGTATGGTCACGAGAACTGTGCGCATATCATTACCTACGCCACAATGGCAACCAAGAACTCCATTAAGGATGTGGCGCGTGTCGAGAAGGTGCCGTTGAGTATCGTTAATGCCTTGTGCAAGGCGATTCCTGACCGTTTGCCTGACGGCATGAAGATGAACCTGCCCAACGCCATCAAGTGTACGCCTGAACTGCGTGATGCTGAGGCATCGACTGACCCCGCTCTGCGCAATTCTATTAAGTATGCCAAGATGTTGGAGGGAACGGTACGTGGTACGGGTATTCACGCCTGCGGCTTCATTATCTGCCGTGACCCGATCAGCGACTGGGTGCCAGTGTCGACAGCTGACGACCCAGACTTCAAGGACACTAAGACTAACTGTACACAGTATGATGGTCATGTCATCGAATCGACGGGACTCATCAAGATGGACTTCTTAGGATTGAAGACACTGTCCGAGATGAAAGAAGCCTGTGCTGTCATCAAGCAGACGCGCGGCATCGATGTTGATTTGGACACCATTCCCATCGATGACCCTAAGACCTTCGAACTCTATCAGCAGGGACGCACCATCGGTACGTTCCAATTTGAGTCGGCTGGTATGCAGAAATACCTGCGTGAACTCCATCCTACGGTGTTCGAAGACCTCATCGCTATGAATGCCCTGTATCGTCCGGGACCTATGGACTATATCCCTTCGTTCATTGCCCGTAAGAACGGCAAGGAAGAGATTAAGTATGATATTCCTTGCATGGAGAAGTATCTGAAAGATACCTATGGCATTACCGTTTATCAGGAGCAGGTCATGTTGCTGTCGCGTCAGTTAGCCGACTTCACACGTGGTGAGAGTGACGCCCTGCGAAAGGCTATGGGTAAAAAGAAAAAGGATATCGTCGATGCCATGAAGCCCAAGTTCGTGGAAGGTGGTAAGAAGAATGGCCACGACCCGAAAATACTGGAAAAGATTTGGGCTGACTGGGAGAAATTTGCTTCCTATGCCTTCAATAAGTCGCATGCAGCTTGCTATTCGTGGGTGGCCTACCAGACAGCCTATTTGAAGGCCAACTATCCTGCAGAATTCATGGCTGCTATCATGTCAAGGCGTCGCGACCAGATTACGGAAATCACCAAGTTGATGGACGAGTGTAAGCAGATGGGCATCGACACGTTGGGTCCTGATGTCAACGAGTCGTACCAGAAATTTGGTGTCAATAAGAAGGGTGAGATACGCTTTGGTTTGGCTGCTATAAAGGGTATGGGCGATAGTGTGGCTCAGGCTATCATTGATGAACGCGAGAAGAATGGCCCCTATAAGGATATGTTCGACTTTGTGGAACGCATCAATTTTGCACAGGTCAATCGCAAAGCTTTTGAAGCGCTGGCTCTCAGCGGTGGCTTTGACTCGTTTGGCATCCGTCGTGAGGACTTTTTTGCCCAAAATGCCAAAGGCGAGACGTTTATTGATATTGTCATGCGCTATGGTCAGAACTATCAGGCAGAGAAACAGGAGGCTCGTTTCTCGTTGTTTGGCGATAGCGATATCGAGATACAGCGTCCTGTGGTACCCAAGTCGGAAGAACGCTGGAGTGACATCGAACGTCTCAACAAGGAACGCGAACTGGTAGGTATCTACCTGTCGGCCCATCCGTTGGACGAGTATAAGATTGTGCTTGACAACCTATGTAACACGCGTTGCCAGGAATTGGCTGACGTCGCCAAACTTTCTGATCGTGAGGATGTCATCTTGGGTGGCATCGTGACAGCTGTGCGTACAGGTTTTACCAAGAATGGAAAACCGTATGGTATTGTGACCCTTGAAGATTTTGAGGGCTCTGGCGAGATGGCGCTGTTTGGTGAGGATTGGGGTGACAAGTCGGGTTTCTTTACTATTGGTGCCTCTGTTTATGTGACTGCTAAGTTGAAACCGCGTTTCAGCTATAATCCTGATGGCCCAAAGGACCTGAAGATAACTGGTGTGGAGTTCCTACAGACGGTTAAGGATAAGGCTATCGACCGTATCACTATTTCAATGTCTGCTGATATGCTGGACGACCAGATTGTAGCCGAGTTGGCCGAGTTGATAGCTGAGAATCCTGGTAATACCAGCCTGTTTGTGCAACTGCATGACGCTGCAGGTAAGAAGCATGTACTATTACGCAGCACAACAAAGAATATCGACGTGAAGAGCAGTCTGATACACTTCATTGAGCAGACCCCTGCTTTGGACTATAAGATAAATTAAATATTAAAGATTAAACATTAAATATTAACATTTAAAATTTAAGGATTATGGAAGTAACAATCACAAGTGAGAATTTTGAGAGCCTGAAGAATGGCGAGCAGCCATTAGTTGTTGATTTCTGGGCAACATGGTGTGGCCCTTGCCGTATGGTAGGTCCAGTGATTTCTGAACTCGCACAGGAGTACGATGGTCGCATCGTCGTTGGCAAGTGCGATGTCGAGGAAAACGAGGAACTGTCTATGGAGTTTGGTATCCGCAACATCCCCACCATCCTCTTCTTCAAGGGTGGTCAGGTTGTCGATAAGATTGTGGGTGCTCAGGCTAAGGCCCGCATTCAGGAAAAGTTCGAGGCTCTGTTGTAATTTTAGAACGTTACGAGGCGACTCCCGTCTTCCTGCTCGCTGATGCTGACACGTACGGCATCATCGGGCAGGATTTCTTCTATCAGTTCGGGCCACTCGATAAAGCAGAGTGCACCGCTATAAAAGTAGTCTTCGTAGCCCATGTCATATACTTCTTCCAGCTTCTTGATGCGGTAGAAGTCGAAATGGAAGAGTGGGTCACCATCAGGTTGGGTATACTCATTGATGATGGCAAAGGTGGGTGAGGTAATGACGTCCTCGACACCCAGCTCTTCGCAAATGGCCTTCACAAAAGTAGTCTTACCAGCCCCCATCTTGCCGTAGAAGGCAAACACGCGGTGGTCTCCAATGTATTGGATAAACTCGCGAGCGGCCTCGCGAATATGTTCTATATCCTTAATCTTGATTTCCATATTTTTTCCTTTTACTTTTTTACCTTTTTACTTTTTTACCTTTACCTCATCTCTTCTTTCCTTTTAATGATATAATAGGAATCAGCATCTCTTCCATCGAGATACCTCCGTGCTGGAAGGTATTGCGATAGTAGCTGACGTAATAGTTGTAGTTGTTGGGGTAGGCGAAGAAGTCATCACCCGTGGCAAATACATAGCTGGTCGATATGTTGGGTGCAGGTAACATAGCCTTGCGAGGTTCCTTGATGACAAAGAGGTCCTTAGAGTCGTAAGCTAGATTCTTGCCCAACTTATAGCGCAGGTTGGTGTTGGTGTTTCGGTCGCCTATAATCTTCACGGGATTATTGGCGCGTATCGAACCATGATCGGTTGTGATGATGACACGATAGTCCGTTTGTGACAACTGGCGGAACAAGTCGGCAATGACGGAGTGGCGGAACCACGACAACGTAATGCTACGATAGGCACTCTCGTCGTTGGCCAACTCGCGTACCATTTTCGACTCCGTACGGGCGTGGCTGAGCATATCAATGAAGTTGAACACCACCACGTTCAGGTCGTTCTTGTTTAACGAGTTCAACTGCTGCATGAAACGGTCGGCATCCTGCGACGTATTGATTTTATGGTACGAGAACGTGTTCTTCCTGCGATAGCGCTCCAATTGTGTCTGTATCAGTGGCTCTTCATTCAGGTTCTTGCCTTCCTCTTCGTCCTCGTCAACCCAAAGGTCAGGAAACATTTTTGCTATTTGGTCGGGCATCAGACCTGAGAAGATGGCGTTGCGGGCATATTGCGTGGCGGTAGGCAGAATACTGCAATACAGGTCTTCATCAATGGCAAAGTCTGAAGCCAGTTCTTGTTCCAGCATCTTCCACTGGTCGTAGCGGAAGTTGTCTAACACCACGAGAAACACTTTTTCGCCCTCGTTCAACGCAGGGAATATTTTGCTCTTGAATATTTCGTTTGACATCATGGGATGTGGGTTGCCCTGTACCCAGTCCAGATAGTTCTTCTTGATGTATTTGGCAAAGCCACGATTGGCCTCCTGCTTTTGCATTTCCAGCATCTCGGTCATCTGCGAATCGGTCTGACTCAGTTCCAATTCCCAGCGCACCAGTTTACGATAGATATCGGTCCAGTCTTGCCAACTGCTACAGTCCATAATTTGCATTGACAGTTGTTGGAACTGTTGTTGATAGTTGGTCTGTACTGTCTCTGTTACGATTTCGCGTCGATGGATGTTTTTCTTGAGTGTCAGCAGAATCTGGTTTGGGTTGACGGGTTTGATGAGGTAGTCGGCTATCTGCTGTCCGATGGCCTGATTCATGATGTCCTCCTCCTCACTCTTGGTGACCATCACTACAGGGGTCTGTGGTGATAGCTCCTTGATGCGCTGCAACGTCTCCAGTCCTGAAAGTCCTGGCATCATCTCGTCGAGTAATACCAGATCGAAGGTACGGTTCTTGCACTCCTCGATGGCATCAGTACCATTGGTCACCGTCACCACTTCGTAACCTTTCTTTTCCAAGAACAACAGATGGGCACGTAGTAGTTCCATCTCGTCGTCAGCCCAAAGTAATAATCCATTCGTCATATCTTACTTCTTTACCTTTTTACTTTTTTACCTTTTTACTTTTTACCAGAAGTCTTCGTCGAAGTCTGGGAAGTTGTTCTGTTGTTGCACGGGGCCGTCGTTGAAAATCGGGTCGTCTGGCAGGTCATTGCCCGTCTGTGGCTGTTGACCATTCGCTTTTGGCTCTTGGCTTTCTTCTGCGTCCTCTTCCTCTTGGATGATGATTTCTTCCAATAACGGACGTGTGGATATCTCGACAGGCTCAATCTCCTTTTCGAAGAACAACTCGTAGTCGCGATAGCTGTACGATGTGCCTAACAGACGTAGGTTGTCTTCACTCACAATCAGATGACGACAGGCACGTAACAACGTTGACAGCTGTCCTTCTACGTTGTGCAGTCCGCGTGCATACTGGCGTGCTTCGTCGTAGTTCAGGAATCCGCTAATCAGCATACGACAGATTCCGTTGGCATCCTGGTCGGTCACGATGTCGAAATTACGTACCAAGTAGTTCGAGAAGTTGTGTTTCGCCATCTCAAACAACAACTGGTTTTGGTTCACGGAGTCTGGCTGGTAGGCCAATAGGAAGACATATTTGGTATCGCGCTCAAAGCGTAGCGTATCGTTACGCGTAGAGTCGCTGGCCATATCGATGGTTCGCCGCGACCATACATCGCCCATGTCAAACTTGCCACCATGCAGTTGCCGCCCTTGTTGTACACCTTTGATAATCATACCAGCCAACTCGCTGACTTCGCTCTGTGGATGTTTGTCTACCACTTGCTGCATTCGCTCCGTACAGCCCTTGGCGTCGCCTTGGTTCAGCAGGGCCATACCCTCGACAAAGAGGAACTTCGGGCGATGTGCACCAAGCGGGAAACGGCTCTCGGATAGTCTTGCATTGGCACTTACCTCGTCGTAACGGTCATTCTTGAATGCATCGTAGGTAGCCGCGTATATCGAGTCTTCTATGTGTACGCCAAAACGCTGGTTTTCGGCAAAGTTAGGGTCGCTTAGCAGGATTGTCCACTGGCTCTCCGGATAGTCGCTCTGCAGGCGTGCCAGCGACGAATTCGCTTGCTCCTGACGTTGCTGTCGTGAGTAGAGCAGGAAAAGGTGGTACAGGGCCTCGTCATTATGTTCGAAAGTCGGATATTGCGTCAAAAGACGACTGAGTGTCTTCTCGCTCAGTGTCAGGTTATCGAGTTTGTCCTTGAAGATGATGCCTGAATGGAACAGTCCATCCATAATCAGCAGGTTGCTGGCCTCTATCTGCTCCTCAGTGAAGGGAATCTGTGCCAGATAATATTCACGGTTGTGCGGATCGTTGGCAAGGGAGTCGGGAGTCTCTCCTTTTTGACCAGCTACGGAATCACTGGCAACAGTACCGTCATTAGCTGGGTTTTCCACATTCTCCAGACTATCTGGCACTTCTGGATTGTCCGTTGTTGTCGCTACCACCGTCTTATTGATACGCTGCCAGTCGTCGGCATTTTCACGTTTTCCCCATTGCTGTTCGAAGGTGCGTTTACCTTGGTTTACACTCTGGGGATTATAGAAGTACCACAGTCCGTTACCGCCGGTGGCAGGCGTTGGCGTCGTTGGCTGTTGTCGCCGGTTGGGCTGATTGCGATTGCCCACTGCCGACTGTTTGGCCAGCTCTTTTTCTGCCTCTGCCTCCTCTTGGGCGCGTTGCTCTTCCTTCTCTTTTTTCTTTAGGTCGTCTATAATCTTGTCAATGACCTTCAGACGCTCTTCTTCGCTCATCTTAGCCAGTCGCTGTAGCGAGTCCTGCAATTCCACGGCACTGGTATGCGGGGCTAATTCGTCCAGCACCTTCGAGCGGTATGATAACTGGCTGTAGTCGGGACGATCCTTGTCCAATAGTCCGATGGCTTCGCCATAGCAGCGTTGTGCATCGGCATATTTTTCACGTTCCCAGTAGATGTTACCCAAAGTAAGCAACAGTACGCCCTTCTCGATGCCATTGCGTGTGCCCTTCTTCACACCTTGCTCGTAGGCATCGATGGCCTGCAGGGTGTCCTTTTGGGCCATGAATATGTTGCCAATGGCATAGTACACCTGATCCAGATAGTCTTTGTTGTTGTCTGACGCAGCCATACGTTTCAGGCGACTGATCATGCGCTTGGCATTGCCCTCGGCCATCACTTCCGTCTGGGCTATGCGGGCATTGAACTCCATTTCGTAGGGCGGATTCAGTCGTGTCACGTGACGGAACGCCTTGTAGGCCTCCTCACGATTGCCCTGTCTGGCCTGCAACTGTCCCATCAAAAACCATTCGCGCGCCTTCTGTTTGCGTCGCTTCTCGTGCTTGATGACCTGACGTAAATAGGGTATGGCTTGGTCGTATTGCTCGCTGCGCAGATAGTAGTCGGCCAGCGTGAAGTCCCAATCCTTACGTGCCCTGAAGTGCATCGTGTCACGACGTTGCTTCACGATGATGTCCTCCGCATCGTATATCCAGTCCAGTTCCACATAGCTCTTGGCCTGCCAGGCACGGGCTATACCCAAAATGGCAGGTTGTGTGGCATAGAGACGCGTCATGTACGAGAAGGTGGCAGCCGCTTCTTCGAACTCGCCTTGCTGGAATTGCGACTTGCCCAATAGCAGCCAGGCACGCCAGATGAAGGGGTTGTATTCTCTGCGCGTGAGCCACTCAATGTCCTTCTGCGTCTTCCTGCGGCTTTTATTCCATTCGGGTCGTGCCTTGATGCTGTGCTGCTTGATGGCTTTCTCCGATTTCTCTATGGCGCGCGCAAAATTGCCCTTGCCCAGGTCGCGACTTTGTTTGTTGCCTACGGCATAGAGTGGAATCAGTTCCGTGTAGTTGTCCTTGTTGCCGTTTTCCTTCTCGATAGTACCGTCAATAAAAGCCTGCTGACCATTGAAGTAGGTGTTGTAACGGGCATTGAACGAATGCCACCATCGGGTCTGTGGCGTATTCTTCTTGGTCGAGCAAGAAGCAGTTAAAAGTAAAAAGGTAAAAAGGTAAAAAAGTAAAACGGGAACACTCTTACATCTTCCCTCTTCCTTCTTCCCTCTTCCCTCTTCCCTCTTCCGTCTTACATCTTCCTTCAGTTCCGCCAGCTTGCACTCACTCTTGCTGGTGCACGATGCACAGTCGCCCTCCTTCGTCACGATAGGCTCGTCCTTGCCACCAATCGAGAAGATGGCAGCAATGGCGCCCAGGGCAACCAACGAAATGACGACTATCAGCAGAAACTGCATAATTCCTAATTCCTAATTCTTCACCGGCGTAGCCGATTCTTCACTCTTCACTCTTCACTCTTCACTTCAAAGCCTGCTGCTTTAATATCTTCCCAGAACAGTGGATACGACTTTGTCACCACTTGTGGATTGTTGATGCGCAGTTCATTGAAGCGCAGAGCTGCTGGTGCAAAAGCCAATGCCATACGGTGGTCTTCGTAGGTGTCGATGCCTGCTTCAAGCATTGGCTCACAGAGTTCCCCGTCCCATATCAATTCGCTGTCGTTAGCACTGCGAATGACGTAGCCCAGCTTCCGCATCTCTGTCTTTAAAGCCTCAATGCGGTCCGTCTCCTTGATTTTCAGGGTCGATAGACCCGTAAAATGGAAGGGTACGTTCATCAGTGCACAGCATACCACAAAAGTTTGTGCCAGATCGGGCGAGTTCACGAAGTTGTACTCCAGACGGGATACACAGTGTCCTGAATGTTGCAGAGTCACTGTGGTTGGCACACCAGCTTTTTGGGTCATGAAGGTTGTTTTTACACCCAGCAAACTAAATATGTATCGCACCTGTGAGTCACCCTGTTTAGAACCGTCCATCAGTCCCTCCAGCTTAATCTCGTCGTCCATGTTACTGTTCAGAGCCATCATCTCATACCAATACGATGCTGCACTCCAGTCATTCTCCGTCAGGTAAGCCTTCTCCTTGTAGGGCTGGGGCTTCACCTCGATAGTGTCGTAGTCGCTCCATTCTGCATCTGCGCCAAATTCGCGCATCGTCCACAGCGTCAAGTCAATATACGGGCGTGAAATGACGTCGCCCGTCATGTGTAGTGTCAGGCCGTTCTTCAGACATGGACCTATCAGCAACAATGCCGAAATAAACTGCGAACTGATGTTACCTGCCACTTCCAGCAGACCACCCTCTAGTATCTGTCCTTTGATACGGAGTGGGGGATAGCTCTCCTCGCCCGCGTATTCAATGTTGGCGCCAAGTCGTCGCAGGGCATCCACCAATATGTATATCGGACGGTGACGCATGCGCTCCGTACCTGTCAGCACGTGCTCCTCGCCATCTTTAACAGCCAGATAAGCTGTCATGAAACGCATAGCCGTGCCAGCAGCCTTGATATTGATCTCGTAGGGATTATGATTCAGCGCCTCCACAATCACTTCTGTGTCGTCACAGTCCGACAGATTGCTGGGCAATGTGTGTCCTCCTGTTAGTGCATGAATTACCAGCACCCTATTGCTGATGCTTTTCGAAGCAGGCAGCTTAGCAGTGTGGCGCAGCACGTTTGGTGCTTTTATCTTGTATTGCATATTTCGTGTGTGATACCTTATTTATATATAATAACACGCAAAGTTACGAATTATTTGATGAAATACCAAAGAAAATCGCACTTTATAAAATATTTTTGCAAAAAAGAGGATAAAAGCAAAAAAACATTGCAATAAATTTGGCTAATTCAAAAAAACGTTGTAACTTTGCACCCGCTTTCGGGATTTAGCGCAGTTGGTAGCGCACACGTCTGGGGGGCGCGAGGTCGCTGGTTCGAGTCCAGTAATCCCGACAGAAAGAAAAAGCATCCAATCAATCGGTTGGATGCTTTCCTTCTTTTTGTGGAACATGAACCTTAATAGCTGGCTGTACAGGGTATGCCGGCTGCAATAACGCGGTCGCGGATGGCATCAAGCTGTTCGCGACTGGCTTTCTCGAGACCGTGGGCAGGTGTTTCGCGATCGATGGTATAGACCATAACCTGCTGGGGATTAATTTGTTTGACGACATCGAGCCAAGGGGCGACATATTGTTCGCTGGTATTGTCGACGCTCTCGCCCTGATACTGGCCACGCATGAACATGGTTTGAATGATGATGTGGCCATTGAAGGCCTTCATGCGGTCGATGATGGTTTGAACGTCGTAGTGGCCGTTGGGACGGTCTACCTTATTGATGTACTGCGGATTGACGGTATCGAGTTTCAGGATATTATCGTCAACCAGCATGAGTGCGTCGTGGACAGACTGGCGATGAATCATGGTTGAATTGGAGAGTACGCAAACTTTGGCCTGCGGACAGTATTGGTTGCGCAGACGGATTGTGTCGCCGATAATCTCGGCAAAGTGCGGATGGCAGGTCGGTTCGCCATTGCCAGCAAAGGTAACCACGTCTGGCAGTTGGCCTTCGGCGGTCATGCGTTGCAGGGTCTGCTCCAGTTTTGCGGCAACTTCGTCGCGTGTGGGTCTGGGCAGTGTGGGACGGTGGTCGGCATTAAAGCCACATTCGCAATAGATGCAGTCGAAACTGCACAATTTGCCGTCGGCGGGCATCAGATTGATGCCAAGCGAAATGCCTAATCGGCGGCTATGAATGGGCCCGAAAATGGGCGATGGATAAATAATTGTACTCATAACGCGTGCAAAATTACGATTTTTTTTGCATATAACCAAAAAAAGTAGTATCTTTGCAGCCAATTAGGTGTATTACGTCTAAATGATATTATGAGTGATAAGAGAAAAAGCCCCCGCAACCGTCGAGGTATGCAGGTGGTAACGTTATGTATAAGTACGACGATGGTGTTGATTCTGCTGGGAATGGTGGTATTCTCAGTGCTGTCTGCCCGCAACTTGTCAGCCCACATGAAGGAGCATCTGACCATGACCATTATCCTGAAGGATTCGGTGACGGTGAACGAAGCTCACCTGATGTGTCGCGATTTATATCATCGGCCGTATAGTCGCAATATCGACTATATTAGTAAGGAACAGGCTCAGCGTGAACAGGTCAAAGAGTTAGGTAGTGACCCGTCGGAATTTCTGGGCTTCAATCCCTTCCCTGCTACGTTGGAGGTGCAGCTGAAATCAGATTATGCCAACCGCGACTCGCTGAAATGGATTGTAAAGGAGGTGCAAAAGGACGATCGCGTCAGTGACATCAGTTATATGGAAGACTTGATGGACAAGGTAAACCGCAACCTCAGCCGCGTGAGCATCGTGTTGCTGATGTTGGCAGTGTTGTTGACATTTGTGTCGTTCTCGCTTATCAGTAATACCGTACGCCTGAGTGTTTATGCCCGGCGTTTTGTCATCCATACAATGAAGTTGGTAGGTGCTTCGTGGGGCTTTATCCGCAAACCATTCTTGAAACAGGCCATCTGGATTGGTGTGATAGCAGCCATACTTGCTATTGGTGTATTGGGTGTATGTGTTTATGGTCTGTTCCTGACACAGCCTGGTGTCGAAGAGGTCGTGACTTGGCAGGTACTGGTCATTACGGCTGCGGCAGTGTTGGTCTTTGGCATCGTGATTACTGCCCTGTGCGCGTGGCTGGCTGTCAACAAGTTCCTGAAGATGACGGCAGGCGAGCTGTACAAGATTTGAGAAATTGAGAAATTGAGAAATTGAGAAATTAAGAAGTTAAAGAAGTTTATATAAAATGGATAAGAGAGATTTTGCGTTTGGTCGCATGAACTACATTTTGCTGGCAGTAGGTATGGCTGTAGTTATTATCGGTTTCCTGCTGATGAGCGGCAGTGGTTCTACGGATACGGCCTATGACCCCGACATCTTCAGTGCACGTCGTATCAAGGTTGCTCCAGTGGTCTGCCTATTGGGCTTTGTTTCTATGATTTATGCTGTTGTGTATCGTTCGAAGGGCGACAATACATTCGTTGACGAGAACAAGGAGGTTGAGGCATGACATGGCTTGAGACCATTATCATTGCGATTGTTGAGGGACTGACTGAATTTCTGCCCGTCTCTTCGACAGGTCACATGATTATTACACAGAATCTGTTGGGTGTTCCGCAGGGCGACCCATTCGTGCACGCTTTCACGTTTATCATTCAGTTTGGCGCCATCCTGTCGGTGGTATGCCTTTACTGGAAACGTTTCTTCGTCTTTGACAATACGCCAGCACCAGCAGGCAGCAGTCTGTTTCAGAAGCTGAAACATAAGTATTACTT
This sequence comes from uncultured Prevotella sp., assembly GCA_946188165.1. Classification (GTDB taxonomy): domain Bacteria; phylum Bacteroidota; class Bacteroidia; order Bacteroidales; family Bacteroidaceae; genus Prevotella. The sequence goes on from CAMHTW010000001.1 coordinate 84,283, forward strand.
CTACTGGTTGCTTATCGTGGGTGTATTACCTGCTGTGATTATCGGCTTACTGGCAAAGAAGTCGGGCCTGCTTGACTGGTTGCTCGACTCCGTATTGGTAGTAGCTATCATGTTGGTAGTGGGTGGCGTGTTCATGCTGTTCTGCGACAAACTGTTTAACAAAGGTAGTGATGCCAATAAGGTAAACGAGAAGCGAGCCTTCAATATAGGTCTTTATCAGTGCATATCTGTGATTCCTGGTGTGTCGCGCTCGATGGCTACCATCGTGGGCGGTATGACGCAGGGACTGACCCGCCAGCGTGCTGCGGAGTTCTCGTTCTTTCTAGCCGTTCCTACGATGGCTGGTGCGACCTTGCTGGACCTGCTGGACTTGCTGAAAGAAGATACCGCATGGGCTACGTCACATAATATCACGATGCTGATTCTGGGCTGTGTGGTGGCATTTATCGTAGCCTTGCTGGCTATGAAATGGTTCGTGGCCTTCCTGACCAAATACGGCTTCAAGGCTTTTGGCTACTATCGCATCATTGTGGGTGGCATTATACTCGTTTTGCTGCTTACTGGACATTCATTAGCAATGGTTGACTAAATGAACTTTACTGAAGGCGAATTCATATACATCAACAAGCCATACGGCATGACATCGTTCGGAGCGTTGGCTTACGTGCGTACGCGTGTATCTAAAAAGGTAGGCGTGCGACGCGTGAAGATTGGCCATGCGGGTACGTTGGACCCTCTGGCTACGGGTGTGCTCATTCTCTGTACGGGCAAGAAAACCAAGGAGATAGAGCACCTGCAGCTGAACAGCAAGGAATATACAGCTACCCTTCAACTGGGGGCTACGACGCCCAGCTATGATATGGAACATGAGGTGAACGCGACTTACCCCACCGATCATATCACGGAGACACTCATCCGCAGTGTCCTCACCGATTTTGTTGGCGATATCCAACAGGTGCCCCCCTCCTATTCGGCCTGCAAGATTGGTGGCGACCGTGCCTACAAGCTGAAACGCAAGGGTATGGAAGTTGAACTGAAACCCAAGACGGTGCGTGTGGACGAGATAGAGTTGACGGACTTTAACCCTGAAAAGATGCAAATGAGTATTCGCGTCAAATGTGGCAAAGGTACTTATATCCGCTCGCTGGCCCGCGACATCGGACGTGCGTTGAATAGTGGTGCCTACCTGACAGCCCTCTGTCGTACGCAACTGGGTGATGTCAGTATTGACGACTGCATCACACTTGACGACTTTCCAGCCTGGTTGGAACAGCAAAGTGTCGAAATGTCGTAATGTCGAAATAACGAAAAAAACAAAATATCGGAATGAAACTATCACAATTTAGATTCAAATTGCCCGAAGAGTCGATTGCTTTGGAGCCTCCTCACAAGGTGTTTAAGAATGAAGACGGTACTGTTGAGAAAGTGTATCGTCGGGATGAATGTCGCATGATGGTGGTGCACCGTAAGAGTCAGACCATCGATATGTATAAGACTGACGACGAAGGTAATGCCACCAGCGAGTTTATTCAGTTCCGCGACATTATCAATTACTTTGGCGAAGGTGATGCTATGCTGCTCAACGATTCAAAGGTGTTCCCAGCGCGTCTGTACGGCACCAAGGAGAAGACTGATGCTAAGATTGAGGTGTTCCTGTTGCGCGAACTGAATCCAGAGCTACGCCTATGGGATGTGCTGGTAGAACCAGCCCGCAAGATTCGTATCGGCAATAAACTGTTCTTTGAAGAAGATGGGCCTATGGTGGCTGAGGTCATCGACAATACCACTAGTCGTGGCCGTACGCTTCGCTTCCTCTATGATTGTCCGCACGATGAGTTCAAACGCGAGCTCTATGCCTTGGGTTCAGCTCCTATCCCTCATTATATCATTGATCGTCGTGGCACTAATGAAGACGATACCGAGAACTTCCAGACCATCTTTGCCAAGAATGAGGGTGCGGTAACAGCACCAGCCTCTGGCATGCATTTCAGTCGCGAACTGATGAAACGTCTGGAAATCTATGGCGTCAATTTCGGTTTTATCACTGTCCATTGTAGTCTGGGATGTTTCGATCCGATTGAGGTTGAGGATTTGACCAAACACAAGATGGGCTCTGAGCAGATGATTATTGGCAATGAGGCTTGTGAAATAGTCAACAAGGCCAAGAGTGAGGGACATCATGTGTGTGTGGTGGGTGTCAGCACAATGCGCGCCGTCGAGTCATCGGTGGGTACTGACAGTCAGTTGAAGCCCTTCAGCGGATGGACCAACAAGTTCATCTTCCCGCCATACGACTTCCAGTTGGCTGATTCGATGGTTGCCAACTTCTATCATTCGGAATCGACAATGCTCATGGAGACAGCTGCCTTTGGCGGTTATGAACTCGTGATGGAGGCCTACCAGAAAGCTGTCGATAATGGCTATAAGTTCGGATGCTATGGTGACTGCATGCTGATATTGGATGACTAACCATCAGGTATATCTTGGTCTGGGCTCGAATCTGGGCGATTGCAGAAAGAACCTGGAGCGAGCCATCCGTTTGATAGGCGACAGGGTGGGGCAGGTTACCCGCCAGTCATCGTTCATCGAGACGGAACCGTGGGGTTTTGAGTCCCCCCACAAGTTCATGAATGCCGTCATCCTTTGTGAGACGACGAGGTCACCGCGTGAGGTGCTTCTGCTAACGCAACAGATTGAGCGCGACATGGGACGCATGAAGAAAAGTGTGTCTGGCGGCTATGCCGATAGAGCAATAGATATAGACATCCTGCTCTACGACGATGTGACAATAGACGAGCCAGACCTGAAGATACCCCATCCGCTGATGCATGAGCGCGACTTCGTGATGCGGCCTCTGAATGAGATAAAGACAACTAAAACAACCAAAACAACAGAGACATAAAGAAAGTTGTCCTAAGTTGTTCAAGTTGTCTTCCAAAATATAACACTAAACTCATATCAAACAAACTGCGTATGAAAAAACTAATCGTAACACTAATCGCTGCCCTCATGATGGTCAGCGGTTTTGCCGCTGACAATAGTGGCAATCCCTACAAGAAGTACACGGAGAAACTGCCTTTCCAAATGCCGGAAATCAGCGCTCCCGTTATTCCTGCCTACACGGTGAACCTGAAGAAGTTCGGCGCTGTAGGCGATGGCGCCACTCTGAATACCAAAGCTTTCGAGAAGGCTATTGCGGCCCTGACAAAGAAGGGCGGCGGCCATCTGGTGGTTCCTGCCGGTGTGTGGCTCACGGGTCCTATCGTGCTCAAGTCCAACATCGACCTCCATTTGGAGGTGGGTGCCGTCATCCAGTTCTCTGGCGACGAGTCGCTCTATCCTGTTATCAAGACCTCGTTCGAGGGACTTGATACGCGTCGTTGTCAGTCGCCTCTCTCTGCCAATGATGCCGAGAATATCTCCATCACTGGTAAGGGCGTGATTGACGGCAATGGCCAGTTCTGGCGTCCTGTCAAGAAGGGCAAGATGACTGAGGGTCAGTGGAAAGAGGTGCTTGAACGTCCTGGTGGCGTGGAGTCGAAGAAAGGCTACTGGGTGCCCAATCAGGCATACGCCGATGCTGAGAAGAGTGCCAACATGAACGTGCCCAAGGCTTCTACTGACGAGGAGTGGAACCGTATCAAGCGTTTCCTGCGTCCTGTTATGGTGTCGCTGGTCAATTGTAAGAATGTGCTCCTGCAGGGCGTCATCTTCCAGAATTCACCTGCTTGGAACCTTCACCCGCTGATGTGTGAAAACATTATTCTTGACGATGTGCTGGCACGTAACCCCTTCTATGCCCAGAATGGCGATGCCCTTGATTTGGAGTCGTGTAAGAATGCACTGATTGTCAACTCGAAGTTCGATGCTGGCGACGACGGCATCTGCATCAAGAGCGGTAAGGACAAGGACGGGCGCCTTCGTGGACGTCCTTGCGAGAATGTGGTAGTGGACGGTTGCACCGTCTTTGCTGGTCACGGCGGTTTCGTGGTAGGTTCAGAGATGAGCGGCGGTGTCCGTAACATTCTCGTTGAGAACTGCCAGTTCCTTGGTACTGACGTAGGTCTGCGCTTCAAGTCAACGCGTGGTCGTGGCGGTATCGTTGAGAACATCTTTATCGACAACGTCTCGATGACTGACATCAAGACTGATGCTATCACCTTCAACATGTATTATGGCGGCAAGTCAGTGGCTGAAATGCTGGCTGACGGCGACAATCCTGATAATACGACCAAGATGCCCGTCAGCGAGGAGACGCCCATCTTCCGTAATATTGACATCAAGAACATTGTCTGCAATGGTGCTGGGCGTGCTATGGAGTTCAATGGCCTGCCCGAGATGCCTATCAATGGCATCCGCCTGCAGAACATCAATATCATTGCCAAGAGCGATGCTGTGTTCAACAATTGTCAGAACATCCGCCAGCGCAACGTTCATGTCACGGTGAGGTGAGATGTAAGATGGATGATGTAAGATGTAAGATGTAAGAGGTTTGGACTTACTTCTTACCTTTCTTCTTTTTCTCTTCCTCTGGCGGCATGACGGTGATGCGGCGGCTGGTGGGGTCGCTCATCACGTCGCGAACAATGTCGGTGACCTGCTGCTTCAGTTCGTTGATGAACTGCTGCGCATCGTATTTCTGATGCTCAATGTCGCGCAGCTTCTTTTCCCAGATGCCTGTCAGTTCACAGCTCTTGAGCAGGTCCTCACGGATGAGGTCGATGAGTTCGATGCCTGTAGGCGTGGCCACGAGGCGCTTGCGTTCACGACGGATATAGTGACGCTTGAAAAGCGTTTCTATGATGGAAGCACGACTCGATGGACGACCGATGCCGTTCTCCTTCATGGCAGCACGCAGGGTTTCGTCCTCAACAAATTTGCCAGCCGTCTCCATAGCGCGCAACAAGGTTGCCTCGGTATAATATGGTGGTGGCGTGGTCATTTTTTCGGTGAGCGTTGGCTTGTGCTCACCGCTCTCGCCCTTGACGAAGGTAGGTAACCCACCCTCTTCCCCTCCCGATCTGGAGGGGGCATTAGAGTCTAATGTTCCTTCTCGTTGGTCTTCGGCCATTTCAGCCTCCCCTCCCGATCGGGAGGGGTCGGAGGTGGGTATTACCACGCGCCATCCTGGATCCAATATCTCTTTACCAGTGACCTTAAACTCGATGCCGTCAACCTCGCCAAGTACTGTTGTTGTCGAGAACTTGCAGTCTGGCAGAAAGACGCCTATGAAACGGCGTGCCACGAGGTCGAACACCTTCCGTTCGGCATCACTCAACCCCTGTGGAATGACACCTGTGGGAATGATGGCGTGGTGGTCGGTCACTTTCGATGAGTCGAACACGCGCTTGGTCTTCTTCAGCGGTTTGCCGCCAATGGGCTTGATGAGTTCTGCGTATGGTGCAACACCTCCGAACTTCGTCTGGTAGAGACCGTTCATGGTCTGCGGACATTTGGGGTAGATGTCGTCAGAGAGGTATTGTGTATCTACACGCGGATAGGTGGTGTACTTCTTCTCATATAGCGCCTGAATCAGGTTTAGCGTCATCTCGGCAGAGAAGCCGAACTTACGGTTGCAGTCCACCTGCAGCGAGGTCAGGTCGTACAACTGTGGTGGCTGTTCCTTGCCCTCCTTCTTTTCTACTTTCGTGACTACGAACGGTTTGCCCTCGATGGTCTTAAAAGCTTCTTCGCCTTCCTCCTTCGATGTGAATTTGCCCTTCGTTGCGGTAAATGTCGTGTCGCGATAGACAGTGGCCAGCACCCAGTAGGGCTCAGGCTTGAAGTTGTCTATCTCCTTTTGGCGGTTGACGATGAGGGCGAGGGTGGGGGTCTGCACGCGTCCTATCGAGAGCACCTGACGGTTCTGCCCATAGCGCAGCGTATAGAGGCGTGTGGCATTCATGCCTAACAGCCAGTCGCCAATGGCACGTGAGAGTCCTGCCAGATACAACGGTTGGTAGTCTGCCTGGTCTTTCAGGTTCTGGAAACCTTCACGAATAGCTTCGTCAGTCATCGACGATATCCACAGACGGCTGACGGGACACTTGGCGCCCGCCTTCTGCATCACCCAGCGCTGAATGAGTTCTCCCTCCTGCCCAGCGTCACCACAGTTCACGATGCGCTCGGCTTTCTGCATCAGTCCTTCGATGATTCCAAACTGTTTCTTGATACCTTGGTCATCAATCAGTTTGATACCAAAACGCTCTGGTATCATAGGCAACGACGTCAGGCTCCACGAACGCCACATAGGCGTGTAGTCGTGGGGTTCCTTCAGCGTACACAAGTGACCAAACGTCCACGTCACCTGAAAGCCGTTACCCTCCATATATCCGTCGTGGCTCGACGTAGCTCCGATAATGCGTGCGATGTCGCGTGCCACGCTGGGTTTCTCTGCAATACATACAATCATACTAAAATACAGCTGCTCTACTTACGACTTTCTTAAGTGCTGAGACAGGGATTCCAATTTTGTGAAGTAATTCTTCAAAACGATTGCGCTCGTTGTAGGGGATAGTCAACTCGTAGGTCATCAGTTCACCTGCATTCTCAGCGGCAATCGGCTCAAACTCATAATAGGAGTCTGCTTCAGGCAGATAGTCTTCTGGTAAAGCTGAGGGCTGGACAAGTTTGACGTTGTGATAGTTCACATCATTGTCAACATCGACGGTATAGAGATAGCCATCGTTGGGACTCTCGATGAGTTGAAGCAAAGTAAGCTCTTTAGCGATATATTTCTGGAGATTGGCCAGACTGACACGAAGTACAAGCCAGCGATTGTCCATCTCATCTTTATCTACCCAATAGAATAGGTAGTCGTCACCCTTGTCACTGACATAATGAGACAGGAGCGGACCTTCGAAGAAAATCAAGTCGGCAATCTTCTTGAAACCACTGAAATCGTACTGTATGTCGTAACCTTCAATCTTTCTCATCTTCTTTTTCAATTAAGTGTTTTGTTATCTCAAACGTCTTATTCAAGTCGCAAGACTCGTATTCATAAAAGTCAAAGTGACCATTGTTACTGGCACTAGTCTTCAGTCCGTCCTCATTTGTGAGTTTTCCTTCTGAAAGGGAATCGCCTATCGATGTGAAAACATTCTTGAAAGCTTTGCGGAGATTGGTATAAAACGTTTCTGCTTTTTCAGAAGTGGTAAAACAAGAGAGTGCCAACAATGATGTGTTTGCTTTACCATTGTTGATATCTTGCAGCATCCGTTTGGGATTGCTCATATATTGGGGCACATGATTCTGGTGTCCTTCTTCAGAAAATGCGAAGCGACATGCCTGTAGATCATTGGGGGCAAAAAGTTCTGGGAGTTGACAACCATTTGCCAACAAATCGTCTATCTGTTTTTGGTATTTGAACTTTGGTTCCTTGTTCATGATCATCATATTTCCGTCTGCAAAGATACAGATTTTTTTTTAACCCACAAAGAACAAGACACAAAAAATCGCACACGGCTTTTCATCGCATGCGATTCGTTATTTATTCAGAGTTGGCAATCCTGTCTACAAAGAGTAAATGGAGTTTGAGTAGATTTGCTTACTTTACAAGAACCTTGCGTCCATTAACGATGTTCAGTCCCTTTTGCAGGGTGCTGATGCGCTGGCCCTGAAGGTTGTAGATGCCGTCTTTGACCTCTGGCTTCTTGCTAGTCGCCTCTACTATTCCTGTCGTTTGGGCATAGAATTGGCCGGTGAATGACTCGCTGCTGTTCTCTATAGTGACCGTATAACGGCCTTTGGGGTAGGCAGAGATGTCGATGCTGAGGCCCACGATGTTACCAGCGTTGACGGCTTTCTCATAGACGGTTTTGCCCGATTCATTGTTAATGCGTACCAAGTAGGCTTCGTCAAGTGGGTCGAGATTGATGCCTAACTGTTGGTCGTTGTATTCGCCATATAGCGGCTGCTCAGCCGTTCTCATCATCGGTGCTTGGGGTTTTGTCTTGATGATATGGGTGAAGTCTAAGCGTTGCTTGGGGGCATTCGAAGTCTCAGGTGTAGCTCCATCCTGATATTCGTCGTTGAGGTAGATGACTTCATCACCAACGGTACATGCCATCAGGAACTCCGGCACAGGATCATCTAATATCGGATCAATTGGAATTCTGGTCGGCCCATTAATATCTCCGACACCTTCCAGCCAGAAGGTACTATGGAAATGTTGGCCTTCATTTCCGTACATCATAATGTCTCTGTAAACACCTTTAAAGCCTTCTATTCCTCCTGTCTGCTTCGGGCCTATTATGAAAGGTGAAGACCAACCTGTTATAAACTGCAAGGTATCGTTGGCAGCGAGGGAGAAGTCGTACATAAACCTCATAGATTGTGTTATCTCGTCATAAAAGTACACCTTCTTATCCTCTTCGTACCATGCTCCCACTTTGCTTAGGGAAGGCGTTGGTGTCCAATATTCATTTGAGTAATCTGGACTAACAAACCGCTGGCACATCATCTGCTTGCAGGTCTTTCCGTTGATGATCGTATCGCCATCAAAGTAGTAGTAGTCAACCACCTGCACAGGATTGCCCGAAATGGTTCCAACCTTCCACACTTTACCTTCTTCAACAAACGGGCGGTAAGCATTCCCAATCCAGTCACCCAAGGGCAGCACAGTACCTTTGAACACCTTCTTGAACTTATCTATTTCCGATTGTTGGACATAAATGACAACCTCGTCATCCATGAAATAGAACGTGTCACCGCGCAATCCATCGGGGAAAGTGCCTCTAATTACAATTGTCTTGATGGGACTCCAGCGGAAAACACTTTCCGCAAAATACATTACGCTTTCAGGAAAGTCAAGGAAATGTAGGCTCTCGCATTTTTCAAATGTATAGGCTGAGATATGCTTGATATTTTCGGAAAGTCTTATTGAATGGAGACTCTTACAATTACTAAACGTACCGAAAGACATGTATGTAACGCTGTTAGGCATGTATATGGAGGTGAGGCTATAATTATAGGCGAAAGCATCGCCCCCAATCCAGGTAACGCCGTCAGGCACGGAGTAAGTTTTGCGTTTTGCTCCTGCTGGATAACAATAGAGTTGGGTTCTGTCCTTGCTGAACAATATTCCATCAATGGAACACATGCTTGGGTTCGCTTCATCCACTTCAATGCTCTCCAGACTGGTGCAACTGCGGAAGGGGTTCTTACAGTCTTCATAGCCAGCATAGTGCTGGATGTTAACCACCGTTTTAGGGATTCTCACTTTCGTCAGCGTCTTGCAGAAGTCAAAAGCCAACCATTCAAGCCTGTCCACAGTATAGGTTTCGCCATCATAAGCGACCTGCTCAGGAATGTCTAATTCTCCTTCCCAGTTGTTTGTATTGGCCACCATAGCAGTATGCGTTCCTAAATTCAACTTATATAGAAGCCCGTCAATAGTCACCGTCTGCTCTGGCAATGGATAAACAGGACCTTTATAGATGGCCTTAAACTTATCTACTTCCGATGGTAGCACATAGATGTTTACATTCGTACTCATATCACCAAACAGACCGTCAACTATACATTCTGGATCAAGGACTCCTTTGATGTACAACGCTTCCAGGCTTTTGGTGTCACTGAATAAATGCCAACCCAAGTATGTCACTCCTTCTGGTATTACCAACTTCCGCAAATACTTGTTGTGATAAAACGAACCGCTTCGAATATTCGTTACACTTTCTGGAACAGTGTAGGTCTCTCTTGATGATGCAATAGGGTAGCCTAAAAGCATCGTTTTGTTTTTGGCGAAAAGCACCCCGTCAACAGAACTGAACAAAGGACAGCCCTCTTCCACTTCTATCCATTCTAATGATTTGCATTCACGGAAAGGATTGGCCCAGATGATGCCATCTACGTCAAGATCAGTGCTCCTGATGGACTTTGGAATGGCAATTTTGGCCAAATGATCTAAATCCACAAATGCGTCATGGTCTATACTTGTCACAGTATAATTCTCTCCTTCGTAAGTTACTTCTGAAGGAATGCGTATTTCTTTTTCTTCCGTTGTCCATTTCGTCAGCTTGGCCTTATGCATAACTTTCAGCAATCTAAAGGACATTTCACCGATAACGACATCTTCAACCTTGTATTCCAGCACCAATGGCACCCCATTTGTCAGTTCTACCAGCCCTTCATACCACCAACATTTCAGATAAAAGCTATTTGGCTCTAAGTCACGTATTGTGAACGATACATTGAATGGGCATTCGCAATCACAATCCAACGCACCAACAGGAACCACACTGATAGAAAGGGAAGAGGGGCTACCATCGCTACCGCTGTTAATATTGGACGTCACATGAAAGTTGTCTGTACAGCAGTTGGCTTCATAGTTTAACACCTCCACCGATAAAATGTTGCCCTCTTTCGTTAGCATAATCGTAGGCACTGGTCCTTCGCCTGCTGCTCCACGTGCTCTTGCCGTACAGCCGCTATTCTGCACATCCGATACTGTCTGGGCACTTGCCAACATTGGGAAGAGCATCAAAGTGAATATGAATAATAGTTTCTTCATAATTGTTATTGTATTTGTTATTATTTGCTGTTGAGTATCTGCTCCAGTGTGATGTCTGGATTGCTTTCTCCAAATACATCCTTCTTCAGTTTGAGTTTGCGGTGCTGGACAGCAGAGATAGAGATGCAGTAGATGTTGCCGATGGTGCGGTTGCTGATGCCCAGGCGGGTGAGCAGACACAGGCGGATGTCGTCCTCTTGCATATTGGGGTACCGCTTGCGAAGGTTGGCAAAGCGGTTGTTGTCGATGGCATCGAGCGTACGCTCTATCTCGCTCCATTCGTGCGGACTGAGATAGATGAGCGAATTACCACTCCCGTTGAGCTTTTTCATCGCCTCCGTCCGTTCCAGGATGATGTTCTGTAGGAATGCCACCACCTCGTTTGCCTGATGCAGTTGAGCCTTCTGGTGCTCTGCCTCCTGCTGGAGCTGACGTTGTGCCTGACGCTGTGCCTGCATCCTGTAGCGAATTACCAGCCCCATTGCTATGATGACAATGAGCGAGGCAATAACGATAATAAATAATGTACGTGCGTACATCTTTGAATGGTACTCCAGTTGCTGGTTCTCCATTTCCTGTCGCAGCGACTCCTGATAGTATTCGTCTTTCTGCTCAAGTGCCTCATAATAGATGTCCTCCACTTTGTCGAAGGCTTCAGCCACGCTGTCCTCCACCTGTGTGGCCCCCATGCGTCGAAGCGCAATCTTGGCGAGGTTGCTCTGTACGATGTATGCCAGATGGACATCGTCACCATGATTAATCTTCCGATAGATGTTTTCTGCAGAGTCGAGCATGTTGAGGCTGAGGTAACTGCGGGCGAGCACCTGTAATAAGCCAGGTCGCAGTTCGTCTGTCGCCACAGGTTCTGCCTGATGAGCATAGTCAAGTGCCTGACGATAGTCTTCCTGCGCCCATGCGATGTTGGCAAGACTGGTCAGCGTCTGACACATCATGTCGTTCATCTGGTTTTTCTTGGCTATATCGTAAGCACGATGGATGAAATCGAGTGCTTCGTCGAATGCCCCCTCGTTGATATAAGCTACTTGTGCGGCAAAGGTACCTGCATAGTCGAGCAGGATGACGTAATTGTGCTCATCGTCAGGATGCTGTTCGTAGATGGTTAGTGCTTGCTTCATCAGTCGCAAGGCCTCTTTAGGGTTGCTCTGCGACAAAGCCTCTGCCAGGCGCTGTTGTGCAATATAATCGGTGTGCCAATCCTTAGATGCTTCAGCCAATTGAATGGTCTTTCGTAGCAGGGTCTCACCCAAACGGATGCTATCGTTAGCCAAAGCAGCCTCTGCTTCCTCCAGACAACTTGCTGCTGTCTGTGCTTTGGGTCCCTGCTGACTGCAAGCCATTAGCAGAACGCCTAAAATGAATATGTACAACGTCTTCGTATGCATAGTTGTTCATTCTCGATGCAAAGTTACGAATTTTTCTTTTACGTTGTATCGGATACTCATGGAAAAGGTGTAAGCAAGATGAAAATAGAAATTACTGTAAATCAGATAGTTATAAAATAATGCACGTTGTACCCCGTGGAAAACTGTCGCCAAGGGTATGGAAAAAACGCGGAAAGGCTGAACCCTTCCGCGTTTTTTGACTCACTTAATAAGCGTGCTCGTCGGTAATCTCCTTTAAGTCTATCTTCTTCTGGTCGATAGACCACCATGCATGCCAGATATATGCCAGCACAAACGGTATGAGGATGCTGACAATGGCCATTGTGGTAAGCGTGAACTCGCTGGAACACGAATTCTGGATAGTGAGCGACGATTGCAAGTTGGCCGTAGATGGATAGTAGGCGGTGTTGTTCCATCCTGCACAGAGCAGCAAGGAGAGTACGACCATCACGACGCCAATGCCGGCAGGCCAGATGCCCCATATCCACTTCTTGTCAGCGAAGCTGCGACTGATGGCGAAGAGCACCAGTACGACACCAATCAGCAGCACGATGAGCAGATACCACATATCGAGGAAGTTGTGCAGGTATTTGTAGGGCTCGATGACGATGGTACCGTCTGCCGTATAGGAATAGCCGTCCTTCAGCAACAGGTGAATCAGATAAACGACGAACAGAACCACGAAGGCTATTGACGAGGCTAACAACTGGAAGCCTGCGCGCGAACGGATGTCGTCGTTGTTCACATTATTAATAATATATAAGGTGCCCAATACGCGAGCCAGGAACATGACAGCCAGTCCGAACACCAGTACCCAAGGATTGAGCAGTGCGTCGAGACCATGCGAGGCATTCGCCCAATGCGAGATGACGGGGGTAAACGACTGCGCATCGATGAGGTTGTCCTTCATGACGATGAAGTTGCTGCCTTCGAAGAAGGTGGCTACGGCACCGCCTAAAAGCAGTGGACCAGCAAAGCCGTTGATGGCAAGAAATATCTGGAAGGTCTTGGCACCAAGCAGATTGCCTAACTTGTTCTGGAACTCGTAGCTGACGGCCTGCAACACGAAAGTAAAGAGGATGATCATCCAAAGCCAGTAAGCGCCACCAAACGAGGTGCTGTAGAACAGGGGAAACGAAGCAAAGAAAGCACCGCCAAAGGTAACCAGCGTGGTGAACGTGAATTCCCATTTGCGTCCAGTCGAGTTGATAATCAGCCGACGCCCTTCTTCCGTATAACCTAAGGTGCGTACCATAGAGTTGGCACCCTGCACAAACATCAGGAAAACTAATAACGCTCCTAATAGTGATACTAAGAACCACCAGTAGTGCTGCAAAAAACTATATGTCATAATCAATTAGCAATTAGTAATTAGTAATTAGGAATTATGATTACTCATTTCTGGACCTTTTTTGATTTGCTTGAGCAGAATGCTGATTTCCACGCAAAGCATGAGCGTGAACAGGAAGAGGAACAGGAAGAACGTCAAAGCAACGCTGAAGCCTTCGACATCGCTGACAGCCACCCATGTGGGCAGCATGTCCTGAATGGTCCATGGCTGACGTCCGAACTCAGCAACGAGCCAGCCGCTTTCAGAGGCTATATAGGCCAGCGGAACTAATAGGATGGCCACCCAATAATGCCAGTCGGGTAGGGTGGTAATGTCGTATTTCTGTAACAAAGCTTTGGGGAACTTGTAGGTGACAGCCAGGATGACTGCAAAGAACAGGATGAACAAACAGCCCAGACCCACCATAATGCGGAAAGCCCAGAAGTTGATCCATACGGGTGGTACGACGTCGTTCTTGTCCTTGACGTAACCATAGCCGAAATACTTCATGTTGGAATTGATAGTTGTGAGGTATTCATTGAGCAGAGCAGGATCGGCTCCTTCCTTTTTCGCCTTGCGATAGTTAGCAAGAGCCGTGATGGCCTGTTTGCCGCGTTGAATCTTCTCATCGACAGAGGGCTCAAGGGTTCCGTCAGACTTGGCGTAGCCATTCAGAATATCGTTGATGCCAGGAACATAGCCTGCAAAATCGTTGGTAGCCATGAAACTCAGTGCGTAGGGAACTTTTATTCCTGGAATAATGGCCAGTCCTTGTTCTGGTCCGCCTTCGTATAGAGCCTCCATAGCAGCCAGTTTCATGGGCTGTACCTTTGACACACTCTGTGCTGACTTATGGCCCGTCATGGCGGCACCCAATGAGGCTACTAAACCTACGATGGCCGCAATCTTGATACTCTCCGTAGCCAACTTGGTCTCGCGCTTCTTCATCAGATACCAGCACGATACGGCAACGACAAATACGGCACCGATAATCCAGGCAGAGATGACGGTGTGGCAGAACTTGTCGATAGCAAAGGGCGAGAGGGCTACGTCGAGGAACGATACCATCTCGTTGCGCATCGTGTCGGGATTGAACTCACATCCCACAGGATACTGCATCCAGGCGTTTGCCACCAGAATCCACCAGGCAGAAATGGTTGCACCCAAGCCAGTGAGCCAGGTGGAAGCCAGGTGGAAACCCGGCGACACCTTTTTCCATCCAAAATACATCACAGCCACGAAGGTGGACTCCATAAAGAAAGCCACGATACCTTCTATAGCCAACGGCGCTCCGAAAATGTCGCCTACGAACCACGAGTAATTAGACCAGTTGGTGCCAAACTCGAATTCGAGAATGATACCAGTGGCTATACCCATGGCGAAATTAATACCGAATAGTTTTTGCCAAAATTGCGCAGTATCGCGCCAGAAGGTGTTGCGGGTCCTGTACCAGCAAGTCTCGCAGATGCCCATGATGACTGCCAGTCCGAGGGTCAGTGGCACGAACAGCCAATGATAGATGGCTGTCAGTGCGAATTGTGCCCTTGCCCAGTTGACGGTACTGGCGTCGATGTTTAGAAACAGGTCTGTTGTCATGTTATTTAATGTTTAATGTTCAATGTCCAACACTTGCGTTGCTACGAATTCCGGTTCCTCGCCCTCTGAAGCATGCTCCTTGATGAAATTAGGGAAGAAGAACAGTTTGAGGATAACGAAAATGATGAAAAGCTTGATAAGGATAATAGCCCACAGCGTTCGCCCCAGTGTCATGGAACGAAAACCATCGACGTATAGGTCGTATATGCGATACAGGACATTTTTCCGATTCATAGCGTCAGTTTTTCGTTATGATGTGGCAAAGATAGTGAATTATTTCTTAAAAACAAGCACGAAAATGCAAAAAATATTTTTTTTCTTTGTCGTTTCGTAGAAAAAAATTATCTTTGCAGCGATTTTGATAATTATCGTTATAATAATATAAGGTATGAATAAGAAAGTAATTGTCCCGTTGGTCGCCGTTATTGTGCTGCTTTTGGCTGGTGTCGCCTATCTGGGCTATAACTTAAACGAGCAGAAACAAGTTAACAAGGATATGCAGGAACTCGCCGCCCTCGACAAAAAGGAGATGGAGAATGAGTATCAGCAGTTTGCTAACCAATACAAAGAGATGCAGACGCGCATCAACAACGACTCTATCGTTGAGCAGTTAGGACGTGAACAGCAACGTACTCAGGAACTGTTGGAAGAGTTGCGTCGTACGAAGGCCAATGATGCAGCAGAAATTACCCGTCTGAAGAAGGAACTGGCTACGGTGCGTGCCATTCTGCGTAGCTACGTGCTGCAGATTGACTCGCTGAACCAGTTGAATGCCGAGCTGATGGACGAGAACAACCGCGTCCGCTCTGAGTTGGCTGAGAGCAACCAGCAGAATATGCAGCTGACATCGAACAATATGACCCTCTCTGAGAAGGTTGCTATTGCTTCGCAGTTGAATGCTGCCAGCATTAATGTCATCATGCTCGACAAGAAGGGCAAGGAACAGACCAAACATCCTCATCAGATTGACAAGAAGGGTACGCTGAAGGTGCGTTTCGTGCTTAGTCGTAATGCTACGGCTGCCAATGGCATGCGTACTATTTATATCCGCGTCATCAATCCTTCTGGCGAGGTCATCAAGGGTGGTGGTACTTGTACGATGGAAGGTGCACAGGTGGCTTATACTGCCAAGCAGGATGTGGAGTACACAGGTCAGGAGAAGTTGATGGAGATGTTTGTCCCCAAGACCTCGCTGATTGAGGGAAGATATACTATTCAAGTTATTGCTGACGGACACGAGATTGGTTCGCGTTCTGTTGAAATGGAGAATTGATAAGGCAATTATGTCCGCAAAATCGCAACACAACAATATTCTATTAGCCATTGTGGGCTTTGCTGCAGTGGTGGTTTTGGTGGCCTTGATTGGTTTCTTTGCTTTGGGTCGTGACCCAGAACTGATGCAAGGTCAGGTGGAAGTAAGTGAGTACCGTGTATCAAGCAAGGTGCCAGGACGAATCTTGGAGATTCGTGTGAAAGAAGGCGACTATGTGAAGGTTGGCGATACGCTGGCCATTCTCGATGCGCCAGAGGTACGTGCCAAAATGGAACAGGCCCGTGGTGCCGAGAGTGCTGCTGCCGCTTTGGAACTGAAGGCGCAGAACGGTGCTCGTCAGGAGCAGATACAAGGCGCTTACCAGCTATGGCAACAGGCCAAGGCAGGTCTTGAGATTGCCGAGAAGTCGTATAACCGTGTGCAGCGCCTGTTCGATGAGGGTGTGATGAGTGCCCAGAAGCGCGATGAAGTCTATGCCAACTACAAGGCTATGGAGGCTCAGGAGAAGGCTGCCAAGAGTCAGTATGAGATGGCGCAGAATGGTGCCCGTCGTGAAGATAAACTGGCAGCAGCAGCACAAGTGAACCGTGCCCGTGGTGCTGTTCAGGAGGTTAATTCATATATCCATGAGACGGTGCAGGTGGCTCAGATGGAAGGCGAAGTGAGCGATATCTATCCCAAGGTGGGAGAACTCGTCGGCACAGGCTCGCCTATTATGACCATCTCGCTGATGAAGGATATGTGGGGTGCTTTCAACGTTCGTGAAGACCAGTTGGGTTCAATGACTGTAGGTACTGTGGTAGATGCTTTTGTGCCAGCCTTCAACAAGACGGTCAAGATGAAGATATACTATCTGAAGGATCAGGGAACATACGCCGTTTGGAAGGCTACCAAGGCCAATGGTCAGTATGATTTGAAGACTTTCGAAGTGAAAGCCCGTCCTGTAGAAAATGTTGAAGGTTTGCGCCCAGGTATGTCGCTGATACTGAAGCAGTAGTCTGCAATGAAGCAACTGAGGCAGATATACAATATCATGTTGCGCGAGTTGTTAACTATGCGCAAGCATATTATCTACCCCGGATGTATGGTCGTATTTCCGTTGATGGTGATGTTTTTCTTCACCTCATTGATGGATGACGGACTGCCTACAGAGATGCCATTAGGTATTGTGGATGTTGACAATACCACAACCACACGCGCATTGATTCGCCGTCTTGATGCTTTCCAGATGTCACGCATCACGCATAGTTATGCCACTGTTGCCGAGGCTCGCAAAGCTATTCAGAACAACGAGATATACGGTTTCCTGTATTTTCCAAAAGGAACGACGGAGAAACTGCTGGCGTCGCGCCAACCCAAGATATCGTATTATTATTCGAACACCACATTGGCTGCAGGCGCCTTGTTGATGCGAGACCTAAAGACGATTTCCACGCTTGGCTCTGCTGCGGTGGGGCAGGCTACCATGCGTGCCAAGGGGTTTACGACGGAGCAGATACAGACTTTCCTGCAGCCCATCAAGATTGACCTGCATCAGATTGCGAATCCTTGGACCAGCTATAACTCCTACCTCTCCACGATGATTGTGCCGGGTATGATGATGCTGTTCATCTTCCTGATCACTGCCTATTCGCTGGGTACCGAACTGAAGTTCAATGTCTCGAAACAGTGGTTGGAAATGGCTGATAATAATATTACGGTAGCACTGATAGGCAAGCTTCTGCCACAAGCCATTATCTGGTTGGCTGTTGTCTATAGTTACCAGTACTATGTGTTTTTTTATCTGGGATTCCCGCACTTAGGCAGTCCTTGGATGTTGGTGCTGTTGGGCCTGATGCAGGTGTTGGCATCTCAGGGCTTTGGCGTCTTTGCCTTTGGTTTGATGCCTTCGCTCAGAATGTCGATGAGTGTTTGCTCACTGTGGGCTGTGCTCAGCATCTCGATGGCAGGTTCTGCCTTTCCCGTCATGGGAATGGACCGCCCGTTGCAGTCGCTGTCGTGGCTGTTCCCCCTGCGCCACTATTACATGATTTACCAGACTTGTGTGTTCAACGGTTTCCCGCTTATCGAGTCGTGGTTCCACTTTGCAGCCCTGGCTGGCTTTATGCTGTTGCCGTGGATGGTAGTCAAGAAGATTAAAAATGCAATGCTCACCTATGTCTATATTCCATAAGATATACGAGGACCTGCAGCACGTCTGCTATATCTGGCGACGTGAGATGCAACAGGTAGTCAAGGACGAGGGTATTCTCATCTTCTTCCTCGTGGTGCCCATTGCCTATCCGCTGTTGTATTCCTGGATATATAACAACGAAACCGTCCGTGAGGTGCCTGTCTGTGTGGTCGATATGTCGAACACAGGTCTGTCTCGTGAGTTCGTCCGTAAGTGTGATGCGTCACCCGACGTACGTGTGGCCTACTACGCACAGGATTTGGACGAGGGTATCTCGCTGGTCAGTCGTCAGCTGGTAAAAGGCATCTATTTTATTCCACCTGACTTCGAAAACAATATCCTGCGTATGAAGCAGGGCATTATCAGTGTCTATTGTGACATGAGTCTGATGCTCACGTATAAGGCCATCTACCAGACATCCATGCTGGTGTCAATGGAGATGGGCAAGGACATACAGACAAAGATGAGTGGACTCTATACCAGTCGCGAAGAGGCCATTTCAGCTCGTCCACTCGACTATGAGGATGTGGCTATATTCAATCCGAAGGGAGGCTATGGCTCGTTTATCTTACCTGCTGTGCTGATACTGATATTACAGCAGACGCTGGTGCTTGGCATCGGCCTTTCTGCAGGTACAGCCCGTGAGGAGAACCCGCTTGGGGCGCTGGTGCCCGTTGGCGATAAACGCTATGAGTCGTCGTTCGCCATAGTTTTTGGCAAAGCCATGGTTTACTTGATGATATATGCCGTCATGGGTGCTTGGCTGGTGGCTGGCGTTCCACGATTGTTCCATTTCCCGCAGTTGGCAACGTGGCAGTCGCTATTAACCATCATGTTGCCTTATACGCTGGCATGTATCTTCTTTGGCATTGTGGTGTCGTGTCTCGTCAAGTATCGCGAGAACGTCATGCTGCTCATGGTCTTTGCCTCCGTACCCATGTTGTTCCTGACGGGTATCTCATGGCCACAAAGCAATATCCCAAGTTGGCTTCAGGGCGTGTCTTGGCTGTTCCCCAGCACGTTTGGCGCACGCGCATACGTCCGCATGAATTCTATGGGGGCTACTCTCTACGACGTGTTGACGGAATATCGTATTCTCTGGATTCAGGCTGGAGCCTATTTCCTATTGGCTGTGGCGGTATATCGTTATCAGATATTACGTGCCCGCCGTTATGCCAAGGAGCGCCTGATGTTCCTAAAGCATAATAGGGAGGCACGTATGAAAAAGGTAGCCGACTCATAATCCTTCCCTCATCCCTCATCCCTCATCCATCTTCCATCATCCCTCTCACCTAACACCCACAATCTTCGTCTTAGGCAGTTCACGGTTGCGTTTGTTGACAACAGTGACGACAGCCTGTGCCAGATTGATAAAGGCCAATCCTGTGGCTGTCTCGCTGCTTGTGGCAGCAGGCTCGCCCGCATCGCCACTTTCGCAGATGCTCTGTACCAATGGAATCTGAGCCAACAAAGGCACATTCATCTCTTCCGCCAGTTTCTTGCAACCTTCCTTGCCAAAGATGTAGTATTTGTTCTCAGGCAGTTCAGCAGGCGTAAACCATGCCATATTCTCTATCAGTCCGAGGATGGGCACGTTTACCTTTTCGTTACGATACATGTCGATACCCTTGCGTGCATCGGCCAAGGCTACCTGCTGAGGTGTCGATACGATGACAGCCCCCGTAATACCTAATGTCTGGAGTAGGGTGAGGTGGATGTCGCTGGTGCCAGGAGGCGTGTCCAGAATGAAGTAATCCAGTTCGCCCCAGTTAGCATCGGCTATCAGCTGCTTCAGTGCGTTTGTTGCCATACCCCCACGCCATAGTGTTGCCGTATCAGGACTGACGAAGAAACCAATGGACAGCATCTTGACACCGTAGGCCTCGATGGGTTCAATGAGTTGGCGACCATCTACCTCAACAGCGTAAGGACGGGCATCCTCAGCGTTGAACATCTTGGGCATAGACGGACCGAAGATGTCGCAATCCAGCAAACCGACTTTATAGCCCAAACGTGCCAAGGCGATGGCTAAGTTGGCTGAAACGGTCGATTTGCCTACGCCGCCTTTACCACTGCTCACGGCAATGATATTCTTGACCTCAGGCAGCATCTTGCCAACTTCAGGGCGTGGCTTCGACTTGAATTCCGTCTGTATTTCCACCTCTACGTCCTGGCCGCAGTGGTATTTGATGGCAGCCTCTGCAGCCTTCACCGTCGATTTGAGGAACGGGTCCGTATCGCGTGGGAACTCCAATACCACGTTAACCTTCCAGTTCATCCCTCCTTCGGGGGGATTGAGGGGAGTTACTGTTGGTTGGTCTGCCACCATCTCACTTTCTACCAGGTTCTTCTTCGTGCCAGCATACGTCACCGTTGCCAGCGCATCCATAATCAGTTTGGGATATAATGTCATTTTCTACCTTATTATCTTAATTTGGCTGCAAAGGTACGAATTAATTAGTAATTTGTACGAAAAACTTAAATATTATTTGTTTTTTTACTCACTTATATTCGTATCTTTGCCCCAAGAATGATACAATAACTACTTATTTAATACGAACGCTTATGAAAAAGATCACGATTCTATTACTGGCCTTCATGGTGCCCATGCTGATGCAGGCACAGGCAAAACGTCGCCCTGCAGGCGCCAAGGCAGCTACAACGGCTAAGAAACCTGCCCAGAAAGCTACACAAAAGGTGAACAACAACTTTGCCATTGTGCAGTTCGACGAATGGATGAAACATGACGTCTTCGAGGACGAAAACAACATCTATTTCCTAGGCACGACCTATGGTGAAAATACCTTTCGAGCTATCGACAAGAAGACGGGCGATATCCGCATCGTCGTACCCAAGAAGAAGCGTGCACGTCCTCAAATCTGTAGTGCGGGCAGTAACGGTAAGGATGTCTTTATGCGCATCGAGAACAAGAAGTTCGTGCATATTGCAGCTATGGGCAAGAACCATGTTATCGGACAGACGGACAACTACGAAAAAAAGTTCTACGTTTGGGACAATAAGGACTTCACAGGTCAGCCCACAATCCTAAAGAACATCGATACAGGCATTGGTCAGCCAGACAAGTGGACGGGTATTGTGGAAACGAAGAAGATAGAGGGCTTCACCAAGGTCTTTACCGATTCTGCCAGCAACCTGTGGATTCAAACTGGCGATGGCGAATTTGTCATCTACAATCCTGATGGCATCGTTGGCCTCACCGCCTTGAAGGGTAAGCTGACCAAAAACGAACTGCCTAAGGAAGAAGACTAATCTTCATCCTTGATCTTTTAGTGCTATCGTCCCCCTATGACGATAACATGCCACTATCTTAGAATAACATGCCTTTATCGTAGAATAACCCCATGTTATCTGGCAACAACGGCATGTTATCACCTTATAGGAGGCAAATCTCCATATAAAAAAGGTACGCAGCAGCCGCTGCCGACTTCAGACACGCCCGCCGCCGATATCAGCAGCGGCCGCTGCTGATAAAAGACACGCCCGCTGCTGACTCGCGAGAGATTGTCTCTCTCCCTGTCCCAACGTCACTTACACCCTGTATGCAAGTCACTTTTCCCCTACAAGTGACGTCCGGACAACCGTAAGGCAACATCCTTTCCACGATGATACTATTATCCAAAAAGAACCGCTACCAGTGGATGATAGCGATTCTTTGGTTTGGGTGTCGACCTCACAGGGGGTCTGTCCCCGTGTGAGCATTCGATTATTCTTAGTATATATTGCTTTTAAAAAGACTAAAAAGTCGGAGAAAGTGATTACCTTCTCCGACTCCTGCAATTTCGCTGTGTGCTTTACTTTATTATTACCTTCTTACTCTTACCATCATTCATGCGGATAATGTTCAGACCCTTCTGAGGTGCCTTCAAACGATTGCCATTGGGCGAATAAATACGCACATTCTGCTGTTTAGTCATCAACAATTCCACAATGCCTGACGTATAACTTGCATATACCACGACATCGTGAGCTGGCATCGTTTCAGGTAGGTCTGTCCACTCAAAGGTGGAGTAGTTACCCTCTGGCTGTAACTCGGGAGTGATGGTCGCTCCATATTCGTACATGGTTTCCTTATACACCTTATCATCTATCATATATGTCAACTTGTAGCTATTGATGACGAATGTTCCTGTTACCGTCGCATCATGTGCAGGCATCGTCTTTGGTATCTCACTCCAACCGCTGAAGGTAAAGCCTTCCTTTGTCGGTTCGGGTTCAGCAATGATAGTAGCACCAAATTCAATCTCGTATGATTTATACTCTACATCATCAACCTTGTAAATCAGTTTGTACTTATTGACACTAAATATTCCTGTCACAGGCACGTCATGTGCAGGCATTGTCTTTGGTATATCCCTCCAACCAGAGAATGTATAGCCTTCCTTAGTGGGTTCGGGTTCTGGAGTAATGGCTGCACCATACTCTACCTCATAGCTTTTATATACTTCACCATCAACCTTGTATATCAAGTTGTACTTATTGACTGCGAATGCGCCTGTTACAGTTACGTCGTGTGCCGGCATGGTTTTAGGTATCTCACTCCAGCCACTGAAGGTATAGCCCTCCTTTTCAGGATTTGGCTCAGGAGTGATGGTGTCACCATAGTTGTAGCTCAAGGTTTTATAGACTCCATCATCAACCATATAAGTCAGTTTATAGGTTCCCTTAGTGAATGACCCCATCACCATCACATCGTGAGCAGGCATCGTCTCTGGTATCTCACTCCAACCGCTGAAGATAAAGCCTTCCTTTGTCGGTTCGGGTTCAGCAATGATAGTAGCACCAAATTCAATCTCGTATGATTTATACTCTACATCATCAACCTTGTAAATCAGCTTGTACTTATTGACTGAGAACGTACCTGTAACGGTCACATCATGTGCAGGCATCATCCCTGGTACTTCATTCCAACCGCTGAAAGTATACCCCTCCTTGGTGGGAATTTCTTCAGGCACGATACTTGCTCCATATTCTAATTTGTAAGACTTGTATTCCTCGCCATCAACAACATAGGTCAGTTTGTATTTTGGTATATCATCGCTGATAAAAGAAAAATCTTTCCATTGGTCAGCAGATTGATAGGCTTCTACACAACCCTTTGGAACGAAAAGTTTACATTTCCACGTTTTTATGTAAAGGGCTTTATCTTCACAAACGGGAGGAGTGGTAGCATGGCTAATCAACTCAGTCAAGCCATAGCATTCATAAAACGCTTTCCAACCGATGTTTGTTACGCTGTTGGGGATGGCTACCATGGTTAGACCGCTACATTCTTTGAAAGCATAGCCCGCAATACCCTTCGTCCCTTCACTTATAGCAATTTCTTTTTCTGTCATATTACCTTTATACCCTAACAGCCATTTCCCTAAATATATAAGACCATTAGGCTGGTTGTCGTACCAGCCAGTACCATCAAAAGCATCTCCGCTTATGCTCGTGACACTATTAGGTATCTCAATGGAAGTCAAACCTGTGCAGCCATAGAAAGCATTAGAGCCTATGCTCGTGACACTATTAGGAATCTCAATGGAAGTCAGACCTGTGCAACCTCTGAAAGTACCCCCACCTATACTCGTGACACTATTAGGTATCTCAATGGAAGTCAAACCTGTGCAACCGTAGAAAGCATTAGAGTCTATGCTCGTGACACTATTAGGAATCTCAATGGAGGTCAAACCTGTGCAATTCCAGAAAGTACCTCTGGCTATGCTTGTGACACTATTGGGAATCTCAATTGAAGTCAAACTTTTGCAACCGTCGAAAGCACTAGAGCCTATGCTTGTGACACTATTGGGAATCTCAATTGAAGTCAAACTTGTGCAATTCTTGAAAGCACTAGAGCCTATGCTCGTGACACTATTTCCGATGACATACTTTTTTACTTGTTTTCCAAAAATGTCTGCTAGATTAAAATTTGAAACAATTGAATTGCTATTAAGTGTAACAAGGGTCAAGTTTTTGCAACCAGAGAACGTATACGAACTACTAATAGATGTAACACCACTACCTATCGTAACCGAAGCCAAGGTTTTACAATCAGAGAAAGCGCTAGAACCAATATATGTGATAGTATTAGGCATTACTACAGAATGCAAGGCCGTCTGACCTTGGAACGCATAAGCATTAATACCTGTTACACTATATGTCACACCATTATAGTCAACGGAACTCGGAATAACAATATTACCAGAATAAAAAGCATTACCGAAATCACCAGGAACACTACCTCTGTAACTAACTAACAATTCAGTATTATTATTCGTCCATACATAATAAATGGTTTTGCCATCGGCATTTTCTACGTAAATATCATGAGCGGCTGCCTTTGTGCAAATCATGCATAGAAGTATGGTGAAAAGGACTATAAGATTATAACTTTTCATATTATTTATTGTTTACGATTTCTTTTAAAAAACTTTCTAACTTTGCAATATCCATTGAGTATTCTGGCGTAACATAATCCTCATAAATAGGTTTAGCACCTTCTGTCAGACAATTGCCCTTATAGAATTTCACAATTGCGAAACTATCACAATCTCCTTTAATTTTAGCACATTTACATAACGCATTTGCCAAAAGATGATAATGCAATGACTTTTTCCCAGATTTGGATTTGAAAAAAATGCATTTTTCTTTTGGGCGCAAATCACATGAAAAAAGTTCATTTCGACAAACGAATTCTATTCTTCTGTTTATATCAGTATCATCTTCTATATAATAACATTATGAATATCAATACTCATACAATAATCACCTGTGCAGTCAAGATAGTCTTCTTTAACTTCAGCCGTAGGTAACAAAATTTCATTTGGTTCAATATCATCAAGTGTACACATAAATCGTCATTTTATAGTCCAATATTCTTCAAATCTGAAAACTTCTTCTTCCGTAATTAAGATGAGAGGTTTCTGATGTAAATAGAATTGCAAATTGATATTTGGGTCATAGATTTGTTTTTTTCGATTAGCATCAAAATTTGTGAACGTAGCATAGATTCTATCATCGCTTACTATTCTATTATTATTGCTGTGTTTACTTCCATGATGAGGAATTTGAAATAATGATAGACGCGAATAATTTCTTGTCAAATTGGAGACTAAAATTGTGTCGAAAGCCTTCCAAAAGTCATCAGAGTTTGCAAATGTATCTCCTGTATAAAGACATGAGCCGGGATATATTTTTTCATTTTCATATTTGTACTTCGTATAACCTTTGTTCCATTTGTAATAATCTCCAAAATAGGAGTCACAAATGGAATACCTACAGTAATCTGTACATGACGTTGGATCATTGGGTAAGGATAATAACTGCAATGAGTTCATATTTATATTTTCAGAGTAACTTCCTTTCCCTAATTTCGTAAATATACGACGAAGTTTCAGCCTTTTACTCGCCATTAATTTAATCTCTTCTTTGCTCATTCCTTTAGTCGGATAAGACAACAATTCAATATTGAACCTACAACCTTTTATAGCACCTGTTTTTTGTAAACCTTCTAATACTATACCTTCGATAGTTTGATTGGTGGTTATATTGTAAGGTATATATTTCCATATCACATTCTTCTCACTGTCCTGTATATGTATTGGTGTCCCACTCGCAATTTCTTTGCGGTTATCTATTATTCCCTTTTCTTCATTAATAACAAACGGCTCTACTGGTCTGTTGTCATTTGTAAGAGGTGAAACCATTATCAATTGGGCTCCTGTTTTTTTTATGAATCGCTTCAAAATATTATAAGCCTTTAAATAGTTATCGTTAAACTGACTTAGATATACATACACTTCTTCATAGAAGAAAGGAACGAAAACAAAAGTTTTATCGTTTACAGTAAAAACCTTCCGTAATTTATCCAGGCCATTTACATGATCCATATCGAAATGTGATATAAAGATACATGCAATATGATCACCCTTGATATTTGAATTGGCAAAACAAGATATTTCATTATTAACTCTCGTCCTATTCATACTTCCACAATCATAAACAATATGGATTCTGCTTTGAGAATTAACGAAATGCTCTGTGAAGAAAGCCCCCTGTCCTACAGGATGAAGGATTCTTCTAAAAGTAATTTCTGCCATTGGCACATTCTTTTGTGCTTATAGGCACCCAGATTCAGCGGTTAGTAATATATATGGAAAGACGTGGGTGCTCTACTTCGCTCATCCCGCATCTGGGCTCTCGCATTGCCTCGCACTAGGATAAGCAACTCGATAGCCCACGCCGAGATATATTGACAACACCCCTAAAAGGGCAAGTACAATACACCCAATGTGGACGCTCCGGTTGCGTATCTTCAAGTGCTTGAATTTGCGAGATTCAGATGCTGAAGATAACGTTCGTAAACGTCCTTTTTACCACAATGTCGTGACCCGCTCACCCTTGCGGGCTACCTGAGTCAGCTGCAAATATACGAACTTTATTTGAAACGAACAAATATTTTCAAAGAAAAGTAAATGTTGTACGAAGTAAGCCCCCGGTACCTTATGGGCTGAACGACGGAGAATCAACAAGGAGTCTGCAAATAGCCAGAAAGGTATCGATAACGTTATCCAATACTTCCGGAGTAATTGGAAATACTCCGAGAGTATTTAAATTTCTTTTGGAGTAATAACTCAAGCAGGCATCGTCAAGCGACAAGCTGAAGATTGTCAACCAAAACAGGAATAACGAACGATTATTCCCAGCCTGGGAATGTTTTGTTCCCAGCCTGGGAGTCTAACATTCCCAAACTGGGAATGAATAATTCCCTTTAAGAGAACGATAGTCGCTGATTAAGGAACGATTTAAGACAGATAAGGGTACCTTATTAATGAATAACATGGCGTTATTAACGAAAAGTGCTCCATCCCTCCCATCGGATAGCTCTGAGCCCTTTAAATAAAGGGGTTCTGACTTTTTGATCCCTCCCGTCATCTCTCACAGCATCCCTCACATATCTCTCCCGTCAACACTCCCGTCGACTCTCCAGATATAGGTATAGATTTCTTCAGCGGACACGTGAGAGATGAGTGAGAGATAAAAATAATCTCTCCCATGGCGGAGCCCCTTTGTGCAAAGGCGATTCCAACGATGACGGGAGAGATGAGGGGTTTTTGTTACCGTGCCTTGTCTTTGCTGCTGCGCTTGTCGCGATGGTAGGAACGATAGTCATCGAGTTCGATTTCGACGTCGGGCTCGACGAGTTCACCGTCGCGAGGCAGACAGAACTTCATGTACTTGATGTTCAGGCCACGGGCTATCCACATGGACTCGTAATAGGTCTGGATGGATGCTGCAACTGAATCTTTGCATGCATCGGCATAGAGGTCGGTAGTCTTGATGAGTACGGGCAGGTGGTTTTTCTCGACGAGGTATGTGGTGTAGGTAAAAAGGAAGTTGGAGTCTGTCTTCAAGTGGACGAAGCCGCCATCGGCAAGGAAGTGGCGGTAGCGGTTCAGGAACCATGTAGAGGTGAGGCGCTTGCGAGGATTCTTCATCTGCGGGTCGCTGAAGGTGAGCCATATCTCGCAGACTTCGCCCTGCGAGAAGAAACGGTCGATGACCTCGATATTGGTGCGTAGGAAAGCCACGTTCTTCAGTCCTTCGTTCAGTGCCTGTGTGGCACCAGTCCACATGCGGGCCCCCTTGATATCGACGCCAATGAAGTTGACATCAGGAAACATTTTTGCCAATCCTACGGTATACTCGCCCTTGCCACAACCTAACTCCAGGACAATCGGATTGTCGTTGTGGAAGTACTGCTCGTGCCAATGGCCCTGCATGTCAAAAGGAACATGTTCCACTACCGAATAGGGGTATTGGAACACGTTCTCGTAGGTTTCCATGTCGGCGAATTTCGCCAGCTTACCTTTTCCCATATTTTTCTTCTTACCGCAGATTTCTCTGCACCTTTAGGTCAGAGAAATCTGCGGTTAATTTATCCCTGCGTAAACTGTGGTTTGTTTTATTCGATAACAACAGTTGTCCAGCCGTGCTTGTCCTCGATTTCGCCATACTGGATACCACGAAGGGTATCGAACAGTTTCTTAGACTGTGGGCCGGGCTTGTCGCCAAATGAGTAGCGCTTGCCGGTGTCGAGGTCGTCGATGTACGAAATAGGACTGATGACGGCTGCCGTTCCGCAGGCTCCAGCCTCCTCGAAGGTCTCGAGTTCCTCCTCAGGAATAGGACGGCGCTCCACCTTCATACCTAAGTCCTCGGCAACCTGCATCAGCGACTTGTTGGTGATAGAGGGCAGGATAGAGGTTGACTTAGGTGTGATGTAGGTGTTGTTCTTGATGCCGAAGAAGTTGGCAGCACCGCACTCGTCGATGTACTTCTTCTCCTTGGCGTCGAGGTAGAACTCGCAGGCATAGCCCTTCTCGTGAGCCAGATTGTTGGCGAAGAGCGATGCAGCATAGTTGCCGCCCACCTTGTACTTACCCGTCCCGAGAGGTGCCGAGCGGTCGTAGTCGCGAACGATGACGTAAGGATTGCTGGAGAAACCGCCCTTGAAGTATGGACCAACAGGGGTCACGAAGATGAGGAAGCAATACTCCTTAGCAGGATGAACGCCAACCTGGGCGCTGGTACCGATGAGCAGTGGACGGATGTAGAGTGTGGCACCACTCTCGTAAGTAGGAATCCACTCCTGATTCAGGCGCACCACCTTCTTTACCATTTCTGTAAAGAGCTCTGTGCTGACCTCAGGCATCAAAATGCCACGACAGGTTGACTGCAGACGCTTGGCATTCTCGTCAACACGGAAAATGCGTACCTTACCGTCAGGACAGCGATAGGCCTTCAAGCCCTCGAAAGCCTCCTGACCGTAGTGCAGACAGGTGGCTGCCATGTGCAGGTTCAGATACTCGTCGGAGCAAACTTCGATTTCCCCCCATTTGCCGTCACGATAGTAACAGCGTACGTTGTAGTCGGTCTTCATGTAGCCAAACGAAAGGCTACCCCAATCCAAATTCTTCATAATGTCTATGTTTTTATGTTCCTTAAATCTCTTTTCCGACCGCAAAAGTACACAAAATCTTGCTACTGTGCAAGAAAAAAGGTCGAAAAGTGACATCTTCTGATTTTTTTTAGCTATCTTTGCACGGCAAAAAACATACTAAGACAATATGAAACGACTTTTTTCTTTCTTGCTGATAGCCATGTTGCTGCCTGTCAGCATGATGGCACAACAGCGTAAGGGCAACTTCCAAAAGGGTGACTATGGTTACCTGTATTGTCACATGAACGACCGTTCGAGGGCGTGGACAGCATACGCGCTGAGTCGCGACGGCTTCCACTTTCACGATTTGTTGAATGGCGACTCCATCTTCAGCGACCATGAGGTAGCCCGAATAGAAGGTGCTACGCGTGATGCTTATATCTGCAGAAAGCATGACGGCACGGGCTATCTGATGGTCTGCACGGACATGAATGTGGGGCGCTTTAAGGACTTGAAGAAAAAGGCTGAGTGGGACAACTACGGCATCGACTTGTTGACGAGCGACGACCTGATACACTGGCAGTCGAAGACCTTCGACTACCGCAAGGGCCTTAGCATCTTCTGTAACCCTGAGGCAGAAAGTGTCTATAAGGATTGGAGTACCATCAATCGTGTATGGGCACCACAGATTATGTGGGATGGCGACTACGTGTGGCCTGACGGCAAGAAAGGCGGTTATTTCATCTATTATTCGATGTGGAACCGTGCCGAGGAGAAGTACGATCGCATGTACTATTCGTATGCCGATGAGACCTTTACGCAGCTGACGCAACCCAAATTGCTCTTCGATTGGGGCTATGCCACCATCGATGCCGATATCAACTGGCTTGAGAGCGATCAGCAGTGGCACATGATGATTAAGAAAGAAGGTGGGAAACCTGGTCTCTTTACAGCTACGTCCAAGGAACTGACAGGTCCTTGGGGGGAACCCGTCGAGGATGACTATGTCAGTTTCGAGGGTAACAAAAAGTGCGAGGGCGTATCTGCCTTCCAATTGGCTGGTCACGATGATTGGGTAATTGGTTACATTGAATACTCGTCACGTCCACGTAACTATCGTCTTTGTCTGGCAGACAAGTATATGCGTAACTTCCAGAAACCTCGCAATATAGAGGGTGTCAACCGTCCACAGCACGGCTCGTTCCTGCGTATCACTAAGGAGGAATACGACCGTTTGCAGGCATGGAGTGACGGCTACGAGTTGGCCACGATGAAACCTAACAAGAAGAATCCTGTCATTGAGGGTCTCTATGCAGACCCTGAGGTGCTGTATTCAGAAAAGGACGGCAAATACTATCTGTATCCTACGACGGATGGTCAGGAGAATTGGGATAACCACGACTTCCGTTGCTATTCAAGTACAGACCTGAAGGAATGGAAGTACGAGGGTGTTATCTTTGACCTGCAAACCGATTGCCAGTGGGCACATCGTAAGGCGTGGGCTCCCTGTATCATTGAGCGCAAAGTAGGTAAAGGCAAGAAGGCGAAATACAAGTACTACTACTATTTCGTGGCTGAAGGACAGATTGGTGTGGCTGTCAGCGACCAGCCTACAGGTCCTTTCAAGGATGCTTTGGGTAAACCGCTTTGTACGAAGGATATGCCAGTCATGAAGAATGGCGGGGCGACCATTGACCCTGACGTTTTCCAAGACCCCAAGACGGGCAAGTACTATCTGTATTGGGGCAATGGCACCATTATCTGTGCCGAGCTGAACGACAATATGACGAGTTTCAAGGGAGAACCCACTGTGATTCTGCCTCGTAAGGACAAGGCACGCTACAACTTCAACGAGGGCGCCTACGTGTTCTATCGCAACGGACTCTACTATTTCACGTGGTCGGAAAACGACACGCGCTCGAAGAACTACCGCATCCGCTATGCTATCAGCGATTCGCCAACGGAACTGGTGCGTAACGGACAGCCTGTGACGGCAGCAGAGAAGACCATTGTCCTGCAACGTGATGATGACAAGCAGATATTCGGTACGGGCCATCATGCCGTCCTGCAGAAGCCTGGCACGGACGAGTGGTATATTGTGTACCATCGCTTCCAGCGTCCACGCGGTGCCAAACTTGATTGGAGTGCGGGCTACAACCGTGAGGTATGCATCGACCCATTGACATTTAATGCCGATGGTACAATTCTGCCTGTCAAGCCAAGCCTTTGACAATGGACGATAGATAATGGATAATTGACGATTCAATTATCACTCTCTAAACTTTTGAGTTCTTCTTCTGTCTTGGTCAGTTTGTCCTTGCAGAACTTGATAAGTCGCTGTGCAGTTTTCAACTGTGCAGCGAGTTCGTCTATGTTGTACTCGTTCTGTTCCATCTTGCGGACAATGGTCTCCAATTGGGCCAAGGCCTCTTCGTATTTAATGTTCTCTTCCATCATTCCTATTTTTAATTCACTATTCACTCTTCACTCTTCACTCTTCACTCTTCACTCTTCACTCTTCACTCTTCACTATTCACTCTTCACTTTTCACTAGCGAAGCGCTTTCACTCTTCACTCTTCACTACAGAGTGGATGGTTCCCTTTTCCACGCGCGTCTCAATTTCGTCGCCAGGTTTCAGTTGTCGTGGGTCGCGAACGGCACGTCCGTTGTGGAGTGTGATGCTGTAACCACGACTTAACAGCAGTTGTGGGTCAAAGCCCTGTAGTTTGATGCTTAGGCTTTCCAGCAGATGCTTCTGATTAGTCAGTCGTCGTTCGATGGCTACGGGCAGACGATTCTCCAACAGTTCTATACGATGCCGCTGGTCGCCAACCACACGTAAGGCGAGGGTAGGGATGAGAGTTGTCATTGTGGCGATTTTCGTCTTCTGATTGCTGATTCGCTGGTTGACGGCATAGGAGATTCGCTGGCTGGCATCGTCGAGTCGTTCCAGTACGCGTAGCAGGTTATCTATCAGCAGGGCAGCAGCAGCGGTGGGTGTTTTTACGCGCGTATTCGCAACCATATCGAGAATCGACTCATCACGATCGTGTCCGATGCCAGTGATGATGGGGATGGGGAACTGAGCCACGTTTTCGGCCAGAGCCAACGTGTCGAAACCACTGAGGTCGGCAGTGGCACCACCGCCACGGATGATGACGACGACGTCGAAGTTTAGTGGAGAGTGGAGATTATATATCTGGTTCAGGGCACTGATGACACTCTGTTCCACCTGTTCGCCCTGCATGATGGCAGGGAATAGCTGGACGTCGAAACGGAAACCGTAGTCGTTGTCCTCCAGCTGCCGGCAGAAGTCGCCATAGCCTGCAGCATTTTGGGCAGAGATAACGGCAATACGCTGGGCAAAGGTTGGGATGCGGAGTTCATGCTGCAGGTCGAAGACACCTTCTTCTTTCAGTTGGCGGATAATCTCCTGACGCTTGCGGGCCATATCGCCAAGGGTATAGGTGGGGTCGATGTCAGAGACAATCCATGAGAATCCGTAGGTTTCGTGAAACTGGGCATAGACCCGCAGCAGTACCTTCATGCCAGCGCGAAGAGGCTGGCCTGTAGTACGCTCGAAATAGGGTTTCACCATCATCCAAGTCTGTCGCCAGCATTTGGCTGATGCACGTGCCACAGGTGTATTGCTGCGTTCATCTTTCTCGATGAGTTCCATATAGCAGTGTCCGCTGTTTTCACGACATTCCGACAGTTCCGCTTCCACCCAATATTCGTCGGGCAGAGCATCCTCGATGGCTTCGCGTACCAATAGGTTCAGTTGGCGCAGTGTATATCTTTCATTTTTCATCTTTTATCGTTCCATTCATAAACGCTTGCCAGAAATTTGGCACACCATAGCCGTAGATGTTGTCTGGATGCTGATAGTTGTTGCCAGTACGACGGATGATGTCCATGATTTCCAATGCCGTCTTGTCGTGCATGGCCTGCCACAGGCAGGCTACCAGTCCACAAACCACGGGCGATGAGAACGAGGTACCCATACTGCTGGTAATCATACCTCGTCCGCTGATGACACGAGCAGGTGCACCGATAGCCACCACGTCAGGTTTGACACGACCGTCCTGTGTGGGTCCCACACTGCTGAAGGCAGCAATGCGCTGCGTCTCGATGTCGGAAATGGCACCAATAGTCAGGATATGGTCAGCATCGGCAGGTACACCAATCTTCTTCCAAGGTCCCATACCTGAGTTGCCTGCAGAGTTGCAAAGCACGATGCCTTTTTGGGCTAACATAGCGGCTGAGCAACTGATGAAGGCCGTATTGCCGTCCAATTGCCACTGCTGGTATGACATCCATTTGTGGTCGTATTCGTTATAGCCCAATGATGAATTGATGACATCACATCCGACGCTGTCGGCAAACTCAGCGGCCATGGTCCAATAGTCTTCTTCCACTTCCTGCTCCGTCTCCTGGTCTTCACTGCGCAGCAGCCAATACGATGCTTTAGGTGCTGTACCAATGAATAAGTGTGGATGGTATGTGCCCATGATGGAAAGCACCTTGGTGCCATGATCGGTTTCTGAGAACAGCTGTGGGTCGTCAGGCTTGACAAAATCGTGCCAGCCAAGAATGTTTATTTTTTGCAGTTCAGGAATAAGGTCGGCATTCTTGAAACCGCCATCGATAATAGCAATCACCATGCCTTTGCCTAAGAAACCGGCTTTGTGCAGCTGGTCGCCTTTCAGATTGTATATCTGGTCGGCAGCAGTACCGTAAATCTCGTTGGGAATGCTGTCGTATGCCTCAAAATGACTCTGATAACTAATGCGCTTGTCAGGAGTGATGGAGTCGGGCGAGAGCCACACCAACTTACAGGCTTTGACACAAGGTAATTGTCGGATGTCATTAACCATGGTGCTATCTTTCAGACGGACCAGCACAGTGTTCTGCCAACGGCTTTGGCCTACAATGGCTACGCCTTCCTTCTTAATCAGACGGATATAATGCGACGAGATGGGCAGGTCTGTGGAGTCGATGGCAAGTCCCTGGCGTTTGCGTCGCTCCACGGCGCGTCGTGACAGGAATCGGGTGGGGTGATCGAATGAGTATGGTGTACCAGCCTTGTCAGTCAGACTGACACGGTAGATGTAGGCAGGGCCGTCCTTGTATCGCACTCGTTTCGTGCCGTCCTGCTGTTGTGCAGCTTGCAGACTGAAGGCTAACAAGGTTAGCACAAATGTGGTCAGTAGTCGTTGCATGTCTTGATGATTTTAATGCAAAGGTACAAATTATAATTGATATATGACAACAGACAACTGATATTTTCTTTTGTAAGAGCAAATTTTTCACTTTTCACTTTCCGCTTTTCACTTTTTTTCGTACCTTTGCACATTATTTATATATGGACAACAAACAAAAAGCATTAGAACTGGGGACAAAGCCCGTGGGGGCGCTGCTGACGCAGTATGCCCTGCCTGCCATTGTGGCCATGACGGCATCCAGTCTTTATAATATCATCGACCGTGCCATGATTGGTCAGATGGTGGGTCCTGAAGCCATTGCCGGTCTGGGCATCACCTTCCCATTCATGAACCTCAGTGCCGCCTTTGGTGCTGCTGTCGGTGTGGGTGCATCGACGTGTATCTCTGTGAAACTTGGTCAGAAGGACTATAAGACGGCCGAGCATCTGCTGGGTAATACGGTGACGCTGAACCTCGTCATCGGATTCCTCTTTATGGCAGTGTCGCTTATCTTCCTCGACCCCATCCTACGTTTCTTTGGCGCCTCTGACGTGACGCTGCCATACGCCCGTGAATTCATGATAGTCATCCTTTTGGGCAATATGGTGACGCACATGTATTTCGGTATGAATGCCGTGCTGCGAGCCGCCGGTAAACCCAAACATGCCATGTATGCCACGCTGTTCACGGTAGGCATGAATATCCTGTTGGTGGTAGCTTTCGTGTGGTGGTTGCGGTGGGGCATTCGCGGTGCCGCCTTGGCCACAGTTACATCGC
This sequence comes from uncultured Prevotella sp., assembly GCA_946188165.1. Classification (GTDB taxonomy): domain Bacteria; phylum Bacteroidota; class Bacteroidia; order Bacteroidales; family Bacteroidaceae; genus Prevotella. The sequence goes on from CAMHTW010000001.1 coordinate 119,498, forward strand.
AGACGATGGCACTTTGCTGGCAGATGTGGGTGTTCTCGGACCAGAAGGAACTGCTTCACCTGAGACGAGGCATCTATAAGTTGAGGAGCGACCTTGTCAAGAATATCATAGCCATTGGCGTGTCGCCGTTCCTGATGCAGGCAACGTCGTGTGTCATCGTCATCTTCATGAACAACCAATTTGTTCGCTATGGCGGCGATATGGCAGTGGGTGCTTATTCGATAGCCAACTCGATGGTGATGGTGTTCTTCATGTTTGTGATGGGTATGACGCAAGGTATGCAGCCCATTGTGGGCTATAACTACGGTGCTGAGAAGTATGACCGTATGTTCCGCTGTTTGTGGCTGACGATAGCTGCCGCTACGGCTATTCTGCTGGTAGGATGGACGTTGTCAATGCTCTTCCCAAGGCAGATAGTCCGTATCTTTACCTCTGACCCAACCCTGATTGGCTTGTCGGCTCACGGTCTGGTGCTTGACATGCTGGTGTTCTTTGTGGTGGGCTCCCAGGCCGTCATCACCAACTTCTTCCAGTGCATTGGCAAGGTCAAGGTGTCAATATTCCTCTCGCTGTCGCGACAGTTGCTCTTGTTGTTGCCGATGGCCTACTTCTTCCCCATGATATGGGATTTGGATGGTGTGTGGTATTCCATGCCAACAAGCGATTTCGGTTCGTTTGCCATGACGATACCCTTGCTGATCTGGTATATGAAAAAACTTAAGAATAATGGAAAACAATAAGAATGTCATCATCTGCGTAGGACGGCAGGTAGGCAGTGGCGGGCATGACATAGCCCGTATGCTGGCCCTCGACTTCTATGCCAAATACTACGACCGTGAGTTGCTGAATCTGGCAGCCAAAGAGAGTGGCTTCTCTGAGCGGTTCTTTGAGCAGAACGATGAGCGTCGTGGCATCTTCCGTTCGTTGTTCAACCTGCGTGCGACGCCCGTGGCAGACAGTAGTATCTATGCCAACAATTTTTCGCAGGAGAACCTGTTTAAGTTTCAAAGCGATGCTATCATGAAGGCTGCTGACGAGGGTTCGTGTGTGTTCGTGGGGCGTTGTGCCGACTATGTGCTGCGTGAACGCCAGAATGTGGTGAATGTGTTTATTTCTGCTTCCATGGATTTTCGTGTCAAGCAGGTCATGGCCAAGCAGAATACCGATTACCCTGCAGCGCGCAAGTTTATCATGCAGCACGAGGCTACGCGTGCGTCGTTCTATAACTACTATACGGGCAAGAAGTGGGGTGCTGCCGAGTCGTACGACTTGTGCATCGATGCCTCTGTGTTAGGTTTGCAGGCTACCGAGAAGCTGATAGCCGACTTTATCCGTAAACGCTTTGGACTATGAAGAAGGTCGGCATCATCAGCGACACCCATTCGTATTGGGACGAGAAGTACCTGCACTACTTCGAACCGTGTGACGAGATATGGCATGCAGGCGATATCGGTAGTGTGGAGGTGGCAGAACGACTGGCGGCCTTCCGTCCGTTCCGTGCCGTCTGTGGCAACTGCGACGGTGGTGACCTGCGTCTGATGTATCGTGAACTGAACCGCTTTAAGATTGAGGATGTCGAGGTGCTTATCAAGCATATAGGTGGCTATCCGGGCAACTACGACTATAGCGTGCGTGGCATGCTCTATGCCAATCCGCCCCAGCTGTTTGTGGCTGGTCACTCGCACATCCTGAAAGTGCAGTTCGACAAGACCCTGAACATGCTGCACATCAATCCGGGTGCCGCAGGTCTGCAAGGGTGGCATAAGGAGCGCACGCTGATAAGATTGACCATCGAAGGCAATAAATTCGGTGATTGTGAAGTTATAACATTAGGAAAACATTAAAATATAGCTATATGAAACGTACAATTGTAATTACTGGTGGCGCAGGCTTTATTGGAAGCCACGTGGTGCGCCTGTTTGTGAACAAGTATCCTGAGTATCACATCATCAACCTCGACAAGTTGACGTATGCTGGCAACCTCGCTAACCTGAAGGACATCGAGGACAAGCCCAACTACGAGTTTGTGAAGATGGACATCTGCGACTTCGATGCCTTCTACAAGCTGATGCAGGACAAGAAGGTGGATGGCATCATCCATCTGGCTGCTGAATCACATGTGGATCGCTCCATCAAGGACCCCTTCACGTTTGCCAAGACCAACGTGATGGGTACATTGTCGTTGCTTCAGGCTGCCAAACTCTACTGGGAGTCGCTGCCTGAGCGTTACGAGGGTAAGCGCTTCTACCATATTTCTACCGATGAGGTGTATGGCGCATTGGAGTTGACACATCCTGAGGGTATTGAGCCTCCGTTCACCACAACGGCATCGAGTGCTGAGCATCATTTGGCATACGGCGACAAGTTCTTCCTGGAGACCACGAAGTACAATCCGCATTCGCCTTATAGTGCCTCGAAAGCCAGCAGCGACCACTTTGTGCGTGCCTTCCACGACACTTACGGCATGCCCGTCATCGTGACCAACTGCTCGAACAACTACGGCCCCTATCAGTTCCCTGAGAAGCTGATACCTCTCTTTATCAACAACATCCGTCATCGCAAGCCTCTCCCTGTGTATGGCAAGGGTGAGAACGTGCGCGACTGGCTGTTCGTAGAGGACCATGCCCGTGCCATCGACCTGATTTTCCATCAGGGTATGATTGCCGAGACGTACAACATCGGCGGCTTTAACGAGTGGAAGAACATTGACATCATCAAGGTCGTCATCAAAACCGTTGATCGTCTGCTGGGTCGTAAGGAAGGCGAGGACATGGACTTGATTACCTTCGTTACCGACCGTGCAGGTCACGACCTGCGATACGCTATCGACTCAAGCAAACTCCAAAAAGAGCTTGGATGGGAGCCCTCATTGCAGTTCGAAGAGGGTATCGAAAAGACCGTCCGCTGGTATCTGGACAATCAGGAGTGGCTGGACAATGTGACCTCGGGAGACTATCAGAAGTATTACGATAACATGTACGCTAACCGATGAAAAAGATTCTGTTATTAGGCTCAGGCGAACTGGGCAAGGAGTTTGTGATTGCCGCCATGAGGGCTGGCCAGTATGTAATCGCTTGTGACCGTTACGACAATGCGCCTGCCATGCAGGTGGCAGACGAGCGCGAGGTCTTTTCAATGCTTGATGGCGATGCCCTCGAAGCTGTGGTGAAGAAGCATCAGCCCGACATTATCGTGCCGGAGATTGAGGCCATTCGTACGGAGCGTCTGTTCAAGTTTGAAGAGCAGGGCATTCAGGTGGTGCCGAGTGCTCGTGCCGTCAACTACACCATGAACCGCCGCGCTATTCGCGACTTGGCTGCCAAGGAGTTGGGACTGCGCACGGCTAAGTACTTCTACGCCAAGACGTTCGACGAGTTCAAAGCTGCCGCCGACGAGATTGGCTTCCCCTGTGTGGTGAAGCCCTTGATGTCATCGAGCGGACATGGCCAAAGCTACGTGCATAACGAAGGCGAGCTGGAGACCGCTTTCAAGGAGGCTATGGAAGGATCGCGTGGCGATGTGAAGGAGGTGATTATTGAGGAGTTCATCGACTTCGACTCAGAGTTCACATTGCTGACCGTGACCCAGCAGCATGGGTGGCCGACGCTGTTCTGTCCGCCTATCGGACACGTGCAGAAGTCAGGCGACTACCGTGAGTCGTGGCAACCCTACAAGATTAGCGACGAAGCCCTGAAACAGGCTCAGATGATGGCTGACAAAGTGACAAAGGCACTGACAGGTGCAGGTATCTGGGGCGTTGAGTTCTTCCTGACAAAACAGGGCGAGGTCATCTTCAGTGAGTTGAGTCCTCGTCCACATGATACTGGTATGGTGACGTTGGGTCACACGACCAACCTTTCGGAGTTTGAGTTGCATTTCCGTGCCGTCATGGGTCTGCCCATTGCTGGCATTCATTTGGAGCATGCTGGTGCAAGTGCTGTCATCCTTTCGCCGACAGAGGCCAAGACACCGGTTGATCGCACACTGCTCAACTACAACTTCGTCGATGCGCTGAAAGAAGACCGTACTCGCATTCGTATCTTCGGTAAGCCCGAAGCTCATAAGGGTCGTCGCATGGGTGTTGTGCTCTGCTACGGCGAGGTGGGTGATGACGTCAACGCACTACGTGACAAGGCTAAGCGACTGGCAAAGACCGTCCTTGGTACTGATCCGTATGATAAGTTAAGGTAAGAGTGAAAAATTTGCTGCCGCACAGATGGAAATCAAGTTGATTGACCTGCCCAAGATTACCGACCCTCGTGGCAACCTGACATTTGCTGAGGCTCAGGCGATGGTGCCTTTCGACATCAAACGTGCTTACTGGGTCTATGATGTGCCTGGTGGCGAGAGCCGGGGCGGTCATGCCCACAAGAGACTCAAGCAGTTCGTCATAGCGCTGAGCGGTTCGTTTCATGTCACGCTCGACGATGGTCATGAACGCAAGACGGTGCTGCTGAACCATCCTTGGCAAGGGCTGTTGATTGATGTCAACACTTGGCGTACGCTCGACGATTTTTCATCGGGCGCCGTCTGTCTGGTGCTGGCTTCCGAGCATTACGATGAGGATGACTATATCTATGACTACGACGAGTTCCTCAGCTACATAGGTCGAAATACCGAAATATCGAAATAGCGGAATAATGATGTTCGAAGTAAGGCGATACACACCTGATAGGGCTGACGAATGGAATCACTTTGTGGCACAGTCGAAGAACGGCACGTTCCTCTTCGACCGCAGGTTTATGGACTACCATGCTGACCGCTTCCGTGACCACTCGCTGATGATTTATCGTGACCGCCGGCTTTACGCCTTGTTGCCTGCCAACGAAAAGGACAACGTGCTCGTCACTCATGGCGGACTGACGTACGGTGGACTGGTCATGAGCCGACAGTGTTCAGCCAAAGGCGTGATGGAGGTTTTTAAGGCTATGAACAGCTACCTGCGCCGACAGCAATTCCGTCGAGTCATCTACAAGGCCGTGCCCTGGATTTACCACCAGTTGCCTGCCGAGGAAGATCTCTATGCGCTGACCTCGGTATGCAATGCCCGCCTGACCATTCGCGACATATCGTCGGCTGTCGTAGCCACCCATCGCATGAAGTTTGCAGAATCACGCCGTTCTGGGCTGCGCAAAGCCCAGCATGCAGGGTTGACTGTTGCTGAGTCGGACGACGTTGAGGCTTTTTGGAACATCCTGAATGACAACCTTACGACGAAGTATGCTGTGCGTCCTGTTCATACAGCCGGCGAATTACGCCTGTTACGTTCTCGCTTTCCAGAACGTATAAAACTTTGGCTGGCTTACCATGGGCAGACACCCGTGGGCGGAACGCTCCTGTTCCTGACGCCGCAGGTGTTGCACACGCAGTATATCTCGGCTACTCCTGAGGGCAAGGCCATCGGAGCCATCGACCTGCTGTTCGACCATCTTATTAATAAGGTATATGCTGACTATCCCTATATTGACTTCGGCAAGTCGACTGTCAGCGACAGTGCCGACCTGAACGAGCAACTCATTTTCCAGAAAGAGGGCTTCGGTGCCCGTGCTGTCTGTTATGATACCTACGAATGGGAGTTGTAAGGGTAAAGTGAAAAGTGAAAAAAATTGCTGCCGCAGATGATTAAGTATCTCGATCTGAAACGAATCAACGGCCTCTATGATGCCGAAATACGCAAGGCCGTCAACGACGTGCTCGACTCTGGCTGGTATCTGAAGGGCGAAGCCACACGTCGGTTCGAACAGCACTATGCCGAGTATATCGGCACGCGCCATTGCATTGGCGTGGCCAATGGTCTGGATGCCCTGACGCTCATCCTCCGTGCCTACATCGAGATGGGCATGATGCAGGAGGGTGACGAGGTCATCGTGCCTGCTAACACCTATATTGCCTCGATACTGGCCATTACGGAGAATCGTCTCGTGCCCGTACTCGTAGAACCCTCGCCAGCCACGCTTCAGATTGACGATACACGCGTCGAGCAAGCCATCACACCCCGTACACGCGCTGTCATGATAGTCCACCTCTACGGACGCTGCGCCTATACGGATAGAATAGGGGAGATTTGCCGCCAGCACGGCTTGAAACTCATCGAGGACAATGCCCAAGCCCATGGCTGCTTTTACAAGGAAAACCTTAAAAAGACGGGTTCTCTTGGCGATGCCGCTGGCCACTCGTTCTATCCGGGCAAGAACCTCGGTGCACTGGGCGATGCTGGTGCCGTGACCACCGATGACGACGCGTTGGCTGATACCATTCGTGCTTTGGGCAATTACGGCAGTCATCAGAAATATGTTCACGACTATCTGGGCCGTAATTCGCGTATCGATGAACTGCAGGCAGCCATTCTCGATGTCAAGCTGCGCCATCTGGATGCCGACAACCAGCGCCGCAAGGACATTGCTGCCCGCTACGAACGAGAAGTAAGCAACGACCTCGTGAGATTACGGCTCGAGGGCAACGAAACGTGTTCTCGTTCTTTGTGCGCTACGCGCGACAGTGTCTGGCACATCTTTCCCGTCTTCAGTGCTCGTCGCGACGAACTGCAAAACTATTTGGCTGACAACGGTATCGAGACGCAAATCCATTACCCCGTTCCGCCTCACCGCCAGCGCTGTTACCCCGAACTACATCATCTTTCGCTGCCCGTCACCGAACAAATCCATCGCGAAGAACTCTCCATCCCCTGTCATCAAGCTATGACGGACCATGAAGTCACTTGCATCATTGACCTGCTCAACGCTTTTAAATAGAATATAAGTTTTGTTTTACTATTCGTCAATCAATAGGACTGTTGCACTTCGAGCTGCTTGGGCACCCATTACCAAGACTTGCGCAATGTCGGCAGTCTTAGAGGGACCACTGATGAACGTGCCGTAGCCGTAGTCGTTGAATTCAATGCGGCGGTAGGCCTCGTGCATATTGTTGACAATCTGCTTCTTGTCGAGCAGAATGACGAGATTCTCGCTGATGAAGCACACCGCCTTCTCCTTCATCTGCTGTGGTATCCATACACAAGCGTTCTCGGCCACACCAAACATGCCTCGGATGATGCCTACATCGGTGCCGTTCAGGTCGTGGGCACGCCCTACCTCGTCGGGGTTGCGTGTGGCAATGGTAATCTCTGGCAGGTTCGAGGCTATCTCCTTGGCATCTGGATATAACTCGCGAATGAGTTCGTTGATGTCGCGTCCTTTCTCGACCTCGATAGCATTTCCACCCACGCTCTTAGTCATGTTCATAAACTGCAACAACGGGTCGGGGTAGGTGATGGCCTTGATATCGCTCAGGTCGGGCATGTCGAATTTTACGCGCACGTTCGCGCGATACTTTTTTAATATATCTTCTTTGCTGCTCATAATTTTTCACTTTTCACTGTTCACTTTTCCCTTCTTCCACATTTCGTGGAAGCTCTCTTTCGGGAACTCCATCATCTTGTGTCCCTCAGCCCAAGGGTTCAGACTGCAGTTCATGATGGGTGAGGGGATGAAGTTGGCCCAATGAGCCAGGCCTGTGCCGAAATTGTAGAGGCCAGGCGAGCCGTAGACCATCGACATGCCACGGCACATCAGCTTCTTTTGCGGGTTGGCGGTGCCGAAGTCATCCAACTGTTGGCGCCACTGGTAAATCTGGTCGCCTAAGTTCACCTTGACAGGACAGACGGTCTGACACGACAGACAGAGCGTGCAGGCAGAGACGTTACCGCTATGGGCCTGTGTGTCGCGCAACATGCCGAGATTAATGCCGATGGGGCCTGGAATGAAGTAGCTGTACGAATAACCGCCCGAGCGACGATAAACTGGACACGTGTTCATGCACGAGCCGCAGCGGATGCACTTCAGCGACTCCCAATGCTCTGGATTGCCTATCCACTCGCTGCGACCGTTATCCACCAGGATGATGTGCATTTGGTCGGCTGTCGGACGGGCTTTGCGGAAGTGACTCGTATAAGTCGTCGTGGGCTGACCGGTGCCTGCACGACAAAGCATGCGCTGGAAGACGGCCAAACACTCGTAGTTGGGGATAACCTTCTCAAGTCCGATGGCAGCTATGTGTAGCTTAGGACAACTCGTGCTCATGTCGGCATTGCCCTCGTTGGTGCATACTACGATGTCGCCTGTCGAGGCGATGCCGAAGTTGGCACCAGTCATGCCAGCATCGGCGGTTAGGAACTCGTTGCGCAATGATAAACGCGCTCTATAGGTCAGGAACGTCGGGTCATGGTTGCCCTTCTCATTTGAAATGCCCTTCTCTTCGAACAGTTCGCCCACGTCGTCGTGGTTCAGGTGGATGGCAGGCATGACGATGTGGGAGGGCTTCTGACCTTTGAGCTGGATGATACGTTCGCCGAGGTCGGTCTCCACCACTTCGATGCCGCGCTCCTCCAAATATGGATTCATCTCGCACTCTTCGGTAAGCATCGACTTAGACTTTACCATCTTTTTCACGTTATGGTTCTTTAGAATGCCATAGACAATCTCATTAAACTCCTTGGCGTCCTTGGCCCAGTGTACCTCAACGCCGTTCTTTTCGGCATTGGTGGCAAACTGGTCTAGATATTCGTCCAGATGGGTAATGGTATGGCGCTTGATGGCCGAGGCCTTTTCACGGAGTTGTTCCCATTCGTCCAACCCGTAAGCCATGTTGTCGCGCTTGGTGCGTACGGCCCAGAATGTGGCATCGTGCCAATGGGCATACGTCTGATTCTTTAGGAACTTTTTGGCTGCGTTGCTATGTTGTGTACTCATAATTATAATCCTGCTGCTAATATTTCAACGACGTGCTTGAATTGGATGCTGAGGCCTTGCTTTTTGGCCACACCAGCCATGTGCATTAAGCACGAGCAGTCCGGTCCGGTAATATATTCAGCACCCGTCTGTATGTGACGCTCTACCTTATCGCGGCCCATTTGTGCCGAGACAGCGGTCTCTTCGACGGAGAACATGCCGCCGAAACCACAGCACTCATCGGGGCGCTCTGGCTCAACGACATCAATGCCGTCAACGAGTTGCAACAGATCCTTAATCTTGTTAAACGGGGTCACATGCTCCTCGCTGGGCGACGAGAGCCCCAACTCACGTACACCGTGACACGAGTTGTGCAGAGAAACCTTGTGTGGGAACGTGCCCAGTCGGTGGTCCACCTTTACTACGTCGTGCAGAAATTCGACAACATCCATGCACTTCTTAGCGGTTTCACACTCGTGCTCAGTGTGCTTAGCGGTTTTACCGCTCAGCAGCCTCGGATAGTTGATCTTGATGAACGCCGTACACGACACGCTGGGTGCTACCACGTAGTCGAAGTCCTTGAACTTCTCCTCAAACTTCTTGGCCAAGGGAATGGCCTGCTTCTCGAATCCGGCATTGGCCATTGGCTGACCGCAGCAGGTTTGTTTTTCAGGATACGTCACATCCAGTCCCAGGTGCTTCAGCAACTTCCATGTTGCCACACCCACCTCAGGGTAGACGACATCCACGTAACAGGGAATAAATAGTCCTACCTTCATGTCAATTCTCAATTATCAATTAGTAATTTGTTTATGAGCAGTGTCTGTCTTGCCAACGAGTGTACGACAAAGAAGACTTAAAACGTACAGGGTAGTGAGTTAAGCTGATAATAGAGGGTACGGGCCAAGCGCTCGTGCCCTTTGTCGTTAGGGTGCAAACGATCACTCTCAGCACTCTTGAAGTATTGTGCGTGCTCGTCCATCATGGGGTATAGTCCGCTCACCGCATTCAGGTCGATGACGGGAACGGCCCAGATGTTGCCAGCTTCCTTGACGGCTTGGATATACTCTTCCAAATAGATGCCGCACTGGTTTGTGTAGTCCTCCGTACATTGCCAATTCTTTTCGTTGGCATAGAAACCGGCACGATGGATAGGGGTCAGCAGCACAATCTGCTTTGTCGGATACATACGTTTCACCTTGTCTAATGCGATATTGATGCGTCCGCGATAGGTGTTTTTGTCCATCTTCATGTAGCGGCGCTTACGGTCAGTCAACTTCTTCGGCTGTCCATGACCGTACATCACCTGTTCGTCCTTCTCGTCATACCACTCGCCAATCTTGACGCCGTTGTTGTAGTCGTTGGTACCTATAAATATGAGTATGGCATCCACGTTGTTGCCATGTTCAGCCTGTAGTTTGTCTGCCTGTCGCGGAATGTCGTCCCATTGTCTGCCGCTGACAGCATATACGTAGGGTTCAATGCCAAGCCATTCTTGTAGGAAGTGCCAGTATTTCTTTTTCGAACCGCTATTCCTCGGGTCGGTAATCGAGTCGCCGAAGTAGGCTACACGCTTCTGCATCCACGGATGAATGTATGCAGACTGAGCATTGGCAGTCCCGCATAGCAGGACTGCCAACGTCAAAAGGATAAACTGTCTTTTCATAATTAGTATTCCATCATCGCAGGCAGTTCCTTTGCCTGGTCGATCATTTTCTGTATTTCAGCGACGGCAGGCACGCGGTTGGTCAGATTCTTCACAGCGTTTACCTCCTCCAGTTTCTTCTGTAGGTTTTCTGCTACACGATGCTTCAGCTCTTTCACCGTGTCCACGCCGCTGGCTTCTAAAAGTTCGGCAAACTGAGGACCAACGCCATTGATGCGATACAAGTCGCAATGGTTCGCCCACTTCAGAATCAGCTTGCCACTGATACCAGTCTCTGCCTCCAGTGCCTTACGGCCTGCGGGCTTTGCACATTTCTCTAACAGTTCTGCATCGGTCTTAATACCTGCTGCAATCAGTTTCTCGGCGTAAACCTCGCCTACGCCCTCGATGTCAATTACTTTGTAAGTCATAAATTTTAGATGTTTAGGTTTATTCCGTAATATGCACTTTGCAATTACAGTGCAAATATACGGTTTTTTATTCGTGTTAACAAGTTTTTTATTCTTTTTTAATAGAAACATTTGCATGGGGCCAAAATATTCCGTATCTTTGCCGCGTCATTTTAATATTATAAGGAATATGAATTACAACGAATTGAATTTTCAAGGTCTTCAGGCTGAGCGTCAGTGGGACGTTGCCGAAGCCTTTCCCGTATTAATGAGGAAAGTTTACGTTTGGATGACGTTAGCACTTGCCATTACAGGTTTTACTGCTTATGGCGTTGCTACGAGTCCTGGCATTCTGCAGGCTATCTATACTAACCAAATCCTGTTTTGGGGACTCATTATCGCTGAGTTTGCATTGGTAATCGGTGTCAGTGCCGCTATCAATCGCCTGTCGTTGACCACTGCTACACTGATGTTCATCCTCTATTCAATCATCAACGGTGCACTCATGTCTTATGTATTCTTGGCATATACGGCATCGTCTGTTGCTACAGTGTTCTTCATTACGGCTGGTACCTTCGGCGCGATGGCTTTGATTGGCTACACCACTAAGGCTGATCTCTCATCAATGGGTAAGATTCTCTTCATGGCTCTTATTGGTATGATTATAGCCACTATCGTTAATGTCTTCGTTAAGAGCGATGGCCTTACGACGATTTTAAGTTATATTGGCGTCCTTATCTTTGTCGGACTAACAGCCTATGATACACAGAAGATCAAACAGATGCTGATGCAGGCTCCTGATGCGAGTGAGAGCGCTCAGAAAATGGCTCTACTTGGAGCCCTGACACTTTACCTTGATTTTATCAATCTCTTTATCTATTTACTCCGTATCTTCGGTAAAAGAGAATAATTAATATATAATATAATAAGGTGTAAGGTTTTCGTATTGTAAAGTAATGCGAAAACTT
>CAMHTW010000002.1 GCA_946188165.1 uncultured Prevotella sp.
GTTCTTCGTGATATCTAAGCATTTCACCGCTACACCACGAATTCCGCCGACGTCGCACTCACTCAAGAAAACCAGTTCGCGACGCAGTTCCACGGTTGAGCCGGGACATTTCACGTCACGCTTAATCCTCCGCCTGCGCTCCCTTTAAACCCAATAAATCCGGATAACGCCCGGACCTTCCGTATTACCGCGGCTGCTGGCACGGAATTAGCCGGTCCTTATTCATGCGGTACATGCAAACAGGTACGCGTACCTGACTTTATTCCCGCATAAAAGCAGTTTACAACCCATAGGGCAGTCTTCCTGCACGCTACTTGGCTGGTTCAGGCCTACGCCCATTGACCAATATTCCTCACTGCTGCCTCCCGTAGGAGTTTGGTCCGTGTCTCAGTACCAATGTGGGGGACCTTCCTCTCAGAACCCCTACTGATCGTTGCCTCGGTGGGCCGTTACCCCGCCGACAAGCTAATCAGACGCATCCCCATCCCTTAGCGATAAATCTTTGGTATTCGTCAGATGTCCTCAAAATACAACATAGAGTATTAATCCGACTTTCGCCGGGCTATCCTCTACTAAGGGGAAGGTTGGATACGCGTTACTCACCCGTGCGCCGGTCGCCATCTATCAAAGCAAGCTTCGATAATGCTGCCCCTCGACTTGCATGTGTTAAGCCTGTAGCTAGCGTTCATCCTGAGCCAGGATCAAACTCTTCATTGTAAAAAATTTATGCGTTGCAGAAATTTTTTACAGTCTCCGTCGTCACTCGGCAATTAAAAGCAAGCTTTCATTGCGCTCGTTCCTAGGAGCCTTGTATAATTTTAATTCTGCGTTGTTGCTCTGTCTCAGAACGCTCATCCGGTAGTTTGTAAAAGAATCAATCTCCTAAATAATATAAATAGGATTGACGGTTCGTTCAATTACCCAAGTACTCATACCACAAAAAAGATACAAGCACTCGCTTCTTGTACTACTACTTCTCTGTTTTATGTAAACCTTATCAAAGAACGCTTTCTTATATCGCCTCACAAGAGACGCCTCCCGTTTAGTGGATGCAAAGGTAGGAACTTTTTTCCAACGCACCAAATAATATACAAGATATTTTAGACTTTTTAAGAAATAAACAACGGGACTTGATATGAGTCAAGCCCCAAAATATTATATACCTTATTATATATACTACTTATTCTCCTCAGGAGCCTGTCCTAACAGTTCCATGAACTCATCGAGTTTTGGCGTGATGATGATCTGGGTGCGACGGTTGCGTGACTTTCCTGCATCCGTAGCATTCGAAGTCAGCGGATTATACTCACCGCGACCACCTGCCGTCAAGCGCTTAGGATCTACACCATATTTTGTCTGCAGAGCCTGTACGACACTGGAGGCACGGAGACAAGACAGGTCCCAGTTGTTACGAATATTCTCACGAGTGATGGGTACATTATCAGTATTACCCTCAATCAGCACATCGTAATCCTTGTAGTCTGTGATGATCTTGGCAATCTTAGACAATGTCTCACCTGCACGATCACTAATTTCATACGAGCCACTCTTATACAGCATATTATCGTTGAGCGACACATATACGACTCCCTTCAACACCTGAACGTCAACCTCCTTCAGTTCTTCCTTAGACAAAGAGCGGGTCAAGTTGTTGGTAAGCACCATATTCAGTGAATCGCTCTTCGACTTCACATCAACCAAATGACGGATGTACTTATTGGACTCGTTAATCTGGTCGACCAGCTTATCGATGCTGACATTATTCTGATTAGCATTGGTCAGACTCTTGTCCAGCGAACGCTGCAAAGCAGCCGTAGAACGGGCCTGCTGCTTCATCTGCTGCTCCAGACTTGTAGCACGCGCATTAGCTGCAGCCAACTGTTCCTTAACATCTACATAGTTAGCCTGTAAGGCTTTATTCTCCTCCTGGCATGCCACCAGTTCCTTCTTCGATACACAGCTGGTCATCATCAATGACACCACTGCGAGCGAAAACATGAAAACATTTTTCTTCATATACACTACTAATTAATAATTTCAAAAATAAAATAATGCTTTGACCGTGCAAAGTTAATAATAAGACGCTGATTACAAATAAAAATTGCTTCGATTTAGATATTTTTAAGTAACTTTGACTTAGGTCGAAGGTACTACCATTCAAAAATAAAAAGAAAAACAAGTTTTCCTTTTGTATTTTCTTCACTTATTCGTACCTTTGCACCCAAATTATAATTAATAAAGGTATAAAAGACATGATTTTCTTTTTCAAGACCCCCAAAAAGAGCGTGATTGCCACTCAGGTGGACCATCAACTAACAGAGACAGAAGTACAAGAACTATGTTGGCTCTATAGCGGTGCCACACTGCTGGATGCCCAGACGTTAGACGGATTCTTCGTAGGTCCGCGTCGCGAAATGGTAACCCCTTGGTCAACGAATGCTGTTGAGATTACTCAGAACATGGGACTCAGCGGCATTTTGCGTATTGAGGAGTATTGGGCTGTTGACAGCAAGGATGCCGAGTACGACGAGATGCTGCAGCGCATGTACAACGGTTTGAACCAGGACATCTTTACCATCAACATCAAGCCGGAGCCCATCAAATATGTGGATAATCTGGAGGAATACAATGAAAAGGAAGGACTTGCTCTGAGTCCTGAGGAAATCGAATACCTGCACGGTCTGGAGAAGCAGAACGGCCGTCCCCTGACTGACTCTGAGATTTTCGGTTTCGCACAGATCAACTCCGAGCACTGCCGTCATAAGATTTTCGGTGGTACATTCATCATCGATGGTAAGGAGATGGAATCTTCCCTCTTCGCTATGATTAAGAAGACCACACAAGAAAACCAGAACAAAATCCTATCGGCCTATAAGGATAACGTGGCGTTCGCACAAGGTCCTATTGTGGAGCAGTTTGCACCGAAGGACCAAAGCACAAGCGATTATTTTCAGGTAAAGGATATTGAAAGTGTCATCTCTCTGAAGGCTGAGACGCACAATTTCCCCACAACCGTAGAGCCATTCAATGGTGCTGCAACAGGTACTGGTGGAGAGATCCGCGACCGTATGGGTGGTGGTGTCGGTTCATGGCCTATCGCCGGTACGGCTGTTTATATGACAGCGTATCCGCGTTTGCACGACGATGTGGGAGAAGCCCGCGACTGGGAGGACATCATGCCTGCTCGTAAATGGCTGTACCAGACCCCTCAGCAGATACTGACAAAGGCCTCTAACGGTGCATCAGACTTCGGTAACAAGTTTGGTCAGCCGCTCATCTGCGGTTCCGTGCTGACTTTCGAACACCAAGAGGATAAAGAGAAATACGCCTACGATAAAGTTATCATGCTGGCCGGTGGTGTGGGCTACGGCACCAAGCGCGACTGTCTGAAGAAGAAGCCTCAGAAGGGCAACAAGGTGGTAGTCGTAGGTGGCGACAACTACCGCATCGGTCTGGGTGGCGGTTCGGTGTCATCGGTTGATACAGGTCGCTACAGCAATGGTATCGAGTTGAACGCCGTGCAACGTGCCAACCCTGAAATGCAGAAGCGTGCCTACAATCTGGTTCGTGCACTTTGTGAGGAGGATGTGAACCCCGTGGTATCCATCCACGACCACGGTTCAGCTGGTCACCTGAACTGCTTGTCAGAACTCGTTGAAGAGTGTGGTGGCGAGATAGACATGACCAAGCTGCCTATTGGCGACAAGACCCTTTCAAGCAAGGAGATTATTGCCAACGAGAGTCAGGAGCGTATGGGCTTACTCATTGACGAGAAGCATGTCGAACATGTTCGTAAGATTGCCGAGCGCGAACGTGCCCCACTATATGTCGTCGGCGAAACTACTGGCGATGCCCACTTCTCGTTCAAGCAGGGCGACGGCGTTAAGCCTTTCGACCTCGATGTGGCTCAGATGTTTGGTCACTCGCCCAAGACCATTATGAAGGACAATACTGTAGAGCGACACTACGAAGATGTAAACTATAGTCAGGATAAGATTAATGAATACCTTGAACGCGTGCTTCAGTTGGAGGCTGTGGCTTGTAAGGACTGGTTGACCAACAAGGTGGACCGTTCCGTAACCGGCAAGATTGCCCGTCAGCAGTGTCAGGGTGAGATTCAGTTGCCACTTAGCGACTGTGGTGTGGTAGCCCTCGACTATCGTGGAAAGAAGGGTATTGCCACTGCCTTAGGACATGCGCCTCAGGCTGGTCTGGCTAATCCTGCCGCTGGCAGTGTACTCTCGGTAGCCGAGGCACTTACCAACATTGTCTGGGCTCCTCTGACCGACGGTATGGACTCGCTGAGTCTCTCGGCTAACTGGATGTGGCCTTGTCGCTCACAAGAAGGTGAGGATGCCCGTCTGTATGAAGGAGTGAAGGCACTAAGCGACTTCTGCTGCGACCTGCATATCAACGTACCTACTGGCAAGGACTCGCTGTCACTCTCTCAGCAGTATCCTAACGGTGAGAAAATCATCTCTCCGGGAACAGTCATCGTTTCTGCTGGTGGCGAGGTTTCAGATATCAAGAAGGTGGTAAGTCCCGTCTTGGTCAACGATAAGAACGCCTCACTCTATCATATCGACTTTTCGTTCGATGAACAGCACCTCGGCGGTTCGGCCTTTGCCCAGAGTTTAGGCAAGGTGGGCGACGATGTGCCTACTGTGAAGAATCCCGAATACTTTGCCGACGTCTTCATGGCTGTTCAGCAAATGATTGAGAAGGGTTGGATTCTGGCTGGTCACGATATTTCTGCTGGTGGTCTTATCACCACCCTGTTGGAGATGTGTTTTGCTAACACAAAGGGTGGTCTGCACATCAACCTGCACGACATCTGCAAGGATGGCGACGTAGTCAAGGCCCTCTTCGCAGAGAACCCCGGTGTTGTTGTTGAAATCAGCGATGTACACAAGCAGGAGTTCAAGGACTTCATGGAGGAGCAGGGCATTGGCTATGCCAAGATTGGTTATCCTGTAGAAGACAGCCGCAACATCGTGGTAAAGGCTGGCGACAACGAAATGACCTTCGACATCGATGCCCTGCGCGACACTTGGTATAAGACCTCTTACCTCTTGGATCGTAAGCAGAGTTTCAACGGTAAGGCCAAGGAGCGCTTCGAGAACTACAAGCAGCAGCCGTTGGAGATGAAGTTCAATAAGAATTTCAAGGGCACCCTCGCTCAATACGGCATTTCTGCTGATCGCCGTCAGCCCTCTGGCATCAAGGCTGCCATCATCCGTGAGAAAGGTACCAATGGTGAGCGTGAGATGGCTTACTGCCTCTACCTTGCAGGTTTCGACGTGAAGGATGTGATGATGACCGATTTGATTTCTGGTCGCGAGACACTTGAAGATATCAACATGATTGTTTTCTGCGGTGGTTTCTCTAACTCCGATGTACTCGGCTCTGCCAAGGGTTGGGCTGGTGCATTCCTCTTCAACCCCAAGGCTAAGGAAGCACTCGATAAGTTCTATGCCCGTAAGGACACTTTGTCACTGGGTATCTGTAACGGTTGTCAGCTGATGGTTGAACTTGGACTCACAGGTGCCAAGGGCGCTAAGATGCTACACAACGACAGTCACAAGTTCGAGAGTGAGTTCATCAGTCTGAGCATTCCTCAGAACAACAGCGTGATGTTTGGCTCACTGAGTGGTAATAAGCTTGGCTTGTGGGTCGCTCACGGCGAGGGTAAGTTCTCTTTGCCTGAAGCAGAGAGCACATATAACGTGATTGCCAAATACAATTATGCAGGCTATCCCGCTAATCCTAATGGTTCTGACTACAACGTAGCAGGTATCTGCTCTGCTGATGGTCGTCATCTGTGCATGATGCCTCACTTGGAGCGAGCCGTATTCCCTTGGCAGAATGCCTGGTATCCTGCTGAACGCCGTCAGGATGAGGTAACGCCTTGGATTGAGGCATTCGTCAACGCACGTAAGTGGGTGGAAGCAGCCTCCCCCGTCCCCTCCAAATAGAGGGGAGAATAGACCCATAGTATGAATCAACAATTACAAAATGAATCGAAAGCCCCCCTCCCTTTGGAGGGGTTGGGGGAGGCTTTCATTACCTTCTTTAAGATTGGCATATTCACCCTTGGTGGTGGATATGCCATGATACCTTTGATAGAGGAAGAGGTAGTAAATAGGAAACAATGGGTATCAAAAGACGAGATGCTCGACCTCATCGCCATCGCTCAGAGTTGTCCTGGTGTGTTTGCCATCAATATCGCTACTTTTATCGGCTACAAACTGAATAAGACACGCGGTGCCATTGCAACAACTATTGGTACTGCCCTACCCTCGTTTCTTATTATTCTGGCCATCGCCATGTTCTTCAGCCAGTTTAAAGACAATCCATACGTGGCAGCCATGTTCAAAGGTATCCGTCCAGCCGTGGTGGCATTGATTGCTGTTCCTACATTCAATTTAGGTAAGCGGGCACAGCTTAACATGTGGACGATATGGATTCCCGTTGTCTCAGCTCTACTGATATGGCTCTTGGGGGTATCGCCCATCTGGATTATTATTGCTGCAGGAATTGGCGGTTATATTTATGGGAAGTTAGGAGATAAAGGAGTTAAAGACAAATGATATTCGTTAAACTGTTCATCACATTCTTTAAGATAGGCCTCTTTGGCTTTGGTGGGGGCTATGGCATGCTATCGCTCATCCAGCACGAGACCGTAGAACGCTGGCAATGGCTGTCCAGCAGCGATTTTACGGATATCGTCGCTATTTCGCAGATGACGCCAGGACCCATCGGCATCAATTCCGCCACCTATTGCGGTTACACGGCCTGTGCCAATGCCGGTTACTCAATGCCCATGTCGGTTCTCGGCTCTGCAACGGCTACCTTTGCCCTTGTGCTGCCTTCACTCATTCTGATGATTCTTATCGCCAAAATGTTTATGCGCTTCATGCACCGCCATTCCGTCGAGAGCGTATTCCGTGGTTTGCGTCCTGCCGTAGTTGGTCTTTTGGCAGCAGCAACTCTATTACTTTGTACACGCGAAAATTTTAGCACTCCGAAAGAGGACCTGTGGCAGTTCTGCATCAGCTGTTTCCTCTTTGCCGCCTCTTTCTATGGTGTCAAAATCATAAAAATCAACCCTGTTCGCATGATTCTTTACTGTGCCATTGCTGGACTTGTGCTTTTATATTAAAGCATTGTAAAATGATTACTTGTGCTTCTGATAGTACGCTATAGCACGATTGATGTGCTCACGCATAGCGTCTGATGTAAAAGTAGCACCGGTAACGCCGTCGACCTTAGGCAGGGGCGCTTTCTTCTCAATCTTCATGCCCTCATACTTGGTCAGCATACCGTTCTTGACCTTTGCCACATACTTGGGACCGTCCATTGTCTTCAAAGGAACCACCTTCACAATCTTGTTCTTCTTGATATACACCTCAACAGGTGTAGGACCTGCATAGCCCTCCACATCGTTTGCTATAGTAGTGGTATTAACGATATAGGTACCATCTTTCTCTTTGCGCATCACCTGCTGAGCCTCAGCGGCAATGAATGCTGTCATCAACAGCAGTGTTATAAATGTCTTCTTCATAATCTACTTAATCAAATTTTTCTTATTAGACGTTGCAAAGGTAGCAAAGTTAAATCGAAATATCACCATTTTTAATCTTTTTTGTTACAAACCACCCCTATATTCGTCTTTATTTAAGAAATAAATAGGTGACATAATGAAACGTTTTGGTGTTTTACTCCTCCTGCTGGCACTCCTTCTAACGGCTTCAGCACAGCATAAAGTATACATATCGACATCATTCCACGAACCTGCTACAGACGGATTGCGGTTTATCTATAGCTGTGACGGATGGACGTGGCAACAGGTAGAGGGTGTGTGGCTGAAACCTGAGGTGGGGAATCAGCGAGTGATGCGCGATCCGAGCATCATCCGCACATCGGACGGTATGTTCCATTTGGTGTGGACGTCCAGTTGGCGAGGCGACCGAGGCTTCGGCTATGCCTGTTCGAAGGATTTGATACACTGGAGCGAACAGCGTTTCATCGAGGTCATGAAGGACACATCGACCGTTAATGTCTGGGCACCCGAACTCTTCTGGGACGACGTCAAGCGGCAGGCTGTCATTATTTGGGCGTCGTGCATTCCTGGAAAGTATCCTGACGGGCAGGAGGATCACAAAAACAATCATCGACTCTATTATACCACTACAAAGGACTTCAAGACCTTTACTCCAACGAAGCTGATGATAGAACCAGGCTTTTCGTGTATTGACGCTACGTTAGTCAAGCGAAGCAACAAGGACTACGTGATGGTGCTGAAAGACAATACCCGTCCTGAGCGAGACATCAAGGTAGCCTACGCCAAGTCGCCATACGGGCCGTGGAGCAAGGCCTCGGAGCCATTCACTGGTAAGATGATGGAAGGCCCCACGACTGTGAAGGTCCCAAGAAAAACAAAAGACGGTAAAGCCGAAGAAGTCGGCTGGCTCATTTACTATGACCGCTACGAATTGAAAGACTTTGGCGCCCACTTTACCAAGGACTTCGTGACTTTCGAAGATGTCTCGAACAAGGTTAGCGTACCCAAACTGCACAAGCACGGTACCATCTTCGAGGCCGACGAAGCCATTCTCAACGGTTTGTTGAATGCCAAGAAGATTCACTATACTGGTAAGACGCTGAGCAATCCCAATCGTCATGACGGAGGTCTCAGTCCTGTGGTGGGTGTACATAACATCCAGATACTGCGCGCCAATCGCGAACATCCGTCTGTCAGCAACGGCAACGGCTGGACGTATAACCACCAACCCATGATGGCCTATTGGCAGAATAAGTTCTACGTACACTACCTCTGCGACCCTAAGGACGAGCATGTACCACCCTCGCACACGATGTTACAGACATCAGAAGACGGCTATACGTGGAGCGACCCGCAAGTGCTGTTCCCTGAAGTGCAGGTGCCAGAGGGTTTCCAGAAGCCCAACCGTACAGATAAGGCCCACGACCTCATTGCCATCATGCACCAACGCGTGGGTTGGTACGTTTCGAAAAGCGGACAGTTGTGGGCACTTGGTAACTATGGCGTTGCCTTCGACAAGAAGGACGACCCCAACGACGGCAATGGCTTAGGACGCGTCATTCGCGAAGTCAAGAAGGACGGCACATTAGGGCCGATATACTTCATTTATTTGAATGGGGCTAATAAGGCTAATAAGGCTAATAAGGCTAATTGGCCCTACTACACCAAGGCTCCCAAGGATATTCGCACAGCCTGCGAAGAAATCCTTGCCAACCCCCGTTATCGGATGCAATGGGTGGAGGAAGCTGACAGGAACGACCCGCTGATTCCGCTACACAAGGAATATAAAGCCTATTGCGACTACACCCTACCCGACGGACAGATTGCCGCTCTTTGGAAGCATGCGCTGACGTCAACCTCGGCTGATGGTGGTCTGACGTGGGCACAGCCCGTGGAACGTGCCAAGGGCTTCGTCAACAGCAATGCGAAAATCTGGGGACAGCGCCTGTCGGATGGCACCTACGCCACTGTGTACAACCCTTCGGAATACCGTTGGCCCCTCGCCATTTCCTTAAGCAAGGACGGCTATGAGTACACCACGCTGAATCTCGTGCAGGGCGAAGTACCTCCTATGCGCTATGGTGGCAACTATAAGAGCTATGGTCCGCAGTATGTGCGAGGCATTCAGGAGGGTAACGGCATGCCCAAGGATTCTGACCTATGGGTAACCTACTCCATGAATAAGGAAGACATGTGGGTGGCCCATATCCCTGTACCTGTGCAGACAGAGGCACATAGTCATGCCGACGGGAAGGAGTTTATACCAAACGGTAAAACCGTTGGAAACAATGGCCTTGCCATGCTTACTGCCTGGAACATCTATTCGCCCGTTTATGCGCCCGTTACGCTGAATGACGGGTGGTTGACGCTGACAGACAGCGACCCTTTCGACTATGCTCGCGTAGAGCGTAAGATACCCGCCACAAAGGAGTTGAAAGTGTGTTTCGACCTCAAGGCCCGCCAGAATAATAGAGGGCTCTTGCAAATAGAGTTCCTCGACACCCAGGGAACAGCCTGTTCACGCATTGAACTGACCGACGAGGGCCAGATGCGCTGCAAGGGTGGTGCCCGCTATGGCGGTTTGGGTCAATACGCGCCTAACACCACCTACCACTTCGAGGTCGTGCTAAGCGTCAGTCGTCGCGTGGCAGAAGTCTATGTCAATGGCAAGAAGGCTGGTCAGCGTATGTTCTTCGCTCCCGTAGAGCGCATTGAGCGTGTGATGTTCCGCACGGGTTATGAGCGTCGTTTCCCTGATATCGACACGCCTGCCGATTGGGACGGGACACTTGAGAATGCTGGCGAGCGCGAACCTGAAGCCACGTTTGCCATCGCTGCTTTGCGTACGGAAGCCATCGATACCGATGGCAGAGCTATCGGCCACACACCCGCATTCCTGCGTTACGACGACTACAAGCATTACGTGGACTACTTCAACACGATGGAAGACGAAAACATCGTACAAGCTATTCCCAACGTTAAAGCATGGGAGTGGATGACGCAGAACGTGCCCCTCTTCGATTGTCCTGACCGTGGTTTTGAAGAGATGTGGTACTACCGCTGGTGGACGCTTAGAAAGCATATCAAGCAGACACCTGTGGGCTATGCTATGACTGAGTTCTTGGTCAATAGGAGCTATGCCGACCAATATAACCTCATTGCATCCGGTGTGGGCCACCACATCCACGAAAGTCGTTGGCTTAGGGACAGTACCTACCTCGACCAGATCATGAATACCTGGTTTAAGGGAAACGAAGGCCAGCCCATGAAGAAGATTGCCAACTATTCCTCATGGATAGCCCACTCGCTGTGGGGTCGCTATCTGGTGGATGGTCGTAAGGACTGGATGGTCTCTATGCTGCCATCGTTGGAATGGGAATACAATCATTGGGAAACCACCCACACCCGTGAAGGAGGCCTCTATTGGCAAGCTGACGTACAGGACGCCATGGAAGAAACCATCAGCGGCGGACGCAAAAAGAAGTACTTGCGCCCCAGCATCAATGCCTACATGTATGGCAATGCGATGGCCATTGGCAATATTGCAGCACTTGCCGGAGAAACCACCAAGAGCAAACAGTACTTTGACAAGGCTGCCGACCTGAAGGAAAAGGTACACGCCAAACTATGGAACGAGCAACATGCGTTTTTCGAGACCCACCGCATCGACTCCAGTGCTAACGTTCGTGAAGCCATTGGCTACATGCCGTGGTACACCAACATGGCCAAGGACGAAGCGAAATACAGTATCGCATGGCTTCAGGCTGGTGACCCACAAGGCTTCTCCGCTCCCTATGGACAGACGACCGCCGAGCGTCGTCATCCTCAGTTCCGCACACATGGTGTAGGTAAATGTGAGTGGGATGGTGCCGTATGGCCCTTTGCCACCAGTCAGACGCTGACCGCTATGGCCAACTATCTGAATGACTACAGCAATCCTATCATTACCGATTCCTTGTATTTCGCTGAAATAGAAAAGTACATGCAGAGTCAGCACATGCGAGGCAAGCCCTATATTGGCGAATACCTTGACGAGACAACTGGTTATTGGCTGAAGGGGGACCAAGAGCGTTCGCGTTATTACAACCACTCTACGTGGAACGACCTTATCATCACGGGCCTCTGTGGCCTGCGTCCACGTCAGGACCATACCGTCGAGGTTAACCCGCTGTTGCCTAAAGACAAGTGGGACTACTTCTGCTTGGATAACGTGCTGTATCATGGCCGCAACCTTACCATTGTCTGGGACAAGGATGGTTATCGATACCATGCAGGCAGAGGCTTGCGTATCTATATAGACGGCAAACTGGCAGGACAGCGCAACGACTTAGGTAAAATCATTATCAACAACGCATTATGAAACGACTCGGTTTTTTAATTCTTTACTTCTTTACCTTTTTACCTTTAGTCCTCGCACAGGACTATTTCGGCGAGGCCCAATGGATTGGTGCCATCACGCGCAAAGACGCGAAGATTCCTGAAGGTCGCTTGTGTTCTGGTAATGTTATTAAGGAGACTAAAGCCGTATGGGACAAGGCCGACCCGCTATCGCGTCGCAGCATCGTCCTTCGTCGTAGTTTTAAGCCCTACAAAACTGTCAAGCATGCCGAGTTGCGCATCTGTGGCCTTGGATTCTATGAAGCCACCATCAATGGACAGAAAGTTGGTGACTCTGAATTTGCCCCCTCTTGGAGCGACTACGACAAGACGGTGTTCTTCAATGTTCACGACGTCACCCAGCAGATTCGACAGGGCGACAACGAGTTGCGCGTACTGTTAGGCAATGGTTTCTATAACGAACAAGGTGGGCGTTACACGAAACTGAAGGTATCGTTTGGCCCTCCTACCCTGCTCTATTTTCTCTATCTCACTTACGACGACGGCATGCGTGAGCGGGTCTACAGCGACGAGAAGTGGCAATGGACGGAGAGTCCTATCACGTTCAATAGCATCTATGGTGGCGAAGACTACGATGCACGTTTGGAGGTTGGAAGTCTGATGTCTGATGTCAGAGCTGACCAATGGAAGCCTGTGGTGATACTGGAAGGTCCCTCGGGGCGTCTGCGTCCGCAGATAGCCCACTCCACCAAAGTGATGGAGCGCTATCCCGCGAAACAGACATTACGCAAGGACTCCATCCTCGTGATTGACATGGGGCAGAATCTAGCTGGCTATCCTGAGATTACCGTTCGTGGCAATGCTGGTGAGCGACTGAAGCTCACACCTGGTGAGACGCTGGACAAGAACGGATTGGTGGATCAGCGACAGACGGGTCGTCCACACTACTACACCTATATATTAAAGGGTAGCCTACAGGCTGAAATATGGCATCCGCGATTCTCATATTACGGCTACCGCTATCTGCAGATTGAGGGCGACATCGACGTGCTGAAGAAGGTGGAGTCGTGCTTCGTATATAATTCAGCAGAACGTATAGGGTCATTTGAGTGCTCTAACCCACGCATCAATGCCACGCACCAGATTATCGATCGCGCCATACGCTCAAACTGGCAAGCCGTATGGACAGATTGTCCCTCACGCGAAAAACTGGGCTGGCTGGAACAAGACTGGCTGAACGGTGAGGCATTGGTGTACAACTACGATGCACGCCGAATGATTGAGCAGACCATGCAAAACATAGTAGATGCACAGCACGACGACGGCTCAATGCCTGAGATAGCCCCAGAATACACGCAGTTTACGGGTACGTGGGCACGTCCGTTCCAGGAGTCGCCTGAATGGGGTGGTGCCATCATTGCCCTACCCATGCTCTATTGGCAACACTATGGCGACATGGATTTGGCTGACCAGCACTACGACGCCATGAAGCGCTATCTGGCCTATCTGGTGTCGCAGGATTCCTGCTTCATACTGAATATGGGCTTGGGCGACTGGTACGACTACGGTCCAGGCAAAGCTGGCTTTTCGAAGAATACGCCTACAGCCCTTGTCTCGACAGCCCATTACTATCAGTGGATGTGCTATATGTATGTCATGGCTAAGCGTCTGGGACACAAGCAGGATGCCGAATGGTATAACCTGCGTGCCGACAGCATTCGTCACTCTTTCAACCGCACGTTCTATGATGCCCCAAAGAAGACGTACGCTACGGGCAGCCAGTGTTCATTGGCACTGCCGCTTTATCTGAAGATGGTACCAGAAGGCGACTATCAGGCTGTGCTTCAGAATCTGATTAAGGACATCAAAGCCCACGGCAACCGTTTGACGACGGGCGACATTGGCAACCGCTATCTGTTCAGTGTACTGATACAGAACGACCAGCGCGAGTTGCTCTACACCATGCTGAACCACGACGACGTGCCAGGCTATGGCTACCAAATCAAGAAGGGCCACACCACGCTGACCGAGCAGTGGAATCCTGACTTGGGCGCCTCGATGAATCACTTCATGATGGCACATATCGAGAATTTCCTGATTCCTGACCTCTTGGGCATCCGTCGCACAGGCGAACTGATAGAGATACATCCGCACCCTGTGGGCGACCTGACGTGGTGTAAGGGGTCGACGATGAGTGCCTATGGTGAAGTAAAAGTATCGTGGCAGATAACCAACGGCACCTTTGCACTCGATATTGACATTCCCCTTGGTGGTTTTGCCGATGTATATCTGCCCTACAGCGGACAGACAGAGAGCATTGGCGACGGACATCACCATTTCGAGGACAAGATACCTGTGCCTGTAAAAGGTAAAAAAGTAAAAAAGTAAAAAGGTAAAACATAAACAAACTACATTATGGAAACATCATTTAAAAAGCCCCTAAGCGGTATCATACCACCGCTGGTAACCCCACTGAAGGACAATGAAACACTCGATATCGAGAGCCTTGAACGACTCATTGAACACCTCATTGCGGGTGGTGTTCATGGTCTGTTCGTGCTGGGTACGACGGGCGAAGAGCAAAGTCTGTCGTACGACGTGCGTAAGCAAATGATTAAGGAGTCGTGTCGCATCAATCGTGGTCGCCTGCCCCTGTTGGCATGTATCACTGACACATCGATAGAAGAAAGCATCCGGCTGGCCAAGAAAGCTGCCGACTATGGTGCCGACGGTGTGGTCTCGGCCCCACCTTACTACTTTGCCACAGGTCAGCCCGAGTTGGCACAGTTCTACGAAGAGTTGGTGCCTCAGTTGCCCCTGCCCGTTTTTCTTTATAATATGCCGTCGCACGTAAAAGTGAGCTTTGCTCCTGATACGGTAAAGCGCATTGCCCAGTTGGAGCAGGTGGTGGGTTTCAAGGACTCCTCAGCCAATGCCGTCTATTTCCAGAGCGTCATGTACAAGATGCAGCACCGCAAGGACTTCGCCATGCTTGTAGGTCCTGAGGAGATTACGGGCGAATGTGTACTGTTGGGCGCACAGGGTGGCATCAACGGTGGAGCCAACATGTTCCCCGAACTCTACGTCGCTATGTACGATGCAGCTCGTCAGCACAACATCGGGCGCGTATTGGAGTTACAACAGCTGATTATGCAGATTTCCACCACCATCTATACCGTCGGCAAGCACGGCTCCAGCTACCTGAAGGGACTGAAGTGCGCGCTCTCGCTCTTGGGCATCATCAATGACGACTTCGTAGCCTCGCCGTTCTATAAGTTCGAGGCCCCCGAACGCGAAAAGATTCGTCAGGCACTTGACGCCCTTCCGCTCAAAGGTGGTAAGCTCCAATTATGAATTATGCATTATGAATTATGAATTATGCATTTAATTGATTTCATTGTCTTCATCGTCTTCACGCTGGGTGTGGTGGTGTTTGGCTGCTCGTTCTTCAAGAAGGGCAGCTCGGCTGACGAGTTTACCTCCGCAGGGCATTCCATTCCAGGTTGGGTGGTAGGCATGTCCATCTTCGCCACTTATGTTTCAAGCATTTCGTATATCGGCTATCCAGGCAAGGCGTTTGCTGCCGACTGGAACGCGTTTGTATTCTCGCTGTCGATACCTATTGCAAGCTATTTCGCCGCCAAATATTTCGTACCCTTCTATCGCCATAGCGGAAGCGTTTCCGCCTATACGTTCCTCGAAGAGAAGTTTGGTGCGTGGGCACGCCTTTATGCCTCTGCATGCTACCTGTTGACTCAGATTGCCCGCATGGGCTCGATACTCTATCTGCTGGCTGTTCCGATGTACATCCTGATGGGTTGGAACATGCATACGGTGATTATCCTGACCTCCATCAGCATCATCGTCTACTCGATGATGGGCGGACTGAAGGCGGTCATTTGGGCAGACGCCATACAGGGCATCATACTGATTGGCGGTGCCGTGCTTTGCCTGGTCATCTTGATGTGCTCAATGCCCGAAGGACCCATGCAGACGTTTGAGCTGGCTGCCAACTCGCCTATGGGCAACAAATTCTCGTTGGGTGCGTTTACCAGTGACCTGACAACGTCAACCTTCTGGGTATGCCTCATCTACGGCATTTTTATCAACCTGCAGAACTACGGCATAGACCAGAACTACGTGCAACGCTACCATGCCGCCAAGACGGACAAGGATGCGAAGTTCTCGGCACTCTTCGGAGGCTACCTGTTTATTCCCGTTTCGGCACTGTTTTTCCTCATCGGCTCGGCACTCTACTCGTACTATCAGGCTGGTGTGGCACCATTACCAGCAGAGATTCAAGCCAAGCCCGACTATGTCTTCCCCTACTTCATCGTCAACGGTCTGCCCGTAGGTCTGCGAGGCCTGCTCATTGCCTCTATCTTTGCTGCCGGCATGAGTACCGTATCGACCAGCGTGACCAGTGCTGCCACGATTATCCTGACGGACTACGTACGCCCGTTCTTCCTGAAGGCACGCAACGTAGCCGACCATCTGCGTCACCACGACCCTCAAGACCATCATCAACATCAGAAGTTAGAGTTGGCCATTGTGCGCCTTTCCAGTTTTGGCGTAGGCATTTTGGGCGCTTGTGTAGCCATTGCCATGCTCAGCGTAGAAAGCATCATTGACGCATGGTGGACACTCTCCAGCATTTTCTCAGGCGGTATGCTTGGATTGTTCCTCTTGGGTTGTATCCCTGCCAAGATTAGTCGTCTGGCAGCCTTCCTCGGCTGTGTGGCTGGTGTCTTGGTCATCGGCTGGATATCATTGGCCGAGATGTGGTCGTTGCCAGGTATCCATCTGCACCCCTATCTCGCCATCGTTCTTGGTACGTCAGTCATCTTCTTGGTGGGCTTTTTAGCCACGTATTTGGTACGATGTATAAAAAATGAGCACTAAACCGCAAATTTTCGATAAATTAGTTTGGCGATTTAAAAAAATTGTTTAAATTTGCAACCGAAATAATAATTTTTTTTAATTCAAACAAGTATGAAGAAATTAATGATGATCGCAGTGATGGCAGTATGCTGCCTGACTGCAAATGCACAAAAAGCACGTCACGATGCAGGTTCATTCACCATTCAGCCAATGATTGGTCTCTCAACTGGTACATGGAGAGGTGAGCGTAATATTGATGGCATCAGTACTACCAGCACAAGTAACGAAGCTCGCGTAGGTTTTACTATTGGTGCCGAGGCTGAATATTACACCTCTACCAACTGGCTCACTCTTTCTGCAGGAATTATGTACCAGCAGCAGGGTTGGAAGTTCAAGGAGAACAGCAAGTCAACGAATATCGACTACATTAACATCCCCGTTTTGGTTAACTTCTACGTCGCTAAGGGTTTTGCCCTGAAGGTTGGTTTGCAGCCAGGTTTCAAGGTCAATGCATCGTACGACGGCCATGAAGTAAAAAATGTTAAGTCCTTCAACTTTGCTATTCCCTTGGGACTTTCTTATGAATTCAATAACGGCATCACCCTCGACCTCCGCGGCGCAGGTTCTCTGACCAGAGTCGATGACTTTGATGACGATAATAAGTGGTACACCGACGGTGGTATGCTGACCATCGGCTACAAGTTCGAACTGAAGTAAAAACAATTTAAAATATAAACGACAATGAAAACAATGCAGAAATTTTTTATGATGATGGTCGTCGTACTGATGACTGGCTTCATGACCTCATGTGGCTCTGACGACGACAACAACAACACCGGCTCCTTAGGTACCTACACCATCGGTCTGACCGTTTCCGAACAGGGAACCTTGTCTGATTTGGAAGTTACCGCCATGAACAGTGTTCTTAAGAATATGGAGCAAACCTTCACTAATGTTTCACAGTTTAGAGCCAAGGAAGCCTTCGAAACATCGTTCAAGAGTATAGACACCTCAAAGTTGGGTACTGATAAGGACTACACCCTCGAATATTTTCTGAAGGACGGCAACGGTTCGAAGATTGCCAGCCACCTCATTATTGTCAAAGATGGTAAAGTGACGCTGAAATAGTTTTGTCAAGCGATTTTCGCAACATATAGAAGCCGGAAGACATTGTGCTTTCGGCTTTTTTCGTTTGGTTAATTCATGTTAAATAAATACCACTTTCCATTGCGGAACAGAAAAAAGTTCATATCTTTGCGATATCAAATTGATATCAGATATAAATCAATCTTTAATACTTATCATTATGGAAAATATGGAATGTAAATTCAATGGAATGGTGATGAACGGCTTCCTGATGCTGTTCGTAAACTTCGCAGTGCTGATTCTGTCAATCGTGGGAATCGTGTTCAGCATCATCGATTTAGACAGCAGTGATGGCACTTGTGGTGGCTGGATGTTAGGTGGTAGCCTGCTCTTGCTTGTCGTGAATATTATGATGTGGTGCGGTTTTATGATGCTGGAGCCTAACGAGGCCCGTGCGTTGACGTGGTTCGGCAAATACTCAGGCACGTTTTCACAAGCTGGTTACTACTGGATTAATCCTTTCTATGGTGCCAAGAAGGTGTCGCTGCGTGCCCGTAACCTGGATGCCGAACCTATCAAGGTGAATGACAAGACAGGCAATCCCGTGATGATTGGCTTAGTGCTGGTATGGAAACTGAAGGACACGTACAAGGCCTTGTTCGAGGTTGACTCACAGACAATGGCAGGTACGGCTCAGGGACAGATTGGTACCGATGTACGCTCAATCATGAACGCCTTGGAGCGTTTCGTACGCGTACAGAGCGATGCCGCCCTGCGTCAGGTAGCAGGTCAGTATGCCTACGATGACGAGGATAACAAAAGTAACGAGTTGACCTTACGTGGTGGAGGCGAGGAAATTAACGACCAACTGGAGCAGAAACTGAACGAACGCCTGGCACTGGCTGGTATCGAGGTGGTCGAAGCCCGCATCAACTATCTGGCCTACGCCCCTGAGATTGCTGCTGTGATGCTGCGCCGCCAGCAGGCATCGGCTATCATTACTGCACGCGAGAAGATTGTGGAGGGTGCCGTCTCGATGGTGAAGATGGCCCTCGACAAGTTGTCAAACGAAGACATCGTAGAGTTGGACGACGACAAGAAGGCTGCTATGGTGTCTAACCTGCTCGTGGTGCTCTGTGGTGACGACTCGGCTCAGCCAGTTGTCAACACAGGAACACTGAATCACTAAAAAGTAGAAGACAACAAAGACAACAAGGACAACCTAAAAAAGTTGTTTAAGTTGTCAATGTTGTTTTCAAATATGAATAAAGCTATGGCTGAGAAGAATACCAAGAGTTTCATCCTGCGCGTAGATAGCGAGACGATGAACGCGATAGAGGCCTGGGCTGCGGACGAGTTCCGCAGCACCAACGGTCAGCTACAATGGATCATCACCGAGGCCCTACGTAAGGCCAAGCGTCTGCCCAAGAAGAAACAACAATCACAAGAAGATACTAATATATAAAATTATGAGTAAAATAAAGCTAAACGTTGTCCGCACGTCAAAGGACATGATTTTCGACTGTGTATTTCTGGCCTTGACGATAGCCATTTGGGGCATTATCGCATGGCTTATCAGTCGTGCCCCCGACATCGTACCCACCCACTTCGGCCCATCGGGTAAGCCTGATGCCTACGGGTCGCCCACCTTCATCATCATTCCCAGTATCATCATGACCGTTGTGGCCCTCTTCGTTGCCTTCAGCATATATCTCCCTATTGGCAGTATCAACTTGCCCTTCGTCGAGGGTTCAGGCAATGAGCGTCAGAAGAAGTTGGGTGTGCTGCTCAGCAGAATTATCGCATTGGTGATACTCATGATTATGCTCTTCATTGCCGTCTATTCGTTAGGCATGAAGAATCATGACAGCATCCTGCCCGTTGTGATAATCCTCAGCGTGGTGTTCGGTGTGACGATTGTCTTTACGATATTGATGTACAGAGCCAAATAGTTAATCCTAATCCATCACAATGGTTTTAAACCAATCGCGCAACACGCCACGATACTGGTTTTGTGAGTCGCTAATGAGGATTAGAAGCTGGCGCCCGTCTGCCAGTTTGGGGCCTACGCAAATACCTTCATAGTTGGCAAAACTGCGACGTGTGAGATTCGCTTTCGTGCGGAATTCTGTCAACAGGGTCTTACGGAGCACTTCGCCTGGTTGCTGACTAGTAGGGTTGACGATGTACAGCTTAACATGCGAGAATGAACCTATCTGCTTTTTGGGAAAGTATAGTTCACGTTCGAGTACCACCATACGACCATCATCCAGAACAGCCAAACCACTGACGCCCAAAACACTGCGCCCCTTGCGCTTTTTGACAGCTGTCGAGTCTGTTTCGTACCAATATTGCTCCTTTGGCTGCAAATCGTCGCCAAACGACTGTAGGCGCAGGCGGTTCTTAATCTTCCTATCTATCGAAGGCTGCTCGCCATCAGCCTTCAACGTAAATTCAGAGGTTGTCCAAAATCGATGGCTCGGCGCATGATAAGTCAAGGCCTCAAAACTGCCATTAGGATAGGCCGTCTTAAAGATCTCTGGAATGTTCAGCTTCCTACCTGTCAGTTGTCCTTGCAGGTTATATTCCACAATCTGCCCGTCAGCCTCACTGCTCACAAAAAGCGTCTGTGTATGTGGCAAATAGCAGACACCTTCCTCGTCGCGATTAGGCAGGCCACTGGTCAGGAACGAATCTTCGTTTACCCTCAGCAATGCACCCGTTATACGGTCGGTTTCTATTGTCATCAGGTAGAAACCTGCCGTTGGCGACTTGTCGTTTACCACAGCATAGCGCTGGCCACCTAACCACGCTATACCACTGTAGTTTCCTGCTGAGACCGTTTTGGGGAATGCACGTTGCGGAAGTACTGTCACCTCTTGCGCCAAAAGCGAAAGCGGTACCAGTGCCATCAACAGCCAAATATTCCTTAACAACATCATAGGCGATAAGTTTGAAAACATAGGCTGCAAAGATAACGAAAAAACGTGAGAGTGCAAACGTTTTTGCAGCGATTAACAATAAATGTAGGCCTTAACGTAGCAAGTAATAGGAAAAATGCGTATATTTGCACTCAAAAAGAATAATAACTAAGGACACGCTATGCGAAGAATTATTTTATTAACAGCCATTCTGATGGCAAACGTGATGACAATGAGTGCAGCCAAGAAAAGTACATTGCAACGCCACACTCTGACCAAAGGTCAGAGAACAGTGATTAACCGCATCGAGCCTACTGACTGGTTTGTGGGGATGAAAAATCCCTCTGTACAGCTGATGGTGTATGGAAAAGGCATCCGCGATGCAGAGGCCGTAACAACAGACTATCCGGGCGTTACCATCGACAGCCTGGTACGTCTCGACTCGCCCAATTATCTGTTAGTGTACCTCAACGTGAAGGGTGCCGAAGCAGGTACAATGACGCTGGACTTCAAAGTGAAAAATGAAAAGGGCAAAGTGAAAAGCGAAAAAGTGCCCTACGTGTTGAAACAGCGCGAGATGGAGGGGAAGAAACGTAAAGGTTTCGACATCAGTGACGTGCTATACATGCTGATGCCCGACCGCTTTGCGCAAGGTGCCAACCACAATCCACAAGTAAAAGGTATGCGCGCTTACAAGGAAGACCGCACACAGCCCTCGTTACGGCATGGTGGCGACCTGAACGGTATTCGCGAACATTTGGATTACTTCAAGGAGTTAGGTGTGACGGCTCTCTGGCTGACACCCGTCTTAGAGAACGACTCGCCCGATGACGAGCGTGGCTACTCGACCTACCATGGCTATGCCACGACGAACTACTACCGTGTAGATCCCCGTTTTGGCACGAATGACGACTATCGTCTGTTGTGTGACGAAGCCCACAAGAAAGGTCTGAAGGTCGTAATGGACATGATATTCAACCACTCAGGCTTCGAACATCCCTGGACGCAGGACATGCCTGCCAAGGACTGGCTGAACCTGACACCCACCCCCGACCCCTCCCGTGCAGGAGGGGAGCAGAATATGCTACGCACCTATGGATTGAAACAACATAGTCTCCCCTCCCGCACGGGAGGGGCTGGGGGTGGGTTCCATCTCACTAGCTACAAGCTGACGCCCGTCAAAGACCCGTATGCCTCGAAGGTCGATCTGAAAGAAACGGTGGATGGATGGTTCGTACCCACAATGCCTGACCTGAACCAGCGTAACCAGCACCTGATGACCTACCTCATCCAGAATTCGAAGTGGTGGATTGAGACCGTGGGCATCGACGGCATCCGCATGGATACCTATCCCTATGCCGATTCAAAGGGTATGGCACGTTGGATGAAGGAGTTGGACGAGGAATATCCTAACTTCAACACCGTTGGCGAGACGTGGGTGACGGAGCCTGCCTATACCGCCTCGTGGCAGAAGGGCTCGCGGCTGTCGAAGGACAACTCGTACCTGAAAACGGTCATGGACTTCTCGTTCTTCGACAAGCTCGCGCAGGCCAAGCATGAGGAGACCGATGCCTGGTGGCAGGGGCTGAACCGCCTGTACGGTTCGTTCGTCTATGACTACCTGTATGTAGACCCCACCCACGTGATGGCTTTTATCGACAACCACGACACCGACCGATTCCTGGGCAACGGCCGCGACACGCTGATGCTGAAGCAGGCCCTGGCCCTGCTCATGACCGTACGCCGCATACCGCAGCTCTACTACGGCACGGAAATCCTGATGAACGGCACGAAGGAAGTGACAGATGGCAACGTGCGCAAGGACTTCCCGGGCGGATTCCCCGGTGACAGCCATAACGCCTTCACCCGCGAGGGGCGCACCCGGGCCGAGCAGCAGATGTTCCAGTGGCTGAGCCGCCTGTTGCACTGGCGCAAGGGCAACCAGGTCATCAGCCGTGGCACGATGACGCAGTTCATTCCCTATAACGGCATCTACGTCATTGCCCGCCAATACAAGGGTAAGACGGCTCTGACCGTCCTGAACGGAACCACAAAACCCGCAAAGATGGAAGTGAAGCGCTATGCAGAGGTCATCGGTAGCACGAAACGGGCCAAGGACATACTGACAGGCCGCTATTTCGACTTGTCAGCAGACCTGACGCTGAAGCCCCGCCAATCATTGATAATGGAGTACTAAGGATAGCCCAATTCACCATCAACGAGTCTAATTCTTGCGCTTTGTGGCTCCCGTGCTGAAATTGCCCGTCAACACAAGGGTAAGACTGCTCTGACCGTCCTGAACAAAACCGGTACGCAGCGAACGCTGCCGACTTCATCCACGCCCGCCGCTTTAATCAGCAGCGGGCGCTGCTGATTAAAGACACGCCCGCTGCTTTCTCGCAACAAAGGGTTCCGCTCCCTGTCCCAAAGGCACTTTCCCCCTGTAAGCCTATCACTTTCCACCTACACATGACTT
This sequence comes from uncultured Prevotella sp., assembly GCA_946188165.1. GTDB lineage: Bacteria > Bacteroidota > Bacteroidia > Bacteroidales > Bacteroidaceae > Prevotella. The sequence goes on from CAMHTW010000002.1 coordinate 23,267, forward strand.
AGGAACGATCGCAAAGCAACATTCCTTCGACGCACGAACGCCTTTTCACACGTCCTTGAACACAGAGGGGACATTTATAATAAATTACACCGTCACGCAGGAGCGGGCTGTCTGTGTAGTTTGCCGGATTAGCGACAGAGTAACTTGCTGACACTAACGGATAAATAATCTCGCGAATCCTTGGATATTTGGGAAAATAGTCGTATCTTTGCAGCCGTAGAAATGTATAAAACAAGGAAAGATATGGCAACAATCGCACTGGAACGGGAGACCAACAACTACTGGAATCTCATCAAGGATGCAGGCAATGAGGTGAAACTGGCGCTCATCAAGCGTCTGACCGATGCCCTCGCGCCCGCCGTGGCCGAGAAGAAGGCGCGGAGGAAGAAATACACAGCCGATGACTTCGCCGGAATCTGGGACGACGAGCACTACATGGCTGCGGAGGACATCAACAAGGCCATCCGCAATGCCCGCCACGTGAAAAGCAGCAGGGAAGAAATCTGGGACAAGCTATGAAACAACAGCGATACCTGCTCGACACCTGCATCTGCGCCTACTGGCTGCGCGACAAGAAGAACATCCGGGAGCGGATCAACGCCGTCGGCTTCGACCGCTGCTGCATATCGGAGATCACCATTGCCGAACTGAAATTCGGCAAGGCCTACGGTCAGCTGAAAGGCGGCCCTAAATACAGGGATCAGCCGCTACAGGAGTTCTTCGAGGCCATCAGGGTCATACCCGCTGCAACATCCTTCGACCTCTATGCAGCAGAGAAGGCACGGCTGGCTCTGGCCGGCACAACCACGGGTGAGTTCGACCTGCTGATAGGCTGCACCGCTGTGGCCAAAAAGATGGTGCTGGTGACTGAGAACGTGAAAGACTTTCTGAACATCAAGGACATCAAGATAGAGAACTGGGTGGAAAACAGCAAGTAAGTCATTCCCACGAATCCCCCCACCACCCTCCGAGATTTTTATCCACCGAGACTACCGCAGCGCAGGATTGCGGAATCCGTTTTGTGACAGGCAGCATAGCGGCGACGCGTGAAAATGATATTAACAAACAAAGTATAAATATAGAAAAGTTATGATTACAAACACAAAAACGAGACGAGTGTCGGCAATGGGGGAGGTAATTTCCTCATGGCGGCAGCGGCTGCACTTGGCGGCCGCCATGGTCCTGATGCTCGTGGGGATGCTTGTGCCCCAGGGGGCATGGGCTGACAGCAGCGGGCTGGAGACGGCATTCATCGGCGACAAGAGCTACTACGTGCTGCGCTCGAATGCCGACTGGCTGAAGTTCCGCGACATGGTGGACGACGGCCAGGGCAAGGAGGTGAACGCCATCATGGATGCCGACTTCACCATCACTGACTGTATCGCCCGCAATAGTGGTGTCTATTACAACGGCACCTTCAACGGCAACGGACACACGCTGAACGTAAAAATCGACGGTGGATCCTCCGCTGAGATGGCACCGTTCAGCAAGGTCAAGGAGGCCACCTTCAGAGACCTGCGCGTGACGGGTAGCGTCAAAGGCGGGCAATGGACGGGGGGACTCATCGGAAGAGTCCTATATGAAGGCCACCCTAACGTCTATATCGAAAGGGTATGGGTGTCGGCAGATGTCACCACTTCAGAGGCTCATTCCAGTGGTTTCATAGGACATGCCTCTCAATCCATCACCCATATCAATGACTGCCGCTACGATGGAAAATTGAGCAGTAGCGAATTTAATAGCTGTATCTTATGGGCTGACGACGGTGACAAGCGGCGCTGGCATCGCCTCTATGAAAAATCCACATCGAATGGTGCTTCACGTTACGGATTCAGTTACGTGTATGTTGGTGGTGACATTTGGGGTAAAGCCTGGGGAGCCAACGGTAATGAAAATTGTTCCCTGTGTATTTCCGCCCACAACTGGGGTGAAATGGCGAGCGGCTGTAAGAGCATCACCAACCAAAGCGACGTGGTGAAAAAGATGAATGACGAGAAGGCCGGCTCGTGGCACCTCGTCGGTGACGAAGCCGCCCCCGTCATGGACACATGGCCGTCGGCCGGCGACGTGAACTTCGAGACCTACGACATCGTGCCCGGCACGGAGGACGGCGAGAAGGGTATGCTGAAGATTCCCTTCTCGTGCGACCAGCCTGTGAAGTATATCGATGTCAGCTATGTCAACGAGAACGGACAGACGAAGACGCTCAGCCGTGTCACCTACTCCGACAACACCTACGCCGGATTCATCAAGGTACCGGCCACCGAGCAGCACACGAGCCTGAAGATTACGGCCAGGCTGGCGGTGGGCACGGTGACTAAGACCGTCGACGACAAGCAGGACGCCGTGCTGCACAGCCCGCTTAGGCTGTCGGCCAGCCTGCTGCGCTTCAGCACCAACAATCAGCTGGCCGATGCCGGCGCCGTGGAACTGAAGTGGGAGATTGACGCCCCCTCGTATAAGGATGCCATCAGCAGCGACCAGTTCAACGTGATGCGCTCGCTGACAGGCAATACCAAAGACCTGGTGAGCATCGGTGCCATACCCTTCGAGGAGGGCACCGCCACCTACACCTTCCGCGACGAGACGCTCATGAGTGCCCTTGCTGCCGAGCACCTCGACGGCAGCAAGCAGGAGCCGCAGGTGCTGTACTGCGTGACGCGTGCCGCCGTCCAGCAGCTGTGGGGCGTCAGCAATACGACGGCCGCAACGCAGACCGTCATGCCGCTGTCACTGCTCCACCTGTTGCGCGTCAGCGACTACCAGACGGCGTGGGCCGACCAGACGGCACGCACCGTCAAGGTGACGTGGCAGTATGCCGACGAGGCCGCTGCCGTGTGGGACTCACGCGCCAAGATGAACATCGTGGTGTCGGCCACCAACCGCGAGGGCAACGGTGCCGGCACATACCTTGTCCCGCTCACCGAGGCCGACATGGCGGCACGCCAGAAGGTGATTACATTAGACCGCTCGTGCGTAGATTATAAGATTACGCTCGACGTGGAGCGCGGCGAGTCGGCCATACCCGTTGAGCCATCGTCCTACTTCGAGATTCGTACGGCGGAGGACTGGAACACGTTCTGTACCATGGTGGAGAATGCCGGTGGCAAGAGCAATGTGAACGCCTCGCTCATGGCCGACATCAGCGTGACGAAGGTTGCGGCCTATACGGCAAATGAGGCTTACCGAGGCATTTTCGAAGGCAACGGACACACACTGACACTCAACATTTCGGACAATTCCAACAACACGGCTCTCTTTTCACATGTGTCCATTGCTACCTTCCGCAACTTGAACGTCAAGGGTAGCGTCAAGGGTGCCGACTTTACCGCTGCACTCGTGGGGTGTGTTGACGATGATGCAACCTTTGTGATAGAAAACTGCCACGTGTCGGCCAGTATCACCACTACCGGCCAATATGCAGGCGGTTTAGTCGGACGGTCATTAGGTGCTCAAACGACGGTTCGCAACTGTCTGTTCGACGGCAGCATCACAGCGTCGTCGGGCACCAACGTCGGTTCGTTTATCGGTTGGTCGAATAGCAATTCCACCGTGGAGTACTGCCTGGAGAATGGTACATACACCGGCTTTGCACATGCAGGGGCGAACTACAGAAATAATGGATGGTCGTTTGGCGGGAAAACCAACTATACCTATAAGGACTGGGGCGAAATCAGCAATGTGGGCACGATGACTGCTACAGAGTTAGTCAAAGCATTAGGTCCTGGGTGGACAATTGTTGCCAATGGCAATCCTACGCCGAAGATGGTCAACAACGCTCAGGTGGTGATACCCAACTCGGTGAAGCACCCCTTCAACATCCACTCATCCGAAGATTGGCTCGCTTTCTGTAAACTGGTGACTGAGGCCAAAGGCCAGCAAGATATCTACGCGCAGCTCTTGGCCGACATCACCGTGACGAAGGTTGCAGCCTTTTATGCTGCCGAGGCTTTCCGAGGCACATTCGACGGCAACGGCTACACAATAACACTCAACATTTCGGATAATTCAAATAACACAGGTCTCTTCTCTCATGTGACCACAGCCACCTTGCGCAACTTGAACGTCAACGGTAGCGTCGAGGGTATCAACAACACAGCGGCTCTTGTGGGGTGTGTTGACAATGGTGCTACCTTTGTGATAGAGAACTGCCACGTGTCGGCCAGCATCATTAACAACAGCCAAAATGCAGGCGGTCTCATCGGACAGACACAAGGTGCTAAGACGACGATTCGCAACTGTCTGTTCGACGGCAGCATCACTGCCAAGTCGGGTAGCTACGCTGGTTCGTTTATCGGCTGGGCGAACGACAATTCCACAGTGGAGTACTGTTTGGAGAATGGTACATATACCGGCTTTGCACATGCAGGGGCCAACTACAGAAACAGTGGACAGGCGTTTGGCGGAAAAACCAACTACACCTATAAGGACTGGTACGAAATAAGCAAAGTCGGCACGAAGACTGCCGCCGAACTGGTGAAAGCCCTGGGCAGCCAGTGGTGGCAATTGGACGCAGCAGGCCGCCCAGTGCCCAAGACCGTCGGCGGCGTGATTGACGGCATGCCGACCTTCTACTACGAGAACATGGGTCACATTGACCAGAACTCGCTGAAGATACGTACGCTGCCCACCTCGACGGTGCTGACATGGGCCAACCAGACCGAAGAGCCCGTGGACTACTACGAGGTATGGCGCAAGGAAAAGGGCGAAAGCAGCTATGGCAACAGCCCGTTGGTTACGCAGTTGACCGACATGCAGTATGAAGACAAGCAGACGTCGCCCGTCTACCAATATATATATAAGGTACGCGGGGTGACCAGCTGCGAGGGTCTGCACTACGACGAGACCAAAGAGGTAGAGGGCATGTGCGAGCAGTATGGTACGGTGGAAGGCCGCCTGTGCTTCCTCGACGGCACAGGCATACCCGGTGAGTCCATCTTCGTGACCGTCGATAGCATTGAGCGTCAGGCGGTGACCGACGAGAGCGGCTTCTTCCGATTCACAGACCTACCCTATAAGGACAAGAAGGAGACCTACTACACGCTGACCAGCAGTGCTGGTGCCAAGGATGTAACTATCACCTTGGGCACGGATCCCGGCAAGAATGTGGTGAAGAACGTGGTGATGGAAGTGGCTACGAGCATCAAGATTTCCGGCTACGTACAGTACGACGGCACCAGCATCCCCGTGCAGGGCGTATCGTTCAAGGTGAACGACCACGACGTGCGCAATGCTGCCGGCTTGGTGACCACCGACCACGAAGGTAAGTTCTCCTTCCGCATCCTGAAGGGTGATACCAAAATCCAGGCCGTGAAGGACGGCCACAAGTTCTGGCGCGACGGCTTCTACCACCTGAACGACGACGACCCCGACACGCTGAAGACTTATGACTTCCAGACGGACAAGGCCGGTCTGATGTTCTACGATAAGACCCGTGTAAAGATGATTGGTCGCATCGTGGGTGGTAAGACGCAAGGCGAACTGCCGTTGGGCTACGCCCTGTCGCACAACAACCTGGGCGACTCGCTGAAGATGGTGCTCACACTGGAGGGCGACAATGCCTCACGACTGGTGTTCGACATCCAAGACCGTACGCTGAAGGAGCGCGACGAAGTATTCCTGCACGAGAAGGCCAACGCCAAGGATAAGCAGTTCGTTCACCAGACCAAGGTACACACCACGCTGAACCGCAAGGTGGTCTATCCAGACGTGCACACGGGTGAATACGAGGTGATGCTGCCGCCTGTGAAGTGGAAGATTCAGCAGATAACGGCCTCGGGCTATGCTACCCTGTTCCAGGACGGACAGATAGGCGACGTGATAGACCTGAGCGACTCGCTGACGGAGCACAAGATAACCAAGAAGGGCGAGTGGGAAACCGCCAGCTACAAGGTGACCGACCCTGTGGAGGAGTATTACGCCCTGTATAACCGCATCTATCACTCACCCGTACGCATCGAGTACCGTCAGCAGGGCTTTGACGACTTCGACTACTTCGGCGAGCACTACTACAGCTTTGCTAACTTAGGAGGAGCGAAGGAGAAGCTGGCGCTGGCCTACGGCGTCAGGAAGCAGGGATGGCCAGAAGGCAAGCGCGACTCGATGGAGACCCACTACACCTTCGGATACCCCGTGTTCAACATCGACCGCAAGTATGGATTCACCATCTCGGCCATCGAGAAATACTATTATAACAACAATACGAAGAGCGACACCATCGACGTGGTACACCTTGAAGGCGGCGTGGTGACCATCCACAACGGCATGGTGAGCGCCACCCACCGCGACACGCTGCAACTGGACTCGCTGGGACAGGGCAACTACACCATCGAGGCCGCCCAGACGCCCTACCTGTTGACGGGCGACGATGCCCTCAGTACGGTGAGCATGAGCTTGGAAATGGACGGCACGCACTACGAGGCCGAACCACTGAAGGCCTACGTGCTGAACGTGAAACCCAAGACTGGGGCACCCGAGATACTGAGCTTCTCGACACCGCAGTTGCTCGACATCCTGCGCGACCCGCCAGGAGGCTCGTCGAAGGCCACTATCTCAAAGGGCTCTACGATGAAGTATGCCTACACGATGGATATGTCGTGGCAGATGGGTGTAGACATCAACTTAGGTCTTGGTACCGGACTGAACACCTTTACCGGACTTGTGGCAGCCCCGATGGGTGCCGGTGGCGTAGGCGGTTTCAATAATGGTACTGCCAGCACCTACGGTACCACCATCGACCTGGTATGGTCGGGCAGCGGTCAACGTGCCTTCAGCTACACGATGACCTTCAACGAGGATGTCTCGACCAGTTCCGAAAAAGGAATGGTGGGTGCCGATGCCGACCTGTATATGGGTGTGGTAGACAATGTCGTGCTGAAGCCTGCCACCGCCATCCGTGCCATTCCTGACAGCACGTTCCGCCAGTCGGCTGCCATCTTGGAGTCAGGCCGCATGGTAGAGATAGCCCAAGGCAAGGACAACAACAACAAGACGCTGCACTTAGTGCGCGACGAGGTGGTGACCTACGGCATGAGCTTCGAGTCGAACTTCATCCACTCGCAGAAATACATCATTACCGAACTGCTGCCGTCGCTGGAGAAACAATGTCTGTCGATGATCTTCACCGGCACGAAGAAAGAGGCCCAGACACGCGCCGATTCCATCGGACGACCGGTCTACCTGTCGACGGTAACGAAGGACCATGAGGAGTTCGGCTTTGCCCACGAGATGATTATGCCTAAGGGACAGTCGGCTACTAATGTCGTCGACTCGGTGAACTTCTATCACACCATCATGACGGAATGGATGAAGATGATAGGACGCAATGAGCAGGAGAAGTTGGAAGCTAAGGATTTGGTGAAGAACATCAGTATGGACGGCGGCGGTTCGCTGACCTACGGCGAGTCGTTCACCACCGACTATTCATACGTACAGTCTGATAAGAGTCCGTTCCAGGGTGCTTCGTTGAGTTTTTATGACGAAGGTGATGGCAGGAATACCGGCTATGCCATTCTGGCTGTTGCCGGACCTATCTTGTCCAAGTTGATAGGCAGTTTGGCCAGTGGTTCACTTGGTAAAACGAAAGGCGACAAGATGGCCAATAAGACAGAAGTGAAGATTGATGCCGTTGGTGTCTCCTTCAAATTCGGACTGACGCCGGTGTTCAGCTACGACATTACGCCTAAGAACACCCAGCAGACTACCTATAGCCGTAAGGAGAGCTTCACCATCGGCATGGACAAGAAGAGCCATCTGGACTTCGATGTCTATCGTGTCAGCAATGCTTCCGACGGCCTTAGTGGTCGTGGCGTCAACGACGTATTCCTGAACAATGCTTTCTATACCCAGGCAGCCGCCAACAAGAAATACCTAGAGCGCGACCTCAAACTGGAAAATTACGTGACACCGCACAGCTTCGTCTATCGTACCATTGCCGGTGCTACCCTCCGTCCGTATGAGGGCGAGCGCAAGACGCAGCTCTACAAGACGGGTACCATACTTGACGAGCGCACCAAGAAGATTGAGAAACCGCAAATCAAGATGGATAAGCAGAGCATCAGCGGCGTGCCTTTCGGCGAGCCCGCCCGCTTCAAGCTCTATCTGACCAACGAGAGCGAACAGCCCGAGGCTGTCTATAACTACTTCGACCTGTATCAGGTGGATAAGAAGAATCCCAACGGAGCACGTCTGGTGATTGACGGCGTGCCCCTGACCGGCAACTCACGAACCATCGAGGTGCGTCCAGGTCAGGTGACGGAGAAGACCTTGGAGGTCTATGCCGGCGAGGCGTTCGACTACGAGGGGCTGACCATCGGTCTTATCTCGCAAGGCGACGTGAACGTCTATCATGAGGTGGCCTTCGACGTACACTACCTGCAGACGGCAGGCGACATTGCCATCTCGTCGCCCGGCGACAAGTGGATCATGAACTGCGACGCACCCATAGACGGCAAGAAGGGCTGGTATCTGCCCGTGGTCATCAGCGGCTTCGACAAGAACCAGCACAACTTCGACCACATCGAGTTCCAGTATAAGGAGACCACCCGTGGCGACGACTACTGGACCAACCTCTGTGGCTACTATGCCGACTCTACCATCTACCGCGCTGCTACCGGCACGAAGGAGATGATACCTGAGAACGGCAACATCACCACCCGCTTCTTTGGCGAGGGCACGGTGATGGAGAAGGGCTACGACCTCCGTGCCGTACTGTTCTGCAGGAACGGCAATGCGTTCCTCACCAATGAGTCGAAGGTGCTCTCTGGTGTGAAGGATACGCGCCGTCCGCAACTGTTCGGTACACCAGAACCGAAGTCGGGCGTGCTGGGTCCTGGCGACAATATCATCTTCGACTTCTCGGAGGACATCGAGTACAACTACCTGCAGGCTACCACCAACTTCGAGGTGGTGGGCGAGACCAACGAGACGGCCGTGCAGGAGGCTCCGTCGCTGCAGTTCGGCGGCAACGGCTATGCCCAGACCCAGTCGCGCCGCAACTTCACCAATAAGGACGTCACCCTGGAGGTGATGATCAAGCCCGAGGACACCAGCAACGACATGCCCCTCTTCTCGCACGGCAGCGAGGGCAAGAGCCTGCAGCTGTGGTTCACCAAGGAGCGCCGGCTGAAGGCAGTCGTCAACAACGGCAGCGACACCATCGTCGCAGTGAGCGACTCGGTGCTGCAGTTCACCGGCTTCCAGCGCGTGGCCATGGTTCTGGACAACGAGAACAAGCGGCTGATGCTCTATGGCAAGCAGCAGGTGGGCAGCAAGGACAACGTCGTCTATAGCGGCACGGGACAGCTGACGTTCGGTGCTGCCGAAGATGCTACCGACGGCAAGGAGAAGTTCTTCAAGGGCCGCATGCTGCAGGGCCGCCTGTGGTACCGCGCCATGGACCTGGCCACACTGAACCGCTACAGTGGTCGTCTGCTGACGGGCTACGAGATGGGACTGGCTGACTACTACCCGATGAACGACGGACGTGGTACGTATGCCAGTGACCAAGCACAGGGTGCCCACCTGATACTCGAAGGTGCCTCGTGGGCTCAGCCCGAAGGTATGTCGCTGAAGATTGACAATGACACTACCGGCATCGGCAGCAACAGTAACATCTTCCAGATTAAGACTGATGAAGACTGGAACACCTTCCGCTCAATGGTCGAAGCTGCCAAAGGCCAGTACGATGTGAATGCCCAGCTCATGGCGGACATCAACATCACCGAGCCTGTGGGCATCGGCTCAGCACGCTTCCGTGGTGACTTCAATGGTAATGGTCATACGCTGACATGTAATATAGGTAGTCATGGGAATTGCACGGCACCTATCCAGTATGTGACGGGCATCAGTACCATCCGCAATGTGAACGTCAGTGGTAGCATTACGGGAAGTTGGCATTCATCCGGTCTCGTAGGCCACGTAGAAAGCGGTTCCAATGTGGTTGTAACGAACTGCCGGGTGTCGTCAAAAATAACAGTCTATGTAAGAGGTGGCGGCATTGTAGGATACGCCGATGCGGGCACTCTCACCGTGCGAAACTGTCGGTTTGACGGATCCGTCCATCACACTGGCTATGACTTAGAGAAAGACAATTCAGCTGCCAGTTTCGCCGGTGCTTTCGTTGGCTGTGCCACCAGCAATACCACACTTGCCGTAGCGAACTGTTTGGACTATGGCGGATACTTTGATTTCTATGGCAGGTACAGTTCATGCTACATTAACAAAACACGCTGGGCTGGAACCAACAACTGGACCAGAAACCCCAAAGTGGCACAAGTTATCAACAACGTGGGTAACATGTCTGCCGAGGAACTGAAGAATGCATTAGGCTCTGGCTGGATAGTGGATGCGAGCGGCGACGTCGTTCCACGTGTCAATAACAACCAGGTCTATATGGCCAGCAAGCCGAAGGGTTTGGAGTTGCGCAACGACCTCTTCCAGCGCGATGCGGAGCAGGATTACACACTGATGTTCTGGTTCAAGACGGCAAAGCAGAATGGTACGCTGCTGGCTAACGGCTCAGGAAAGGCTGACGACGAGGGTGCACTGCACAAGTTCTTCATCGGCTTCGAGGACCACGTGCTGAAGTACCGCACCAACGGACGTGAGTTCACCCTCGGCGACGACCTCTGCAACGACGCATGGCACCACTATGCCATGACCGTGAACCGCGCCCGCAACGTGGCCAGCATCTATATAGATAACGAGGCGAAGGCCCAGCTGACCACCGACTCACTTGGCGGTATGCTTGGCACGCGCTTCATGCTGGGCGACATGGTATGGCAGGAGGAAGGCAATCCCCTCGTCTATGAGGCTAACGCCTTTACCGGTCATATCGACGGACTGATGCTCTTCGAGCAGGCACTGCCCACGACGCTCATCCGCCGCTACTCCACTAAGTCGCCGGGCGGCGAGGAGCGCGGACTGATAGCCCACATGCCCTTCGACCACCAGGTGCGACAGAAGAGCGGCGAGCTGGCCCTGCAGCCCTGGGCCATGAGCACCCGCGTAAAGCGCGACAACGACGGCATCGACACCGGCAAGCGCGACAGCGTGTTCGTCGATTCAGTCGACAAAATCCTCAGTCTCATCGACCGCAACGTCGGCGCACCCGTGCAGCCCTACGAGCACCTGCGCAACCTGAAATTCAGCTACGTGGGCCGCAACAACCAGCTGTTGGTGAACATCGACGAGCAGGACAGCCGCATCAACAAGCAGAACGTCTATGTGACGCTCTACGACATTCCCGACAAGAACGGCAACTTCATGGCTTCGCCGACCACGGAGAGCTTCTACGTCAACCGCAACCCGCTGACGTGGATGACGCTGGGCAAGCACCGCGTGGTGACCATACAGCAGGGCCAGTCGCTGACCCTTGTCGGCATCATCGAGAACAACGGCGGCAAGGCGCACACCTACACTATCGAGAATGTGCCACGCTGGATTACCGTCGATAAGACGAGCGACATCGTTGACGCGCAGACTACGGACGAGGTGGACTTCACCATCAGCCCCGACCTGGAGGTAGGCACGTATGACCAGATGATTTACCTCGTCGATGAGGACGGCATGTCGGATGCCTACTACCTGGAACTGACCGTAGAGGGCGAAGCCCCCGACTGGACGGTTGACCCGGAGATGAAGCGTTACTCGATGAACATCGTGGCACAGGTCTTTGTGAACAACGACCTCGTTACTGACTCGCGCGACATAGTAGGTGCCTTCGACGGAACGGGCCGTTGCATGGGCGTAAACAATATTGAGTACGACCCGGCAACAGGGCGCAGCATGCTCTACATGACCGTCTACGACAGCACGACGGTGGCCAACCAGCTGACGTTCCGCCTCTGGCACTACGCCACGGGCAAGACCATGAAGCTGACGCCGACGGAGTTCATCAACTTCGGTGACCAGGCCATCGTGGGTACCGTGGACAAGCCCGTGGGCCTATACTCCGAAGAAGAGTACCTGCAGAAGCTCGACCTGGCACAAGGCTGGAACTGGGTGTCGTTCAACGTCTATAACCAGGCCTTCGCGAGCGTGGAGAGCATCCTGAGCCGCTTCCCGTGGCAGGAGGGCGACATCCTGACGGAGGACTCGGAAGACCTGACGCTGACCTACCGCAACGGTCAGTGGATGAGCAACAGCAATACGGACATCAGCCGCATCAAGCTGTCGCAGCAGTACAGCTACCGCGTAAAGGTGGGCAAGGCCCAGCAGATAGAGATATGGGGCAGCGCCTACAAGCGCACCAAGGAGCGTACCATGACGGTGAAGCCCGGCTGGAACAGCATCGGCTACACACCGATGGTGAGCCTGCCCGTCAGGACAGCTCTGACCGACTACTTCGACGAGGCCATGCCCGGCGACGTGGTGAAGAACCAGCATACGTTCGCCATGTTCACCGCCGACGGCAAGGGTGGCGGCGAATGGCTCGGCACTCTGAAGTACATGAAGCCGGGCGAGGGCTACATGCTGCACCGCCAAGGAACCACCGAGGCACAGTTCTGCTATCCGTACTATGAGCCGGGAACGACATTCATCGAGAACAGCGTGAACAAGGCTCCGCAGCTAGGCAGCAACTTCAGCACGACGATGAGCGTCGTGGCCGAGGCCGTGGGCGTTGACGTCGAGGAGGGCGACCGACTGGTGGCATACGCCGGAGGCGAAGCCGTAGGAAGTGTAGAGTGTAGCGTGCAGAGTGTAGAGTTTGCTACCGCTGCTGGTACTCCGCTATTCTTCCTGAGCATCGAGGGTGACATAAAGGCCCCGCTGTCGTTTGCCATCGAGCGTGGCGACGATCTGATTGCCGTCACGGGCGAGGTGATGAAGTATGAGCCTGACGGCATCAGCGGCTCGCCCGAGATGCCCACGCAGATCAGCTTCGTCACGGCCGACCAGCTGCCTCAGCACGGCTGGTACACCGTGCAGGGCATCAAGCTGCCGAAGGCTCCGACACAGAGCGGTGTATATATTTATAATGGAAAGAAACAGGTAATCAAATAAATCGTCATAACGTCATAACGTCATAACGAAATAACGTCAAAACGACACAACAATGAAGGAAATAAAGATTATAATGCTGACGGCAGTGCTCACGATGGCGTGGGCCTGCTCGTCAGACTCCGACGACACGCCGGCCAACTACACTTTCGAGCAGGCCGCAATGCCGATGTGGAGTGTGGACCTGACGGGCAGCGATAATGCCCCGGCATGGACGGCACCGGACCCGTCGCTCTTCGAGAGCTCGATGTTCATCATGGTGAAGCTGCAGGACGAACTGGCGGCCTACTCCACCGACGGCGACCTCATGGCGGTGTTCATCGGCGACGAGTGCCGCACGGTGCCGGCCATCCGCAATGTCGACAAGGCTGGAGGCGTGTACTTCGTACTGAAAATCCGTGGCAACAGCACCGAGCGCGACGTCAACTTCGCCCTGCGCTACTACTGTGCACAACTGCGCCGGGTGTTCACCCTGCAAGGCACGGAGAAGTTTGCCACCGAGCGTACCTACGGCTTCGACGAGGACTTTGTGCCGCCACTGCTGCTGGGCTGCACGAAGTACCCCGTACAGCAGACGCTGACGGTACAATTGCCGTCCACTACGCCCTTCACCCCCGACGAGAGCGACATCGTGGCGGTATTCGCCGGCGGCGAGTGCCGTGGCGTGGGCGTCGCTGGCCAGCCGTTCACCGTCTTCCGCACAACGGACGGCGAGACGCTGGACGTGCGCTACTACAGCGCGAAACAGGCAGGCGTCTATACGCTGAAGCAGAAGGTGGGACAGGAGACGACGATTGTCCTGAACTTCTAATAACAACTAATAGGGCCAATAAGACTCATAGGGCCAATAGGACTCATAGGGCTAATAAGCCCCATTAGCCCCATCAGGCGAACCAAAAATTTTAAAAGATTAAGCAATGAAAACAAACATGCGAAAATGGATGATGGCCGCCATCCTGACAAGCTGCGGCACCATGGCACTGATAGGCTGTAAGCACGACCTGGACAACTACAATACGAAGAAGCCCTACACCGTGACGGACCAGGAACGCATGAGCCATGCCGAGAAGACCTTAGGCATCAGCATCGACCAGCAACAGGACTGGACGCTGACCAACGACAATAGCGTGAGCATTTCGGCTGATGCCGACATGGACAACATCGTCCGGGTGGCAGTGCTGGACGCTGACCCCTATGCCGGCGAGAACCACTGTCTGGCAGTGGCCACAGTAAGCAACGGCGGTCAGGCAACGCTGGCATTCCAGGCCCCAAAGTCGGCTGAGGTGCTCTATGCCGCCTGCTTCACGAAGGACGGCGACTGCATGGCCCGTCCGTTCGTGCCGGGCGTGGACGGGCAGGTGTCGTTCACCTATCGGGCTCCCAGGAGAGCGCAGCTCGTACGCAGGGCAGGCACGACGACTATCGAGGCGCAGACGGACTACTACTACATGAAGGACTTCCCGTCGTTCCTGAGCGGACTGAAGAAGGCGCTGCCGAAGGGCACCGACAACCGCAGCGTGATGGCCCAGCACAACTACACCAGCTCGGTGTCGGTGCGCCAGAACCCCAACAATACCTACGACCTGCCCCTGGTGTTCATAGGCGGTGAGGGCTCTGCCAGCGACAACCTGAGCTACACGTGGTATCCCACACAGCCGACGGCCAACGCCGAGGAGTTCATCATCAAGGACAGCTATCCCAGCGGATGGGGGAACTTCGAGTACGACAAAGTGACAAAGGAGTACGAACTGGAGGGACACCAGCTGTACTGCCGCAATTCGGACGGCACGCTGAGCAATGAATTCTCGGTGGGCGACGGACTGGCTTTCCGCATGGCCAAGGACGAGGACGTGCGGCTGGACGATGCCGACGACCGCGTAAAGGTGATACAGTATAACCACTACGTCGTCGTGGCCTGCGAGGACGGCTTCAACTGGGACTACAACGACCGCATGTTCTGGATGCCCAGCTGCCAGGACCGCCTGGAGCAGATTACGCGCCCGGAAACCCCGGAAGAGCTGGTATGGACGTACGCCTGGGAGGACCAGGACTTCGGCGACTACGACATGAACGACTGCGTAATCGAGGTGAGGGAGCACGACGGTGACCCCACGAAGATAGACATCACGCTGCTGGCCCTCGGTGCCACGCGCGAGCTGTGGCTGGGCTTCGAGAACAAGAACGCAAGGACGTATGCCGACTATCAGCCCGTCTGGAACGAGGAACTGCACGAGGTGATGGGCGTGAAGCCCGGCACGATGGTCAACACGGGACTGGCAACGGCTGCACCCGTCACCATCACCGTCAGCAAGCCGGCAGGCTTCAACTTCCAGACATGCTCGTTCATCCTCGGCTGCAAGCACGAAGGCAACATGGTCGGTGTCTACGACAATGACTACTACGCCATCAGCATAGCCGCCAAGGGCCAGGATCCACACGGCATAGCCATTCCCGCCAAGTGGCAGTGGCCCACGGAGCGCACATGTATCAAGAATGCCTACACGGCGTTTAACACCTGGGCCAGCGACCGTACGCAGGCTCAGGACTGGTACAAACATCCTACTGAGGGCAAGGTGGTGAAGGACTAAGCCCTGATTCAGTCGAGGATGCGGATTCTCAGCTGGTGCTTCTTGTTGGGGTCGATGCTGTATTTCTTCAGCACGCCAGGACCGCACGAACTATTGCCAAGACCCATGACTGCGCAGTCGATGCTAAGGAAGGTTTTTCCTTCGTCCTGCAACTCGTAGTCGTGGGTCTTACTGGCTATGTACTGAGCTGTGTAGGGCAACGCAGAAAACGAGAAAGGAGCGTCGATGGCCTCGATGCGGATGACCTTACCCTTCTTGGTCTTCAGCTCGACATAGGTACAGTCCTCATGGTTGCCTGAATCTTGTGGACGCGGGTAGTGGACATACTGCTGACTGACTGTTGACTTCCACAGTCCTATGGGGCACGACACCTTGCGGTCGGGATAGTTGTCCCAAGGACCACGGCCATACCACGTCAGCTGTTCGTAGTCGCGCGGCAGTTCCATCAAAATGCCCAGACGGGGAATGTCGGGCAGGCCGTCAGGAATGGTAAACGTAAAGGTAAATTCGTTGCCATTTTGTTCGGTGGCCATGGGAATGGTCAGTGTGTCTAAGCCACAGCGTGTCCAGTCCTTAGCCAGCCAATTACCAAAGCTCTTGTCGTTATCTGTTGGAGCACGGAACACCTGCGGACGGATGCTGGCAATGACCTGTTTGACATCTGGGTTAGGCTTCTGTTTCTTGTTGGCAGACGGTTTTTCAGTGTTGACCCGAACCTCCGGACCATGACCGTATACTGCCTGCACTTCATAATATTTAGGTGTCAGCGTGCGGTCGCTCATGATGATGCCGTTCAGGCAGAAGGCGTTCAAGTTGGGCTTGTCGCCAAAATCGCCGCCATATAAGACTGGAGAGTGGAGAGTGGAGAGTGGAGAGTTTGCTACCGCCCTTGTATCATGCGCTCCTAGGAGTTCGGTAGGAAACTCTCCACTCTCCACTCTGCACTCTACACTCAATCCCTGATCCACCCAGTCCCAGATGAAGCCGCCCAGCATACGCGGATGTGAATTGATTTCGTCCCAATATTCTTTAAAGTTGCCAAGCGCATTACCCATACAGTGGGCGTATTCGCTGGTCAGCACCGGGCGCGGCCCACCATCGGAACCAACCCAAGTACAATGATCGTCTGTCTGGTTGGCAATCTCCAACAGTCGTTCCCAACGGGCATTTTCAGCGCGCTCCTGATCTGAGCCTTCAGGAATGCCTGGATTCAGGTATTCCTGCATGACACGGGGATAGAAGCGCGAGATGACATCAACATACGAGGGATCAGGTTGTCCCTGAGCACCCTCGTAATGTACGGGACGTGTGGGGTCGAACTCATGGAGCCACGCTGACATCGCTGCTTGGTTTGGACCATAGCCGCTCTCGTTACCCAGACTCCAAAAGATGACTGAAGGATGGTTCTTGTCGCGCTCAGCCATACGGATGGCTCTATCCAGGAAGGCGTCAGCCCAGTCAGGGGTAGAAGCCAACGTGCCACGCAGACCATGTGTCTCACAGTCAGCCTCATCCATCACGTACATGCCTATGGAGTCGCACAGCTCGTACCAGCGCGGACAGTTGGGGTAGTGGGCCAGCCGCACGGCATTGATGTTAGCCTGCTTCATCAGGCGCAGGTCCTGCAGCATCAACTCCTCCGTCATTACACGAGCCTTGTATGGGTCATGCTCATGACGGTTCACGCCACGAATTTTGATAGGTGTTCCGTTGATGAGCAACTGACCGCCACGGATGTTAATCTGACGGAAGCCTACCTGCAGTGAAGTCTGTTCGATGTTACGGCCAGCAGCATCCTGCAGTTGCAGCTTCAGTGTATAGAGGTTGGGGACTTCGGCACTCCATAGACGAGGGTTGGCCATTCTGATGGTCATGCGATTGAACTTACGATAGCCACGCTGGGGAAACCATTCGTTCATACGAGCGGCCTTGTGGGCGAGGTCGAGGACTTCATCGACAGGGACGGTATCGCCCCCAACAGCAGTGCTACCGTCGAGAAGCGTTGCCACAAGGCAGTAGCCCTCGCCACTCTCACCGTTATAGACGGAGAACTGCGGGTTGACAGTCAGTGTCCAACCATCCTTTTCCTGCGTGGTACGGACGGCCACATCGCGCAGACGGACATCGGGGGTGTGGTAGAGCAGCACGTCGCGATGGATACCCCCAAAACGCCAGAAGTCCTGGTCTTCAAGGTACGAACCGTCACTGTATTTATACACTTCGACGGCTATCTGGTTCTCGCCGCCTTTGAGGTATGAGGTGACGTTAAACTCGGAGGGTTCCATAGAGCCTTGACTATACCCCACCCTCTTGCCGTTAATCCATACATAGAAGGCCGACATGACGCCCTCGAAACGCAGGAGCGTCTGTCCACTCTGCCAGGCGGCAGGCAGCAGAAACGTCCGCTTGTATTGTCCTGTGGGATTGCGCTCGACATAGGTCGTCCACTCCTTTTTGGGCTCACGGGTCACGTAAGGCGGGGCTATCTTGAACGGATAGCCAGCAGAAACATAAATAGGTGTGCCATAGCCGTTGACCTCCCAGTTGGCAGGAACGGCCAACGTCTTCCAACTGCTGACATCATAGTCAGTACGATAGAAGTCCTTTATTAGCTCATCAGGCGTTTTCGTCCAACGGAAATGCCAGTCACCATTCAACGACAGCGTGCGGTCACCAGTCTTTACACCGTAGGGAATGAAATAGGCACGAGCCGGCTCACGATTGATTTGCAGCACGTGATTGTCCTCCCAGTCGTGATGTACCTGTGCTGACAAAGGTAAAAAAGTAAAAAAGTAAAAAGGTAAAAAAGCTATTACTTTTCTCATTGTATCTCGAGTTCTTTGAATTCAATGCGTGCCACACTCCTACCTTCAGGTGGGAGAACGTCTTGAGTCTCTATCTTGACTGTATAGGTACCTGCATTAATCTGGGTGCCTGTAGTTGTCGACAGCATCTTAAACTTGTTAGGTGTCGTGGGGAATGTGATGTCACGGTCCACAAGTACCGTGCGTTTCGAGTCCGTAATGGTCATACGTGCCTTGATGGGAGCACCACTTGTATTCTTATAACGGAAGCGAAGGGCATATTCTTGACCCAAGCCAGGCTTGATGACGAAGGTATTGTTTTGTTTGGCCATTGGCTGATAAACGGAAGCTGGACGGACCTCGGTATCCTGTGGCAGCTCTTCCTTAGGCAACTTGGCAATGGTGTCTGTGTCGAAGGCGCGCCAGGAGAGTGGAGAGTGGAGGGTGGAGAGTGGAGAGTTTGCTTCCGCTGTAGAGATAGCTATGCCGCAAATGACGGCCTGGCCAGCTTTAACCTCAGGGAAGGAGATGTGAAGATGCCCCTTTTTAGCTTTGGCATATACGACACGCTTCAGGGAACCAAGATAGCCAGCCTCAACCCATGGGTCAAGGTCATCAATTACTGTTTCGTCATTGATAGCCACATCGAATATACGAATACCTTCATAGTCATCTTTTTCACCACCGTCTTTACCATGCCAAGGCTCGACAAAATAGAGTTCTACACGATAGTCACCATCAGCGACAGGGAAGTTGTACCATAGGCGATGACGACCAAAGCGAAAGAACTGGAACAGTTCGTCACTCTTGGTGCCACGAATGTCTTCTTGGATATGCCGCTGGGAGGCTTGGAAGGGATGGACGCCTTCAAAGTCCTGTCCCCAAGAATGGCTGTAAAGGGTGTCGTCAGCCTGCCATGGCTGTCCGAACTCATCCGTAAAGGCATCGCCACCACAATTGATGCGGTAGATATAATGATAGTTCTTGGCACCCTTGACAAGGTCGCAATTCCTGTCGGCAGCAGTAGGAAGGTTAGAGTGAAGAGTGAAGAGTGAAGAGTGAAGAATCGGTAAAGCATAGCGCTGGCGATACATATAGTAGGCTGGCGTAGGCTCTTCCCAAATGGTGGTGAGTCCTTTGTAGTTGATGGGGCCTATCTTGTCGATGCGGCGCAAGGCACCGTCAGGCTGAGTACGTCCAGGGTTGTCGTGCGATGCAAAGAGCCACTGAAAATGTCCGCAGACACTGTCTTTGGCGCTCTCTGCCAGACGCGCCTTTGTCTGCAAGAGCTTTGTAAACGACTCCTCACTGTATTTCGCATCACCATGCAGGTCGATGGTACGCCAAGCCCCGTATTCACCATTCAGCAGTTGGTCAGGGCGTTTTAGTTCGTTATCATAGTTTTCTGCACTGCCACCATAAGTACCACTCCAGTTCTGGATAACATTCCAGTCTGTGCCCTCGCCACCGTTGCAGGTCGTAATAAGACGCTGGTCGCTACAGGTTGGGTCGAGACTGCGGATGATACCGCTACATTCTTCGGCAAAGTCCTTGGGTAGAACACTCTCGTTTTGCAATCCCCAAAGAATGACAGAGGGTGAATTGCGACGCTCCTTAATCCAGCGTACCAGCAGTCGCTTGAAGTTCTCACGGAACTGTGGGGTATCGTACCAAATATGTGCTGAGAACTGGCTCCAGAAAAGCATGCCTTGTTCGTCGAGCAACTGCTGGTAGAGCAGATTATGTGGCTGGTGGGCCTCACGGAAGGCATTGAAGCCAGCATGACGTATTTGCTTGACCCTACTCCGAATTTGTTCAGGCGTAAAGGCATGACTATGACCCAAAATATGCTCGTATTCGCAAGTACCATTTATAAAGACAGGCTGTCCGTTGAGGAAGAATTGCCGTCCCCATTTGATATGACGAATGCCAAACGGCGTACGTACCTCATCAGTGGTTTTCCCATTACGCTTAATCATCGTCGTGAGGTTATAGAGATAGGGATCGTCAAGACTCCAGCGACGGGCGTTCTCTATCTTCTCAGCATGACGCAGCACAAGGGTTTCCCCTGGCTTGATGGTCGTTTGTTTTGCATGACGGAACACCTGTTTACCTGAAGCCAGCGTGAACTTATTCACCAATTCTATCTGTTGGGGCTGCTGAGTGTAGTTCTTGACCTCCGTTTCCATGAAGATAGAGTCACAGGCGGCATTGTTCCAAATATGCACACCAAAAGGTTCGATACGGATCGCATCGGTCTCAATGAGCGACACAGGACGGAAGATGCCAAAGGGCTGACTGCCTTCGCTGAAGCCGTATTCTGATGAACAACCGCCACACACCCAGGGTGACTCCGTCTGCATGGCTGGATGGTCAACCACCACGTGCAGTGTATTCTTGTCGGTATTCAGTGCCTCAGTAACGTCGAGCGTAAAGACCGTACGACCTATCAGTTCCTTGGGATATTGTGTGTCGTTAAGGGTGATAGTAGCGTATGTGCCCACGCCCTCAAACTGCAGGAAATACCGCTTGCCTTCTTGCGGCTGAGCAATGAAGGTCTTTTGGTAAACAGCACTGCCATGCAGGTTACCATGACGCAGTTGGCGATAGCCATAATAGTCATCGAAGTTATGGGGGAGGTTGACGCGCGCAACGGAATCGTGAGCCAACGGACAGACAGCTGTCCAGTCGTCGTTAAGGCTGATGATGGTACGACGTCCTTGACGCTCAGGTTCTGGGAAATGCACAGCACTACGCCCCAGTGGTACACTGGTAGCTACAGCAATGCCTCGCTGCTGGTCGTTGTTCACAGCGCAATAGAAGTGATACACTACACCGTCATGCTTCACCACATAGCTCTTATGGGCAAACATCTCGTCGTATGACTTGGTAGGCATGATAAGGTCTTCACCCTCCCAACACTGCCAATGAACGAGGTCGCGACTGACGGCAAAGGTATTGAAGGCATTGTACTGACGCGACGGGTCGTAGGCCTTGAAATAGAACATGACATAAAGATCGCCCATCTTGGCAATCTGTGCGTCACCAGTGATGATGCCTCCCACCTCATTGGCAAAGACGGGATTGCCGTCGTAGCGCTTCCATTTTTTCAAGTCGTTCGACAAGGCAATGCCGATGCGCTCTGCCTTGAGGTCGTTGGAGGGATTGACACCCCCAGCGTTGTAGAACATGATGAAGCGGTACTTCTTCAGTTCCTTGGGCAAACCACTCCCCTCGCCCTTTGGAGAGGGGCTGGGGGTGAGACTGTAGATAGTGCTCTTATACTGCACCAACTTCTCCCACCACTGAACATCCTTGTCATTGATGGAGAGTAAAGGTTTGTCGCCCGACTGCCATTCGTGGGCTTGGGTGAGGTCGTTCTGCGTCCACGCCATACCGATATTCAATGGCTCACGTACAGCCTCATAGCCCGTGCCATGCCCACCGATATACGTCATCCAATAATTCTTCTTGTATTTCGAAATACCGTAGTCACCATCCCATGTCCAATCAATCAGCGCAGGGAATCCGCCTCGTTGGTTCATGTCCCAGCCATCGTCCTTGTACGATAGGATGCGCCCCAGCGTGGTCCAATGCAACAAGTCGTCAGACGAAGACAGCCACGTCTCGTAGCCACGCCCGTCAGTACCATCCTTGCCGTTATAGACCACGTATGTCATATACCATTTGCCATCGTGTTGAAATACAGTGGGACAGTCTATCTTGTGGTAATTGTCGGTGGGAGCCACGACAAGGCCGTATTTATAGGGTGTGCGCACCTCGTCAAAGATTGACTGCATGGTACCCTGCGGGATAATGTCGGCGGCAAAACTGCTGACAACAGTCAGGAACATTACGAGTGCGATAGCCAATTTTTCACTGTTCATGTTTCACTCTTCACTATTCACTATTCACTTTTCACTTGACAAACAGCCAGTCAACCTCAGTGGAAGGACCGTTGAGGGCGCAATCACGTGGTTTGATATCACTTTGGGTGAAGCCAGCAACCATCAGGATGCCCTTAGGCAGACGAATGGTGTTACGGCCCGCAGGCAGAGAATACTGGTGAATGTTTACTTTCGGCAACTGTACGATGCTGATGGCATTGGTCAATATCGGTTCCGCCTGTCCATATTCATTGCCCGTCGCATCAATCTCCAATTTAGGAGCTTTAGCAAATTTGCTATCATCGTCTTTGAAGAGACCGACAAGGAGTTTGACAGGTTTATCGCTTTCATATTCGACAGTAGTGCCCACTATGCGGGTTGTATCGCGATTCAGTACAAGGGCCTGCAGCCCTGCCAGTTCGGGAGCAACAGAATCGACAGGCGTATCGGGACGATTTTCAAAGAGAATGGCTCCTTTTTTAAGAGGTGAGAGGAGAGAGGTGAGAGGTGAGAGGATGGTGACCTTGGCGGGTTTGGCGGGCTGTATCTTGACATCAGTCTGCACAACAGGATGCTTTAGTTTCTCGATATTTGCCTTGAAGGCATCCAGTTCAGCCTGATAGACCACTGCCAGTTCACGCCATGTCTTCATCTTTCCACCGTCGCCACCCACAGGGATGCGACGCTGAGCTGTTTGCATTGAATTGGCATAGAGGTAGGTCGCGTCCGTCAGGTCACACAAGTCACGCCACTGCTCCATGCTTTTCTCCAGCAAAGACACAGCGGCATCAAGGAACTTCACGTCCTTTGTCCACTTGTAGCGCAGCACCTGCTCAGCAGCCTTCACCTTCCAATGAAACGCCAAAGCAAATTTGTTATAGCAACAAATATCATTCCATACACGACGGAACTCATCAGCATGCTGTGTGGGTGTTACCTTCATGGCTAACGTCATCTCCTGCACGGCATTTCTTCCGTGACGGACACATTGGTCTACAATATCCAGTGGCAACTCGCCAACATGGGGTTGGCCGTTGTATTCCTTCTCAACATATTCGATGAGCTTCTCGCCTTGTGGTCCACAACTCTCGTAAAATCCTGGATAAATGGTAAATTTATAGGGATTGACAAGTTGTGCCATTGTCATACCCAAAAGTAAGGTCTGACGATTACCTTCAGTAATACCAAAGCGGCGCAGAAGTTTGGGAGCTATTTCACCAGCCTCGTCGTATGCGGTCAACAGATGACTGGCAGCCTCCTCGCTAATGCCGTAGTAATCTGACAACAACTGTTTCCAGTAAGTTTCATCATCATGACGCTGGTCATTCCATGCATAGCGCCCCCACGCCTTATACCACATCCAGTCACGGTCCAACTGCTTCAGACGCTTTCCATTGGGAAGTTTGTCTGCGGTATAGGGCCAGTCCCAATACGATGCCTGTGGATAGAGGTGCAGTCCCTTCGAGTGATGCACACGATGCATAGCCTGAACGGTCTTCTGGATAAAGGCTGGCGACGACCAGCGCCAAGGTTCGAGGTTGGCCAGGATGTGTACGTTGTCGATATGCACAGGGGCAGCCTCGGCCAACTGCCGGTGTGTCTCGCCCCAAGGTCCGCCAGGCTCGTAGGTCGTCAGACTTTCACCCGTGTATTTCGACATGGTATAGATGTTGGAATAGAGGGGCAGGCTCTCCTTCAGCACCAACGGGCCGTCAGTATCGTGCGAACGCAGCACAATGGGCGGCAAAGCTTCTCTCCCGTCCTTGAGGGAATGGGTCTTCAGTCCGTCCTTAATACCTGGAATAATGGTTTCCTTCATCCATGTTACGTCATCGTCGATGGTGGCCATGGCCTCGCCTAAGCAGACCAGCAAACCCACATTGGGATATTTCTCAATGAATGCGGCTATCGACTTGCGCGTATAGTCACTAATCAAGGGGGTAATAGGGCGATGACGGTCTTGTGTCTTCAGTCCGTAATGGTCGGCAAAGGGCTTACTCAGTATGATATTATAAAACATCTGAATGACCCAGATGCCACGACGATCAGCCTCATGGGTCAGGAACGAGAACATTTCCTCGTTCTTCTTAAATGTCTCCTCGTCAACTTCCAACGCAAAAGGATAGTCCTTCAGTTTTACCAATGATGCAAAGGGATGACCATTCCAAAGGTACAGCGAATTGTACTTGTTCTCCACCATCATGTCAAGATACTTAATCCACTCTGCCTTATCGTAAAACCAGGGGAAGTTCTCTGGTGTGTATGGATATTCATAGACAGCATGACCGGGCAGATATACCGTCTTCTGCAGACCGATACACGTACCACGCATTACCATTTGCGGCACCTCACTAACGATGGGAGCAGCAAGGCCACTCTCCACGCGTCCGCGCTTGATTTCAGTATTGTGTCCCTTGACTTCAAGTCTGCCGTCACCAAGCCTTTCCATCAGTTCTACAGCTCCATAAATGACACCGCTTGGATCGTTGCCTACCACGTTATAGCCGCTGCGGTCATGTAGCAGCATATAGCCCTCGGCAGTACCCTTATTCCGACAGGTCAGTGCAATGCGTGCCACACTCCTACCTTCAGGTGGGAGAATGCGCAT
The DNA here is from genome assembly GCA_946188165.1 of uncultured Prevotella sp. Taxonomy (GTDB): domain Bacteria; phylum Bacteroidota; class Bacteroidia; order Bacteroidales; family Bacteroidaceae; genus Prevotella. The sequence continues at coordinate 48,156 of CAMHTW010000002.1, forward strand.
ATCTCCCTTCTGTGTCACAATCTCATAGCCCATGGCCGTGAGTTTCTTTGTGAGATATTCCTTAGCATACAGTTCCCGCTCTGAGGCACTCTTCGCCACATCGATGCGCACCTGTTGCGCCACAGCAGTAATTGCAGCGGAAAGCACCATGGCAATGATGACGATTCTCTTCATGTCTTTTGATTAGTTTCTAATTATATAATAGACTAATTTCATTGAACTATTTCAGCTTGTTGAGGTCTATCTGCTTATAGGATATGCGCTGACGGCGCCAAGTGTAGACACAATGCAGTTTGCCATCCTTGCCCTGGATGATGCTGGGATAGGAGTACTGGCTGATGGGTGAATCCTCCAAGGTCAGGGCGTGATGCCAGTGGGTTCCGTCGTCGCTGATGGCAATAGAAAGGGGTGTGCGCACCCCTTTCTTGGTGCCGGGGAGCGATGCGAAATTGTTGTAGATAAGCACATGGCGACCGTCTTTCAGCGTGACGGCGTCGGTACCCGACTGGTTGTTGGGAACATCCAGAAGTGTCACATTAGTCCATGTATCGCCATTGTCACTGGAGAAGGAAGTGCCTATCTTACCGTTGCGGGTGCGCATCAGCACCTGCAGGCGACCGTCCTTCAGTTTCAAGATGGAAGGTTGGATGCAGTCAATGGGATGGCGACCGTCCTTTGTAGCTACGCCTCCGGCATCAGGAGCCTCGACGTCTTCCTTCCTTGAATCGACAGAGCCATCAGCCGCCTTCTCTGACCTTTTGTTAGAATGTGGCGTTGCAATCATGTCCTCCGTACGCATAGCCAGTTCAGCCTTAATGGGCCCTACATATTTCCATTTTTTCTTGGCAATGTCATAAATCTCCATGTGGAACTTCCAACCGTTATCCTCTGTGCTGGACGGACAAAGCAGGCGACCATCGATGATTTCGGGCTTATTCTTGATAGGTCCGAGGAATCCTTTGGGCAAGGGCTCCTTGTCGCTCCAAGTACGTCCACCGTCTTTCGATTTACAAAGCCAACCTGTCCAATCGGACACCTTGAGCCCCACTTTGAAGAAGAGCCACAGCTCACCGTTGGGCATCTCCGTGATAACAGGGTTCCAACAAGCCTTTCTTTTTTGGTTAGCTGAGGCAGTGCCTCGACGTACAGGACCTTCGGAGGCGGGGGTACTCTCAGCGGTAATGCCTGCAATTTCAGCATTTTTCGTGTCTAAGGTGAAAACACCGTCGGCAGCAAGAATGGGCTTACTCCATTCGCTGGTGCCTTTTTTCTTGATGCTGACCCAGATGCAGACGTCAGGGTTGCGCTCGTGCTTGCCTCCAAAATAGGTAGCTACGAGGTCGCCCTTCTTTGTTTCAACGATGGTGGCGGCATGACACTGGGGGAAACTGGCTTGCTCATAGAGAAACTGGTCCTTGGTGATGGCAGGCGAGGATGTCGGGATGTCACACGAGAAATGGTACGTGCCTGAGCCGACGGTCTTGATGGTGCCGTCGGGCAGGCAGACGTCTGCTGTGGTGTTGCAAGGAACGGTCACGTCCCACTCCAAGTGTTGAAGGGTCTTCCGCCAGTGGCTCTTAATGGTGCCATGCGGACTGTCGTAGCTGACGTTAGTCCATGAACAGTCCTGAATCTCGAAGGCGGGCTTCAGTACGATGTGCTTGTAGGCATCGTCACTGCGCAGACCGCCTAAATACTGGTAGCACCATGTCAGCAGGTCGCCCAACAGCATCACGTGGTTACCGCTGTTCATCTTAGGACTGGCTTTGTCGCCATTCCACAGTTCCCAAATGGTGGTAGCTCCGTTCTCAGCCATGTAGCCCCACGAGGGATAGCTGTGCTGAGTGGCTATCATATAGGCAATGTCGCTGAAGCCGTTGTCGGAGAGACCTCGCAGCAGCCAGGAAATGCCAATGACGCCACAGGGCACATGGGCATCGTTCTTCAGAATGATGCTCTCCACCACATTCTTCATCACCTCCCGACGATATTTCTCCGGCACGATGCCAAACGAGAGTGCCAGCAGGTTGGCGGTGGCGGTGTTGTTGCCATAGAAGATGGAGTCGGGATACAAGGTATGTCCAGGAGCTAGACTGGTTCCTTCCTTTACTGTCAGGAACTTGCGGTTGAAAGCCTTCGTCATTTCTTGACGCAAAGGTTTCCAATAGTCTGGCTCACAGCCCCATTGTTCCATCAACTGCATCGTACGAATGATATATGCCGTTGAGATAAGCGTGACATCCGTCTTGCGATCTGGATCCTGCGAATGAATCAGTTCCAACTTCTCTGGCGGCACACACCAGTCAGCATACTTACCACAATGAATGATACCGTCGCGGCTATATTCTTCGAGGATATGCTGCACCCATTTCTTGATGAACGGATAGCTACGCTCAATGGCCTCACGATTGCCGTACTGACGCCATAGCATATCGCACGAGAAAGGCAGCGCCGCCGCCCACGCCACATCGTCGCTATAGTAGTTCCAGAACGCTGGGGCTACGTCAGGAATGCAGCCATCCGTACGCTGTGCCTCACAGATATCGCGCATCCACTTGGTATAGAGGCGTTCGTTGTCGAACAGGAAACTCTCGCCCAGCGAGCCCACCGTCCTATCGCCCAGCCAGGGCTGGCGCTCATCGCGTTGCGGACAGTCAATAGGCATTCCCTTGTAGTTGTCCAATACACCCCACCAGGCATTACGCACAACCTTGTTTAATAGCGTATCAGAACACTCAAAATGTCCCTTCGTCTGCATATCATCAGCCACCACTTCAGCCACGAAATCGTTCTTCGTAGCATTCGCCAAGCCTATGACCTGAGCATACTTAAAGCCATGATAGACAAACGTGGGTGTCCACCAGCGTCCATCCTTACCCTCTTCACCATTACAGATGTAGATGTCTGTCGAACGGGCATTGCGGAAATTGTCACGATATAATGTACCATCAGCATTCAGCTTCTCTGCATAGACAATACGGATGACATCGCCCTTTTGTCCACGGACGCGGACCTTCAACCAACCAGCCATATTCTGGCCCATATCGACAATGTTCCCTTTCACGACCAACGGACTCATCTGCTTCAAGACTTTCATGCCTGGTGTCATCTGGGCACACAGATAGGCCTGTGGGATATCCGTACGCTCTGCATTCTGCCATTTGGAATCGTCGAAACCCACATCGCTCCAGCCCGGCATCTCCTTACGGGCGTCATATTCCTCACCATCGTATTCGTTGTTGGCACGGATAGGACCGTTAGCGGTTACCTTCCAACCCTTATCATCAGTCTGCAAGCGTTGTGTGGTCCCGTCAGTATATTCAACAATGACATTGATACGACACTTGGGGAAACCAAAGGTATGAATCTTATAGGGCTTATGCTGCTGCATAGGGAAGTAGCGTCCGTTACCTAAAGCGATGCCAAGGCAGATGTCAGCGGTATGATGTAAGGTGTGGGATGTAATGTCATACGTATTGTAATAGATGGTCTTGCGATAATCAGAGGGCACAGGCTGTAGCACTCCATCACCTATTCGCTGGCCATTAACGTAGAATTCATGCAGTCCGATGCCTGCCACGTAGGCCGTCGCACGCTTCACTTGCTTGTCCTTTAACTTGAACTCTTTGCGCAGATAGCGGGCAGCCATTCTTGTGTGCATACCGCGCTCTTCACCTGGCAGCAGGCGTTCCAACCCTATCCAGTAACCACTCCACTTACCTTCATGCAGCAGTCCGATGCTAAAGCACTCGTCACCGCTCCACTCCGATTCGCCTGCAGTGGTCCATACTTTTACGCGCCATGTACAGTGGGTGTTGCTCTGCAACTTCCTGCCAGCATAAGGAAGCCATAGTTGCCGGTCGCTCTCCACCTTACCGGTATTCCACACTTCGCCCTTGTCGTCGCAGACAATAATCTGGTAGGCAGTTTGCCTCACGTCCTGCTTGTCGCTCAATATCTGCCATGAAAAGCGAGGTGTGTCAGTATCTATACCTAACGGTTGAACTAAGTTTTCCACACGCAGGTTTCCAACGCTTACGTCAGGTCTTACCACTTTTTTCTTTGCCGCCGATGCCGTGAGCGACAGCATAGCCAGCAATATGATGAGGAGTTTTTTCATTCGCAATCCAGTTTTATTCGTTCCAAACTCCCCTCCCGCACGGGAGGGGCCGAGGGTGGGGCTTACTCGTTCAAGTCTCGTTCTTTAGCCTTGTAGCCATCTGGCAACAGTTCCGTCTGGTCTTTCGTCAGATAGTCCTTTGTGCTGTCAATGGCAATCAGCACACCATCCTCTACCCTTGCCGACTGTGGATGATAGCGGAAGGTAAGCACCTTCGAGTCGTATTCTCCCAGATATTTCAGTCGTCCCGTGGCTGCTGTCATCCACCACACGTTCTTCTTCGCTCCACTAATCTTCGTCAGGTCGAGCTTCATGTTATTGTTGTTATAGTTGTAAACCAACAAATAGTCGTTGCCACGGGTGGCAATCAGACGATTGTATTTCTCGCCGTTCTCGAGGATAACACGCTGGTCGGCAACTCGTTCAAAATAAGGGAAAGAGAGGATGAGACGCTTCAAGTATTGCATCTGGTTGAAGCCTGGATCTTTCAGTCCCTGATACCATGCCTTCACATCACCCGCATCACCATAGCTTGTCGGATAGCCAGGCTTTAGCATCTGCATGATGGCATTATGTCCGTAGGTATGTCCACACGAACCGGCAAACACACTCCAATAGGCATAGCGGCGCACGTCATAGTCTCGCCAACGGGGTTCATAGGGGTCATGAAGTCCCATTGGAATATCCTCGTAACTGGGTTCTGCATCAAGCACGGGTTTGATGGGATTGTATTTCCACGTAGAGTCCACATACATCCAGTTGTCCTCCTCAGTATTGTCGGGAATAGGATAGTCAGCATTGCCCATGCGCTGCCCATAACGACGGTGTCCGCTTTGGAATGTATGGAAATCAAGCCATGTTGCCTGACTCCACCACTTGGCAGACGTATAGCGTCCACGCGGATGATAGGTCATCAGGTGGTTTTTGTCTATCGACTTGATGGTTGTTGCCAATGCTTCCCACACCTCTGGTTTGATATCACCTTGAATGTCGCCACCCATAAACCAAATGATGTTAGGCCTGTCCTTATAGCGGTTAGCCAGGAACGCACCGTATTTCTTGGCATCGTCCACACTCAGCTTGCCATCCTTCACCAATCCACCCCAGATGCACACCATACCGATATAGATGCCATGCTGGGCAGCCATATCGACGATATAGTCCATGTGGTCCCAATAGCCATACACACCTTTACGGTTGATATCCTTGAAGTTCCAACCATCAACATTCGACATCTGTCCATATATATTATAGGCAGGTACCCCGTCAATGGTCTGTACCTGTACGACGTTATAGCCTGCCTTGGCACACGATTGCAAGTACCACTCAGCCTCTGCCCTATCCAATCGTTCAGGCAACAGCCAGCCCGTTTCCCCTAACCAGAAGAAAGGCTGTCCGTTTTCAAACTGCAGGTAACGTTGGTTGTCTGATACCTTCAATTTGCCATTATCCCATGGCTTACCTGCCTGTGCCAACACCGTCAGCAACGCAAGGCTTAATATCATGATGAGTTTCTTCATAGTTCGTTTACGCGTATATATATAAAAAAGACTGACGAGCAAACAATTTGTCGTCAGTCATATAAAATGTATTACTATACTGTATCGTCTTACAGTTGGTATTCCAACATCACCATAGAGTATGGCTCCAACTCAATGTCAAACTTCTTCTCAGCCTTGATGGTCTCCTTCTTTGGTGCGATGGGCTGCTTGTCGAAGTTGTTCTCGTCGTTAGACTTACCCTCGAGCACGGTCTTCACACAGTTCTTCTTGATGGGGAAGCGGCTCAGGTTGATGTCGGCCTCCTTTTCCTTGTCGGATGCGTTGACCAGCTTCACATAGAGTTTCCTGGTCTTCACGTTCAGAATGACGCTCTGTCCGTAGTGGACGTTCTCCTGAGGCTGGATGACTCCTTTCTCATCACCCTCAAACTGTACACAGTCACCATAGAAATACTGTCCGCTCGACTGTCCGAACAGCTGCTGTACATAGTAGCTGCAGGTTGGGAAGACGCGCTCGTTGTCAAAGTAAATCAAGTCGGGATTCCACTGTGTGCCGTTCTTGCGGGCAAGGAGGGGAGCGTACGATGTCATGGATACAACGTCACCATTGCGCTCTACATGGAGCAAATACAGACCCTCGGCCAGCGCATCGATAAGCTTCTTGTCCTTAGCGGCATATTCTCCAAGATACACTTTCGTCTTGCCATCACGTGGATAGCTGTCGTACTGGCGCTTGTTCAGGAAGTAGGTGTTGGGCTCATAATAATGCTCGTCAAGGATAGGCATATTCAGTTCCTTGGCCAATTGCCAACCAGCCTCATAGTCTGGATTGCCCTTGTGGGAGCCCGGACCGGCAGTGCCCACAATGATAATCTCAGGATGAGCCTTCATCACGCGTTCATAGATATACTTGAAACGTTCGATAAACTCAGGTGAAATTTTCTCTTCATTGCCGATACCCAAATACTTCAAATTGAAAGGTTTGGGATGACCGGCATCAGCACGCATCTTGGCCCATTTGTTCGTAGCGGGGTCGCCGTTAGCCCACTCTATCAGGTCGATGGCTTCAGCCACCCACTCATCCATCTCGCTCATGGGCACTACGTCCTGAGCCTGCTTGGGCCACATATTCCAACCACCGTTGGTACCCTGACAGCTGACACCGCTGGGCAGAATGGGTACAGGCTCCATGCCGAGGTCTTCGCAGAACTGGAAGTACTCGAAGTAGCCCAGTCCCATACTCTGATGGTAGCCCCACGTGTTCTTCAATCCGCGACGCTGTTCCTTCGGACCGATGGTGGTCTTCCAGCGATAGGTGTCCCAGAAACCGTCACCACCGCCATGCACGACGCAGCCGCCGGGGAATCGCATGAACTTCGGATGCAGGTCGGCCAGTGTCTGGGCAAGGTCTTTGCGCAATCCGTGTCCCTTATACGTATCCTGTGGCATCAGTGACACCATATCGACATCCATATCGCCATCGGTCAGCATCAGAATCTGCAGCGAAGCTTTCTTGCTATCGGCATTCGGAGTCATCGTGGCGGCATATTTCTTCCAATTCTTGTCACTGACCGTCAGCGTCGTCTCAGCCAACAGTTTCGGGTCCTTACCCCAGCCTTGAGACTCTACCAGTGCAACGCGAATCTGCTTGGCATTGCCGTAGTTACGGAGGAATACCGAGAAATCGTACTGTGCACTGGCTTTCACCGTGATGCCGTCGTAGCCGCTGTTCTCGATACCATAGCCGCGCCACCCCTTAAAGTCGTAGAACTCTCTGGTACGCTCAGCATGCAACTTCATGTAGGTAGGATTATTGGCATGGATGCCTCTGTCCTTGCGCACCTCAATCAGACCGAGCGAGTGACCGGGGCGTACTACCTTCCAGGCCGTTCCTGCGCCCCATCCGTCCTTCTCGGCAGGCGAGAACTCGAACGAGCCGTTTTGGATCAGTTCGGCATAGAGGCCACCGTCAGCACAGTTGTTGATGTCCTCGAAGAAGATACCAATTAATTCATCACTGATAGCCTTACCGCCCTTGGGGGCTTTCATGGGCTTCTGGGCGTTGAGTCCCAGCGTGGCTGCCAACAAGAGGGCAGCGCATGTTGTTAGTCTTTTCATAAATGTTATAGTGGTTGTTTAGAATTAATTCTGTATGCAAAGATATAAAAAAAATTCTATACGACCATCTATGTAATGTTAAATGCTACAAAACATAAACATTTTGCTACATTTCTGCTATTGCAGGACGTATTCTCCCCCCGCTTTCGTGGTCAGCGTATAGATGCCTGGCTGCTTGTCGCGCTTTAGTCCCTTGCCCTTCATTGGTGTATTGGAACGCAGTTTACAGACACCGCCATGACGTGAACGGACAACAGCCTTGGTCAGTTTGCCATCTTTCCAGTCAATGTCAATCTCAAAGCCGCCACGAGCTACGAGTCCCTTGACGCTACCAGCACGCCATGCTTGGGGCAGGGCTGGCAACAGGTAGATGAAGCCATCATAACTTTGCATCAGCATCTCAGCAATACCTGCGGTACATCCGAAGTTACCGTCAATCTGGAAGGGTGGATGGGCATCGAACATGTTAGGATAGGTGCCGCCATGCTGTTTGACGGTACCGAAGATGAGGAAGGTGTCAGCAGTCAGCGTCAACTGGTCCTTAATCAATTTGTAAGCATGTTCGCCATCCAACAGGCGTGCCCACGAGCACACCTTCCAACCCATCGACCATCCTGTCGACACGTCACCACGGGCCTCTAACGACTTACGGGCGGCCTGCCAAAGGTCTGGTGTACGTGTAGGCGATATCAGATAGGAGGGGAACAGTCCGTAGAGGTGAGAGAAGTGGCGATGGTCGTCCTTCGGGTCGTCCAGGTCGTCAAGCCACTCCTGCAGTTGTCCCCAACGGCCAACCTGCATAGGCGGCAACTGTTTTAGTTGAGAGTGGAGAGTTGAGAGTGTAGAGTTGTTGTCGCCAAGAATCTTGGCAGCTTCCAAAACATTGGTGTATAGTTCTGTCACTATCTGGTTGTCCATGGTCACACCGGCGTCGAGTGCTGTCGGACGACCCTTGCCGCCATGTTCAGGCGATTCGCCGGGACATACCACGAGCCAGCCCTTTGTGGGATGCTTGACAAGCGTCTGCGTAAAGAAGCGGGCAGCATCGAGCATGATAGGATAATACGCTTGCAAGAAATCCCGGTCACCCGTAAACAGGTAGTGCTCCCACAAATGCCGGCACAGCCAGGCGGCACCCATAGGCCATAGTCCCGTCTGGGCACGATCGACCGGTCCTGTGATGCGCCACTGGTCGGTATTGTGATGCAGCACCCAGCCGTCGGTACCATACATATCACGCGCCGTCTGCTTACCCTGCTCGTAACACTCGCTAATCAGTTTGAACAGGGGCTCATTCAACTCCGTCAGATTCGTGACTTCCGACGGCCAGTAATTCATCTCCAGGTTGATGTTCGTGGTGTATTTCGAGTCCCACGAAGGGAACATCTTGTCGTTCCAGAGGCCTTGCAGGTTGGCAGGGTTCATATTATCAGGCTGACTGCTACTAATCAGCAGGTATCGCCCAAACTGGAAATAGGTGGCGACGAGGTAATTATCGGCGTCAGAATCGCTGACCACACTAAAGCGCTCAATACGCTTGTTCATGGGCACGCGGGCGTAGCGGTCTGGGCCCAAATCGAGCTTCACACGGTTGTAGTAGTGTTTGTACATCTCAGTATGCAGGGCCTTCAGCGCGTCGTAACCTAATGTCATAGAACCATGCAGGCGTTCTTTCGACTGAACCTCCTCATCGCCTGTAATGTCCTTATAGCTCTTGACATTGGTGCCTACGGTAATATACAACGTAGCCTCATCAGCACCCATGACGCTGATATGGCCGTTTGAACCTGTTACTTTGCCACCCTTCGTCTGCACCGCCATACGCCCCATAAAGCGCACCTTGCCTTTCAGTCCTTCATGCTTGGAAGACACGCCCAACAGGGTGGCGGAAGCAAATTCTTCATTTTTCACTTTTAATTTTTCACTTCCCACGAGCACATTCTCGTGGGGCGAGGTCATGGTGGCGGTAAACGTAATCTTGCCTTTCTCACTGGCTGTCAGGTGGATAGCGATGACCTTACGTCCACCCAACGGGGCTATCGTTTCACGCATATATTGCACGCCATCCACCTCGTATTTCACCACACTCTTGGCATTGTCCAAGTCCAACCAGCGCTCATAGTTCCGATAGTCAGCGTGCCCGGGCATCGCGATATACAGGTCGCCAAAGGGTTGATAGGGCATACCCATATTCTTGTCAACGGCTCGGGGCATGACCTTTGCATCAGCCAACGCCTGGGCCTCTTTGTACTTACCTTCGAATATCAGCTGACGCACCTCTGGCAACGCCTCCTTCGCATGGGGATTCACCACGTTATTTGGTTGTCCAGCCCAAATAGTCTCCTCATTCAGTTGGATATGCTCGACAGCAGGTGTTCCAAACACCATTCCACCCATCACGCCATTACCTATGGGCAATGCCTGCGTCCAAGTCTGTGCAGGCTGGTCGTACCACAGCCGATGCTGCTGTGCAACAGCACAGATATGAAATGAGAAATGTGAAATGAGAAATACGGTCAGAGTCAGTCGTTTCATTGTTCAGTCATATTTGTCATATAAAATAAAGACTGACAAACCATTTAATTGTCGTCAGTCTCATGGTGCTACTCTATGACCCGTTGTTGATAGACAATGGTGCCATCGTCGCTGACGCCTTCCAATGTCACCAAGTAACGCTTGGAGATATCGGAAGCATAAAACTTAACGCAGGCTTTACCATTGGCATCCGTCGTGACTTTCGGATTCCAATAAAGCGTGGTGCGATGGTCAGGACGCGTCTTCTGGTTCTTATCCGTGTATTGCGGAGAATAGAACTCGACATTGGGTTTCCAACCCTGTTGCTGCACCGTAGCCATTGACAATGGACGGAATATCCTACCATGAAGACCAGGTTTCTGGCGGACGAGCAGCAGTCCCGAGGTTGACACGTTCCAGCCATAGATGGTCATGCTGGCGGCACCGACATGGTCGAACCATTCGATGGACTCAATGGTCTCAGGCTGAAGCATCAGTAATTCCTCGACGTTGCTGCGAAACTCGTCAATGAAAATGACTGGACCTTGCATCGCTCGCGTAACTGTGCCTGAGCGGTATCTGATTTGCATCTCGCCATTAGCATCGCGATAGACAGGAATGCCTAAGGTGCTGAGCAGAATCTCCATCGAGTAGAAATTGTTGAGCAAGGGGTCGTCATCATAAAAAGCACGGAAAGGCATGACACCCATCAAATTGGTGGGCTTATGTCGTCGTTTCTTCTCCTTGACGACTTCTGGCAGGTCGATAACCTTATCGACGCTACCGTACATGACCTGCTCCTGAGCCTGACGGACGAAGCCGTCTGAGATGGAGAGAGGTGAGACGTGAGACGTAAACGGAGCATGCAGGGCAGGGAATGTCTGTGGGTCGATATTCAGTTGTACGAGGCTGGTGCTGCCCGTGCGTCGCAACCCCTCCAAGACGTACGTTGTGCCGTCCGGAAAGTCGAGGCCATTGACGGTGAAGCGGCTGCTGTCGCCCAGTTCAAAGGTCTGACGTAAGCCCTTGTCAGGACGGAAGAGCATCAGTTTCGGGTGCTTCACTTTCTTAAAAAGGGTACCGCGAATCTGGCCGGAAATGGTCTGTGATGTCTGGAAGCTGTAGTCGATACGGGGGTACGTTCCGCTGAGCATGTCAGCCAGTGGATAGTCAGCATACTGCTGGTTCAGATACTTGTCAATAGCGGGTTGTAGCGTGTCGGGGGTTACGACGTCGTAATCGGTAACCGACAGCGAGAAGTTTCCACTTAGCGGTGTGCCGTCAGCCCCCATGAGGGTGATGTCCAGTTCCATCGGGTCGTTATGGGTTTGTGCTTTGCCGCTGATGTTGACCAGCGTTTCTCCGCCCACAATGTTTGTCTGGCTCTCAGCCACGATTTCGCCCGTCTGTCGATGAACCATTGCAACGCTGACGTTTCCCGGTCGCAGCGACTGACTGTCGATGCACAACACTTTTCCCTGTGTGTAATCAGCGACAAGAAGATTGCCGCTACCGTAGAGTACACAGGCGAGAGGGTCGTCAGTGACCTTGTTCAATTGGATAAGCAGCTGCCCTTTTCTCTGTCCCAACTCCAGTCCGGAGTCCGTAGGTAGCGGACTCTGAGTCCGAAGGGGGCGGACTGGCAGTCCGAAGGGCACGGACTTTGTCTTCTGCGAGGATTTATTTCCTACCACCAGCAATTCCTTGTAGAAGAACCTTTCGGCAGGAAAGTTGCGCATCCATTGCGTATAGGCTGCAAGGGTATAGCTACCGCCCTTCATCGTCTTGGGCAACAAGATGGCATTGGCAAAGACACCATCCGAGTCGCACTTGACGATGATGCGTTGCATCAACGTATCTGCTTGTTGGTCATGCAGTTCCACATACACATAGCGCGAACGACTGATAGGGGTATGCGTTACTGCATCCACCAAGTGGGCACGAAACCAAACGGTATCACCTGGCACATAGTAAGGTTTATCCGTGTGGACATATATCTGCTCTTGCGGCACGCGTTTGTAGTAGTCCAGAATGCACTGCTGGATGTCGAGCGTGTCTGTCTTCTCCTGCAAAGTCTTGACGGCGTTGCTCAAGGCCGTCCGCCAAGTTTCCGCAGATATTCGGCTGCGCATCCCTTCGATGGTGTCTCTCAGTTCCCTGAACTGCTGGCGCGACAGACGACCTTGGTAGTTGTTGGCCAGTTCGCGTATGACAACGGCAACGGCTTGGTCGTTAGCGGTGTTTTTCCCCGTAAACTGCTGTCCGGCGTGTAGCATTTTGGCCCGAAGGTCTCCGTAGGTACTGGTGGTCTGGGCGCTGACGGTCAGCGTCACCATCACTATTCCAATGAATATAAGTCGTCTCATGGCTGTTCCTCCGTTGTTTTGTTCGTATTCAAGGCCTCTGAGGGCATGTTGTCTTTGGACAGCTCGCCCACCATAATGCGTTGTACCAATTTCTGCAGGCGAGCATCGGCACGCAGCACCTCTTCAGCCTTGGTCGTATAGGTACTTTCGTTGACGTTTTCCAGTTCTTTCTCCAAACGGGCAATGTAGTATTGCAGACTGTCGGTGGTGTTAGCAGTAGTCCTATTCTTGAGGCGCATTTTGTGCCTCTTGGTTGTTGATGCCGGCTTTGCTGGCGTGACAATGGCCACGGCAGGCTCCGCGTTGCTGACGACGGGTGTCGTGACTTCCACCGGTTTTTGTTCAGCGATAGCGTCGCTGGCTTGTTCCCTGGGCCAAAGCATGACGGCACCCGCCGCCATCAGCAAAGCAAAGCAAGCCGCAACAGCCCATCTTATGTAGCTTCGCTTGGCACTGCGCTGACCGACGATACGGTCGTACACTTCCGTCTCGTCTTCAATGAGCCATCGCTCCATATCCTCTTCCTCCTGAAGCCTTTGGGCTATCAGGTGCTCCTCTTCGGGTGTGGCCTGCCCGTTCAGCAGTTTTTCTATCACGTCTTTTTTCATTGTGGGTCTCCTTTCCGGGTAAGTATTTCTTGTAGTTTACGTTTCGCAGTACTGAGCATGGCGCTGACAGAGCGTTCCCCGACACCTGTAGCAGCAGCAATCTGACCGATGTCCATCTCTGCCTCGTAGCGCATACGGAACAGGCGCTGCTCGGCAGGTTTCAGCTGGTTGACAGCTTGACGCAGTCTGTCTATGTCCTCCTTGAGTTCCACGTCGCGTTGAATGTCGCAGTGCGCTACGAACTCAACCTGCACAGCCTGCCCTTGTCTTACTTGCTGCTTGCGCCATTCGCTGACACACAGGTTCTTGGCCATTCTGACGGCCAGCGGTCCGATGTCTGCCTGGGGAGCTATGCGGTCGCGTAGCAGCCAGAGCCGCATCAGGGTTTCCTGCGCTAAGTCCTCGGCTTTGTCCTCGTCACCGAAGAATCGCCGTCCGATGTCCTTCAGGCGGGGACGAAGTTCATGGGCAATATGTTCAAATGCTTGTCGGGTCATGTTGCCTTATATACGCATAAGGTCTGCGGATGTTAAGTTGAAAAGAGGCTCAATTTTCCTTGAGCCTCTTCTTTGCTGCCTTTGCTTTACGCTTCTCCTCCTTCTTACGCTGCTTTACGTCAGCCTTGTATTGCTTCATGCGTGCCTGGAATGCCGGATATTCACCAAACGCCTTGGTGTAGCCGGAAAGGCGGAAAGGTGGAAAGTGAAAGCAGGGGTCTTCATTTGTAGAGTGATTTAAGGGCGTCGTCGGGTTCTATCTCAATCTTGCTCTCATCGAGCATGGTGCGGTCCAGTCCGAAGACGTCGATGAAGAAATCGTAGACGGCCTGGCGTTTGTTCTCTTTGAAGTCGTGGCGCTCGTTGGGCAGGTGTACGTTGCGCACGTTGTCCTTGGCACCGTAGAAACCGTAGATGCGCTGCAGATATGGAAATTCGAGGGTGGGGACGGTGCTGGTCCAGTCGCCACCGTCGCTGACAATGAGCATGGGTTTGGGGGCCATGACTGCAGCGAGTTCTGCCTCACACGTACCGCCAGCCGCAAGCTGGACGGGTTTGCCGCTTTCACAGGGGCAGCCGCCATCGAAATGCGAGGCCAGATGGACGACAGGGGCTGAGGCAGTGACGCGCTCGTCAAGCAAGGATAGCAACACGGTATGGGTACCGCCGCCGCTACCGCCCATCACGCCTACACGCTTAGGGTCTATGTCCTTGCGATGGGTAAGCATCCAGTCCAGCAGGATATAGCCACACGCTGCCTGATAGACATGGGCACGACTGGTATGATGTGCTGCTTCTCCCACTTCTTTTTCTGATTCACCCCAACCATACAGGTCGAAGTCGACGCACACGGCGCCCATACGAGCCAGCGTACCCAGTCGTTGCTGTTCGTCCTTGCGATAACGGTAGGGCCAGTGACCATCAGGACAGGCGATGAGGGGGAACCCGACCCTACCCTCTCCCGAGGGAGACCCACCCCTACCCCCTCCCAAATGGGAGGGGAACTTAGAGACTTTCTTTGCGGGGGCATAGATGGTACCGAAGAGGTGCTGACCGGGCGTCAACTCAATGCAGATGTTCTGCGTGGTATAGCCGTCGTGCTTGCGGATTTTCGACAGGATGACAGGTCGCTCCAGATTGCCCTTTTTGTCTTTTGTCACGACGCACGAGTCCAGGAATGCGTCCAGTTCCAGCCGTTGGCGCACTTCTTTGCGCAACGTGTCACGACGAGCCTCCCATTGCTCCTTATTACTATATAAGGATGAGAGCCAGTCGAGCATCATCTTGCCCTCCTGCTCATGGCGGCGCGGATATTCGTACAGCTTGATTTTATAGAGGTTGCCGTTCTGTTTCCACCAGTTCCAGTCGTAGTACTTACAGATGTTGTCGAGCGTCATCTCTAACGAATAGGGACGCACGCGGAAATCGGCATAAGGCAGGCGCTTGCCCACGGTATCGACATTCGAATCGAACTTAAACTTCACTCCAAAGCGCTGGCCAACGTCCTTCATCAGGTCGTGGACGCTGCGTTCGTAGCGCGTCTCAAACGTCTGTGCCCCAGCCACAGCAGGCAGGATGGCACAAAGTAACAACAGTATCTTCTTCATCATATAAATAAGACTAATTCTTTGCCGTTTTGTCGTCATATATGAATTTATTTCGTATCTTTGCAACATCTAACAATAAAATGTAAGAACTTATGAAAAAAACTATCATGACTATGGCTCTGGCAGCACTCTGCTGCATGGGTGCCCAAGCACAGGAGAAACTCTTCAACAGTGCCAGCGTACAATCACCCGTCGTCAACGCCAACGGTACAGTCACATTCAATCTGTATGCCCCCAAGGCTGTCAAGGTCGAGGTGACTGGCGACTTCCTACCCACACAGCAGATGAACATTCCGGGCTATGGCAAGTACGAGGCACCGGGCGTGGCTCAACTGGTGGAAGGCAAGAACGGTGTATGGAGCTACACTACCGACAAGTTGGCCCCTGAGATGTACAGCTACACGTTCAACATCGACGGTATGACGGGTGTCAAAGACCCTGCCAACATCTATGTGAACCGTGATATCGTGTCGTTTACCAACATCTTTATCGTCAGCAACGAGAAGGGCGACAAGGGTGATTTGTACAAGGTGAACGAAGTACCCCACGGCAACCTCTCGAAGGTATGGTACAACAGTCCTACACTGAAAATGCAGCGTCGCATGACGGTCTATACACCTGCCGGTTACGACAAGGGTGGCAAGTATCCCGTACTCTACCTGTTACATGGTGCCGGAGGCGATGAGAATGCATGGAGCGAACTCGGCCGTGCGGCTCAGATTCTTGACAACCTGATTGCCACTGGTAAGGCTAAGCCCATGATTGTCGTCATGCCCAACGGCAACCCCAACTGTCAGGCAGCCCCTGGTGAATGGTCATTCGGTATGTACACCCCTGGCTTCCGCGATGGCGGTACAGGTCCTACGACGCCTGCCGCTGCAACCATTCCCGAAAGTTTCATGGATATCGTGAACTATATCGATGCCAACTATCGCACCATCAAGAAGCGCGAAGGACGTGCCATCTGCGGACTGTCGATGGGTGGGGGCCATACTTTCCACGTCAGCCTACTCTACCCCACCACGTTCGACTACTACGGCCTTTTCTCAGCTGGTCTGCATTTGGGTAAAGGCCAGATTCTGCAGGGTTCCTTTGCCGACCAGATTAAAGCCGACCCCGACTTTGCCGGACAATCAGCCAAACTGTTTGGCAGTAAGCCAAAGCTTTACTGGATGGGTATGGGTAAGACCGACTTCCTCTATCAGCCTACTGTTGACCTGCGCAACTATTGGGACAGCAAGGGTTACAAGTACGAGTATGTAGAGACCGATGGCGGTCACATTTGGCGCAACTGGCGCATCTATCTGACCATGTTTGCCCAAAAGATCTTCAAATAACAAACAGTAGCCAACAATCTCATCCTGTATCGTATCCCTTTCAACTCATTGATACATATATGGCAGAGGGGCCGCATCTGCAATTATAGTGTATTGCAAAAAGAATCGCTACCAATGGATGATAGCGATTCTTGAGTTTGGGTATCGACCTCACAGGGGTAGCCCCGTGTTACCGAGTCGGAAGTAACTCTCACATAAAAACAGGTACGCAGCGAACGCTGCCGACTTTAGCCACGCCCGCCGACAACATCAGCAGCGGCCGCTGCTGATAAAAGACACGCTCGCTGCTGACTCGCAAGAGATTGACTCTCTCCCTGCCCAAACGTCACTTACTCCCTGTAAGCGAGTCACTTTCCCCCTGTATCAATGTCACCTTCACCCTGTACCTGACGTACTAACAACCTAAAGTCTACATAAATGCTAACACTCCTTAGGTCACAGCGCGCCTCGTGTTACATCAAACAAAAGAATCGCTACCAGTGGATGATAGCGATTCTTGAGTTTGGGCGTCAACCTCACAGGGGATGAGAAAGTGGATCATTGGAACCGACCTGTTTTCATTTCTATTAAATTATATTCTCTAGCTTGGCCCCATGGTGACTTGGTTGCCTTAAGCTTGAACCACCCCTCATGCCCGTCAGTACTCTTCAAGTGGGCCAGTGCACTCATGGTACCATCGCCGTTATCCTTAATCATGAACTTGGCTTCGGTCAGATTATCATCGTTGAATTCAATCATGTTATTTGGCGCTTCCCAACCTGCTGACGGGTCAACGAAAGTACCCAAGCTGACATACAACGTCTCGTTCCCATTGGCCTTCTCTGCCAGGTAATCAATCTCCTTCCCTACCATTTCATCGATGATGTTGAAGATACCTCCCCAACCGACGGTAGCGTATTCAGGATGTTCCTTGCAGAAGTCGATGTTATATCCGGTACCAGTAGAACCTTTACTCCAATAAGCATAATCTTCCTCACCGGTAAGGTCGTATTCCTTTTCGTCTATGACGTACACATTGTCCTTCAGTTTGTCGGCCTTCTTTAGTCCTTCGTCTAAGATTTCGCCACCTTCACCGCCACCGTCTTCAGACTTGATTTTGACGGTAGCAGAGCTAATCTTACTCCACGGGTCTGGATCTTTGCCTGCAGTAGAACCGGTGACCTTGCCTTCTGTTGCATCATCCTCAGGAGTGAAGGTGATTGCTACGGTACCATCTTGTGCCGTCACACCTGATGTTGGAGCAACAGTACCACCTGTAGCCTCGAATTCTATGGTCTGTCCACCGAAACCTGTCCATTCGCCAGTCTTAGACGTGTAGCGTTCCAGCTTATAGATGATAGCTACTGTTGTACCCTTTTCAATTTCCTGAGAAGCAGGCGATGGTGTCAGACGATGATCGATAGCCAAAGCCGTCCAGTCATCAGCCTTAATGCCATCTTCTTCATCGACAGCGGTTCCTTCCTCAGCCTCTTCACCTTCTGCACCAAGTACTACCTCGGCCTTTACCTTTCCACCCTTCAAGTCGTTCAGCGTGAAGAAAGCACTGACATTTCCGTCCTTATCAGTATAGCCATACTCATCTTCCAATTCGCCACCTTCAGCCTCGAAGTGTACCAGTACGCCAGGCGCATTGTAGGTCTTGCCCGTCAGGTTGATTTTGTTGGTGACGTGATACTTCACCTCACGCTTACCATTCATCAGCACTTCCTCTTCTGGTTCGTTGAGCAATTCCATCTCGTCGGGCAGACTGACCAATGGCAGGTCGAATACGTTGATAGGATCGATGTCTGCCAGTTGCCACTCCCAGAAGAAGAGGTCGAGCGAGAGACCTAATCCAAGGTCAACACCTGTCGAGACGCCTGCATTCCAAGCCACATACTGATTGTCAACCAAACGACCGTCAGCTTCTGCCTTGATATAAGGCTGCGGACTGATGGTTGGGCAGAGTACCTTATAGATACCAATTTCAATCTGAGGATAAACAGTGGCACGAGCCTCAGCATGAGCCTTGATGTCCACGTCAGGACCTACCAACTCCAGATTCTTCTCACACTCTGCTATCTTCGAGACAGTATTATCCTTGGCATCCCACTCAACACCGTAAGTCACAGTATTAGATGCCTTAATACCCGACGTAATGCTGGCCTCACCAGATGCACCAAGACTAACCTCTGCCATGAGGTCGGCACCAACAGAGATATATACGGGTACAGTACCCACCATAAAGGTATATTTAGCACTGAAGACATCCTCCTTCAGCGTCCATTCCTTTTTCCATTCCACGGAACTGGAGACGAGATACTTCAACACCATCTCCATGTCGAAGCCTCCCTCAAGAGCAATCTTCAAATGCTGGAGGTCACCCATACGAACCTTCTCGAATGGAATATCACCAAAGTCGAACGAGAACAGGCCCTTCAGTCCGATGTTGAAATTCAGTTTGTCCCATGAGAGCGACTGCATACCACTTTCCCAAAGCACAGCACCATCCTGATTATACTCCCAACTGAAGAACTCGTTCTCGAAGTCAACAGGAGCCCTACGTCCTACTGGTTTGTCGGCATTGAATACTTCCACATATTCTTCGCCAGTAAAGATTTCTACCTTTGTTGGCAGATAGACTGGTCTGTCGTCATCTTCTTCTGACGAAGCAGCACGTCGAGGTGCATTTTGTGCACCAGCCTCGGTGGCAAGGGTAAACTTTGTATTCTTGAACAGGTTACCCATCTTACCTTCGCGAGTACCGAGAGTAACGGTCTTGCTGCCTTCAGTCGTTTGTATGTCGTTGATGAGGCGGATGACACGGTCACCATCCTTAGGCAGCAACACGACATCGTATGACCCCATCTCAGGCACCTTATCGGTAAATGTCAGTTTAGCTTCACCACTTTCTTCGTTGAAACTAACAAGCGTAGTCGTGGTCCAGTCGATGGCAATATAGTGAGAGTCGGTCTTACCCAATTGAACGACCACCAATGTATCGCGCATTGCGTCATTAGCCTTGTTGACGAATATAATTTTGCCTTCGCGATTTTCTAAGTTCGGATTCTTAGTGATAGTGAAACGCAGCGAGTCTGAACCGGAGACAATGCTGTGATAGTTAAGCCATGCGACGGTAGGCTCGTAGTTGTACTCCACATTGGTATTCACCTGGAAAGTAAACAACTCCGATTCGCCGCCTACGTACACGGTATCGGGGTGAACAAAAAGGAATGAAGGATCGCCCGAGAAACTCGCCACATCATCAAAGGTATAGGTTTTAGACGTAGGCGTTGTTTCGGTTTGTTCGCCACCACCTTGCCCTGGGTCACCCTGGCCTTGGTTTTCATCTTCCTTGCCCTTGGACTTTTCGGCATTGTCTATAACAGTAAAACCTGCAGGATTCTGCTGGAAGGTTACGCTTTTCAAAGTACCCACATCGTAGCTGGCTTTATTTCCTTTCTTGTCAACAACGACAAAGGTCTGAGCTGCGGCCATCATGCTAATCATGATGAGACATGCTGTAAGGTATATCTTTTTTATATTCATAGCTTTATCTTTTAAAGGTTATTACCATGCTCCCTCCCACATATTTACGAGAGGGTCTTCATCGAAATTGGTTTGCTCTATCTCTTCGTCAAACAAGCCGTCGGCAGATATGGTGTTAACCAAGGAACCGAACAACAAATGTTGCTGAGTCTTCAGCTTGTAAATCTCCATCGAAGGAGAATAATATAGCTTTTTAGTCATAACAACATCCTCCCTTATTTGATGACAATCTTCTTACCGTTCCTGATATATACGCCCTTCTTAAGACCAGAGGCTGCAGACACCTTTCGTCCGTTCAGGTCGTACCATACATCATGCTCCATTCTCGATACTTCGGTCTCAACCGACTGGATAGCGGTAGCCTCGCTGTCAATGTTGGACGTGAATTCAACGGCATTTGCTGCTCCGTTGTGTAAGCGGAAATAGGCACGGAAGCCTTTCATGTAACTGGCATCGTTGTCAGGCTGGTTAACCACCGAGGGGTGGTAAAACTTGTTGTTGGATCCCAAGAACATCACACTCCAGCTATTGTTTTCGTCGCCTGTAGGACCTGTAACTAATGACTTGCCAAATGCCGGGATGAAGTCCACATAGGTCGTGGTGGCTGGTAAAGAGGTCTGGCTGATGGTAACGTCAGAGAAGGACGGATTCTTTACCTCGGCAGGAACACTGACCAGATAGGGCTTGCCTGCCTCAATGGCAGTAGCATCGGCAAAGGTCAGCGTCAACTTGTTGCCCGTGAGCGATGATCCCGTCAGCTCCTTAAGTTTCGTACCGTCGCCAAAGGCAGTTTTCAGCATATTGGCACTCATGTCAAAGGGTACGGCCAACGTGTTCCAGCTGCCAGCCTGTAAGGTGCGTTCCAGTTTGATATTACACTTGGCAGCATTCTTCTCCTGCACAGCAAGAGCATTGTCCTCTGTATCCATGAAAATGTACGTGGGCAGGCTCTTTTCGAAGGTAAACTCCTTTAAATCGGCCAACGACCAAGTATAGTTTACACTACCAGAAGTAATGGTCACGTTACCATTACCGGCGTCATAGGTAAACGTTGGCATTTCCTCGAAAGGAATCTCAACATTTGCCGTGTTAGCATCGTTGAACCATACGATAATCTTCGAACCGTCGGCCCATGCGCTCATCCCAAAGAGAGTGAGCATCAGAAACAAAATAGTTTTTTTCCTCATAACGTAATAGTGTTTATTGGTTAATAATATGTTGTTCGTCTTGAGTGGGAACCTGTTGCGAGAACAGGCGGCGCAGACCTTCCTCGTAGGCACGCAGGGCTTCGCGGCCCTTGTTGGTGATGCTGCAGGTGGTACGCGAGAAGCGTCCCAAGCCCGACTTCGACACATCGATGTAGCCGGCCTCCTTCAGGGTGGTAATCTGTGTGCTGACGTTACCACGGGTAGAGTCGGTAATCTGACAGAGATACATAAAGTCGGCGCTCTTCAGTGAGTCTAGGGCGACCATGATTTTCAACCGCAGCTCGCTGTGAAGCAAGGGGTTGATGACTTGAAATTTAAAATCATTCATAAGCTTTATTTTTTTGAGTCCACTTTATTATTATAACGCGAATCTTTTGTTTCTGACATAACTACGGAACAAATGTCCAGGAATGATGAGGGAAATGGTAACGGTGACGGCAGTGACCAGTAGCTGCCAAGGCCACAGGTCGTTCTGAAAGAAGAGTGGTACGGCAGAGAGCAGGGAGGCCAGAATGCCACAGATAGTCTTCGGACGGAAATGCAGGATGATGCCCGTCATGAAGCAGCCCATGCCACAAAGCAGGCTAAGGAAGGCGAAGAAGCATTGTTGGAAAGCATTGGCAAGACCCATAATAGCCCCACCGACACAAGAAGCGAAACCAATGAATATCCACATTACCAGAATGATGTTCTGCTCAAGAGTACGACTGTGGGTGCGATCATAGTCCTTATTGAGGAAGTAGAGCATGAGTGGCGCACCAATCAGGGGTATGCCTGCCCAAAGCCATGCGCACCAGTTTTCATTCCACACCAGGAGGGCGACAAACTCTGCAAGCAAGACAATAACCGTAGGATAGCCCCAAGCCAGAAAGAGATTCTCGCCAGTCAGGTCTTGGCGACTCATGACCTCGCCACGCATACGAGTGATAATATCCAATTCCTCTGCCGTATTCATAAGGGATTAAGTTTATATTTCAAACAATATAATGCAAATATATAGTTTATTTTCTAAACACGCAAGAAACATGTTTATCTTTTAAACATTATTAAGAACTGGGCACAACGAAAAAGCGTACCCGTTACCGGATACGCTACATACACTATAAGATTGTAGGATAAGGGTATTAGACCTTAATCTCAACTTCAACACCGCTGGGAAGTTCGAGCTTCATCAGAGCGTCAACAGTCTTAGCAGTAGAGCTGTAGATGTCAATCAGACGCTTGTAGTCTGACAGCTGGAACTGCTCACGAGCCTTCTTGTTAACGAAGGTAGAGCGGTTAACGGTGTAGATACGCTTGTGAGTGGGAAGGGGAATTGGACCGCTAATGATAGCGCCAGTAGCCTTGACAGCCTTCACAATCTTCTCTGCTGACTTGTCCACGAGTTTGTGGTCGTAGCTCTTCAGCTTAATACGAATTTTCTGACTCATTGTCTTTTCTCTTGTTTAAATTGTTAATATTGTTCTCCGCTAAAGAGTCATTTGCTCAGCGGAGTTTGTTATTTGAGTAAGCGAAGAGCGGAAGCAAATTCTCCACTCTTCACTCTTCTTTTATACGAGGTCTGCGCGGCCCTTAACCTCCTCGAGTACGGCCTTAGCCAAAGCTGAAGACAGAGGAGCGTGGTGGCTGTACTCCATAGAGCTGGTAGCACGACCAGAAGTGATGGTACGCAGAGCGGTTACATAACCGAACATCTCTGACAGGGGCACCTTAGCCTTAACGACACGGGCACCAGAGCGAGCCTCTTCCATACCTTCCACCTGACCACGACGCTTGTTCAGGTCACCGATAACGTCACCCATGTTCTCCTCAGGTGTTACCACCTCGAGCTTCATGATGGGCTCCATCAGTACGGGCTTAGCCTGAGCGCAGACTGCCTTGTAAGCCATCTGGGCAGCGATTTCGAATGACAGCTGGTCAGAGTCAACGGGGTGGAACGAACCATCGACAACAGTCACCTTGAGCGAATCCATGGGATAGCCACCGAGGATACCATTCTTCATGGCTGCCTCGAAGCCCTTCTGGATGGAGGGGATGAACTCCTTGGGAATGTTACCACCCTTCACCTCGTTGATGAACTGCAGACCGCCGTTCTCCTTGATGTCCCAATCGTCGTCCACAGGACCAACGTTGACGATGATATCAGCGAACTTACCGCGACCACCAGACTGCTTCTTGTAAACCTCACGGTAGCCCATAACGGTCTTGGTGATGGCCTCCTTGTAGTTAACCTGAGGCTTACCCTGGTTACACTCTACCTTGAACTCACGCTTCAGACGGTCGATGATGATGTCGAGGTGGAGCTCACCCATACCAGAGATAATGGTCTGACCACTCTGCTCGTCGGTACGTACGGTGAATGTGGGGTCTTCCTCAGCCAACTTAGCCAGACCATTGTCAAGCTTGGCAACGTCAGCCTGAGACTTAGGCTCTACGGCGATAGAAATCACAGTGTCGGGGAAGGTCATAGACTCCAGCACGATGGGCTTCTCCTCGTCGCAGAGGGTATCACCAGTGCGGATATCCTTGAAACCTACACCTGCACCGATATCACCAGCGTCGATAGACTCCATGGGAATTTCCTTGTTAGAGTTCATCTGGAACAGACGACTGATACGCTCCTTCTTGCCCGAACGGGGGTTGTAAACGTAAGAACCGGCCTTCACGCTACCAGAGTAAACGCGGAAGAATACCAGACGACCCATATAAGGATCGGTAGCAATCTTGAAAGCGAGAGCTGAAGTAGGCTCGTCCTCGCTGGGTTTGCGACCCTCTTCCTCGTCGGTGCTGGGATTGGTACCCATCACCATCTCCACGTCAACAGGAGCAGGCAGAAAAGCGCAAACATAGTCGAGCAGAGGCTGAACGCCCTTGTTCTTATAAGAAGAGCCAAGCAGCATAGGCGTGCAAGCCATTGAGATACAACCCTTGCGGATAGCAGCGATAATCTCGTCCTCAGTAATTGAATCGGGATCGTCGAAGTACTTCTCCATCAGAGCCTCATCGTACTCAGCAGCAGCCTCGAGCAGCTTGTTACGCCACTCGTCGCACTCTGCCTGCAGATCAGCGGGAATATCCTCAACATCGTACTCAGCACCCATGGTCTCGTCGTGCCACAGGATAGCCTTCATCTTGATAAGGTCAACCAGACCCTTGAAGTTCTCCTCAGCACCGATGGGCACCTGAATAACAACAGGGTTAGCACCCAGGATGTCCTTCATCTGCTGAACAGTCTCGAAGAAGTCAGCACCTGAACGGTCCATCTTGTTAACGTAACCGATACGGGGAACATTGTACTTATCAGCCTGACGCCATACAGTCTCAGACTGGGGCTGAACACCATCAGCAGCAGAGTAAGTAGCAACAGCTCCGTCGAGCACACGCAGTGAACGCTCTACCTCAGCGGTAAAGTCCACGTGTCCCGGAGTATCGATCAGGTTGATCTTGTACTCCTTGCCGTTCCACTTCCAGTTACAAGTGGTAGCAGCTGAAGTAATAGTGATACCACGCTCCTGCTCCTGGGCCATCCAGTCCATGGTAGCAGCACCATCGTGCACCTCACCAATCTTGTGCGTCTTACCTGTGTAGAACAGGATACGCTCAGACGTAGTGGTCTTACCGGCATCGATGTGGGCCATGATACCAATATTGCGGGTCAAATGTAAATCGCGATTTGCCATTTCTTTATCCTTTTAATCTTATTTACCTATAATCATTAGAAACGGAAATGAGCGAATGCACGGTTAGCCTCTGCCATACGATGCATATCCTCCTTACGCTTGAAAGCACCACCCTGATTGTTGAAGGCATCCATAATCTCAGCAGCCAACTTGTCGGCCATAGACTTACCACTACGCTTGCGGGCGAAGCTAATCATATTCTTCATTGAGATGCTCTCCTTACGGTCGGGACGAATCTCAGTAGGAACCTGGAAGGTAGCACCACCGATACGGCGGCTCTTAACCTCTACCTGGGGAGTAATGTTGTCGAGAGCCTGCTTCCAGATTTCCAGAGCTGACTTCTCCTCGTTCTGCATCTTGCCCTTTACGGTCTCAAGAGCATTGTAGAAAATCTCGTACGAAATAGACTTCTTGCCATCGTACATCAAGTGGTTCACAAACTTCGACACTTTCTTGTCGTTGAAGACTGGATCGGGAAGGATCACACGCTTCTTTGGTTTTGCTTTTCTCATTTTTCTTGTTTGAATTAATGTCTGCTTGGGGCTGTTCTTTCTTGTTCTTCAACGCTCGCTCATGAGCATTTACTCAACCTGTCTTTAACAATTCTCCAGCAAAACGTTTTTTACTTGATTACTTATACCTTATTATTATATAAGGCGGAGTCCTGTAGGCTTTCTAATCTTCTCCGATTATTACTTCTTAGCCTTAGGACGCTTAGCACCGTACTTAGAACGACGCTGTGTACGGCTGGCAACACCAGCGGTATCAAGCGTACCACGTACGATGTGATAACGTACACCGGGAAGGTCCTTTACACGACCGCCACGAACCAGCACGATGCTGTGCTCCTGCAAGTTGTGTCCCTCTCCGGGGATGTACGAGTTAACTTCCTTCTGATTAGTCAGACGAACACGGGCTACCTTACGCATAGCCGAATTAGGCTTCTTGGGGGTCGTTGTGTAGACACGAACGCAAACGCCACGACGCTGAGGACATGAATCCAGAGCGGGTGACTTGCTCTTGTCAACGAGCACCTTTCTGCCTTTTCTTACCAATTGTGAAATTGTAGGCATAATTGTTTGTTTTTTAATTAATTATATATTATGTATATGTTATTTATCAGACATAGTACACCCACACTTTGGGCGCTTTTGGGGTGCAAAGGTACAAACTTTTCCTGATTCCACCTAATATATAATAAACAAATAAACGCTTACTTAATGCTTTTTAACATTAAATAAGCGTTTTAACTTTTTTAAACTACAGTTTTACTATGCTTCACCCTTACCGACGGGGAAAGGAGCTACCGTTCTTGGCTCTTGTTGGGGTATTTTGATTGGTCCAAACTCCCGCTCATAACGCACGATGTTTTCCTGCAAAGCACCCAACAGACGTTTGGCATGTTCAGGCGCCAGAATCACACGACTCTTCACCTGTGTCTTTGGCACGCCGGGCAGTACACGGGCAAAATCGATGATAAAGTCACTACTTGAATGGGTAATGATAGCAAAGTTGGCATATTCGCCTTGAGCCACCTCTTGAGACAGCTCTATCTGTAGTTGATTATTCTGATTGTCACTCATATGATATTATTGTTCAGGAACAACACGTTCGT
The DNA here is from genome assembly GCA_946188165.1 of uncultured Prevotella sp. GTDB lineage: Bacteria > Bacteroidota > Bacteroidia > Bacteroidales > Bacteroidaceae > Prevotella. The sequence goes on from CAMHTW010000002.1 coordinate 74,855, forward strand.
TTACAAAGTCGCTAATCTTCTGTGCATATTTCTGCAAAGCAGCCGACTCGTTCTTTGAAATTTCAAAAGCTCTGATACGGGCACGGCTGGCAGCATCTTCGTCAACCAGGAAATAGGCCTCAACAGAGATGGTACCATCTTCATTCTGTTTGGCAACAGTAAAGCTGGGACGCAACTCACCCTTGATTTCTTGCTGAACCTTACCTTCGAAAGCAGCATAGAACTTATCGAACTCTGCTTTATTCTCAGCAGAATTCAAAGCCATATCAGCAAGTACTCGACCCTTTACCAGCTGACCGGCAGAAGTAGCATAACGGTTAGCGGCACTGTTCTGAGCTGCGGCAAGAGCCAGATTACGCGATCTTGCCTGAGAATAGCCAGGGATTTCAACCACATTATCTCCTTTTGCCCATAGTTGGGTAAAATGTTGGGTTATCTTGGTCTCAAGGGTCACTGACGTACCGAAAATTTCGTAGCCTTTCTTCTTGTATTCCTTCATCTTCTTTTTCACCTCCTTCTTAACAGCTTTTGCTTGCTGCTTAGTCAGTTCCTGGGCATTTGCCATTGGCAACATCATGGTGACTGCCATCAGCATTAATACTAATTTCTTCATAATCTTTCTGTTTTTAGTTTTAATTCTTATTATCTTTCTAATTTTTAGCTCGTAGCAGCTACGCTACTTGCTTAATCAAAGTTTCCACCGTATATCAAACCATAATACGGATCGTCACGCTCGAAATTACCGTTGATATTAGGATCGCGGTTAGGTTGCCAGGTACGCACCTTGATGACAGGAGCGTCCATCTCATTCAAATCAACCATCAGGAATAAGTAGCCCGTATCACCATAGCTCGATGAATAGTAGTCCTGGTGTATCTGGATACCGTAGGTCTCCCCACCCTTGCCCATCTTCTTCACCTCATTATCGGTAAAGCGGATATTAATAAACTCGTTGCTACCAAAACTCTTTTCCAAATTCTTCAGGTAGGCAGCCTTGTCTAAACGGGTGTACTTCACCATCTCATTATCAATATAGCGCTGGTTCTCGCCCTTTTTATTGGCATGCTTAGTGACATGCCCTACAATAATGATGGCATCATCGTCGAAAATACTCTGAATATAATCCAGACGCTTCAAGGCGAAGGCAGTCTTATAGTTCTCAAGGAAGGTCGCTATCACCATACGTACTGAATCGTTCCATGCAGCATCACGGTTAAAGATATCATCACGGGCCGTTTTGTCTAATCCAAAGGCTACCGACTCAATCTTCTGATCCTTGTTAAATGTGAACGTTACATCCTCAACAAAGGCACGCTTGTTATTTTTAAACGTAAACTTCATGGGTACCGAGCGACAAATGGTGCGATCGCCCAACTGATAGAATTGCAGATTAGGATTGCCAATCACGGTAGCATTGCCATAGTGCACCAGTTTGTCGAACATATTAAAGCCTTCAGTGGTAAACTGGTCGGCTACCGATGCATAGTTTTTCTGCTTGATGGCATTCACCACCTGGTCGACAGTCTTCGCGAACGTCTTAGGCTGAGCAACCTGTACTGCATGCGTCGCCATACTCATATTCATGACAGCCTCCTGCAGTACAGCCTGAGCATGTTTCTGCTCCGACTTATTTCCAGAAAGCACTGTCACCGTTGCCTCCTTGTAATTGACCGTATTAAAGATGTTCATCAACTGCTCAAGTTCTGGGTCCTGACGCATCTGGCTCTTGAACTCATACTCATACTGGATATTAAACTTATTCGTAGGAGCGCCCGGACGCATTTCTACCTCCATAATACCATCTTTGGCAGAAAAAATGTTGCTATAATTCTGACCATCCCAATAGTGGAAGTCAAGACTGGTCACTGGCTTGTCCTTATAAGTGAACAGCAAGCTGACATTCTGTCCTTCAATTTTAGTCACCTCTACCTTAATCTGGCTCAGAATAGTGCGAATCTGCTCAGGAATCCACATGGTGAGCGGATATTTGACACCATCTTCCGCGAACTTCACCTGAGAAGGATTCTGCAGGCTCTTCAGCAAACATGATGCCCAATAATAGTAACGCAGTGCAGCATCAATACGACCATTTTTCTCTGCATTGCGGGCACTATAGACATAGGTGAGCACATTCTCTTCACGTTCTTTGAAGATTTTCTCCAACTCCGACTTCTTAATATACCTGATGACGGCAGCAGTAGGAGCCTCACTGACAATAACACTCCGCGTATTCTTCAGCGTACCCTGTGAATAGGTACGTACCACATTCTGTACCGTCGATTGGGCATCGTTGCCCGCAGAGGTATTCACTTCACGTTCGTCAATCACAAAGTCGCTCTCCACCTGCACTGATATCTTACTCATCAGGTTGGCCAAAGCCTCCTTGTCTGCCTCCTTCATCGTTGTACCATACCCCTGACCCCAGATAAAATCAGCAGTATTCATGATGTCATCAGCCTTACTATTCGTCTGAGCCAGTGCCCAGAGTGGTGAGAACATCAACAGGATGAATAATAGTCTTTTCATCGTTATCATGCATAATCATTTTGCTCTTTGGGTGGCAAAGATAAAGAAAATTGGCGAAACTACCAAGATTTTCGCCAATTTTCTTTAAAATATGTTTATTATCTTTCCACTTTAGCGGATAACAACCTTGCGTCCATCGTGTAAATAGACACCTTTCTGACTTGGTTTGCTCTGCAACCTACGACCATTCAGATCATACCAGTTCTCACCTCTGTCATCAGACATCAGACCTCTTACCCCTTCTATGCCCGTCGTACCACTAATTTCCATGACAGGCACAAAGCGGGGAGCAGGACCTTCACCTGTGTGGACGGTATAAGCCTCGAAAGGACGCACCTCGCGATAGTCGCGCTCGAATACGCTACCCTCCAAGTACTGGTCGCGCGACTCGCCAACGTTGATGGCCCAGACATCCGACGCCCTACCAATGCTTTGGAAGGCGGGCACCATCTTGATGGTGCTGTCAGCCAATGCCAGCGTCACGGGCTCAGTAACTGGTATCGTCACCTCTTGAGCAGTAAACGTCACACGTCCGGACAGGTTGAATTCCTCAGCATAATTCACCTCATCGTTAGGCATACTTATAACATAAGGTACGTTAGCCTCAATGGCCGTAGCCTGTGTCAGTCCGCTGTCACCCAGACGACGCAGCCAGAAATGCTTCGTGCTGGCACTATTGCCAAACGGAGTTATCAAGCCCTGTTTCTCGTGCATAATGGTCTGTACGGCAAACGGCAGTGCTATCGATTCCCAACCGCGACTGACACCAACAACCGTCTGCTGCTGGAAGTTACGTGTGTAGCTAATCATCTCAGCCTCAAACTCCTTCGGACAGTAGAAATTGCCATTACCCTCCTTGGTATCCGTCAGCACGATGTTCTTGGCCCGTCCGTTGATAATGATATTATCCCTGTCAGGAGCCACTGAAGCATCGTTGACATAAATCAGCAGGTTCGGATTGTCAATCGTTGCCAGTACGTCGTCACCCAAAACGAATTCAGGATTCCAAATTATCGCAGTCAACTGACTGCCGGCAAAGGCGTCATTAACGACTTTCGTCACTTGGAAGTTGATGTTGTTATAGTTAACCTCCTTGGCGATGGAGAGGGTACCCCTGTACTTTTCATAGTACGACAACGGGGCAATCACCTCGGCATGAGTAGAGTCGATGGCATGATAGCAGACGCCATCAATGGTGAAGCCACGCATCATATCCTCTATCATGTAAACGAAGTGTCTCATCTCATCGTTAGCCTCCATGATTTCCATATCGTCAAAGCGTACTTCAAATCGTTGCTCGTAGTAGCGATAAAACATATCCTCCATGCGTTTTAGTGTCTCATACACCAATTCCAAAGGAACGTTAGGGTCGCCAATAGCCGCATCACATACTTTCTTTCCCATTTCATGCGTATCCATCATTGTCATCCAGCCATCATAGTAGTAGTCATAGACGGCAGGTTTCGATTCCTCCATACCATCCTTAGTGGCTACAGCCTTGATAGTGATGCCCTCTTGAGGATAGATATATTCCACGTAGCGAGTGCGCAGGTCGTTGATGGTGTCGGAGATGACAGGGCCGAACAACACATTATCTATATAATAGGTGTCGGCCACACTGCCGAAATTCAGTACAATCTGGTTGGTACTGTCGTTGTCTATCTTCAGCGTAAACTCATATTCTGCCATTTCCTTGCCTATCAGCATTGTGTCGGCAACACTGCGGAAATTCGTCATCGTATCGTTCTGACAGTAGAACTCTATCTTTCCTTCACCCGATTCCGAGCGAGCCTGGAAACGTACGGTATAATAGTCGTTCTTGGTCAGCAACTCATCGAAGCGATAGCCTAACTGTGCAGATTCAGACACGCTGTCCACTCTGCTGGTGAGTTTCAACACATAATTATATCTGTAGTTCTGGTTATCATAGACTTCCTCTGCCTTAGCCTCCTTCAGGTTGTCGCCCCAAGCCTTCCAGTTGCTGTAGCGTCCCAGACTGCTTGAACTGAAGTTTGTACTTTCGCCCTCCAGCATACGTCCGTTCATCGTATAGTAAATCTCGGCATCAGGCGTCTCCGTCTCAATCTTTATCGTGTTGTAGTAATAATACTCGCTACTGAATGTCGGAGTTATGACGGTATCGGGCACTATTGCCGTTTCATCAAATACAAGGCGAACATAACTCTTATTGCTTTTTTCTGTTCTTTGCCACTGCACAATATTCTCCCGAACATACATCTGAAAGGCTTTTCCGTCTTCATGTACCTCGTTTGACCAATAGTCACCAAAAGGCAGGAAGAAACTATTACCAGCTTTAGTAGTAATCATCTGACCCTTTACTCCATTCAACTCATGCAACTTATGCTCACATTGAAGAACAATATAACTAAGTTCATTTTCTGTAAATGCCCGATACCCCTTATCAAGATTCAGGGCCATAAATTCGTCCCATGTATAGGTATCTCCTGCATCTTCAGGATTTTGCGCACCGAGGTTACGGCACATAACTTTAGCACCAGTGCTCAGTCCAAGGTCTATTAAGTGCGGGTGATTGTCGTCGGAGCAGATGTTTATACTGTCATTTATGTCCGTGAAATAGCCAGGATTAGAGGCGCCTCCGTCGATGTGAGCGAAAAGATAGTTAGCACGATCTTTATCATATGTAGTACCCCTTCCACCAACCAAGGCTGTACAATCCGTAAACATATGATAACCATAATCTGCAGTTACAGAAGCAGTGCTCCATCCGTTGCCAGCATAAATTGTGGTCAGATTATAGCACTGATAGAACATCTGAATCATGTCCTTCACTTTTTCTGTCTTGAAGCTACTTATATCAAGACTTGTCAGACCAGAACAGTTATTGAACATACTGCCCATATCTGTTACGTTTTCAGTGTTGAACCCCTTAACATCAAGACTTGTCAGGCCAGAACAATAATAGAACATCAAATTCATGTTCGTCACATTGTCCGTCTTGAGGTGGCTGACGTCAAGAGTTGTCAACTTTGAACAGCCATAGAACATATTCCTCATATCTGTAACCTTGTCGGTCTTTAGATACTCAAGGCCTTTAATCTCAGTCATTCTAATGCATTCAAAGAACCAATAAGCTGTACTGGTCAGTGTAGTATCATTGGCAAACGATTCGTCGAACACCGCTGTTGTCAGCGTCGTTCTATTCTCATACCAGGGTTCATAGTTACCTGGACCATACGACCCGATAGCAATACCATTACGCTCATTCCTCTTCTCGTCATAATAGAACGTCAGTACAGTATTGTTGTCGCTCAATACTACATACGGCTCTGGATTCACATAAGGTGCCGCATTCTTGTCAGTAAAGTAGCCTGGGTTCGACACACCTCCGTCGATGTGGGCGTAAGTATAGTCAATATGGTCTGGGGCATAAACAGTGCCAGCACCACCAATGAGGTTTGTACAGTTATTGAACAGGCCGTTGCCATTTTCTCCTACACCAGTAGTAGTCCATCCGTCTCCGACATATATCGTTTTCAATTTTACACAATTAGAGAACAAATCTCCCATGTTTGACACAAGAGCACTATTGAAACTACTTATGTCGAGACTTGTCAGATTTGGGCAATCAGCAAACATAGCGTACATCCATCTAACATTGCTGGTATCGAAATTGCTCAAATCAAGGTTCGTCAGGTTGCTTAACCCACAGAACATTTGATTCATACCAACAACCTTTGATGTATTAAAACTGCTAACATTCAGACTCTTCAGGCCTTGACAGCTTAAGAACATGCCATACATTTCAGTCACATTAGATGTATTAAAGTTACTTAAGTCAAGCTCCTCCAAGTTGAAACAGCACTCGAACATCCAACTCATGTTCGTCACATCGTCCGTATGAAGATATTCAATACCATTGATGGTGGCCAGCGAAGAACAATTCTCGAACCAGCAAGCAGTGCTCGTTGGCCGATAAGCGTCGAAAGAAACATCGAATACCGCACTTGTTGCAGTACCATAAGGGGAATTGGAATTGTCAAGAATACTATTATTAATATCCATTCCCCCACGTGACGTCTTCTGGTCATCGTAATAGAACGTAACTGTCAGACTATCCTCGCTTAGCACGGCATACGGTTCTGCGGTCCCACCTTCTACGATAGCAAGAATAGATTTGAAGTTCTTCCAGCCGCCGGTTGTACTATAAGCCTCTAAACTGGATTGGGGAACATAAAGCGTAGCCTGTTCATAGCAGTTGTCAGAGAAAGCATTATCAGGAATCTCAACAGGTTCTGGCCTTTCTGATGTAACCTTTTCAAGATAAGTATGAATGAAAGCATGCTCACCGATGGCGGCAACAGATTCAGGAATGGTGATTTCATGTAAGTCCCATACTTCCCTAAATGCACTTGAGCCAATGGTTGTCACCGAATTGGGTATCACGGTAACAGAAAAACCTTCAAACAGGGTGTTAGTAGCGGTCTCAATGATGGCATTGCAATTATCGCGAGAGTCATATACCTGATTACCTTGTTCTACAACGATAGAAGTCAATCCATTGCAATTGAAAGCTCCCAGCATAATTTCCTTGACGTTGGCAGGAATCACAAAGGATGTGACGTTTGACCCTGCAAAGCAGCTATATCCGATATACTCCAGCGAAGGCGGAAGGTTGATACTACTCAAGTCAGAACTGTTGAATGCCTGAGTTTCTATTCTCGTAACAGTATTAGGCAATTCAATAGCAGTCAAACCTTTACACAAAATAAATGCCGCCGTACCGATAATCTCTATCCCGTTTGGCACCGTACTTGTCTTACAACCCATCATAAGTTTGTTGGTTGCCGTCTCAATGAGAGCATTACAACTGTTACGAGAATCGTACACCTGGTTACCCTCTTCCACAACAATAGATTCCAAATTACTGCAATTATGAAGGAAATCATAATGAATGCTGGATACTGAACTCGGAATAGTAATAGCTGTCAATCCTGACTGAGCCATCGCTGCTGTAGTAATCTCTGTTACTGTGTTGGGTATAACGATAGACGTAACTTGCGTACAGTTGATGAAGGCCTCATAGCCTATTTTTATCACGCGATAACCCTTGGCATATTCCGGGATAGTGATAGTGCCTTCCACCATGGGGTCATCTACTGCATTAGCGATGTCGGAACTTATCCAGCTGTCAGTATATACCATAGTACCTACCTGACAAGTCTTATCAGCCTCACTGATGACTCTATATTTCAACATAATGCCCTCCACCGTCTCTGCCGTAAAGATGTCACCATCGTTATAATTAACCTTTTCTGTGAAGTAGCCTGGGTTCGACACACCTCCGTCGATGTGGGCGTAGGAAGCATCAACGTGGTCGGGGTTGTATACAGTACCCATGCCACCGACAAGGTTTGTGCAACCGCTAAACATTAGGATGCTCTCTATCACTGATGCCGTACTCCAATCGTTGCCAACATAAATCGTCTTCAGCCCAGAACAGCCAATGAACATATAGGTCATGTCTGTCACATTAGACGTATTGAAATCACTCAAGTCAAGACTCGTCAGATCTGAACAGCCCCAGAACATACCATACATGTTTGTCACTTTCTCCGTCTTGTAGCTGCTCACGTCAAGGCTCGTCAGGGCAGAACAGCCCCGGAATACATAACCCATGTCTGTCACATTGGCCGTATTGAAACCACTCAAGTCAAGACTCGTCAGGCTGGAACAGTCAGCGAACATACTATTCATTCCCGTCACATTAGCCGTATTGAAACCACTCAAGTCAAGACTCGTCAGGCTGGAACAGTCAACGAACATTCCACCCATGTCCTCAACTTTATCAGTATTGAAACCACTCAAGTCAAGACTCGTCAGACCTGAACAGCCCCAGAACATACAATACATACTCGTCACATTTGCTGTCTTAAAACCACTGACATCAAGACTTGTCAGACCTGAACAGTAATAGAACATCCCAGCCATGTCCGTCACATTGTTCGTCTTAAGATTTTCAATACCACTGATGGACGTCAATGCTGAACAGTTTTGGAACCAATAGGCTGTGCTTGTTGGATAGTAGTTGGCAAACGAAGCGTCGAAGACGGCACTTGTTGCTGTTCCATAAGGAGAAGGAGCATCAACAAGATTACTATTATTAATATTAATGCCCGCGCGTGTAGCCTTCTGGTCATCATAGTAGAATGTCAGCACGGTGTTGCTGTCAGTCAGCACAGCGTATGGAAGACGTAATGTGTCGCCAATCGCAAGTATATACATGAACTGTTTCCAACCGTCTGTATTCTTATAAGCATCAACACTACCTGTGGGAACAAAAAGGGGAGCGTTCTGATAGACATACTCAGAGAACACATCATCGGGAATAGCATAAGGATTAACGATTTGGCTGGTTACTGATGTCAGAGCAGCGCTGCCCATAAAGGCTCTTTCTGATATAGATGTAACACCAGCGGGAATCGTGACAGAAGTCAATCCCGTATTGTTAATTGCATTTGGTCCGAGTTCTGTTACACTTTCAGGTATGTCAATTTCATGCAGTGACACACATCCCTCTAAAGCACTTTCTCCAATCGTTGTCAAACTCGTTGGGAGTACGATAGAAGTAAGACTTGAACAGCCACACAAGACTCTTCTGGAGAGTTCTGTTACACCAGCGGGGATGGTAATTGACGTAAGCTTTTCACATCCTTCGAAAGCGCCACCACCTATGCTTGTCAAGGTGGAAGGCAGGGTAACTGATGCCAAAGGGCAATCATGGAAACCATAATAGCCTATAGATGTCACTCCTTCTGGTACGATAACCGAAGCAAGATTAGGACAATTAGAAAATTCTCCTTCGTCGAGAACCGTTAAACCTCTAAAGTATTGTAGTTCGTCGAAACTGGTAATGGTTGTTCCAGAGAATTTCTTACCCAAGCTTGTTACAGCTGCAGCCTCAACAGTACTCAATTCTCCGTCTCCGTTCGTATCCCAATTATCTATGCAAATCTCCTTTACCTTTGCATCGGCAAATTCAATAATAGCCGTTCCGTTGGTAAAGTAGCCCGGATTCGCTGTACCGCCGTCGATGTGGGCATAATCTAAGCCACGATGGCTGGTACTGAAAGTAGTACCTTGACCGCCTACCAGGCTTTGACAGGCATTGAACATCTCGTTGCCAGAAGTGACATTCTCAGTCGTCCAGAGGTCAGAAACGTAGATGGTGGTCAATGCTGAGCACGACGAGAACATATAATCCATGTTGCTTTTCACATTGGCCGTATTGAACGTACTCAGGTCGAGCGTGGTCAGCGACGAACACCCTAAAAACATATTAGCCATAGTGGTCACGTTCTCCGTAGAGAAGCCTACCTTTAGGTCGGTCAACGAAGAACAGCCATCAAACATGAAGTTCATCTCCTTGACTTCCGATGTGTTTAGACTGCTCAGGTCGAGCGTGGTCAGCGACGAACACCCATTGAATGTACTACGCAACGACGTTACGTTGGCTGTGTTTAGGTTGCTGATACCAGTAACCTTCGTGAGCCCACTCATCTGATAGAACCACATATTCATGCTCGACAGCCCATCATAGCTGGCAAACGACTCATCGAAGACCACTTCCTTGATGTTCGCACGCGATGAATGCCAGCCACGATCACTGGCTGACGTAAACGGTCCGATGCCAAAGTCGCTATCGTTCTTATCCAGATTATAATAAAAGGTAAGAACCAGATTATTATTGCCGTCTTCCGCCAAGCGGGCGTATGGCTGAGGATCAGTTGTTCCCTGCCCCCACGACATCAGGGGCAAGAAAGCCAATACTATTGTTAACAACCTATTCTTCATAGCACAAACTCATAAGGGTCATATTATCTTTTCGGAGCCAGCGTCGGATCGGGATTGTCGCTCTCGCCAGGCTCATGCTGAGACGATGACGTTGTGATGGTAACCACATTAGGCGTATAGACATGTCCCTGCTCTCCTAAAACATAGCCACGGACGTAATAGGTAGTAGACTCCTGAAGATTATCCAGAGTAGCCAACACACTTCCTGACATGCCACCACGACCTATAGTTACGACTTCAGCATTATCACGTGTAGGCATCTGTTCAGTAGTACTGTACACCAAACCATAGTCAGTAACTTCGTTTGTACTGACGAAGCTGAAGCGGAACTCAGCCGACATATTGGAAACATACATGGATGTAAGGTCACCCACTGTCAAGCTATAGACAGGCTGTTCCTGTCCGGCATATTGTTCAACCAAAACGACAGCCTGTTGCGGATTCCTTGTACCCGCAACGATAATGATAGCCGTCAGACGATCACGCCCGGTCCTGTTCTCATCACAGAAAACACGTAACTCACCATTACCAACACCTATTGCGGAATAGTTGTCGTAACCGTGCTGCTCATGTTCCCGCCAATATTCGTCCTGAGAATTGCCCTCCACATGCAACCACGTCACTGACGAGGGTATGTAGGCCCTCCACTCCGCATTGCTTTCTATCATGACCATGCCTTCACCTCCTGAAGCGCTAAACTTCTCCATTTGCTCAGGAGCATAGAGGTAAATGTCGGTCATACCCTCTTGTGAGACCTGAATCTCAACAACGTTACCTTCAGAGACAACCGAAATGGTGGCTGAACGCGAGGCATCGCTGACGGCCTGGTCAACAGATATTTCCAGCGTCTCAGAGCTTTGTGCAGAGGTACCACCCGATGTCTTGTTCACGTGAACCCAACTAACACCTGTAGGCATCTGTATCTGCCAGGTGCTGTTGCTTCTGATGGTCAGCGTTTCCACAGTTCTGGTGACATCCTTTGCAGAAGTTGCATCTGCATTAAATTGGAAACTGGTATTGTTGAGGTTAAGGGCACCTGCAGCAGGTGTCTGGCGTATCGTTACCTTCTGCTTCAGTCCACCATCAGAAATCAGTGTAAACGTAGCAGTACGGTTTGACTTGGTCTCGTTCTGGTCTGTACCAATGACAAGTGTTCCGTCACCGTCACCCTCACGCGGCTGAACAGACAATGCAGCACCAAAGTCGCCAGTATCCAAATCCTGTACCTTCCAATGGCAGTCGGCAGAAACATTCACCACTGTCGTTTCGTCAGTAGCACGTATCTCAATGTCGCCACCCAGCACTCGCAGCATTTCCTTGGCGGGTTTCGCAGTAAGTTCATCGTCAGACTTACAGCCTGTCAATCCTGCCACAATAGGCAGGGCAACCAGTATAGCGATTATATTTTTTGTCTTCATATCGTTTCTATATTAATATAATTAAGGTGTAGATTAGAAATTGAAGATAACTCCAAGGGTTGCCATGAAGCCTCCTGCAGAAATGTCACTGTTGTCAACAATACGCGTGAAGTTATCATCCTTGCTGACAGCCACAGATAATGCCGGATTAAAGAAAGCATAGAAGCGCTCAATCGGTGCAAACACCAGTTTGGCACCTATGCTGACGCAATTGGCAGTAGCGCCGTCCCCATAGGTATTAGTACCTTTCTCTACTGTAGCAGACAAGCGTTCCATCTCATAACCTAATTGAGGTGTTATACCCAAACGTTCAGTCAGTTCAAACTGATAGCCCGCCTTTAGAGCCAGCGTCGAACGCTTGTAGCTCATACTGCTCAGATAGGTATCATTACCATCGGTAGAGTACCAGTTAACAAAATCAGACTTACCTAATCCGAAGGTATAGCTCAGCTGAAGGTCGATATTCTTATAAGTAGCTCCAGCCAATGCCGTGATACCTCCCAGCTGACGGGCAGTATAGCCTGCACCGAAATAGAAAGTCTGGGGCTTGATATACTTCACTCGTTCCATTGTAACGGTATCGCGAGTGGTTTCATTATGACGGACAGTATACTCCAGTCCGCTCATGGGAACGTAGCCCTTACGGGCGAGACTGATCTGATAGGTTCCTACCGGCAGGGTGTTCACCTCAGTGAGGTCAATGGGGTTGTTGCCATTGTAGGTAGCAGTCACGTCACGCGGCTTCGTATAGAGGCCGAGCCTACCGGTATGTACGGTGGGCGGCGCAGCCTGAATGCGGTTCTGCTGTTGGGCTACAACGGTAAACGAGGTCTTCTCGGGGTCGCAGTCAGCCTTCTGAGTCTCTACAACGTACGTGCCTTCGCGCAATTGGGTCTGCCAGATGCCGTTACCCACGTTTTTTCCCTCAAAGAAGATGTCTGCCTTATTCTCTACCGTCACCGTCACGTCACCGAAATGGTCGCTCATGTCGCGCTGTTCCACGTTCACCATCTTGTTCTGTTTCGTATCATCTTCGGTGGTCACCCAAACCTCCATCTCACCTCCATAGCGGTCCTTCTTGGCTTCAATCTTGTGTTTACCGAAGTTCAGGTACTTATTGTAGATAGGTGCCTGACCAATTGGTTCATTATCCACATAGATGGTAGAGCCTGCCACCTGCGAGGTAATGTTGGTATAACGGCCGGTACCAATGTCAATGAGCATTTCGTAGGTGCGACCACCTGACACAGGAATAGGATAGAAGAAGTCGCGCATCACGCCAAAGGCAGGATGCTGGACTATCAGTTTCTGGGCACGACGTGGCACATAGAGCCAAATCTCCCCTGCATGTTCCTCCGTTGCTACTATACCCAACGAGCCACCGTCGAAGGTAAAGCCTCGTTCCGGTGTCTGGATTTTGATGAGAGCGGCACGCTCACCGTTCTGGTCCATTTTCTCCGTTCCTCGTGTATTGGCCGTCAAATCGTTTTCCAGCAATTTGAATTCCACCACTTTCATGCCCTGTGCCATCACTTGCATCGCAACAGTCAGGCAGAAGCAGGTTAGTACGAATAGTCTTTTTCTCATTGTATAGTAATTTTAGTTATAATCTGTTTAGCAAGATTGCAGTAACGGGCTGGTCTTCCATGCCTGCCATCGTTTCACCAACATGACATCCTATATAAGTCGGATCACAGACAATAAACTTTCGTCCATCAAGCATCACATAGTCACCCTTAACAGGTTCTGTAAAGTTAACAGCCATTGCCAAATGTCCAGGATAGTAAACCAAAACAACATCCAAGTCTAGCAGATCGCGGACCAGATGTGACAGAAGGATACTACGATCTTCACAGTCACAGTATGGATAGAATAGCGTCTCTTCAGCAAAGAAATTGCGGTCATAGCCCCAGACGTTATCGTCATAATTATAGAGGAAACAGTTGGCGTTCTTAATCTTTCCCTCAGTATCTATTGCACCATGTATCCACCACAACAACTGCTGAACAGCTGCTTCTTGAGACAATCCCATTAGTTTGGCCTTCATGGGAGGATACAACTGGTCTTTAATTCCACTTTCCATTGGCGTATTAGCATACATCGCCCATCGGCTCATAAAGTTATTATTGATAGTCGAAGATGGATAAGTGTCATAAAAATCAATGTAGTTCTTGTTAGAAGTAATCGTAAACGCGAAGTCCTCGTTATACCTGCTGATAATTGTACGTTGCATGGTAGGATTGTCTGAAAACTGCTGAGATGCTGTAATTTGTAGTGACAGCGAACTCTCCTTAGGAAACGATGCCTCACAGATGCCAAAATTTTCTACCTTATCGTCGCTCAACAAAAAGTAACTGTCACCATCTACCACATAAAACTGCTTGTTAAAGATGAAATGGCGTGTGGCTGCCAACATATAAAGTTTGTCAGGGGTATGTGCTAAACGCATCTTGTAACCCGACTGTGAATAGAGGAAAGCCTGGCAAAGCACAGCTTCGTTGGTATCCTTACCATAGAACTGACTTGTCAGTGCCAACAGCATCTGATAATACGCCCAATCAGAGAAACTATGGCGCTTACGTTCTTGCAAACAGTCATAAAGCATATTTTCAAATTGCTGACCTGGAAACACATATTTGATGGCATCTGCCACAGTAGCACTGCTCACGTTAGGCAGTTTAAATCGACAGTTATCCCCAATGCGCACTTTACATTCAGTACCAAACACATTGAATTCCATATAATCATTTGCTTTCTCCTCACGGGGTTCGGCAGGGATCTGAGGTTTGGGCTGAGGAATTATCGGCTCGGCCTTGATGACCTCCTCTACCTTTGCCACCACCTGTTTTCGTTTTGCAGGCTTGGATTTAGATTTAGCCTTCTTGTTGTTTTCCTTTTTGTCTTTGCCAAAAATTTTAACAAACCATGAGGCCGTTTTTTCTTCTGCCCCAGGAGCTAGCTGGGGTTTAACCATCTCGTCTTTAGGAGCTGGAACGGCAGGATTGGCCTTATAGTCTTTCCATGCCTTACGCACATAATCGCTATATTTATCTAAGGCTTCCTTACGAAACTTGTTATAGTTTTCATACATCTTCTGTCGTTCAGCAGCAAAACCAGGGTCATTATTACCGAAAAAGTCTTCCTTTGTTCCCTTTCCAAAAAAGTCTTCTTTACTCTCTGAACCAAAGAAGTCGTCTTTATCTTTTTGGGTAATTTGCGCAGATATTGTCAAGCATACCAATGCCAACAACATGAAAATCATTATTTTTTTCATAATATATACGTTTTAGTTTCTAATCAAGTATTCTCGGCGACAAAGATACATATTTTTTTTTAATTCACAAACTTTAAGGCAAAAAAACTTTATCCTCCAAGATTCTTCCAATTACGATAGAATGCCGACTGCGAATTAAAGCCTGATCGGGCTGCGACATCCGACTTTAACATATCTGGATTGCGCTCCATCAGTTGGCGAGCGTAAGCAATACGCTTGTGGTTGACATACTCATTGAACGACATGCCCAATTCCTGTTTCAAGGCCGCCAGGAGGTAGGTACGATTGGTTCCCAGCCGCTGCACGGCAATATCAAGTCGCAGGTCATGCAGCAGATAGAGCTGTTCCACATTCATCAGTTGTTCAAACTGCTCTGCCAGTGCCTGATAGTCAGGACCGTTGGACGTTTCCGACTTCTTCGACGATGCAGCAGGCTCTGAACGTTCCATTTCATAAACATAAGAGCGCGTAGAAAGACCGATCCATCCTATGCTAAACAAGAGCACAGAGAACAACAGCGAAGGAAGAGCCAATAGTAAGGAACCTTCGAACCACTGACGGCCAATGGCATTGACCAGTACAGAGAATAACGATATCACCACCAATAGCCACAACACAATGGTAATGCCACCCAGATGTTTATCTTCGGTATCAGCAAAGATATCTTTCAATTGACGGTTGTAGCGACGTATTTTCCGAATGCCCGCCACCATGACGCCCAACACCTGAAGACCAAACAGAACATGTGTCACGTCATGAATCCATGCCTGAACCTCAGCCACTCCAGCCAAACCGTCTCTTGAACCTTCATAAAGATAGGTATTAATAAACCTGTCGATAGCCACAGGCGTCATGCTTGCATACGTTGCCCATACCAGCACTGCTGCAACAAGAGGCATGCCCAACAACCCTATCATCAGAGGCATACGGGTAGAGATGGGGCGCTTGTCTGTCATTTCACTTATATAAATAAGGTATAAGGGATAGACGGCCAGATTGCAACCCACATACACTGTATCACTTAACGGCAACAGGTCGTTAGCATGATGAAAAAAGATGAAGTGACCGCTATACAGCAGCGTTGTTACCAAGGCCCACAAAGCCAACCAACCCTGAGCGGGGTCATGCCTGCGCAACCAACTAAGCATTAATTCCATTGCAAAGATGGCGCATACCATCATAGGCATTGCTATAAATAGTGACTGCATCATTCTTCCCAATATTCTATTACACGTTTCTGTAACACGGTGGTTTGCTGGCTCTGACTGCCTTCCTCCCAGTATGAGAGCGTCAGCGAGTTCGAGGTCCAGTTGCCATAATCATCGCGCGTCAGATATGCGTTGTGCATATTAATCGTCATCACACATGCACCCGTTTTGTCGTACACTTTCTGATTCTCCGACATGATCTCGTCCTCGTCATTATAGGTATATTCATTGACATACCGTATATTGGCCGCATTATTCGTCAGTGTACGCTTGACGAGGCGATAACGGCTGTCGTAGGTATATTCCACATCGCTATGCCCCTCCTTCTCCGTCATGCGAGCACGGCGAAGATAGCCATAACGATCGTATTCACGATTCACCAAGTCCGGATTCTCCAACTTACCATCTTGAAGGAATCGCAGGAACTGGTCTTCTGCCACGGCATTCTCCGTCACAATCTCCTGCACGGGGCCATGCAGTCCCATCGCAAAGACATCTTTATAGAATGGCGCCGTCGGATAATAGAACACGCGGATGTCGCGCGACCCGTTCTCGTTGGCCACTTCCGACATCTTCACGCTGCCAAAGTCATCCATATAGTACCAGGCATCGTCACGCTTGGTAAACGCACCATAGTCCTGCTGCAACTTATACAGGAAATACTGGAAGTTCTTCTCAAACAACGACTTCGTACCGTAGGGACCTATCGTGATGTAAGCCGACTCCACGAAACGAGTTTTGGTAGAGATGCTCACCAGCAGCTTAGCCCGTATGCCATAGAACTTGCCACGATAGTAAAAGTCTTCGCCATCGTCGCTCCTGCCCCACTCTGCAAAATCAGCCTCTGTCAAACGCGTATTCAAGCTGTCAATACTACCCTCCAATGGTATGCCCATAAACTTTAGGCTACGAGGATCCGTCACTGGCTGTGCGCATAGCACAGTCGTGAACATCAACAACAGCTGAACGAGTAATAGCTTCTTCATCGCCTGCAAAATTACGAAATAATTTCGAATTACCAAATTTTGGAGCAGCAAATGCAAAGAGAAACTTGTTTTATCTGTACTGCGTCATGACAAGAATGCTTACATCAGGATTCAAACAAAAAACTTTGATTGACATACATCATGCAGCCCTCGTCGGGGCACTTTTTTCGTCTAAAATAGGCCTGTTTACTCAAAAAATCAGGGTGAAAGTGTATTTTTTTCTTAAAATTGTTTGGAAGTTACGAAAAAATGCTTATCTTTGCAGCGAAATTTATGCTATAAATGCGTATTTTCAAACCTGTCCATGCGTGGGTGGGTATTTAAAAACATCGATGGAACGAGATCTCCGGCCAGTTGTACGGCCAGTCTCGAAAGGACGTTTTCGAACGTTACTGTCTGTAAAATCAAATCTCGCAAATTTGAATCTACTTGCAGCGGTGATGCAACAGAAAGCGTTCACGTGGGTTGATTTTATATCTCCCTGCGGCC
Organism: uncultured Prevotella sp.; assembly: GCA_946188165.1. GTDB lineage: Bacteria > Bacteroidota > Bacteroidia > Bacteroidales > Bacteroidaceae > Prevotella. The sequence continues at coordinate 92,589 of CAMHTW010000002.1, forward strand.
AACATTCCCTTTATATATATAATAAGGTGTACCCCGTTCAATAGGAGTGCTATCTTTGCGTATATGAATGGTTATCGTTAGCGTTATCGTTATCGTTTCCTTGGGAATCCTGCGCCGTGGTGTGAATATATCATCGCTGGCGTGGGCAGGCTTGACGTTGCTTATCCTCAAGTAGGGGCAATGCGAGAGCCTGATTTTAGGGATAAGCGCGAGAGAGACACACTCCCACGTCTTTTTTGTTTCCATAATTTTGTGGTAAATTGGTAAGGTAAAGGTTCTAACCATGATCCATTAACCCTTAACCATGAACCAGAACGTAGTGACCAGCAAGGGGAGCTGTTGGCCAGCACACTTTGTGTGTGTTTATGTTGAACCAAAAAGAAACGAAAAAGAGATTTTATTTTTATTTAATTCACATTATTAATTTTAAAACAATTCAATTATGAGAAAAAATTTTCTTTTATTGATGCTGATGACACTCCTGCCTCTTGCAGGTTTTGCTCAGAGTGCTGTTGGTCAACAGTTCAACAGCGGCAACTACCGTTACCAGGTAACAAAAGTAATGGTTGGAACTACTCCGGGTGAGGTCACGATGATTGATCGTCGCGAAGGACGTGCTGAGAGCGCATTTGTTGACGCAGATGGCAAATTGGACTTCCCAGAGTCTATTACTGTGACTTACGAAGATGAAGTCTACAATTTCAACGTTGCTGCTATTCTCGCTCCTGCTATGCAGAACCACGCTACAGCAACATCTGTAGAGATTCCGGCTCGTCTAAAGGAGATTCCTGCAAACTGCTTTAATGGTTGTTCAAACTTGACCAGCATTACTTTCCAGACTGGTTCGCAGATTACGACAATTGGTGTTGGTGCTTTTGCAACTACCCGTATTGCTAATTTCGACTTCTCTCCCTGCACCAAGCTGTTGGAACTTCCTAATGGCGTGTTTGCTGAAGCTGGTAACTTGACCAACTCCTACATCACAACTATTACGCTTCCTGGTGGTACACAGTTCAAGCACATCAATGGTGCTCTGCAGTATCTGACTGAGTTGACAACTATCAACAATCTGGAGAACAGTAACCTTCAGGAACTGATTGCCGAAAGCTTTAAGCAGTGTGCAAAACTGAAGACACTGTCACTGCCTGCAAGCATTAAGTACATTGACAAGATAGCACTGAAGAACTCTGCTATTGAGACACTTACTATTAATGTCACCAGCCTACAGTATCTGGGTGGTGGTACGGTAAATCCTGCTGATTGGACTTACGCTGACGCTGCTGCCGCTACTAACATCTATGATGGTGCCAACACACTGAAGAGTCTCACTCTGACAGGTAATCTTGGTGGTAAGATTTGTACAAACGCTTTCTTGGATTGCACCAATATTGGAACTAACACCTCTGACAAGAAGTTTGACATCAGTGGTTTGAACTTTATTTCTCAGGGTCAGATTCAGACTGACGCCTTCAAAGGTTGTACTAATATTAAGTCTATTACTCTTGGTGATATTACCGATAATGGTATGACTGGTCAGTTCACCATTGCTGCTAATGCTTTCAGAAACTGTCCTATCGGTTCTGTTACAATTGGTGACATCAACACTAAGGACGCTATTGGTGCTCAGGCATTCCACAATGTTTTGAAGACCGTGACCATCGGTGCCATCAAGGCTGATGACGGTGTGTTCGCAGCAGACGCATTCCACTTTGGCAACAATTTGGGTAACTGGGTCGTAACATTAGGTTCTGATACGAAAGCTCTGAATGCCAACGTAGTAAGCGTAGGTACTGAACTTATCCCCGCCGGTGCTTTCGATTTCTCTAATGTTGCAGCTAAACCTGCAGGTACAGCTTGGCCTGTCATCAACATTGGTAAGATTACCTCTAAGGGTGCTATCTTTGATGGTACTACTCCTTCTTTTGCTGGTAACAAAATTGAAAAGATGTATTTCAATGGTACCATCATCCAGAATGGTCTTGACGCTTGTCCTGTTGCTGCGGGTGCAAACCTCACAACAGTAGTGTTCCAGAAGGCTATTGAGACTGGTGGCGTAGGTGCTGCTGCTTTCACGAATGTTGCTGCTTTGGTTAGCTTGACCTTCAATGGTGCTCTCGCAGAGCTGGCTGTTGCTAATGGTGCATTCCAGGGTTCTGGTATCACAACCGCAGTTGTTCCTGCTTATCGTACTGTTACTTACAATGCTGCTGCTGCCGATATTTATGACTTGACTGTCAGCCCGTTTGCTCAGCAGGCATTCTATCCTGCTTATGTTGCTGATGCAGCTCTTAATATCACTCTGAATATTCCTAATGCTTCAGCTCTGCTTAACCTCATTAAGGAGGGTAAGGTTTACGATCATGTTGATGGATACAACGGAACAGGTGCTGTCACAACTGCAGCTCAGCAGGCTACTGATATTATCTTTGGCGTATTCTTCCCCGTTGTGATTACTCCTGACTATACTTTCAAGGCTTATCGTAACGAGAACCAGAAGAACGTTGCTTGGGCTCGTTGGGAACTTGGTGCACGTGTTGATCCTGATGTAACAGGTACTATTAATGCAAATAGTGACTTGGTTATCAAGCGTGTCCAGAACATTGACGGTGCTAATGTTAAGGTGACCCTCTATGGTACTTATACTGACGAAGACAATGCTTTGAATGCTTCTACGATTTACATGGTTCCTCTGAAGGTATACGATGGCTACTATCATATTCCTGGTGGAAACCACGCAACCTTGATTGCAAAGGTTGAGAAGGCTGGTGGTGCTGAGTTTACCGATGCTGCCAAGGATGTGAAGGTTCGTGTATTCGATGGAACTTCTGGTGTAAATCCTGGTACTGGTGCAAATGCATGGCCTGCTTATGCTACTAGTTCTATCTGGCCTGGCCTTGTAAATACTGAGTTGTTTGTTGCTTCTAACGTTATTACTAACCAGCAGTTGATTGATAAGCATGCTAATGATCTTGTTTCACCTGCAGGTGGATTAGAGGCATGGGGCTACTATCATAATGCCGTTGCCGACATCGACATCTATCGTGGTACCTATGGCACTGCTAATCAAGCAATCAAGGAGGATCTGTATATCATGAGCAATCCTGCTAAGTACCAGGGCTTCCGTATTGACAAGACTCCTATTACTAAGGAGAATGGTGCTTACATCTACACTGGCTGGTACTACATGCTGCTGAAGCACTACGAGGGTGATGCCGCTGCTGCTCCTCGTGTAGTATGGTTGGATGCTGATCCTGACACCGATCCTAATACTACAGGCATCTTCGAGATGAAGCAGAGCGTGAAGAGCGACTCTAAGTATAACAATGCTATGTACAACCTGCAGGGTGTTCGCGTAAATGGTGCTCAGAAGGGTATCTACATCCTGAACGGTAAGAAGTACGTTGTTAAGTAATAATATGATATGTTAGGCAGGGTGCTGTCAAATAATAGCACCCTGCTTTATAAAACAAAACATGATTTTAAAATTAAAAGAGAAAATGAAAAAGACTTATTTTGCTCCCGAGGTGGAGGTTGTTGAGCTGATGGCTCAGGTAGCACTGCTCGCTGGTAGTGGTGTTCCTGGTGGCGAAGGTGGTGGTGATGATGGTGGTTCAGATGTGAGCACCTCTGATCCTACTGATCCAGGATGGGGCAGTGACTATTAAATCAACGAAGACAGAAACTCTCTGTTAGAAAGTCTAAACCAAGGTGGGCGTTGGCCTCAATGCCGAGCGCCCACCTTTTTCAAAAAAACGCATAGCTGCCATAAGATGGCACATAGGATGAGCGAAACATCGCTTTGCGACGAAACATTTATATAATGTTTTTTAAGTTTAAATTAAATTAGTGTTAATGAACAGGCTGGCCAGTTCGTGAGGATAGGACAGCTGAGACATGAAATTAACAAAAAAAATCTCAGCTGGTGCCTGCCCGTGACGGGTGAGCGCCAGTTAGCTTTCAGGGAAGCCCTGATGTAACGTAGGAAGAGTTACAAAGAAACGCTGTCAGTGAATCAATGAAGGAAGAAGTAAGAGGAAAATGGGATGTTTTGCAACGAAAAACAATAATTAGGTGAGTTTTTCGTTTTATTAATAGTATGAAGATATTTGCAGTAGGCATGAATTATATCCAGCACAATAAAGAGCTGGATGGTGCGTTATATAAACCAGAGAGGCCCGTCATCTTTACCAAGGCCGACTCGGCGTTGTTGAAGGATGGGAAGCCTTTCTTCATACCCGACTGGAGCAGGCAGGTAGATTATGAGACGGAACTGGTAGTGCGCATCTGCAGGTTGGGCAAAAGCATCCCTGAACGCTTTGCACACCGTTATTATGACGCTGTGACTGTGGGCATTGACTTCACAGCACGCGATTGGCAGCGCGAAGCTCGCGAAAAAGGGCAACCTTGGGAGATATGCAAAGGGTTCGACGGTTCAGCCGTTATAGGCGACTGGATAGAGAAAGAAAAGTTCCGCGACGTGCAGGCCCTACACTTCCATCTGGATATCAACGGGCAGACGGTACAGGAAGGCTGTACGAGCGATATGCTCTACAAGATAGACGAGTTGGTGAGCTACATCTCACAGTTCTTTACGTTGAAAACGGGCGATTTGTTGTATACAGGCACCCCAGTAGGCGTAGGGCCGGTCAAGATCAATGACCACCTGGAAGGGTGGTTGGAGGAGCGGAAGGTGATGGAGTTTAATTGCAAGTAGAAACCCACCCCCGGCCCCTCCCGAACGGGCAACCCACCCCCGACCCCTCCCGTTCGGGAGGGGAGGTGGAATACAAGAGATAAGAGAATAAGAGAATGAAGAAGAAAAGAGAACTGCAGACAACGATGAGATGGGCACTACTATTGCTCCTCCTCATTGTGGCTACCCTCCCCTCCCGTTCGGGAGGGGTCGGGGGTGGGTCTCTCCCCTCCCGTTCGGGAGGGGTCGGGGGTGGGTTCTTCTTCAATCTTACGGCTGATGAGGTCAGGATTGACACGCTATTACCTGTCTTCAACTATGCCTATCCATTAGATTCTCACTATGCCGACTCCACTTACGAGGTCTCCATTGAGTATCCTGAATTCGTTCCAATGAGCGCGGAGGAGATTGAGCGCTACGCTAAAATTAGGAATGAGGAATTAGGAATTAGGAATGAGGAATTAGGAATGAGGAATTATGATTACTCATTAAATTATGGGTTGCCGGAATTACCAAAAATTGCCCAATCCATTAGCGTTGAGCGCAAAAAGGGTACGCTACATATTGGCTTTATTCCATTGGTATATCGGGATGGACAATACCAGAAGTTGGTGAGTTTTAAGCTAGATGTAAGAAGTAAGATGGAAGATGGAAGAAGGAGGGCTTCAGACATCAGACATCAGACATCTGCCGTCTCACGTTATGCAGACAACTCGGTATTGCGTTCGGGGTCATGGGCAAAGATTCGGGTACCAGTGACTGGTATCTATCAGTTGACGAGCGATTTGATAAAAAAGGCCGGTTTCAACGACATTAATAAGGTAAAGGTTTATGGTTATGGAGGTGCCCGTCAGCCTGAGCAGTTGACTGCCGACTACCTGGCAGAAACTGACGACCTGAAAGAGGTACCTACCTGCACGGTCAACGGGCGACGTTTCTTCTATGCCGTAGGCCCCGTCTCTTGGGATGCCAACTACCGTCGTATCCGCAACAACTACTCGGACTACGGCTACTATTTCCTGACAGAGAACGACAGTACTGCGCTGACCATAGAGAAGGATGCCTTCATCAGCAGCTGCTACCCACAGCGCGAGAACTATTGCACACTATACGAAGTAGATGACTATGCGTGGTATCATGGTGGACGCAACCTGTATGACGCGACGGAAATCAAGGCCGGGGCATCAAAGACCTACACCATTGCCGCCAAAGGAACCGGTAACGGACAACTGACCATCGTGCTGTCGGCCATCGACGGCGCCAGCATCACGGTGAGTCTGAACGGTGAATCGTTAGGGACGGTCAACATCATCAAACAAGGCGAATATGATGCCATGCAGACGGCTTCCCGTAGCTTTTCCGTCAGTAACCTACAGGCCAGCAACACGGTAAGCATCCAGACAAGTGCCACCAGCGGTACCACCCGTTTGGACTACATCTCCATCTACTCTGAACAACCTGAAGCCAGTCCCGATTTGGAAAACGGTACCTTTGGCACACCAGAATTCGTACATCGCATTACAAACCAGAACCATCATGCCACAGCAGCAACGGATATGGTGATTATCATACCCACCTCACAAAAGCTGCTGAAAGAGGCCCAGCGACTGAAAGTCCTGCACGAACAGCACGACTCGCTGCGCGTCACCATCGTACCTGCCGACGAGCTCTACAACGAATTCTCGAGTGGTACACCTGATGCCAACGCCTATCGTCGCTATATGAAGATGCTCTACGACAGAGCAGAGACAGAAGACGACATGCCCCGCTACCTGTTGTTGATGGGCGACGCGGCATGGGACAACCGTATGCGTACCAGCGAGTGGGCCAACACATCCGTCGATGACTTCCTGCTATGCTACGAAAGCGAAAACTCATACAGCCATACCAGTTGCTATGTCAGCGATGACTATTTCGGACTGTTAGACGACAATGAAGGTGCCAGTCTGCTGACAGAGAAAAGTGATCTTGCCGTAGGACGCATTACGGCACGTACAGCTGAAGATGCGAAGATTGTTGTCGACAAAATCGACAACTACATCAATAACAAGGAGGCGGCTATCTGGCAGAACACCGTCTGCATGATGGGCGATGACGGCAACCAGAACCGCCACATGGAAGACGCTGACGCTGTTGCACAACTGGTGGAAACGCAGCATCCTGACATACTGGTCAAGCGTGTCATGTGGGATGCCTTTACCCGTGTAAGTTCGGCAACGGGCAATCGCTATCCTGACGTGACCCGGCTGATACGTCAGCAGATGGCACAGGGTGCACTGATCATGAACTACTCAGGACACGGACGTGCCGATGCCATCTCTCACGAATACGTGCTGACCCTGTCTGACTTTAACATCACCTCGTCCATGCGCCTGCCACTTTGGATGACAGCATCGTGCGACATCATGCCCTTTGACGGACAAGAGGAGAACATTGGCGAGACGGCTCTGTTCAATGCCCAGGGAGGGGCCATCGCCTTCTTTGGCACCACTCGAACTGTTTACCAACCCCAAAACAGACTGATGAACCTGGCATTTACGCGGCAGGTGCTGAGCCTGGACGTGGATGGACTGATGATGCCTATCGGCGAAGCAGTGAGACGGGCAAAGGGGGAACTGGTAACGACAGGCATCATTGTCGGCTACCAGCCAAACGGCCAACCAATCTGGTCAACTGACAAATCGGAGAACAAACTGCAATACTCCCTCTTAGGTGACCCTGCCCTGCGTCTGGCTCTACCCACTGCCTCTATTGTCGTTGACAGTATCAACCACACAGCGATTGGTGACGACATACTGACCCTGAAAGCTGGTACAACGGCAACGATTAGCGGACGTGTGCTGAACAACAGCCTCATGACAGACAGCTGTTTCAATGGCACCGTCAATGCAATGGTGCGCGATGCAAAAGAACAGATTATATGTAAGATGAACGACACACCGGAAACTGACGAGCCTTTCATCTACTATGACAGGACGAGCACCATCTTTAACGGAAACGACAGCGTGCGACAGGGACGCTTCACCTTTACCTTTGTGGTACCCAAGGACATCGCATACTCCGACCAACAGGGCATCATCAACCTCTTTGCTGTCAACAACACCAAGACCGTCACAGCCACCGGTCGTTTCGAACAGTTGGTCATGAACGGCACCAGCGAGGGCAGTGGCAATCAGCAAGGTCCCAGCATCTACTGTTATCTGAACAGCACGGCATTCGTCAATGGCGGCGACGTGAACACAACGCCTTATTTCGTGGCAGAACTGGCCGATGAGGACGGCATCAATGCGGCAGGCAGCGGTATTGGTCATGACCTGCAGCTGATTATCGACGGAGAGATGAGCAAGACATACTCGCTGAACGACTATTTCCAGTATGACTTCGGCAGTTATACCAGTGGCAAACTGGGTTACAGCATCCCTGCACTGGACTATGGCCAGCACCACCTGCTGTTCCGTGCCTGGGACGTGATGAACAACTCGTCGACAGCTGAACTGACATTCAATGTGGTAAAGGGTGTAGAACCTGTATTCAGCGATATGGACTGCACGCCCAATCCTGCGACGACCAAGACAACGTTCCGCATTATCCACGACCGTGCTAACAGTCCTCTGGATGTTACTATCGATGTCTATGATATCTCCGGGCGTCACCTGTGGTCGCATAGCGAATCAGGCACCTATCCTCATAACACGCTAACTATCGACTGGGATCTCACGACGAATGCAGGGGGGCAGTTGCGTACCGGCGTCTATCTCTATCGGGTCCAGCTGAGCAGTGAAGGCAGCTCGCACGTATCGAAAGCGAAGAAGCTTATAATCCTAAAATAAGAAACCCACCCCCGACCCCTCCCGAACGGGAGGGGGGTGATTAAGAAAGATAAAATAAATAATATATATATTAAATATGAGAAAAGATATGAAAATAAAAAGTGTCAAACTGAAAATAGGCTTAATCCTCTGTATCTTAGCTCCCCTCCCCTGGTGGGGAGGGGTTGGGGTTGGGTATGCTCAGGACTCCAAGAGCCAGTACCGTCCTATTAACCATGCTGTTATTTCACAGACCATCGCCCCAGATGCCCGTAGTGCAGGTATGGGTGATATCGGTGCGGCCACCGATCCGGATGTCAACTCACAGTATTGGAATCCCGCCAAGTATCCGTTCTGTATCAGTAAGGCTGGTGTGGCACTGAACTACACCCCCTGGCTGCGTCAGTTGGTGAACGATATCGACCTGGCCTACGTAGCCGGCTACTATCGCATCGGCGACTATGCTGCTATCAGTGGTTCGTTGCGTTACTTCTCGTTAGGTGAGGTGTTTACCTCAATGGAAGAGAACGCGATGACGGTCAAGCCCTACGAGATGTCACTGGACGTCGGTGCCTCACTGATGCTGAGCGAGAAATTCTCGATAGCCGCCGCACTGCGCTGGCTCTATAGTGACTTGCGCTACGACTATACGGAGAATGCGTCGCCTGCATCGGCCTTTGCTGCCGACCTGGCCTGTTACTATCAGAACTATCTGAACATCGGACAGCGCGAATGTCAGTTGGGCTTGGGTATGAATATCTCGAACGTCGGTTCAAAGATCACCTACTTTGGCGATGACCGTTCGCAATTCCTGCCTGCCAACCTGCGATTAGGTGCCTCGCTGATGATTCCTGTTGATGAGTACAACCGCTTCACGATTGCTGCTGACGCCAACAAGTTGTTAGTACCCATGGAACCTACAGAGGAGATGTGGAAGGAGGACGATCCTGACGGTACCAAGTATGGCAGTCTCGAAGCTTATGCCATCGAGAAGTACAATGACGTCAGTTCTATCTCTGGTATCTTCAAGAGTTTCAACGATGCTCCTGGCGGTTTCAAGGAGGAACTGGAAGAGATTCAATGGAGTGTAGGTGCAGAATATATCTATCACGACCAGTTCTCGCTGCGTGCGGGTTATCACCATGAGTCGGAGAACAAGGGTAACCGCACCTACTTCACGGTTGGTGGTGGTTTCCGCATGAACGTCTTTTCTCTCGACGTTGGTTATGTCATTTCCACAGCCAAGAGCAATCCTCTTGACCAGACGCTGCGTTTCACGCTGGCATTCGACATGGATGGGATTAAGGACCTCTTTAGGAGGTAGCAACCCACCCCCGGCCCCTCCCGAACGGGAGGGGAGGAATGAAAGAGAAACCCACCCCCGGCCCCTCCCGAGCGGGAGGGGAGGTTATAAGATAATAATAGTATAATTGAATATGAGAAACAATAGATTTGAGACTACCGATGCTTCGACATACCAACTGTTGTTGGATAAAGCACGAGAGATGAGACAGAATCCAACTGAAGCAGAATCTATTCTTTGGAGTTATCTATCGGATAATAAATTGGGCGTTCACTTCCGCAGACAGCATCCTGTCTATGGCTATATCCCAGACTTTGTCAGTCTGAAGAACCAAATCATTATTGAAATTGACGGTGGATATCACCTTGAGGGTGAACAGCCAGAAAAAGATGCTGAGCGTACCAGATATTTAAATCAAGCAGGTTTTGTCGTCCTTAGATTTACAAATGAAGAAGTACTGTGTGATATAGACAGCGTTTTAGAAGATATTACAGACCTCATAACTACCCCCCAAAAATCTGCTCTCCCCTCCTGCACGGGAGGGGTTGGGGGTGGGTTCCGCATAGGAATGGGCTACGATGTCCACCGCCTGGTAGAAGGTCGTGAGTTATGGATGGGCGGCATCAAACTGGAACACGAGCTGGGCTTGTTAGGACATAGCGATGCCGATGTGCTGATACATGCTATCTGCGACGCCATACTCGGTGCTGCCAACATGCGCGATATTGGCTATCACTTCCCTGACACCTCGGCAGAAACCGACGGAATGGATAGTAAGATTATCCTTAAGAAAACGATTGAGCTGATAGCTACCAAAGGTTACCAATTGGTGAATATCGATGCCACCATCTGTGCTGAACGCCCCAAGATGAACCCGCACATCCCAGAGATGCAGCAGTGCATGGCGAACGTCATCGGCTGTGATGTAGATGCCATCAGCATCAAGGCTACAACAACCGAAAAGTTGGGCTTTACTGGACGTATGGAGGGGATTAGTGCGTATGCGGTAGCATTGATAGAGAAATAAAAAGAACGTTACTACTCATCAACGAGCGGCAACGTTCAAAGCCTATGTTTAACTAAAAATCCTTTTCCAATACCAATCCAGCCTTTCGACTGGAAGTCTGTCCTTCGACAGCATATATAACTAATACTAACCTTTTCGCTTTAAAAAGAAAGTTATGACCGTCTCGCGACGACCACTGTTACCCTAACACATTTAAAACTTTCTTATTACCAATAACTAAAAACCTAAAACTATAAATATTACTACTAACCTAAAACAATCTATTAACCATTCTTGACTTCACTTAGTCAAGTTTTGTCATGTTTGACAATGCAAAGGTACAATGTTTTTTATAATAACGCAATACTTTTGATGATTTAAGTGTAAAAAAGCACTCTATTCTTGATTTAAATCAAGTGTTGTGCGCGAAAACATTCAAAATTTATAGATAAGGGATAGCTATCAGGCAGGGATCAAAGAAGAAAAATCGGGGCATTTTCTTGGTTATTCTATCATTTTGCACTACCTTTGCACCATGCGAGTACTTATTATTAATACGAGTGAACGTACAGGTGGTGCTGCCGTAGCCGCCAGCCGCCTGATGGAGGCCCTCAATCATAACGGTGTCAAAGCCAAGATGCTGGTACGCGACAAGGAAACCACCCATCTTTCTGTCTGCGCACTGCCTCAGACATGGCAACTGCGCTGGAATTTCCTGTGGGAGCGTTTCTGCATCTGGCTGTATCTACGCCTGAAACGTGAACATCTGTTTGAGATAGACATCGCCAACTGCGGCACAGACATCACCAGTCTGCCAGAATTCAAGGAAGCCGACATCATCCACCTGCATTGGATTAATCAAGGCATGTTGTCGCTGAAAGTCATCCAGAAGATCTTGCAAAGTGGCAAGCCAGTGGTATGGACGATGCACGATATCTGGCCTGCAACGGCCATTTGTCACCTGACCATGGACTGTCGCCGTTTTGAGACGCAGTGCCAAAACTGTCGTCTATTGCCTGGTGGAGGTTCTGCCAATGACCTTTCTGCCCGTATTTGGAAACGAAAACAGCAAATGCTGGAAGGCAAACGCGTGACAATCGTCACGTGCAGTCAATGGCTGAAAGGTGAGGCACAAAAGAGTGCCCTGCTCAACAGGCAAGATATCACGAGCATTCCCAACCCCATTGACACCCATCGCTACCATTCCGCCGATAAGAAAAAAGCGCGTCAGGCGTTAGGACTGCCGTTGGATGGACATATTATTCTATTTGCCTCACAACGGGTCACGAATCCCAACAAAGGCATGCAATACCTGATTGAAGCCTGCCAGTTGATGGCCAGTGAGCATCCAGACTGTCGTGATCATACATCGGTAGCCATTTTGGGTGGTCATGCTGAGGAGATAGCCCATCTGCTCCCCTTCCCTACCCACGCCTTAGGCTACGTGAACGACGAACAGCGCATCGTCAACGTTTATAATGCTGCCGATGTCTTTGTACTGCCATCACTGTCTGAAAATCTGCCCAACACCATCATGGAAGCGATGGCCTGTGGTGTACCCAGTGTAGGATTCCGTGTAGGTGGTATTCCCGAAATGATTGATCACATGTCTAATGGCTATGTTGCCAACTACCGTGATGCAGCCGATTTGGCCAAAGGCATACACTATGTGCTTGACGAAGCCAATCAACAATCCTTAAGCAGCAACTGTCTGCAAAAAGTGGCTCACAACTACTCACAGCAGAGTGTTGCCAAGCGATACATAGACGTCTATGAAACAATAATGAATAAAACAACCAAAACAACAAAGACAACATGACATCATAAAAATCAATAGTTGTTTTAGTTGTCCAAGTTGTCTTAAATATAATATGATACGGTTTTCTGTCGTAACCATTACATATAATGCCGAGAAAGTATTGCAACGCACGCTTGACAGTGTACGTTACCAGACCCATGAAGGTGTGGAACACTTAATTGTCGATGGTGCTTCGAAAGACCAGACGCTGGCGATGGCTGAACAGTACAAACAGCAGAGTGACGCATCAGACAATGGTCATAAGGTCATTATTCAATCAGAGCCTGACCACGGCATTTATGACGCCATGAATAAAGGACTGACCCAAGCCTCGGGCGACTACGTGGTATTTTTGAATGCGGGGGACTGCTTTCCTGCTGCTGACACGCTGGAAAAGATAGTCCATCTGTGCCGTCTCAACGAATATCCAGCCGCTGGACGTCCAGGTGTGCTATATGGCAATACCGACATTGTTGACGATGAGGGGCATTTTCTGCATCCGCGTCGTTTACAGCCTCCTGCAAAGCTCACATGGAAATCATTCCGTCATGGTATGTTGGTATGCCATCAGGCCTTCTATGCCCGTACGGACATTGCCAAGAATACGCAGTACGACACCCGTTACCGTTTCTCGGCCGATGTGGACTGGTGTATCCGCATCATGCGCGAAACCGAACGGATGGGTCTGACACTTTGTAACACAAAAATGGTGGTAGCCAACTACACAGAGGAAGGAGCTACCACACAGAACCACAGCGAATCGCTGAAGGAACGCTTTCACGTCATGCGCCGTCACTATGGTCTGTTGACCACTTTGGCCATGCATGCGTGGTTTTTCATTCGTGCGTTCCTAAAATAGTGTATTAAATTATTATTATCTTCCGGCCGTTGACGATATACAAGCCTTTCTGAGGTCTGCCAGATGATGGCATCTGGCTGATTCTGCGGCCCTGCAAATCATATATCTTATAGCTGCCATCAGACATCTGCCGTCTGACTTCTTGAATACCTGTCGTCGTCACCACATCCTGCTGTCCGTCTTTGGTGTAGTAGCCGCCATTGGTGAAGACGAGATCATTGGTCTGATTGCCGCCACCGCTGAAAATGATGTTGTTGGGAGCCGTTGTCTGGGCAGACACCCACTTAAACACCTTGTTACCATTATCAGCCGTACCTATTTGCGTTGCACTGACACCAGGCCAGCCTGTACCCAAATAATCCTCACCGCCTTTGCCGGTCATCCACGCCCAAGTGAATATCTGGCTGCCCCATGTCACAGGAGCCTCGAAGAAGGCACAGATTTCGCCTTCACCGACAGTACAGAAGGAAGGCACACCATTGTACACACCATCCTGCGGTTTCTGGTCTTCTTTCAATTCGGGGAACGTGATGTCAGCGGGGTCAATGCCTTGTACATAGTAAGCATAGTGGTATCCGCTCAGGACCTTCTTCCAATTAGTGTTGGTAGGCGTATAGCTACCCGCCTTGGTACCAACGACACAAAGCAGTTTCTTACCATTAGTGCCTTCCACCTGCACGGCAAAGTAGTCCTTGATGCTGCCAATAGTGACAGGCTGGCTGACATTCGTGATGCCTACCGCCTTACGCACAGCCACCATGTTAGCGATTTCCTGCTTGTAGGCCTGCCAGTGTTTCAGGAACACACAGGGCGTACCAGGCATAGCCAGCAGATAGGCATTGGCTGCCAAGGTGTCCTTGCGGATAGGGTCTTGCTGAGCCGTAGCCGAGCGGTACTCCGTATCATGGTTTTCCACAAAAGTCACAGCATACTGGCGATAGCTACCGTTATAATAATTGCCGCTTACCAACGGCCAGTTGCCTTCGTTCTGAGCTGCCAACTTAGTCCAGTCCTGACTGTTGATGGCATTGCGAACAGTATAGCGGAACTGGAAGTCGAAGGCAGCACTGGTCTTATCCGTGGCATCAATCCAGTTCTTAATCGTATTCGAGCTGTCCCAGCACTCACCTACTGAGAACTGTGGTTTTGCGTCTTCATTATACATTTTGGTATATGAGCCGCTATAGCCTTTCACCATATCGTAGCGGAAGCCCACATAGCCAAAGTCCTCGAGCAGCATTTTCAGATAGGCCTTCACGTTGTTCTGCACATTCGCGCTTTTGTGGTCCAAGTCGCGCATGCCACCCCAGTCTTCGCCAGTATCGTTATTGCTGCTGACGCTGAGTCCCAGTTTGGCGGCCTCCGTCTTAGCCTTACCACCATCATCGTTGGCACAGATGTCCGTCGATTTCAGCTCGTAGGTCACACCCTTGTACTCCTCTTTTGGGAAATCCACCCAGTTTGAGACATTCTTGCGGTGGTTAATGACAATATCGGCAATGGTGCCAATGCCTTTTGCCTTGAAAGTGGCAATCATCGACTTCAGCTCTTCTGCTGTTCCGAACGAGCTGTTGTAATTCGAGAACCAATACAGGTCGTCGTATCCCATCGACTGTCCTCCGCAGTTTGCGCTCTGCGGTATCCATACCAGGTCGAATGTCGTGGCAAGATTGTCCGACTGTCTTTCAAGTATCGACCATTGGGAATCAGCGTAGCCGTCCCAATAGAACCCTTGCAACATCACGCCCCCATACTGTGCGGGCCATCCCTGTGCCATAGCAGTGAAAAGAGAAAAGTGAAAAGTGAAAAGTGCTACCAGCAGGCGCATGGTCCACGTTCTTTTTGTTGTCATTGTTGTCATAGTTGTCGTTTATAAAATATGGTGCAAAGATACAAAGAAAACACATTCTTTGTTCTCCGACCCTCATAGAATATTTTCACTTATATGTGCAATCGGTTGCACGAAAGCACCAATACACATAAAAAGAAAAAAGCAAGCCATTTCTTTGGCATTTCTATTGTTTTTTCGTAACTTCGCAGCCAAATAAAACAAACTACAAAAAAGACTTATTATGAAAACAAAGGTATTATGTGGCGTTCTGCTCATGCTGATTGCTCAAGCAGTTCAGGCAGCAACAAGTGTTTATAACGTTCGCGACTACGGTGCCAAGGGCGACGGTAAGACACTGGACCATATTGCCATTAACAAGGCCATCGAGGCGGCAAATGCCGACGGTGGCGGACAGGTCGTATTGTCGGCAGGCACGTACCTCTGTGGCAGCATCCGCATGAAGAGCAATGTTGACTTGCACTTGACAGCAGGTGCCAGAATCCTGGCCGCACCAGCTTCGATGAAGGTCTACGATGAGAGCGAGGTGTTTGGTGCTCCGGAATACCAAGACGGCGGGCACACATACTTCCATAACTCGCTGATATGGGCAGAAGGTCAACAGAATGTCAGCATCACGGGACGCGGCATGATTGACGGTGAGGGCCTGACCAAGAAGGACACTGAGAAAGCCGGCAACGTGCAAGGGGGCAGTATCGGCACCGGCGACAAGGCCATTGCCCTGAAGCTGTGCCGCAACGTCACCATCCGCGACATCACCATCTACCGTGGCGGCCACTTCGCCATCATTGTGACAGGCTGCGACATTGGCACCATCGACAATGTGACCATCGACACTAACCGCGATGGCATCGACATCGACTGCTGCAAATACTTCACTGTCAGCAACACAAAGGTGAACACACCCAACGACGACGCTATCGTGCTGAAGAGTTCGTATGCCTTGAAGCGTCCCGTGCTCTGCGAACATATCCTCATCACCAACTGCATCGTGACGGGCTACAAACTGGGCACCTTCCTTGACGGCACCTACGTGCCAGAGAAAGTGAACTGGGTGTGCGGACGCATCAAACTGGGCACGGAGTCGAACGGCGGCTATCGCAACATCACCATATCGAACTGCTCGTGCATGTGGAGCAGCGGACTGGCCTTCGAGGAGGTTGACCAGGGACGCATGGAGAACATCGTCGTCACCAACATCTCCTTGAGTCACGTCCATCACTACCCCATCTACATCACCACAGGCTGTCGCAACCGTGGACCGAAGGAGCGCACGGACGTATCCTCGGCACGTGACATATATATCAGTAATGTGGTGGCGGACGACTGCGACTCGCTGGCAAGCATCATCATCACCGGCATGGAGGGCGAGCCCATCCGCAACGTGTCGCTGTCGGACATCCGCATCCAGTATCGTGGTGGCGGCAAGAAGGTCAGCAAGCCATACCGCGAGCAGGGCACCAACTATCCTGAACCACGTTGGGCTGGTCCAACACCCGCCTACGGCCTCTTTGCCCGCCACGTCGATGGTTTGCAACTGCGCAACGTCAAGTTTGAGCTGATGCGTCCTGATGAACGTCCCGACATCATCCTTGAGGACGTAAAAAACTACGATTCAAAATAGCCATATTAATAGTTTGTCCAACCTGACAAATACATTTTGAGAATAACAAAAGCAGTACATATCAGTAAGACGAAGATAAAGCCTAACACCTCTAACACCTCTAACACCCAAAACTGCGTCCGAAGGGCTATTCCTTCGGGCGCAAGGTATAGTACGAAATGCGCATTTTGCGCAGTGCCGTTACGTTTGTGGTCTCGTTGATGAGGCCTTTGCGGTTGAATGTTGTCTTTTTCTTCATTTTTCGTTTAGTTTTTATGAAGTTCAACATCATTTTCCCGAATGGAGGCGCCGTTCATCTGAACGGAGGCGCCGTTTGAAAATTTAGAGCCGCCATTTTTTCAAACGGGGCCGCCATTTTTTCAAACGGGGCCTCCGTTTTCCTGGGTTTCGGTCCCATTTTTGGGTGTTAGAGGTGTTAGAGGTGTCGGCCCTTTTTCTTGGTGCAAAGTTAGCAGATGGTTCGCGTGTGCACAATAGTTTTTATGATGGCTGACCATTAACAATCGTTAACCGCCTTTGCAAATGACATTTGTACGCTGGGGGACAATAGAAACAGGCGGGCACCATTGCTGATGTCCGCCTGAATTAGATTGTGAAAAGATGAATTACTCTACTGTACAGTAAATCGTCTCAGAAGTCTTGCGCGTAGGATAGAGTTTAATGGTAGAACCAGCAACACCAATGTTCTTACCATTGGCAACCAAGTCATTAATTTTGGCAGAAGGCTCTGCACTATCATTAGATCCGAGATTGATAGCCCAATCTGCATTGACACGGAACTTCCAACCATTAGCAGTAACACCTGCTCCAGTAGCCTCGAAGCAATAGTCAGTAGCATTCCACGTCATTTCGACATCACCACTCCAGCCATTGAAGTCACCGATGATACCCATCTTAGTAACCTTAATAGCATTAAGTGTGTTAGCACTGAGGTCTAATGTCACATAGTAAACGCCCTCGCCAGCAGAAGCCTTAATGTTGTCACTACCTTTCTCGAAATCGCCAGTAATGGCGGTCAAGTTATTGCTGTTAAGCTGACTGTCATCAGCCCAGTCACCTGCACGCTTTTGGAACTTGAACTCCAAACCCCAACCGTTAGGATCGGCCACATAGACATAGCCGGTGTACACTCCCTCACCCTGTGAGGCCAACTTCTGGTCAGAACTTGCCCATCCGTCTGTTGCTCCGATGAAGAACACGAACGGATCGAAAGAAAGTGCTGAATAGCTCCAAGTCTGATCAAGCATATCGAAGGTCAGATCGTAGAACTTTGCACCAGCAACAGCCTTAATAACAAAATTACCACCATCGTTGTTGTACTTGAACTTACCTTCTTCGCCAGCAGCCAGACACTTGCTCCAGTCGCCACCGATACCTGACTCAGGCGTCATCTTGAACTCTACGTTTGAGCCGTCCTCAGGAGCAGCAATACGACAAGTATAGACAGGATTCTCGTAAGGATCGCTACCGTCGTTGGTCAGTTTGTAGGTCTTGTCGGTGTTATCCCAGCCATTGAGCGTACCTGTGAGGTAATAAGCTGCCTCAATCTCAGGTGCATTCGGGATGACACTCAAAGTCGTGTTGCCAACAGCCTTGAAGGTCTGACCACCTACTTTAACATAGCCAGAGACATCCATAGGGATATCACGTTTGACAGGACGCTGGCCATAGAGGGCATACACGGCTGTTTCAAGAGCTGCCTTAGGAACATTACCCTTGGCATCAACCGCAAACTCTGCTTTACTATCACTGCCTTCCGGACCATAAGCAACAACCTGATAGGTCGTTTCTGCTTCATCCTCGATAGTAATCGTAGGTGAGAAAATCTGAATGGTATCAGCAGTAACCGTAGCCAGGTCAATGGTACCAACAGGGTTGATACTCATAGACATGCTCTTGGCTGCCTCTGGGTCGTTCTTAAACGGATTGGCCCAGTCTTTAAAATCCTCGGTACAGCTCACTGCAAGGAGAGCTAAACCAATTGTATATAATACTTTCTTCATAATTACACGTCGTTAAAAATTACTCGATAACTACCTTATGATTGCCTGCATAAGAGATGTAGAGCTTATAGGTGTGCGTACCACCATCGCTGTTCAGGTTAGCACCATCCTGCTCCAGATTGTCCTCAGAGCCACCCCAGTTGATAGCCCAGTCATGGTTAGCACGGAACTTGTACTCGCCAGTCACCTCGCTTGTGGTGCACTCCCAGTAGCCGCCGTCAGCATTGTAGGTCATCTCTACGTCGCCAGCCCAGTCGTTGAAGCCGCCAATAATACTGATGTTCGTGATGGGAACGATGTTCCAAGTCATCTCAACAATGTTTACATTCACCTGATAGAAACCAGCAGGCTGTGCTTCATCGGGGAAGCTCTTACCAGGATCGTTACAATCCTCCTCACCGTCAACAACAAGCGTACCATAAGCACCAGCAGGATCCTGACCCCAGTCACCATCCCAATTGTCGGCATTGGGCTTGAACTTGAAGCCACCGTCGAGCCAGTAGAAGCCCTGGTAGATACCATCCAGTGCAGGACTGCGGAGCTCATGGGATGTCTTCCATTCACTCTCGTTACCAATCTCATAGATGAACTCCGGATAAGTCACAGGAGCAACCTGCAAGTTAGGCACAACGACGATGTTCACTGTGTTAGAGTAGATGGCTACTGCACCCGTATTCTTCGTCTTTGCAGAAGCACGGATTACCATAGTTTGTGTAGCAGGTGCCTTACCCTCTTCCCAGTTACCCATCTTATTGAGGGCATCAGCCAGTATGTTGCAAGGAATAGCCCCTTTGCCTCCAGTAAAGACTGTAGGCAAAACAACATAATTTGGAATAGTAGCACCGGTTTCATCGGCATCAGCCTCTTCAACAGAAACTGTGAAGTTACCATCGATAGAAGCTTCCAATTGGAAATCAGCCTCCACGGGGAATCCGTAATTAGGCGAAGACCATGTAAAAGGTATCTCAGTCGATGTTGCCAGATCTACTGGTACCGTAGAATAGGCTGGTGTATTCAGCACGAATGTGGTCGGCTGTCCCAGCACAGGGTTGGAGTCATTGTCATCCTTACACGAAGTAAAGAGCGACAAACCAACGACAGCCAACAGTATTGTGGATTTGAATATTGTCTTCATAATTTTCAATTATAAATTATCAATTATAAATTATCTACTTTCGACTATCAACTATCTACTGTATCCTGGATTCTGTACATTGCCATAGGTAGACAACTGAGAAGCTGGAATAGCATAGATGTTCTTGTAGGCTTCAAAGTTACGGCCATTGTAGGTGCCGCCCTTCCACTGCCAGATATAGTCGGTATCGCCACCGAACTTGCCAAAACGGATGAGGTCCACACGACGGCGTCCTTCAAAGTAGAACTCGCGAGCCCACTCATCGAGAATCTCGTCCAACGCATAATTAGCCTTGGTAGAGGCGTGAGCGCGTAAACGCAGTGCATTGATAGCATTGGCACCTTCGGCATTGGTGGCACCTCCGTTGATACGGGCTTGAGCCTCTGCATAAGTCAGGTAGGCTTCAGCAGCACGGAAGAAGAAGAAGTCTGCATCCATAAACGTCGCATCGTGGCCGATTGAGCCGTCAGTCTTGAAGTTGACAAACTTGGCTACGGCATAACCATTCTTAAAGGTAGCACGGTCGAGGTTATTTATCTCGCGGCCAATACCGTCGAAGATGGCACGGTCATCACCTGCGGCAATAGTCATCTGATAGGAAGCCAACTGAGGTGCATCCAGATTCGGGAAGAACTTCTGAATCAGATTAGGGCGTGTACGGTTACCACCCCACACCTGACCAGAGAGTCCGTTCGTGGCATCAAGATCATTGGGGTTGGCGTGCATGTCACTGTCGAAGCTACCAGCGCAGAGGAACTGCGTAGTACCCCATGAAGTGGTCAGCAAACCATCCTGAAGAATAGGGAAGATAGCCTCGTAGGCAGCATCAGTCTCACCATTATCACCCATAAAGAGCATCTGATAAGCACTCCAACCGTTGACACCGTTAGTATTCAGCTTATAGGGAGAGTCCATGACCTTCTTGGCATACTCAGCAGCCTTAGCCCACTGAGCCGTACCTGTATATACCTCTGCATTCAGGTATAGGCGTGAGAGCAGAATCCATGCTGCGGCCTTGTCCACACGGCCATAGCCGGCATCAGACGATTTCTTGGGTTTGGCCTCAGACAGATTCGGTTCTACATTAGTGGTAAGCTCATTCACCAGCCAGTCATAAATTTCCTGACGGCTATAGATGACGGGATCGCCTAATGTCTCTGCAAAAGGAACACGTCCAAAGGCATCCATCAGCAGATAGTAGTTGAGTGCACGGATAAAGCGGACTTCAGCCGTCATCGTTGCATCGTGACCAGAGGCAACGGTCAGATACTGGTTACAATAGGTAATACCTGTGGTAAGGCGGGCGAAATAACCATTGAGCATCGGATGAGACTCGTCGTAGGTATTAAAGCATGACTGCTCAATACCATCGTCGCCCCAGCCGTTAATAGCCTCGTCTGTAGGAAGTTCATTAGCATTCCACATTTGACGAATGTAACCAGATGTACCACCATCGATACCGTCGATATCGCAGTCACCGTTAGCACCGCCATTTCCCGCCATTGCGATGTTTGCATAGCATTTGTTGAAAAGGCCTTCAACGTTCATTTCTGTTGACATGTTAGGATCCAGTGGCTCAACATCCAAGTCACCTGTACAAGATGTCACACCTAACGTCAGCAGGAAGGCTGCTGCGGGAATCAAATTCTTATATATTTTTTTCATGACTTATTATACTTATATGATTGTTGACTTAGAAATTCAAGTTCAAACCAAAGATTACAGAGATGGGGCGAGGATACATGTTGCTGTCGAAACCGTTGGCTACCTCAGGATCCAAACCCTTATACTTCGTAATAGTAAACACGTTGTTCACAGTTGCATATACACGTCCGCCCAGCGCATTGAACAGATTAGAGAAACTGTAACCAAGCGTTATGTTGTCACACTTCAGGAAAGAAGCGTTGTGAACATAGTAGTCAGAGAGTTGAGAGGTAATCTGGTAAGTCTGCCAGTTGCGATCAACAGCCTCGTACGAATAGTTGTTCATATAGAGCAGTGAGCTCTTCCATACCTCAGTCGGATTGACATTGGCCATGCCTTGCTCATTGTTGTTATATACATAATTGTCGAAGCTGGCGCGGAACGACATACCCAAATCCCAATTCTTATACTCAACACGTGTTGAGAGGCCCATAGTTACAGGAGCTGCCGGGCTCTTGTAGAAATACTTGTCAGCCTGAGTAATCTGGCCGTCTCCATTACGGTCAACCACCACATTCTCCAGCGGTTTTCCGTTCTGGTCGTATGCCTGCTGGAACACATAGAATGAATTGATGGGGTGACCAACCTGCTGATACTCCAGATAACGGTCGGTACCAATCTTGATGCCCGTATTGGGAACAGGCGAACCGTCCTCAGAAACACCACTCAGGTCAGTGATTTCATTCTTATTATAGGTAATGTTGTAATCAAGTACCCAATACCAATCTTTGGTCTGGACAGCCTTCCAACTGATGCTTGCCTCAATACCCTTGTTCTCCAGTTCACCAATGTTCTGCCAAGCTTGGTTACGGAAGGCAGACAGTGCTTTTGTGGGAGCATAGTTTAACAAGTCGGTGGTCTTGCGATAATAGTAGTCGATAGATCCGGACAGGCGCTGATTCATGATACCCCAGTCAAATCCAATGTTGGTCGTGGTAGTAGTCTCCCATTTCAGATTTGGCGTGTAGTTGTCCGGGCGATAGAGTACGCCATCGCCAGTAACGGGATAGAAGCCGTTGGTACCCGTATTCTTAGAATAGGTTGGAATCCAGCTGTAGTCAGGCACGGCACCAGCCTGCTGGCCAGTCTTACCCCAGCCAAGACGGAGTTTCAGATCAGAGAACACCTTAGAATCTCTAAGGAACCCTTCCTCGTTGATTTTCCATGCGAAAGCAAAAGAGGGGAATGTAGCCCAGTGCTCCTTGAAACGGCTCGAACCATCACGGCGTACAGTAGCGGTCAGATAGTAACGGTCAAGCAGGGTGTAGTTGGCACGTCCGAAGAATGACACCAGATAGCTGTCGGTACGGAAGTGGTAGGGCGTGTGGGGACGCTCATTGACAGTAGGATCCGTTGTGGGATCTTTCCATTTGGGACTCGTTGAAGGATAATAGCCAATATAGTCGTTCTTGACATCCCTCCAAAAATGCTGCCACTCATAACCGGCCATCACGTCAACATGGTGAATCTTAGCAAAATCCTTGAAATACTGAGCGTATGCTGAGAACTGCAGATTACGCTTCAAGATTTTCTCATCACCAAAGCTTCCATAATAAATGGAACCTGTGTACCAAGGCTGATTATTCGTATATTGTTTACCTTCAGAAACATCAGCACCCATAGTAACGTGGAGACGCAAATCTTCAAAGCCGTGAATCTTATAGTCAATATCGGCACTTCCTACGAACGAACGACTCTTGGCGTATTCATCACGTCCATTGAGCAAAGCCACTGGGTTAGGCATGTTGGCAACACCATTGTAAGTGTATGGCCAAGCAGTGTCACCGTCGTAATTTGCAGCCACAGGCCACTGGAAATAGCCGCCGAAATTGCTCAGCGTCTTCTGGAGGTCATTGCCCAACAACTCTTTGTGATATTCAGATGTGAAATTGTTCGGATCCTGCGTGGGGTCGAAGTAAACGGCTGCACCAACAGCAGCACCGTCAGCATACTGGGTCTTGGCATACATACCCTTGGCATTCAAGTTCAGGTTCAGGTGGTCATCAAAGAATGAAGGATTGAGGTTCAAAGCAGCTGTGACACGCTTGAAGTCAGAGGTTTTGATGATACCCTGCTGATCTGTATAACCTACAGAAACACGATAAGGGAGATTCTTGAAGGCTCCAGACACCGTGAGATTGTGGTCATGGCTGAAAGCAGTACGATAGATTTCATCCTGCCAGTCCGTATTTGCTGTACCAAGTGCCTTGTAAGGAATACTTTCCGTTCCATACATATTCTTAATAAAGGCACGATATTCATCGCCATTCATCACGTCAAGAGACTTCTGACGCATACTGATGGTAGCGCTACCGGCATAAGAGATTGTGGGCTTAGTGTTCTTACGGCCCTTCTTGGTTGTGATAATGATGACACCATTAGAACCACGGCTACCATAGATAGCAGTAGCAGAAGCATCCTTCAAAACGTTGAAAGACTCAATGTCCTGCGGATTGATCATAGAAAGGGGGTTGGAAAGACCCTTCACACCTTCGTTATCCATTGCCAGACCATCAATTACAATCAACGGGTCATTAGAGGCATTCAGTGATGAACCACCACGAATACGAATCTGAGCACCACTACCTGGAGCACCATCGTTACTGATAATGTTGACACCGGCAACCTTACCAGCCAACATATCTTGCGGATTGACCACAAGACCCTTGTTCTTACTGTCAGGTTTCAAAGCTGATACCGATCCTGTCAGGTCACTTTTCTTCACCTGACCGTAACCGATAACCACCACTTCATTCAGCACAGCATTGTCTTCCTGTAGTACGATTTCTACAGAAGGAGCAGCTTTAACTGTGGCATCTTGATAACCGATGTAGCTGACAACGATGTCAGCACCTGCATTAGCCTTCAGCGTGAAGTTACCGTCGAAGTCCGTAATGGTAGCAGTCTGCGTGTTCGCTACACGTACGGTGGCACCGATGATAGGTTCACCCTGAGCATCCTTAACATGGCCTTTCACGTCCATTTGCGCGAAGGCTCCTACCGATAGGAACAGTCCTAACATGAGGACCAGCATCCTAAAAGGCATCTTAATGTTTACCTGCTTCATCTTCATTTTATTAAAGTTACTAGTTATAAAAATTTGGTCTTAAGTATATTCGAATTAACGAAATGATTTAAATCTGCTGCAAAAGTAAAGATTATTTCGTTACGTTATACTTTTTTAGGGTATAAAACGTTATATAGTTAATGCAAACGTTTGCATTGTGTTTTATTAACAAATAAGGTATTAAAAGAACAGCATGACAAACTTTTCCATAACTTTGCATGCATAACTAACAACTGAATGAAAGAAACAGCCCCATTAACGATGAAGGACATTGCCCGCGAGCTTGGTATCTCCGTGGCAACCGTGTCGCGAGCCCTGAAGGACTCACCTCGCATCTCGGCAGAACGTCGGGCTGCCATTCAGCAGTATGCTCGTGAACACAATTTCACTCCAAACGTGATAGCTGAGTCGCTACGTCATTCCAGGATTAAGCCGCAAAAGGTGATTGGCGTCATCATCCCTGAATTCACCCATTTTTACTTCTCGTCAGTACTGGCTGGCATCGAGGAAGAAGCATCGGCACACGGCTATCGCATCATGGTAGCGCAGAGCAACGAGCAGTATGAGCGTGAGGTCAGGATCTGCCAGTCGTTCTACGAGAACAAGGTATGCGGCATCATCGTCAGTCAGGCCAAGGACACGCATCAGTATGATCATTTCCAGCGAATGATGGATGCAGGTCTGCCTCTTGTATTCTATGATAGAATATGTACGGGCGTGAATGCAAGCCGTGTGGTGGTTGATGACTATATGGGAGCTTATAATGCTGTGACTTACCTGATAGAGACAGGATGCCGCAATATTGCCTTCTATGGTGCAGCCATGAATCTGGAGATATCGAAGAACCGCTTTAACGGTTACAAGGATGCACTGCTGAAACACGGACTGACTTACGATGAAGGACTGACCTATATCTGTGACAATCGTGCCGATGCAGAAGCCATTACCCCGGAGATTCTGAAAAGTGAGCCAAGACCTGACGGATTCTTTGCCGTCAACGACGACACGGCCATCGGTATTCTCTATACGGCCAAACGTATGGGATTCAACGTTCCTAACGACATCAGCATCTGCGGATTCACCAACGGACAACGGGCTGTAGCCTGCGACCCGATGCTGACTACCGTAGAACAGCGTGGCATGAAGGTGGGCGAAGAGGCTGTCGATATCTTAATAAACCAAGTAGAGGGTATTATTCCCCGAGACAAGCCTCAGCGTCGCGTCGTCCGTACCAGACTTGTTATTCGCGGTACTACAAAATAAATAAAAGACAACTTGAACAACTAAGACAACTTTCAATGGATGAAATAATTGACACAAAGAAATATAAGGCACATATTTACGATGTGATAGGTGCTATTCATGAAGTCCATAAGGAATTAGGCCCTGGACTTAATGAGTACTGTTATCAAGAAGGCATGCAGATGCAGTTGCAAGAGCAGGGCATTCCTTTTAAGCGTGAATTATCCTTCCATCCAACTTACCATGGGAAACCCATGGAATCACTTTATAGAGTAGATTTTTTATGTAAAGATGATATTATTGTAGAGTGTAAGTCTGTCAACGAACTGATAAACAATCATAGGGCTCAATTATTTAATTATATGCGCCTACTAAAGAGTTCATGTGGCATTCTTGTCAATTTTGCGCCTTCATTCGCTACGATAGAACGGTATTTCTATAATGATAATGCTAAAGTTATATTCAATGTCGATGGCAAAGTAATACAATTTTTATAATTATTCTCATAGTTGTTTAAGTTGTCTAAGTTGTCTTTAATTAAAATATTATATGATGAAACAAAAACCGAATTTACCTTTTTGGAATCTCTGGAACCTGAGTTTCGGATTCTTTGGCGTACAGATTGCCTATGCCCTGCAGTCGGCTAACATCTCGCGTATCTTTGCGACACTGGGTGCCGACCCGCATAGCCTAAGCTATTTCTGGATATTGCCACCGCTGATGGGTATCCTTGTGCAACCGATTGTCGGAACACTGAGTGACAAGACCTGGACACGCTGGGGCCGTCGCATACCTTACCTGTTTGTCGGTGCTGCTGTCGCCGTATTAGTAATGTGCCTGTTGCCCAACTCCGGTTCGTTCGGACTGACCATTGGTGCAGCCCTTATCTTCGGACTTGTGGCGCTGATGTTCCTCGACACGAGTATCAATATGGCTATGCAACCCTTCAAGATGCTGGTTGGCGACATGGTAAACGAGGAGCAGAAAGCTAAAGCATACAGTATCCAGTCGTTCCTCTGCAATGCCGGTAGTGTAGTGGGCTATGTCTTCCCCTATGTCTTTGCCTTTGTTGGTATCAGCAATGTGGCTGCCAAGGGCGTCATTCCCGATAGCGTCATCTGGTCGTTCTATATCGGTGCTGCTATTCTGATTGGCTGCGTTATCTATACTACGCTAAAGGTCAAGGAATGGAATCCACAGGAGTATGCAGAATATAATGGAAGCCTCACTACCGACTCCTCTCCGAAGGGCGAGGGGAGTGAAGACAAATCCGATTGGATTTCATTACTTCGCAAGGCGCCTTCGGCTTTCTGGAAGGTGGGCTTGGTACAGTTCTTCTGCTGGGTAGCTTTCATGTATATGTGGACATACACTGCCGGCACCATTGCCGACACCGTATGGAACACCACTGATACTGCCAGCAAGAACTATCAGGACGCTGCCGACTGGGTAGGTATTCTTTTTGCCGTTCAGGCTATCGGTTCGGTGGTATGGGCTGCCGTCCTGACGCAGTTTAAGAACGCTAAGTTTGCCTACGCCCTTAGTCTTATCTTAGGTGGTGTAGGCTTTGCGATGGTACCTTTCATCCACGACCAGTATCTGCTCTTCGTACCCTTCATCCTGATTGGATGTGCTTGGGCTGCCATGCTGGCCATGCCGTTTGCCTTGGTTACCAATGCCCTGCAGGGCTACGGTCATATGGGTGCCTATCTGGGATTATTTAATGGCACCATCTGTGTACCGCAGATTATTGCTGCAGCTCTTGGTGGTACCATCCTCACACTGGTTGGTTCTGCACAGAGCACAATGATGCTGGTTGCCGGTATCAGTCTGCTCATCGGCGCCGCATGCGTGACGATTATAAAGGTAAAAAAGTAAAAAGGTAAAAAAATAAAAACACGATATAACGATGAAAATACTATTCAATGTAGAATATCAGACCACCTTTGGTGAAGACCTGGTGTTGAACATCCTTTCTGACGAAGCCTCGAAGACATCAAAGCATAAGATGACCACACTCGACGGCACGCACTGGTTTGTAGAGTTGACAAAAAATCTGAAGCCCGGCACGTATATCGACTACTATTACAGTCTGATGCGTGGCGATGAAGAGGCACGCCATGAATGGCTTGTAGAGCCTCACCGTCTGGAGTTTGCTGCCGAAAAAGGAATACGCTATACGGTGTATGACCATTGGATTGACATTCCAGAGGATGCCTATCTATATAGTTCGGCTTTTACCGACTGTGTAATGGCCAATCAGCGTGAGCTTAGTACAACGACAGAGTACCTGCGCACGGTACGACTCAAGGTTCGTGCCCCCCAGCTTCGTATCGGCGAGCAATTAGGTATTGTAGGGGCTGGCGATGCACTCGGCAACTGGGATGTCAACCAGGCACTGCCCATGTTCGAACATGAATATCACGAATGGGTCATCAGTCTGGATGCTGCATCATTACCCCAGACCTTCGAATTCAAATTCGTGATGCTGGGCATTGATGAGCCTGTATGGGAGGAATGCGGAAACCGCACTGTATCGCTGACCGAGATAGCCGACAATGAAGTGATTGTCTACGAGCTATCACAAGCCAACTTCCCTCTCTATCCCTGGAAGGGAGCCGGTACAGTGATTCCTATCTTCTCGCTGCGTAGTGAGGGCTCATTTGGTGTGGGCGATTTCGGTGACCTGAAACTGATGATTGAGTGGGCCGACAAGACCAACCAGCGTGTTCTTCAGGTATTGCCCATCAACGACACCAATATGACACACACATGGCAGGACAGCTATCCGTATAACTCGATTAGCATCTATGCCCTGCATCCACAATATACCGACCTTAGACAGTTACCAGAAATCAAAGATGAAAAACAGAGAACACACTTCGAAAAGTTGCGTCAAGAGCTGAACGCACTGCCTCAGATTGACTATGAACGTATGTTCAGTGCCAAACTGGAGTATTTGCAAGTACTGTTCGCTCAAGAAGGGGCAGCAGTGAAACGTACTGCTGCCTACAAGCAGTTCTGTAAGGATAACGAGCAGTGGCTGAAGCCTTACGCAGAGTTCTGCTACTATCGTGACCTCTACGGAACAGCAGAGTTCCCAACATGGCCCAAGGCTCTGCCTAAGCCTGACAAGAAAGTGACCGACTTCTGGTATTACGTACAGTACAATCTTGACCGTCAGATGCATGCCGCCCATAAGTATGCCCGCGAGCATCGTGTCATCCTGAAGGGCGACATCCCCATCGGTATCAGCCGTGACGGTGTCGAGGCATGGGTAGAACCCAAGTACTTCAACCTGAATGGTCAGGCTGGTGCCCCACCCGATTCGTTCTCTGCCGACGGTCAGAACTGGGGCTTCCCCACGTACAACTGGGACGAGATGCTGAAAGACGGCTGCCAGTGGTGGGTACGCCGTTTCCGCAAGATGGCACAGTACTTCGATGCTTACCGTATCGACCATGTGTTAGGCTTCTTCCGTATCTGGGAGATTCCTGTGCCAGAGAAATCTGGTCTGGAAGGACAGTTTGTACCAGCCTTAGGTCTGAGTCGTGAAGAGATAGAGGGTTATGGCATCTATGGTCACGACGACCTCTTCTTGGTTGACCATAAGCGTAAGGACCGCTGGCATCCGCGTATTGCCGTACAGTATCAGGCGCCTTACGAAAAGCTGAACGAGGGTGAGAAGGCTAACTTCAACCGCTTGTATAACGACTACTTCTATCGTCGCAATAACCAGTTCTGGTATCAGGAGGCTATGAAGAAGCTGCCTCGTCTGACGCAGGCTACCCGCATGCTCTGCTGTGCCGAGGACCTCGGTATGGTACCTGACTGTGTGCCCTGGGTCATGAACGAGCTGCGCATCCTGTCACTCGAAATCCAGTCAATGCCTAAGGATGACAAGGTTCGTTTCGGTCATCTCAGTCGCAATCCTTATCGTTCGGTATGTACCATTTCCACACATGACATGCCTACGCTGCGTCAGTGGTGGGACGAGGATGAGGAACGCACACAGGCCTACTACAACACCATGCTCTATCGTGGTGGTGCAGCCCCTCATCCACTCCCCGGTTGGTTGGCTAAGGACATCGTAAGCCGTCATCTCACGTCGCCCTCCATGCTTTGTCTGCTGTCGCTGCAGGACTGGCTCTCCATCGACGAGCGTCTGCGTCTGCCCGACCAGAATGCCGAGCGTATCAACATCCCCGCTAATCCCCGCCATTACTGGCGCTACCGCATGCACCTCACCATCGAGCAACTGCTCAAGGAGGATGACTTCAATGAAACCGTCAAGACATTAATATTGCAGAGTGGCAGAAAATAAATAAAAGACAACAAAAACAACAAAGACAACAATCAATAAAAAAAGTTGTAAAAGTTGTCCAGGTTGTCTTTAATACAGAAAATATAATAAAAGACAACAAAAACAACAAAGACAACAATCAATAAAAAAAGTTGTAAAAGTTGTCCAGGTTGTCTTTAATACAGAAAATAAAATAAATATGAAAAAGTATTTGATAATAATGTTGTTGTTGCCACTGACGGCAATGGCTATGGAAGTAAAGTCGCCCAATGGCAATATGGTGCTGAACTTCACCCTTGAGCAAGGGCGTCCTACTTACACCTTGTCATATAAAGGTAAGGAAGTGGTGCGTCCTTCACACCTCGGTCTGGAGTTAGCCAAGGACAAACATGCATCGCTGGGCCTGGACGAAGACGACCTCATGGAGGGATTTCAGGTAGTTGATACCAAAACGTCAGAGTTCGACGAAACGTGGAAACCTGTATGGGGCGAGAGTTCTACCATTCAGAACCACTACAACGAGTTGGCTGTTACATTGGTCAGGCACTTCAACAGACCGATGAAAACTGCCATGGGAATGGATCCGGAAATGAAACCTGGTGGCGGTCCTGGTGTCGCACTACAATCCTATTCACGTCAGATGATTATCCGCTTCCGCGTCTATGACGACGGCATCGGTTTCCGTTATGAGTTTCCGCAGCAGAAAGACCTGAACTACTTCCTCATCAAGGAGGAGCATTCAGAGTTCGCCATGGCTGGCGACCATACGGCCTGGTGGCTGCCTGGCGACTATGACACTCAAGAACAGGAGACACAGCAAACCAAGCTCTCGGAGATTCGTGGACAGATGACCAAAGCCGTCAACTGGGGCAATTCCTCAGTAGCCGTCTTCTCGCCAACGGGTGTCCAGACATCATTGCAGATGAAGACTGCCGACGGTCTGTATATCAACATCCACGAGGCTGCCTGTGCCGACTATGCCACCATGCATCTGGAGCTGGTCGATGCAGAGACCAAGGCGCTGACCACTAAACTTGACGGTAACAGTAATACCTATACCCCCAATCCGAAGCCCTCACCCTATCCTCTGCCGCAGCCTTTCACGTTCGTCAGCCACCTGACGCCTGATGCCACAGGTTTGAAGGGTGCCATGCAGACACCGTGTGAGACACCATGGCGCACGGTGATGGTCAGCGACGATGCCCGCGACATGCTGTCCAGCAATCTCATCCTCAACCTCAACGAGCCCTGCAAACTGGAAGACACCTCGTGGATTCATCCCACGAAGTACTGCGGTGTGTGGTGGGAGATGATTGTCGGCAAGAGCAACTGGCACTATACCGACGACTATCCCAGCATCAAACTCGACCAGATTGACTGGACAAAGGTAAAGCCTCACGGACGTCATGCTGCTAACAACGAGAAGGTAAAGCGTTACATCGACTTTGCTGCCAAGAATGGTCTTGACCAAGTACTGGTAGAGGGGTGGAATGTCGGTTGGGAAGACTGGGCCAACATGTGGAAGCGTGACGTTTTCGATTTCCAGACGCCCTACCCCGATTTCGACATCAAGATGCTGAACGACTATGCCCACTCGAAGGGCGTGAAACTGCTGATGCACCACGAGACATCCAGTTCGACCCAGAACTACGAGCGGCACATGGAGGCTGCCTTCAACCTCATGAACAAGTATGGCTACGACGCAGTGAAGACGGGTTATGTAGGCGACATCATTCCACGTGGCGACCACCACTATTCGCAGTCGATGAACAACCACTACCTATATGTCGTGAAGGAGGCTGCCAAGCATCATATTATGGTCAATGCCCATGAGGCCACCCGTCCTACCGGTCTCTGCCGCACCTATCCCAACCTTGTCGGCAACGAGTCGGCACGCGGCACGGAGTACGAGGCCTTTGGCGGCAGTCGTCCCGACCACACCTGTATCTTGCCCTTCACCCGTCTGCAGGGCGGTCCGATGGACTACACGCCAGGTATCTTCGTTACCAAACTGTCTGAGTGGAGCCAGAACACCTCGTGGGCACGTATTACCATCGCTGGTTCGCTGGCCCTCTACCTGACCATGTACTCTCCCCTGCAGATGGCTGCCGACCTGCCCGAACACTATGAGAAGTTCGACGATGCCTTCCAGTTCATCCGTGACGTTGCCTGCGACTGGGACCAGAGCATCTATCTCGAAGCCGAACCTGCCGACTACATTACCGTTGCCCGCAAGGCAAAAGGCACGCAGAACTGGTTCATTGGTGGCAAGTGTGACGAGAACGGTCACAAGACCACCGTCAAGCTCGACTTCCTGGAGAAGGGACGCAAATACAATTGTACCATCTATGCTGATGCTCCAAATGCTCACTACGAGACCAACCCACAGGCTTACGTCATCAGCAAGCGTGTGGTGAAGCGTGGCGACACTCTTAAACTGCAGGAGGCACCAGGCGGCGGTTTTGCCGTCAGTCTGATAGCCCAATGATAAAAAATGCTGGACGCGCAAAGCATCCAGCATTTTTTTGTTCTTACTTCTACTTGTTATACGACAAGTTCTGGAAAATATCTCGCATTATCCTGAACTTTTTTTCTTTTTGGTTACAAAAGTACAAAAAAATATTGTATCTTTGCAAAAGGAACAGAAAACCATCCCATATATGAAGAAAACAATACTTCTCGGAATGCTCTTGGCCGTATCCGTGTCGATGCAGGCTAAGCGAGTGACCATTCATACCAAGAACACGACAATGGTGCTCGATGTGGAAAACGGCAAACAGCCACAGTATGTCTATTATGGCGCTAAACTCAGCGACTATGATCTGGCCCATCTGCAATCGCCTCGCAATGGCCGCATGGATGCCTATCCTGCCTATGGCATGAACTGTCCGGCTGAGGCAGCCCTCGCCATGAAGCATGCCGATGGCAATCTGTCAACGGAGATGATGGTCAGAGGTGAGTGGAGAGAGGTGAGAGGCGAGAAATATGTGACGACTATCATCCCTTTGGCTGATCCTGTGTATCCTATTACTGTCAATCTCTATTATCGTGCCTATCAGGATGAGGATATGATTGAGACCTGGACAGAGATTAACAACGGCGAGGCCAAGCCCGTCACGCTGACACAGTTTGCCTCCATCGCCCTTCCCATCCGCAGAGGCCATGTGTGGCTCTCGCATTTCTACGGTTCATGGGCTAACGAGGCGCGTCTGGTGGAAGAGCCTATTCTGCCTGGCGAGAAAGTCATCAAGAATAAAGACGGTACGCGCAACTCGCACACCGACCATGCCGAGGTGATGTTCTCACTCGATGGCAAGGCTCAGGAAAACACGGGTCAGGTGATTGGCGCAGCCCTCTGCTATTCAGGCAACTTCCAACTGAAAATCGATACGGACGATACGGAATACCACTATTTCTTCGCTGGCATCAACCCCGACAATTCTGAGTATCACCTGAAGAAAGGCGAGACTTTCGTCACGCCCAAGGTCGCCCTGAGCTTCTCGCAGTCTGGACTGTCCGGCGTCTCCCGCAATTTCCATAAGTGGGGCCGTAAATACATGTTGATGCATGGCGATAAGGAGCGTAAAATCCTGCTAAACTCGTGGGAGGGCGTCTATTTCGATATCAACCAGCATGGCATGGACCAGATGATGGCCGATATTGCCTCGATGGGCGGAGAACTCTTCGTGATGGACGATGGTTGGTTTGGCGACAAATATCCACGCAAGACCGATAACTCCTCGCTGGGCGATTGGGTGGTCGACAAAAACAAGTTGCCTGAGGGCATCGAGGGCTTGTTGCGCGATGCTAAGAAACACGGCATCAAGTTCGGTATCTGGATCGAGCCTGAGATGACCAACAGCGTCAGCGAACTCTACGAGAAACATCCTGACTGGATTGTCAAGGCTCCCAAGCGTGAGGCCGTCAAGGGTCGTGGAGGCACGCAGTTGGTGCTCGACATGAGCAATCCAAAGGTACAGGACTTCGTGTTCTCCGTTGTCGATAACCTCATGACCAAATATCCTGAGATCGACTATATCAAGTGGGATGCCAACATGCCGATTCTGAATCACGGTTCTCAGTATCTCACGATGAACGACCAGAGCCATCTTAACATCGAGTATCATCGTGGCTTGGAAAAGACCTGCCAGCGGGTTCGTGAAAAATATCCTGACCTCACCATTCAGGCTTGTGCCTCTGGTGGCGGACGCGCCAACTGGGGCGTGCTCCCCTACTTCGACGAGTTCTGGGTTTCAGACAATACCGATGCCCTCCAGCGCATCTATATGCAGTGGGGCACCAGCTATTTCTTCCCTGCCATCGCCATGGCCAGCCATATTTCTGCAACGCCCAACCACACCGTCTTCCGCACCACCGCCATGAAATATCGTATCGATGTGGCCATGAGCGGACGTCTGGGTATGGAGATTCAACCCAAGAATATGACGGCCGACGAAAAAGCCCTTTGCCGCAAGGCCATTGCCGAGTATAAGCAGATTCGTCCCATCGTACAGTTTGGCGACCTCTACCGTCTTGTCTCGCCTTATGACAAGGTTGGTCTCGCCTCACTCATGTATGTCAACGAGCAGAAGTCGAAGTCGGTCTTCTTCTGGTGGAAGACTGAGTCGTTCCAGAACGAGCATCTGCCCCGTGTAAAGATGGCCGGTCTCGATGCCAACAAGCGCTATAGAATCCACGAGCTCAACCGCATCGACCTGAAGCCAATGGACATCGAGGGCCAATCCTTCAGCGGAGCTTACCTCATGAATCACGGCCTCGAAATGCCTTACCGCAACGAGCCCGAGTGGTCGAAGAAAAACGACTGGTCCAGTCGCGTCCTCCTGCTCGAAGCAGAGTAATATAATAATAGCCCTCATTACTGCAACTTTGTAATCGAGTTCAGATTAAACCTTCCCTCATCCTTCTTCCTTCAGACATCATCCCTCTTCCCTCAACCCTCTTACATCTTCCCTCTTCCCTCAACCCTCTTACATCTTCCCTCTTCCCTCTTCCCTCTTCCCTCTTCCCTCTTCCCTCTTCCCTCTTCC
>CAMHTW010000003.1 GCA_946188165.1 uncultured Prevotella sp.
TCATATCGCTTGCCGCTATCCTGCTGCTGGGCGCACTCGCCTTGTGGCGCATCATCTTGGACAGACGCCAGCTGAACAAACGCAACCGTGACCTGTACGACACTATACAACAAATGCAGGAGAAGGAGAATGAGGCTGAAAAAACGCTGGAAGAGACGCCTATGACAGCACTATCGGGCAACCAACAGCTGTATCAGCGCATTGTGAGCACCATGAAGGAGCAGAAGCCTTATACCAACAGCAACTTGAACCGCGACAACCTGGCACAGATGCTGGGCACCAACTACAATCTGGTGGCCGATGCCATCCGCGAATGTGCTAACGGGCAGTCGATTGGCGACTTCATAGATGAGTGGCGACTGCGCCACGCCGCAAAACTGCTGGCTGAAACAGAAGACTCAATAGGTCTGGTTATGTCTGCCAGCGGATTTGTCAGCCGCAGCCACTTCAACACGCTGTTCCGCAAACGCTACAAACTGACACCTACTGAATATAGGAAGATTTCGAAAGGCTGACGCAGTGCATCGTCATCGAAGGATGTCGGCAGGACGCTCGGCAAACGTGGTGGCACCATGAGCCAAGAGGAAATCGCGGGAGCGGAAGCCCCAAAGGACGCTGATGCAGGGCAGGCCACTGTTACGGGCTGTCTCGATATCAACGTCGCTGTCGCCGACATAGACGATGTCTGATGTCTGATGGATGATGGAAGATGGATGATGGATGATGCCCAGCTGGCGCAGGGCCTCGAAGACGGTATCGGGGGCAGGTTTCTTACGGATGCCTGCTGCTTCGTGTTCGCCAATAGCCACTGGGATGTCGGGGAAGAAATGGCGGACCAGTTCCTGGGTGGCTGCCATCATCTTGTTGCTGACGACAGCCATCTGGCACCCACGTGCCTTCAGCTCATGGATGAGTTCAGGGATGCCGTCGTAAGGACGGGTTGTATCGAGCGAGTGTTGCATATAGTGTTGGCGGAAGGTGGCAAAGGCGGCTTCAAACTGGGGATTACGGGCTCCATCGGGCACGGCACGTTCCATCAGCAGGCGCACACCATTGCCTACGAAACGGCGGATGTCGTCGATGCTATGTTCAGGCATACCATGTTGCCGTAATGCGTAGTTTACGCTATTGGCCAAATCCTGAAGGGTGTCGAGCAGGGTGCCGTCGAGGTCGAAGACATATACATTAAACATTAAACATTGAACATTAAACATTAAACATTAAACATTAAACATTAAACATTGAACATTAAACATTGAACATTAAACATTGAACATTATCGGCGGGAGCGCTGAATCATGGTCTTTACCTTATTATTATATTTAGTGGCCTGAAGGAGTTCCTCGATGGTGAGGTGCATGCGGTACTGCCAACGGTTGTAGGGATCGCTGGGTACGTTGATGCGCTCGTCCTGCGGATTCTTGCGACGCAGTTCGCCATCCATAGCCAACCAGTCCTGTAACTGGAGGATGCAGAGCATAGAGGGACAATAGAGGTGGCGGGCTATGATTTCCTCGGCCAGATGGGCTGGCAGTTGCTCGGGTGCCCTACCCTCTTTCTGCAACATGGTGACGTAATAGCGCTGACGACGTTCGGGCTGTTCCTGCCACCACTGACGCAGCGGTGCCATATCATGGGTGGAGATGGTACAGACGGAGCGGATGGGGTTAGCATCCAAGTGGGCGAATTCGAAGCCCTGCTGTTTTGGCATCTGCTGGATTTCGAGCGTAAGGATGCGCAACTGGTCGAGGACGGGTTCGACACAGTCGGGCAACATGCCCAAATCCTCGGCACATATCAGCATGCGGCAGTCCTTCAAGACTGCAGGCAACCGTTTGAGTGCCTGATGGCCCCAGAAGAACGAGTGGCGCTGATAGAAATAGTTATTATAGAGACGCATAAAGGCGTCCTTCTCCTCAGCAGAGAGTGCCTCGAAGATGGGTTCGTTGACGACACCGATACGCGGATGGTACATGTCTGGCTGGTGGGGGTCCTCCACAAAGAGTACGTCGCTGATGAGTCGCATCAGTCCGTCACGAATCCACAGGCTGCTCTCGTCTCTGCGCTCGGCAAAAGCCTCAGCAACCTTGCGCTGGGTGTCATATTCGGGCTGCAGGTCGTAGAGTCCGTAAGCCTTACGCGCCAGGAAGTTGTCGCGCACATACTGTGCATGGATGCCAAACAGACGCTCTATCAAACGGTCGTTGACGAAGGGTTTGGTAAAGAGTTCCTTGCGGAAAGGCAGGCCGAACCATGCTATCTCATCAGCCGTCAACGGAAGGGCTGGCGAGAAATGGCCCAACAGGCCATAGAGGGCATCATGCGGAATCTCCCAAATGCGGAAGAAACCAAGAATATGGTCGATACGGAGGGCATCGAAGTATTGGGACATGTGGCTGAGACGACGGTTCAGTAAGGCTGATATTGAGAGATTGAGAGAATGAGAGATTGAGTTTTTCTCATTTCCTACATATCTCATTTTCTCATTTTCCCAATGATAGGTCGGGAAGCCCCAGTTCTGACCTTGATGCGAGAAAGCATCAGGTGGGGCGCCTGTCTGCGAGTCAAGATTGAAGAGTTCAGGATAACAACGGGTCTCCACACTGTTGCGATTGACACCAATAGGCAAGTCGCCCTTCAGTACCACACCCTTCTGGCGGGCATAGTCGGCAGCGGCCTTGAGCTGCTGATGCAATAAGAACTGCACCCAAAAAGAGAAAAGTCTCATTTCCTCATTTCCTTCATTTCTCATTTTCCACTCGGCATACGGTTTCAGCCAGTCTTCGTTGTCAGCGACAAAGGTCTTGAACTCCTTGGAGTCGAGCACGGAATGGCCCTGTTCCTCGAACAGCATCTGCAGGTATTCGGTCTTCACACGGTCCACAGCCTCGTAGTCGCTATACGGCAGGGCGTTCAACTCCTGACGACGACGCAGGAACTTGGTCATCTGAGCCTTGGAATGTAACGTGCCAGCTGCCTCGAGGTCGATATAGTGTGGATGCAAGGCAAACATGCTGACGATGTTATACGGATAGGAGTCGTGCCAGCGACCATCCGTCGTGGTATCGTTGACAGGCAACACCTGTATGAACTTCATGCCTGTAGCCACTGCCCAGTCCACGAAACGACGCAAATCGCCAAAATCGCCCACACCGAAAGAGTGTTCACTACGCAACGAGAACACAGGGATGGCCACACCAGCTGCTCGCCATGTATCTTCTGCCAGACGCAGATGTCCGCCAAAGAGCACCAACACCTGTCCGTCGGGAATCTCACTCGTATTGCCATCGACATAATCAGCGGACACGAGACGGTTGTCGCCCTCCTCCCAGGCCACCAGTTCATGGGTATGGCTATCTACCACCACATATTTATATTCTATAGGCAGCAGCCACCCTTGGGCATTGACGCTCAGCATCCACTCGCCATCGCCCGCATACTGCATAGGCAGATAACGGCTGGTGTTCCACGAGCCAATGGCAGGATGTGAACCACAGACAGCCACGATCTGTCCTGACTTCAACTGTGGGGCAGAGACGCGGAAGAGGATAGAACGTCGGAACAACGGCAGACGGAGCGGCTGAACGTTGAACGTTGAACGTTGAACGTTGAAAGTTGAAAGTTGAACGTTTAACGACGAATGCGCAGTGGTCTGATAGGCAGCGGAATAGAGGTGCAGGGGCAACGGACGGTCGCGCCACTCGTCAGGGAAAATATAGTCCTTCGTGGCATCGAAACAATAGATGCGGGGCACCATGTCCCACTCCTTGCGGAGCACCTGTTCATGGGCATCCTCCACCTGATAGCGGTACTGGATATGCGACAGCGGATGCTGACGACTCATCAGCGCCGATGTTTCGAGCGTCCACAGTTCACCATCTTCCGTCTGCATCAGCAGATTCTGGTGGCGCATCGTACCATCCTGATGGTGGAAATCAATGCAGACATGCAGGCTTTCGCCCCATGCTGTATGGTAATGTATAGAGAATTTCAGCTTCATTGTATGCTAACTTTTCTGCAAAAATACAAAATAATTATGAATTATGCATTATGAATTATAAATTATTTCGTAATTTTGCACCGGAAAAATGAGAAAGCGATGAAAAAACTGAAATCACGCACGTATCTGTATATTGCTGCAGCAGGTTTGCTGCTCATCATAGGGCTTATCGTCTTCTATGCGCTCACGCCTGTTTCCAAGGCTGACGGCACGCAGTATCTGTATATCGACGATGACGATACGCAGGATTCTGTCATCATGCACCTACGTCCCATGAGTCATACGGCAGGACTGACAGGACTCACCTCGCTGATGCGTCATAGCGGCTATGGCAAGAAGATCAAGACAGGTCGCTACGCCATAGAGCCCAAAGAGGGCGCTGTCGCGCTGTTTCGCAAACTGAAGAACGGCCAGCAGTCGAGTATGAACCTCACCATTCCCGAGGTGCGCACAATGGACCGTTTGGCCAGTGTGCTGGGCAAGAAGCTGATGCTTGACTCTGCCACCATTGCCAGTGCACTCTACAGCAACGAGGTATGCGGAAAATATGGCTACGACACCTGTACCGTTGCCGCCCTGTTTGTGCCTAACACTTACGACGTGTATTGGAACATGAGCATGGATGCCCTAATGCAACGCATGGAGAAGGAACACCAACGCTTCTGGAAAGGTGAGCGCGAGACTAAGGCTGCGCAGATGCAACTGACGCCGGTAGAAGTA
Source organism: uncultured Prevotella sp. (assembly GCA_946188165.1). Taxonomy (GTDB): domain Bacteria; phylum Bacteroidota; class Bacteroidia; order Bacteroidales; family Bacteroidaceae; genus Prevotella. Next base: position 4,721 of record CAMHTW010000003.1, read on the forward strand.
TGCACGCTGGCCAGCATCATTGACGAAGAGACTGCCAACAATGCAGAGAAGCCCATGATAGCAGGTATGTACCTGAACCGTCTGAAGACCAACATGCCCCTGCAGGCTGACCCGACAATTAAGTTTGCGCTGAAACAGTTCGAGCTGAAGCGCATCTGGCAGAAGCTGCTATTCATTGACTCTCCTTATAATACATATAAGAATAAAGGGCTGCCTCCGGGTCCCATCAAGATTGCTTCTATCAAGGGCATTGACGCGGTGCTGAATGCAGCCAGCCACGACTACCTGTACATGTGCGCCAAGGAGGACTTCTCAGGAACGCATAATTTTGCCCGCACTTATCAGGAGCACTTGAAGAATGCCGCCAAGTACACCAAGGCGTTGAACGAGCGGGGAATAAAATGAGTTAAGAATTAAGAATTAAGAGTTAAGAAATATATGGAAGAAAAGATTATGACTGAGGGTGAGGAGAAGAAGAGCCTCAGCTTTGTGGAACAGCTTGTGAAAGAAGACCTGGAAGCAGGTAAGAACGGTGGACGCATACAGACGCGTTTCCCACCAGAGCCCAACGGCTATATACACATCGGACACGCCAAAGCCATTTGCATGGACTTCGGTGCTGCCGAGGAGTTCGGCGGTATTTGTAACCTGCGTTTCGACGATACGAACCCCACGAAGGAGAATACGGAATATGTGGAGAACATCATGAGCGACATCAAGTGGCTTGGATTCCACTGGGAGAACGTCTATTACGCATCAGACTATTTCGAGAAGCTGTGGGACTTTGCCGTATGGCTCATCAAAAAGGGCTTGGCATACGTTGACGAGCAGACATCGGAACAGATAGCCGAGCAGAAGGGTACACCCACACAGCCTGGAAGGCCCAGTCCGTTCCGCGACCGTCCCATAGAGGAGAACCTGCGTCTGTTTGAACAGATGAACACGCCTGAGGCTGTAGAGGGCTCGATGGTACTGCGTGCGAAGCTGGATATGGCTAATCCCAATATGCACTTCCGTGACCCGATTATCTACCGCATCATCCAGATTCCTCACCACCGTACCGGTACGAAGTGGCATTGTTACCCGATGTACGACTTTGCCCACGGACAGAGCGACTACTTCGAGGGTGTCACCCACTCTATCTGTACGCTGGAATTCGTGCCTCACCGTCCGCTGTACGACAAGTTCGTGGAACTGTTGCGCGAATACATCAAGGAACAGGTTGCCGAGGGTAAGGCTGGCGAATACAACCCTGACATTGTTGACGAAAAATATGACGGCACACGCCAGATAGAGTTCAACCGCCTGAACATCACCTACACCGTGATGTCGAAGCGCAAACTGAAGGCACTGGTGGACGAGAAACTGGTCAATGGCTGGGATGACCCACGTATGCCAACGGTATGCGGTATGCGCCGTCGCGGCTATTCGTCGCAGAGTGTGCGCAACTTCATCAACGCCATCGGCTACACCAAGTTCGATGCCCTGAACGACTTCGCCCTGCTGGAGTCGAACGTGCGCGACGACCTGAACAAGAAGGCAACCCGCGTCAGCGCCGTGCTGGATCCCGTCAAGCTAATTCTGACCAACTATCCCGAGGGTAAGACCGAGGAGATGGAGGCTGTGAACAATCCTGAAAATGAGGCAGACGGCAAGCACACCATCACTTTCAGTCGGGAACTGTGGATTGAACGTGACGACTTCATGGAGGTGGCTGAGAAGAAGTTCCAGCGTCTGGCTCCAGGCAAGGAGGTGCGTCTGAAGAACGCCTATATCATCAAATGTGACGAAGAACACCCCTGCGACAAGGATGCTGAGGGCAACGTCACGACCATCTATGCGACCTATGACCCTGAGACACGTAGCGGACAGCCCGGTGCCGACCGCAAAATCAAGGGTAAGACGTTGCACTGGGTGAACTGTCAGGATGCCGTCAAGGCCGAGGTTCGCCTGTACGACCGCCTGTTCTCTGTCGAGAATCCAGGTGCCGACGAGCGTGACTTCCGCGACTTGCTGAACCCCGACTCATTAAAAGTGCTCAACAATTCCGTTGTTGAGCCATACCTCAAGGAGAAGAAGCCCGGCGACTTCCTGCAGTTCCAGCGTATCGGCTACTTTACGCCCGACCTTGATTCGACACCAGAGCACCTCGTGTTCAACAAGACTGTTGGTCTGAAAGATACTTGGAAGAGATAAGAATTGAATATAGACGAAGAATATTTTAAGAGCGAAGAGTTCCAGGACATACTGGAAAGCTACGAGGCATCCATAAATGCGGGCAGCAACCCATTTATGGATGCTGACGACTTAGTGGACTTGGCTGACTACTACTCATGGCAGGGTTTCGACGACAAGGCTGAAGCGGCCATCGACTATGCCCTTGAACTATACCCCTCGTCAACGCTCCCCAACGTTTTCAAAGCCCGCAAGGCACTGTCAGACGGCGATTATACGCAAGCTGAATTCTATCGCGACGAGATTGAAAACCACGACGACCCTGACTACCACTATCTGGTGGCAGAAATCATGATTGCACAAGGCGACATAGAAGGGGCTGACGACTATCTGCGCGAATACGGGAAAAGTGTTGAACCCGATGAATATGAGGACTTTGTGCGTGACTGTGCCAACCTCTACATAGACTACAACCAAAGCGAGAAAGCTTACGAATGGATGATGCGGTCACGAGGCGACGAGAGCGACGACTTCAAGGAACTGATGGGGCGTACGCTGTTCGGACTGGGTAAATACAAGGACTCCGAACGCATCTTCAACGAACTCATAGACCAACATCCTTTCTCGAAACACTATTGGAATGCACTGGCTTCGGCACAGTTCATGAACGAGGAATACTCCAATGCTATTACCAGTTCTGAGTATGCCATTGCCATCGACCCTAACGATCCGGATGCCGTTAGCAGCAAGGCCAGTGGATTGCTACGTTTGGGCAACTACCAAGAGGCGCAGAAATATTATCAGAAATATTGTGAATTGGTGCCCGACGACGAGTTTGGTTTCCTGCATCAGGGTGTTTGTCTGGTCAATATGAATCGCAACGAAGAGGCACTACCCGTGCTGCGCATGGCGCTGGCTGTAGCTCCCAAGGATTCGCAATTCCTTGTTCAAATCTATCAGGAACTGGCATTCTGCTATGGTGCCCTGCATCAGGTTGGACAAGCCATCAGGATGCTCGACAAGACCCTTAAGCTGGATTGCGACCATGTGGATATATTGGTGGTAAAGGGACATATCCTTTTGCAGAACGACAAGATTGCTGAAGCAGAAGAGTGTTTCAAACAAGCCATTCTACAAAGCAATAACGCTCCGAACGTGCTGTTGCGCATCATCGTGTCACTCTACGACAACCGCTATCTGAATGCCTGCTATCAAATGCTGGTCAAATTCTTCCAGCTGGTTCGTGACTATTATCCTGACTACAAGAGCGGCAATGCCTATATGGCGCTGTGCTGCTATGACATGGGAAATACTGAAGAATTCCTAAAATATCTGCAACTGGCTGTCGAACAAGATCCGAACGAGGCCAAGAGCGTGCTCAGCTGCCTTTTTCCTGAGGGTATTCCCGTTCATGAATATGTCAGTTATATGGAGCAACGGCTTCGAATGAATCCGTAATGTCAAAATAAAGAAATGTCCTAAATATAATAAAGAGTAATACAATGAACTTTATAACAAGCCTTTTAGGCAACCTGAACTACGGCACCATCCTGTTTCTGATGCTCTTAGAGAGCACCGTAGTACCCGTTCCTTCAGAATTTGTAGTAACCCCAGCGGCTTATCATGCCGCCAGCGGACAGTTGGACGTGTGGCTGGTCATCCTCTTTGCCACCATCGGTGCCGACCTCGGTGCCACTATCAACTACGTGGTGGCACTCTACGTGGGACGTCCCGTCATCTACAAGTTTGCCAACAGTAAGTGGGGCAAGATGTGTCTGCTGAATCAGGAGAAGGTCGAGAAGTCGGAGCGCTATTTTGACGAGCACGGCATCGCAGCTACACTGACGGGCCGACTCATTCCCGGCATCCGCCACCTCATCTCGATTCCTGCCGGACTCGCTCGTATGAACTATTGGAAATTCCTGCTCTACACCACTATCGGTGCGGGATGCTGGCATGCTATTCTGGCTGGACTGGGCTGGTATCTGCATACCATCGTGCCCGAAGACCAGCTGAACGACAAGATCAGCGAGTATGCCGAGTACATCAAACTCATTATCTTGGCCCTCGTCATTGCCGCTATCGTCTGGTTTGTTGTCAAGACATGGATGAAGAAAAAGGCTGCCTGACTTACGAACTTTTTTTGAACTTGCTATCTTTGCAACACCATCATAAAATAGAGGTAGATACGCTATGCCAAGGAAAAAAGACGGAATGCCCTTTGAGGTACACCCCACGCCTGCCAAAGGCAAGGACGGGAAGAATATTGTTTATGTACGACCTGCGATGAGAGACAAGCTGACCATGCAGGGCCTTGAAGACTTCTGCAGCCGTAACTACGGCCTGCGTTTCGGTGAACTGGGGCGTGCCTTCGACGTGTTTCTCCGTGCAGCTGGCGAGATGATGGCCATGGGCTACCGCATTGATACCCCCATAGGTTCGTTTGCGCCACGGCTGATGCTGACACGCGAGATTACCGACCCAGACGATGTGTCACCACGCGACATCAGGTTCAACGGTGTGGAATATAATCCTGGCAAGCACTGGAACGAGGCCCTCGAACGATGGAACAATGGGTTCCGTCGTATAGACAATGCCAACACACAGGAACTCCTGGCCAACAAAGATAGGCTCGTCGAAGTGCTACGGACATGCTTGGAACGCTACAACGGCTACGTCACCGTACACCTCTTTGCCCGTCACAGCGGCCTGACCTATTACTCAGCCCGCAAACAGCTAAACGAATGGACTGAGAGCGACCCTCCCCTTCTACTGAAGACACGACGAGGACAAGAATTCATTTACACAGAGATATAACACGAAAAACCTGCTATACCTGCTATGATTTTACATAAACATCTGGAAATGAATTATATAATCGTAGCAGGATAACCCTAAAAACCTGCTATTGACCTGCTACCAACCTGCTATGATGCCTCTTATTTTGGGTAGGCCCGTAAGGTGTTTTGCGTATGCTCGCAAGGTATTTTGGGCAGGCCCACAAGGTTGTGTAAGGCCTTCTCTTACCCCGCGTAATGCCTATCTGTACTACGTTTGCGGCCTTGTAAACCCCTGCGAGGCTATTACGCGCGCAACGCGAGGTACTATAGAAATAAATCTCGGTACTTTAGGAACAAAACGCTTGCTTATTCCAACAATTATTTGTACCTTTGTATGCAATAAGCATAACGGTTCATTTGTTAATCCATAAAACACAGAAGCACATGACGAAGATTACGAAAATCAAGACCAGAGGGGGCGTGCTCGGCATGCCCGTCACAACAGAACTCGATGCCATCGTCACACGTATGCGCAGCGATGACAGCAAGGAGGTGGCCAACCGTATCCATGCCGTAGCCCTGCACTCGCGACTGATGGAAGCGGAGGGCATGCCACGCTATTACATCAAGGACTGTGACAATCTGCCATACCTGGTCTTCTCGGCTACGTTCGGCAAGCGGGGTCTGGAGCATCCGTTGTCGTTCAGCCAGTTGCTGTTGCTCGACATTCCTTGTCCAGAGGGCCTGCGCCAGGTTAGGGAACTGAAAAACCGCGTGGCGCAGTTGCCCTATACGCTGCTGGCCTTTGCAGGTGTGAGCGGCGTGACGCTGAAAGTAGTGGTGCGCTGCCAGTATAGCAACGACGAAAAGCCCTGGGTATTAACGGATAAGACACTGGATACCGACAAGTATCTGGCTTTCCTGAAGACGGCGCACGAATGTGCCGCACGCATCTATACAAGTCTGACGATGTGCGACCTGATAGTGGACGAACAGTCGTTGGCACATGGATGTCGCATGAGCCACGACCCACAGCTCTACTACAACCCCGAGGCCATAGCCCTGCCCGTCGTTCGCACGGGTGACAGTGTGCTGCAGGCCTATGAGGGTACGAAGGCTGATGATGACGGACAGGTGGTCTGGTATCCTGACTACGACGAGCGCGAGCGCATTCAGATGGAGTACTACACCTGCTTGTCGAAAGCACTCGACGAGCAGCCCACATGTGACGAGCAATGTCTGGTGCTGTTGGCGGGCTACTGCCAGAAGGCCCACCTTGAGGAGGAGGCCTGCGTAGCGCGCACCCACTGGGACCGTCGTTTCCGTCTGCTGGGTATCGACATCATCCGTAAGGTCTTCCGTGAGACGTATAAGAAACCGTACAATGGCAAGACGCTGTCGCAAATGAACGAGAAGGAGCGCATCATCCGATTCATCGAGGACTTCTTCGCCCGTCGCTACCAGTTGCGCTACAATGTGGTGAAGCAGCTGACGGAATTCCGCCCTAACGACTTGGCTTTCAAGCCTTGGCAGCCGCTGACCGACCGTCTGTTGAAGTCAATGGTGGTGGAGCAGATGAAGGAGGGTGGCGAGAGCTGGATGAACGACATCCGCATCTACCTCGAGTCAGCCCACATCAAGGACTATAATCCCGTACACGAATTTCTGGCTGGCTGTGGCGAGTGGGACGGCAAGGCTGACTATATCGAAGACTTCGCCCGTCGTCTGCCCACCAACTATCAGCAGTGGCCGAAGTACTTCCACCGCTGGTTCTTAGCGATGGTGGCCCAAGCACTCGACATCAATCGCGACTACGGCAACTCGATGGTACCCATGCTCATTGGCGGACAAGGCATCAAGAAGTCGAACTTCTGCAAAAACATCCTGCCGCCCTCGATGCGCGAATATTATATGGATGACATCAAGATGGACAATGCTGAACAGGTGGAACGTGTCTTGGGACGTATGTGGCTGGTATGCATCGACGAGTATAATGCCAAGACGGATCGCGAGCAGGCCAAAATCAAACGCCTGCTGACAGAGAAGGACGTGCAGATCCGTAAGATGCGCAGCGACCAGTACACCATGACACCGCGCCTCTGCTCGTTCATCGCCACCACCAACGACCTCACACCACTGCCAGCTGGTGATGGCTCGCGCCGCTACCTGTGTGTCGAGGTGACGGGTGAAGTAGATATGAGCGGGCGCATACCCTACAAGCAGATGTATGCCCAGGCCGTCTATGAACTGCAGGTGCGCGACGCGCTCTACTGGTTTACCAGCGATGACGAACAGGAGATACAGCGTCACAACCGCCCCTACCAGCAAGCCTCATCAATAGAAGAGGTGCTGACGAACCTCTTTGTTCCTGCCACCGACCACCAGCGAGAGAATCTCTGGCAAGTGCAGGACATCCAAAAGGAGCTCTCCAAGCACCTGAAAGCCAGCGACGTACCCAACATCATCAAACTCGGCAAGATTTTGAAGGCTCTGCGTTGGCCTCGCGGTGGAAACACAGGGACACGCGGCTACTACCTGCAACTAAAGAAATCATAGCGGGTTGATAGCAGGTTAATAGCAGGTTTTTACCATCTTTTCTCGTGTTACCTTTGGAGGTATGAAATTATGGGTTTACGATAAAAAAGTGTGAAAATTTTGCAAAAACTCTGAGCTTATCAATTTTATTTTATAGAAAATGCCTAAATTTGCAAACCAAACTTAATAAAATTGCATGAATATTATTAAATACAATTTATATGAGTATTAGTAAAGATGTCATCAAGCAGTGCCTGATTAGCAAGCAGCGCGAGGTGGATGAGGCGGTGATTGTGAACCGTCCTGTAGAATTCGAAGAGAACGGTAACTATGTGATAGTTGGCGTGAGACATGCAGGTAAGTCGTACCTGCTATATCAGCGTGTGCGTCAGCTTCAGGCAGCAGGAAAAGGTTGGGACGAGATTCTATTTGTGGACTTTGAGGATGAGCGTCTGGCAGAGTTTCAGACGGAAGACTTCAACAGTCTGCTGGAGGCTCATCTGGAACTATATGGCAAGAAGCCCGTAGTATTTCTGGATGAGGTGCAGAACATTCCGCATTGGGATAAGTTTGTGCGGAGGTTGACTGATGCGAAATATAGGGTCTATGTGACTGGTAGCAATGCGAAAATGCTGAGCAAGGAGGTGGCCACTACGCTGGGCGGACGCTTCTTTATCTATGATGCGTACCCATATTCATTCAAAGAGTATCTGGCAGCGCAGCAGGTGGAACTGAAGAAGCATTGGGAGTATGACACGATACAGCGGAGCGAGGTGAAGCGGCATCTGAACGAATATTTCTATTTTGGCGGTCTACCGGAGATATTGTCATTTAAAAATAAACGGGCAATGCTGTCGAGCTTGTATCAGAAAATCTACCTGGGTGACATTTGTGCCCGAAACAACATCAAGAACGACAGGGTGCTGAACATCCTGATCAAGAAGATGGCTGAGAGCGTGAAGCAGCCACTGTCGTATAACAGACTGAAGAATGTGATAGTGGCAACGGGGTCGCCTATCAGTGTGCCTACTACGATAGACTATGTGGATTACGCTTCTGACAGTTGGCTGATACTGCCCATGGAGAATGAGGTGGGCAAGCTGACGGAGAAGGAGACGCAGAAGAAATACTACTTCGTTGACAATGGTCTGCTGAACCTGTTCTTGATGAACTCAGAGACGTCGCTACTGGAGAACATGGTGGCGGTGGAACTGTGCAGGCGGTATGGCAAGAAGGATGTGCTTTTCCTGAACGCGGAGAAGGAGATAGATTTCATAGTGTCTGACGAGAAACTGGCTATTCAAGTGTCGTACAGCATCAAGGAGGACGCAACTTATAATAGGGAGATGCCGCCACTGGTGAAGTATGCCAAGGCGCACAAGGACTGGAAGTGCCTGCTGATTACGTATGATGAGGAGGGCACGGAAGAGGGAATTCCCGTGGTGCCGGTGTGGAAATGGTTGATGGAAGTGTGATATATATTGCTATCATAGCGGGTTGATAGCAGGTTAATAGCAGGTTTTTAGGGTTATCCTGCTATAACTATGTCGTTTATTTCCAGATGTTTATACCAAATCATAGCAGGTATAGCAGGTTTTGGATCATTCGCAAGAAACTAATATACAGAATCTTGCGGATTTTCTTTTTATATAATGCACCACATTTACACCACTGAATAAGCCCCCTAAACAACATTATCAATGGCAATTAGCACTTCCCAATATCCATTTTTATCTTCACCCACACGTCTGATAACACCTTTTTCCTTCAAAACAGCAATATTACGTCTAATAGTAGTCCTGTCCACTCCGATTATTTTAGCTAAATCCTCATAAGTAGCTCTATTATCCTTCAATAAAACTTTTATAATGGCTAATTGAGTCTTATTCAGTTTTACAGATGCATTTGCAGGGGCATTTACAGGGGCATTTACAGGGGCATTTACAGAACTTGCCTTAGGTGAAGGCACAGGCAGAACCAGTTCAACTTCGTCAACATCCAGTTTGTTCAGCAGTTGCGGTTCACCCCAGTTTGTTTCTTTCCATGCTGCAATGATTTTGGGGAATCCAGAGCCAACATTCTCACCAAAGCCAATCATGCGGAGCATATTCTGGATTTTTGGATTGCGGGCCTTGGAGTTTCCACCTCGATAGATGGTCTCTACAGGCAACTTTAGCAGTCCTGGATTACGGAAACAGAGACGGTCATCATGTTTCTCTATCCTCAGAATACCAGCATCCATCATTAGATCGCAGTGGATAATGGCATTCGTAAAGGCTTCACGTACAGCTTCACGTTGTGGCGTATCGTCTTTTCTTTTCCAACCTTTTTCCAGTTTAAATGGCTTTGGCAAGTCAAACTGGATTTTTGGTGAGACAATGCGGAAGAACTGATAAAGGTTGTTTTCCCAAAGTCCATCGTATGTCAGTCGGTCGTGATAACGCTCGTCGCCCACAAGATGACTCATGTCCAGATAGTCCATGCGGAAGTTAGCAAACCTATCTCTAATGGCGAGTCCTTTGCCAAACATCATCAGCCCTGCCAATGTCAAACCCTCTCTACCCGTCTGCCTATCTTCTGTATATCCACCCAGATTCCTAAGGAAAGTCTTATCGTCAACCTGATTCCAGACATGGGTACTGTTCTCCTGTCTGAACTCTGTGCGATACTGACGCAAAGAATCCGGATCAATATCATCCATGCCATAGTACTCTATCAGGATGCTATCGTTACCATCAGCGTTAGAGTCACGTATCATAGCCTTTACCTGAGCCTCTGCGCAATGATAGTCACCTTCGTTGTTGCGCCTATACGTACCTTTATATACATTGCCGTTCAGATAGATAGGCTTTGCCATCCAGTCTGCCTGAGGAACATGGATGCAAACAATCTGCGCTCCATCCACATTCACCACCTCCACATCGCTGTCAACGAGAATGTTCTCATTCACCTTGTCGCTGTTGAGGGTATTCCAGAAGTCTGTAATAATCTTGCTTGGCTCGTCCACACCAATTATCTGGAATCGCTTACTAACGTCCTTCTCCTGCAAGTTTTCATCCACGCCCAGCAGAATTAGTCCGCCAATGGTGTTGGCAAAAGCCGAATACGTCAGCCAAATTGATTTCGGCACCTCAGTTTTCGCCCGCTTACACTCCAAGGTTACCCGCTCGCCTTTGAGCAATGCTTCTTTTATTGTTTTCTCGTCCATACCGTTTGCAAAGTTACATTTTTATTTCAAAAAAATATAATTCAATAATCATTTACGAATAAATCAAAATCTAATTCATACATTGGGTTATACACTTGGCTTATTAATAATCGGAAGAATCAACATGAACTACTCTTTGTACTCTTCTATCTGTTGAAATACTTTAAAAGCCATCGGAGGAGTATAGTCTTTTTCGCCCCATATTGCCCACACCATTTTCATATTATTATTGTCCAAAAAATGATCTAAAATGTCTTTTCTTAAAAACACAAAATGCTGCTGATTATTATAGTCTTTAGAATAAACTGTATTGACACTGGCCTTTTTACCATTTGCATCTAACATCTCAAACGATTGGGCTTGAGGTCTTAACTTTTCAAAAGAAGAAATCTCAAATGATATACTCCTTCCTGTTTCATGTGAAAAATCAGTCTCATAATAATACTCCATTGTTGGTAGAAACACCTTAAAATCTCTTGTTATAGGCTGTTTTCGGATTCCTGAATAATTTCCAAACTCTTTAAGAAGAGACCAAAATTCACTATCTTCCTCATCATTTTTTTCGTCAACGGGCTTATAACCTGTTACAAACGACATTTCAACAAAATTCGAAGCACATCTCACATTTGACAGATGCATTTCCCCAGCAAAGATATTAGAATTGGTCTGTATTTCAGGTAACCATCTTCCTCTTAAATCTTGTTTGGACAATAAAGCCAAGAATTCTTCATAATCTTCTGCATTAATGATAAGAGGTCTTACAAAAGTAAAGCGTTTGCGCCCTATTTCTTGATTTTGTGAACAGAAATAGCCATATACACAGATAAAAGTAGGATCTATTTTTTCCTGCAATTTCCCATAGAGCAAATTGTCAAGTTCTATAGGTGTATCTGTTTCTATCCATTCTTTTGTGTTAATAGAATTGTCTCCCAAGAAATTGTCTTTAAGCAATTCTATTGATTGATCTTCTTCTGGGAAGGACGGATCAATGTCTGCTGCTATTGGACGGTATTCATCCCACTCATTCTGTAATAGTCCAATATCATCAAGGATGCCTGCTAATTCATAGTATGCAATCCACGAATATTTCTTTCCATACCTATCAACTTTTGAATTGTCATTATGGCGTGACCAATTATCACTACTTATATTATTGTCAATAGCACCAAACTGTTCTTCATTCCATCCTAATTCATGTATTCTTTGATGGAGAAACCATCTGGATTTTTTCTTTAGCGGTGGATTTGAATAACCGTCTCCATCTGGTATTAAATACCCTAATTGATAATTGCTAAAATCCATCCTTATTACAATGTCAGAATCATCCTGCTCTTTCCATTTTTCTATATCATCCTTATTAAATTGGGGGATGGGAGAAAAAATGCATTTATTTTCTTCCGTAGAAAAAACAGTACCATACATACTTGCTAAATCTACTATTCCTCGGCAATAGATTCTTGAAAGATAGTGACAAATTGTAATATTATCTCTAAAAAAGAATTTTTCATACACTAATCTGGCAAGAGGAACCAAATAGTCTGAAATAAGCGGATTATCTTTCTCTAAACCTTGCATTGCCAACGCTATACCATAGGCTACTCCGTATAACCTTTCTGATATATAAGGGTCATTAATTCCTGCCCCCATTCTAACTACTTCCAAAAATTCGACAGGATATGTGCGACCATACCAGTAAAGAGCTTTAGATGCCTCGTATCTTTGTTGGTGACTTACACTTGCCAAACACCACATTACTACATGGGCACCCAAATATAGTTTTTCTTTATTCCCTCCAGTCTTACTGCGATTCTCTAATCCTTTGATAAGCTGGTCAATACGTTTTCCATTCCTATAGGGTGAACGGATGTATTCTGTCCATGTTAAATCTTTGATTGGTAGTGTCAACTTAGTCAGTAGATGTGAAGAGAAAATGAAATTCAGTTTGTTATCAGGTTCTAATGCCACATCAATAATTTTTGTAAAAAATGATAGAGGATTGTTTGTGAATTTTTCTTCAATCCATGGTGAGATAACATTAAAGCCCTTATCAATACTATCTTTAGAAGACCCATAAATTGCATCAATGATGTATTCATTTGGAAAAGGTAAATATATACAGCAACTAATTCCAAATTTGCGAGAAGCCAATAATATGTAACAATTTGTAATGACATCAAAAAGAGGATTTCCCTTTTCTGTTAATTTCCTTTTAAATAGGTCGGAGTCTGCTTGCGTCACCATCTCGTCTATAGTCCTAATGTCATCAAGTAGATGTGATGCAATTAGATAACCAGCAATAAGATCATAAGTGAAACAGAATTCTTCAACTTCACGGAAATCCCTATAAAGAAGGATGTCTTCATGATTGAATGCTTCCAATTCTGGTTCTGTAAAATCAGACAAATCTTTTATGGGAATACCGTTGCAGTCATGTTCCCATAAATACATTACTAATTTGTTTAATAATGTTTTAACACGTGCATTCCTATATTTGATTCCTAATAGATTACATATGTTTTTTACACTATTATCTATATATTCATCAAAAGCATATAAAACGCTGTCATGAATTAGTTCAACTGTCTGCTTTTTATGAGCTTCAAAAAACAATCTGAGACAAACGGGCTCGTTTCTAAATATCTTTATGGCAGATGAAAGCCTGCTAATAGTCACTTCGTAATGTTTTGAATACTTATCAATAGCCTCTCTGATATTTATGTCATATCCTGATACAAATATTCTTTTATAATAATTCAGTGCATCTACAGTAAAATAATTTTGAGGAAATATTTCGTTCTCGTATGAAGCACGATATGTCGTTATAAACAACACATATTTTAATTGCTTAAATTTTGCTATGAGCCGATCAAGATTATCACTCCAGATTTCTTTCCAATGAAGGTTCTCATTCAAACCATCTATAATGAAAATTGCTTTGGTATTTGACAATCTCCCATACATATCAAATACTTGGAGAAATTTTTCAAAGTTCCATCCATCACGTAGGTCTAACAACTGCAATATCTGGTCTTCTAACGAAGAACTATTCTTAAATTCTCTTCCAAGCAAGAATATTGCTGGGTTGCCATTTTTTATGCTTTCTTCATATACATTTAAGGCTAAATTGCTTTTTCCCTGGGAAGCTTTTCCTGCAATATGTAATTCATGCTCTGTGATAAATTCAATATCTTCCAATATATTCAAATAAACCCTTCCATAATTTATAAGAATAAAATATGAATTTAACAAAACATTCCTGTGTTTCTCAATAGAATCTTTCTCTTTTTTGTCTTCACACAACTCTTGGTGAGACCAACCGATTATTGATGATTCAATCTCATTTAATATATTCGATAAAATCTTGTTTGAACTTTTAAATTTCTCTCTATAAACTGTTATATTAGAAACCCAAGCCATCTGTTTATACATATCTTTATTAGCCAATATTTCTATATACTGGTTAATAATAGAATTCCCATCATTAACGAGGGTATTCATAGATATAATTTGTGGCACATATTTATCATAGAGAGATTTGTATTTTTCTTCTGGAATAAAGTTTTGCAACTCATTTATTGCGTTATCATATTCATTAGCAAAAGCCTTAATATTCAATTCTAAACATCTTTCATTTAACTCGTCAGCCTGTTTCTTTCCCCCAATACGGTTATATAATTCTTGTTGACGATTCATAGAACAGTAGAGTTCCGCATCATATTTTGACTTTATATTATGCTTGCCAAAAGTTTCGGCAGCTTTCTCTGCAAACCAACTAAAAGATAATATTTTGTCGTTGAAAAAGAAATTATAAATGCTGGTATGTTTTCTAAGTAACGATAAAATTTCACTATCGCCCCAATGTGTTAATTCTGTTGGGGTAATCGCTGGTAAGATTGGCTTTCCTCCCTGTAGAGAAGACTTTAATTGTGTATCAAACCATTCTTTTTCTTTATCTGTTAGTGATAATTTGCTACAAAGAATCCATTTTTTTAAATTATTGCCATGAACAGCATAAGCTCTTCCCAAGGATTTTTTTATTTGCTCCTTGCGCCCCCCTTCATCAAAACGGCCAAAGAATTTGCATTGCCATCCCCAAATATCACCATTAGGAAGGGTTAAATAATATTCAACTCCATCACCTCCACCACTATCATCGATAGATGTAAATGTTCCCATTGTTCCATACTCATCCAAGCACAACTGGTAGCACATTTCTTCAAAGCTATGCTTTTTGTCATCCTTATACGGGAGTAATTTGTCAAAATCTATATGGTCTATCATATGACAGTATTCTTATTTGAGCTGCTTATTTACTGTTTAATCGGCTTTAAGCCAAATTGCAAATCATCCTCGTCAATCTGATACAGACGGAATAGGTTCTTCAGGATGGCCATTTTGTTCCATGTGCTACTTCTTGACGGACAGTAATACAATCCTTCGGCTATTTTCTTATAGTGCTTACTTGCCTCAGTAGTGGAGAACCAGACATTCCTGTTGCTTTTAGCCTCCTCATATAACAGAACAGGATTGATGGCAAACAGTTTGTTGATAACAGCCCACATCATTTCAGACCATTCTTCCACATCCTCCCTTTCTTCTTGGAAGATGTAGTATTGGATCTTACGCCCAGTAGAAATACCATTGTCTTCTGATAGACTGACGACATCATCATCCTGCACCTCTGGTTGGAAGTATGTTTCAGGATAGCTCCATATAGTTTTTGCCAAACGTGACAGTTCTTGCTTTCTTTGTTCCAGTTCCTCTTCACTCCATTTGTCAAACTGGGCTATATAATGGTTCATCCTCAGTCCACTCTGCTTAAAACCATTCTCCATATCTCGCTTTTCGTCGAAGGGTCTGTTACTGTACTTGATGTTATAACCAGTCAGAGTAAGGTTTGATATGGTATGTAGCCACTTTTCTTGTATGGTTTCCCATTCAGTGCCAAGTTCCTGCTTCCATGCATTACTTAGCGTCTGTGGCATGATGTGTTCTATCGTCAAGATGCCTTCCTCAATATTCTCCACCACATCGTTCTTTTCTTTGCTGCTTCCATTCTCCAGTCGCTCGAAAATGTACATCTTATTCTTGGCCTGCATAGAATAGACCTTCTTTGTCGTGAAGCCGTTGATAAACTCTTCATCCTTGGGGAATGCACTCGACAATTTCTTGCTTTCAAGGATATAAATCAGAACAGCCGAGTAATTATCCGTTTCCTTCTTGTTCTTCAGTACAGCATCATGAAGTGTGGCAAATATCTTGTTCAGTGCATTGGTTGGCAAGTCGCACATCAGGCGACGGAAGATGAAGGTCTCGATGCACGAGAATACTTTATAGATTTCTGTCAACGGTAACTCTACCTCTTTTGCATAAACGAGAAACGCCATAAGGAAGGGATAGGCGACTGTCATATCCAGCAGATCCAAACGTTTGGCGATCTCATTGGTATCTTTGTCACCCACTTGAAATGCCTTGATGTCACGATAGGTGTTGGCATAAACCAGCATTTCCTGCAGCACTTCTTCTATGCCGTCATAACGCTTGGTAAATTCCTTAAAAGCGAAGTATATCTTCCTTTGATTAGGAATAGTTCCTTGCTTAATAGTCAGATAATTCCTAACGAAACCATCCAACTCATTGCCGCTGCATTTTTCTATCTTATTCCAATACTTATCGTAGAATTGCTCCTGAATGTTGGGGGCCAAGTTCATCAATACGAAGTTCCTAATCTTGTCGGCCTCCGTCAAGTCAAGTCCTGTAGAGTTCAGGCTTTCGAATATCAACTGTGGATTGTCGCCGTGCTGAGGTTCCAGCTCTATATCAATGATTTCAAGACTATCAATGGCCCTGTATAGTTCGTCAGGTGTCAGTTCACGTATCTGCACAATCCTGTCGTAGAAATAATTGTAGTTGATGGTGACCTTGGAGTCTTGTATATACTCTGTCTCGTCGTTATATATCAGCCGGTCAAAAGCCGTACAATCATCGCGGAAGGGCTTCAGTCTAACTTTCCTTTCATCTCTCCTATACTTATCTATGATATACGTATCCTCCAGTATCTCTGACAATCTTGAATCCTCAGGAACACATATACCTTTCTTCATAGCGTTGATCATCGCAATAAGAATCAATGAGATGGTGGTGATACGCTGTTGTCCGTCAATGAGTATCACTTCGTCCCTGCTATGAGCATACGACACAATGCTACCAAAGAAGTGTGTGGATTTCCCTTCCTTGATAACACTAACAAGGTCATCGAACAACTGTTTGCAGTTCTCGCGTTTCCAGTCGTAATTCCTTTGGTACACTGGTATGATGAATCTCTTTCTGGCTCCTTCAAGAAATTCCAGTAGATGTGATGCAGTTCCTTTCATATTAATATTGACAGATAAAAAAAATAACTATTCCATATTCCATTTTCAGAAATTATATATTGGGGATTCCTTTAATTATGAAATTATAAAATCCATTTCCCAAACCACTTCTTTTATATAAATAAACATTTTCAGGATGTAACAATTTTCTATTTCCACCTCTTCTTATCATCTTTTCTAAATCCTCAGCACCTCTCTTTTCTATAAGACCTAAAGGTTCTAATCCCCATAGATGTATGCGTATATCATCAGGATTTGCTTCTTTCTTGTAATTACAACTCACATGATCTATGATAGATTTTTCTGTATGATAGCAGGATAAGTAATTAAGAATAATAACATCCAAATAGTTTACTTGTTCTACTATACGCAAATAGACAGGTTTACTTATACAATCAATATTGTCGGGATTACGACAAGCAGCAAGGTAATTTGCTAACAAACATCTTTTTTCTTCATTAAATTCATCCTTTGCCTTTTGAAAGACTGACAAAAAATCTTCTTCATATATGGGTGTGTTACGAAAGAAATCTTTGTCTAATAATGCTTCTTTTATTATTTCCAAATCACTTTCATACTTTTGTAGTGTATCTTTGATGTTCTCAATTTGTTCATTGTTATGTAAACTTTTAAAGAAACGAGTTATTGCAGAGGAAAAAGATATAGAATCAATGCAGTAATCCGATGCCCCACCTATAAATGACAATTCCTTCTCTAACATACTCACTTCGTTAATTCTTTATACAACTTAAACAACTCCGCCACGCATTGGCTTTCTGTCATCGTTTTGACATTAAAGCCGTATGCTTGCATAACTGCTCTATCGTTGTCTTGATGGGCATTACGAAGTTCTACAGGCATAGTCAAATCATCGTACAGGTCTGCCAAAGAAGAATCTGGATATTTAGCACGAGCATCAAGAATTGCTTGTGCAGTCAGTTCTATCTTCGCTTTCTGTTCATCTGTTGGAGTCGGCCAAGGGAAATTATTATAAACCACATCTTTAGAATAACGATAATCGCTCTTCAATCTTCCACAAACAGCACGCATCCAAGCCATATGCACATTACTCTCAAGAATGCCAAAATGGTATCGTGATGCATCTGGTATAAGGAGTATAGCATCTGTAACTATAATGTCTTTGCCAATAAATCCCATAGGAACATATTTTCTCCGTTCAGATGAAACCCTTGGTACGACAACAGAAGAATCTGGATTAACGGTTTCTCTAAAGAGATGTGGAGTACAAGCCAATTTTCTGGTTCCAGCATCGTTACTTGCTAATCTCATTTCTTTAACAGCCTCTATCCTTTTCATTACTAATGGCATCTTTCTTATCTCTGCAGGAGTTATGTTTACAAGCCATAAGCAATAACGTGGAATGTTATTGATAAACTCTCTAGCTCCAATTAACTTTCTAATGTATTTCTTCGCCTCAGGTTCGCGGGAAACAAAGCTGTCGTAATCGTCTTTTTCTATAATCAAATTACCACCATCCGTTGGCTGATTTACCTTTCTCATAACGGGCACATCACAAAGTGGCTTGCTACGACTGTCAATGAAGACATCAGGAGCATCCATCAAGTAAGCGTTGATATTCGTTGCTTCACGTACTTTATCGTTATCGTATATTTTCTTTATTGCTTTGTTCTCTAAAAAGCTAAAGCCAACAATAACACAATGAACATGAGCTTTAAGACTGGCTTCACTATCCCATCTAAATGTACGGTGAGCGAAGTCTATATGGATGTTGTAACTATTAAACAATTCTTTCCACAATAATGGGACTTGCTCGCCTTGAGTAATAGAATTAGTAGAAACTAATGCACATTTGACTTTTGAATTTACGATATACGCAGCAGCTTTTACATACCAGCAACACACATAATCCAAAGTCTTGTTTTTTGGGAAAAAAGGTGCCAAATCTGCTCTTTGTGAATCATTCATATAGTTGTTTCCCACAAATGGTGGATTACCCATAATATAGTCCAAATTTTCCTTTGGCACAACACTTTGCCAGTCAACACGAAGGGCATTCCCCTCTACAATGTTTGTATACGATTTCAACGGCAGGAAGTCAATGTCACGCTTGATAATCTTCTCTGTCTCACGAAGCATCTGTGCCTCTGAAATCCAAAGGGCAGTAGTGGCAACGGTTACAGCAAAGTCATTAATCTCGATACCATAGAATTGGTGAATACTCACCTTGATAGGATTCACTTCTTCAAAGCCGAGGAATGCCTGACCATGATAGCGTTCACGGATGCACTCATTCTCCAAACGACGGAGTGAAAGATAAGTCTCTGTAAGGAAGTTACCAGAGCCGCAAGCAGGGTCTAAGAAAGTAAGCGAAGCCAAACGATCTTGGTAAGCATCGAGTTTCTTCTGCCGTTGTCGCTCAACCTTTTCTTCCAGTATCCCGTCCAATTCACGGCGCAAATCATTCAAGAACAGCGGGTCGATGACTTTATGTATGTTCTCAATGGAAGTGTAGTGCATGCCACCACTCCGTCGTGTCTCAGGATTAAGTGTGCTCTCAAACACCGCTCCAAAGATAGTTGGCGATATTTCCGACCAATCGAAGTCAAGGCTGGCATTCTGTAAAAGAGCAGCCTTAAGTTCTTCGGTGAACTGAGGAATTTCTATTTCCTCTTCAAACAGTCCTCCGTTAGTGTAGGGGAAGGCTTTTAAATCGTCTTTAAGATACCTACTACGCTTCTCTGGCGGTGTGTTCAATACTTCAAAAAGGTCACGCAAAGCACGACGCATATCCTCGGCCTCATAGCGAACAAGGAAATCATGAAACTGTTCATGTGTAAAGATTCCTGCGTCCTCGGCATAAAGACAGAACACGATGCGGACACATAGGATATTGAGCCAACGGAGTGCTTCGGGGCTGTTATCATCGTATTGCTCCAAAAGAGCCTCATAAATCTTGCCGACAATCTCACCTGCTTCCTTTGACACCTTTATTTCCTTGCTAAGATGTTCGTTCTTGGCATCAACAAGGAACATAAGGCGGTAATACTCTTTGCCCAAATTCTCTAAAAGTATCTGCTCAGGTTCACTGTTGGGCTGCTCCATGTCATAAACCAGGAACTCGGAGAAGTTGCAAGTGACAATCCAACGAGGATGTTCAGAAACTGGAAGCGATACCACATAACGGCGAGCCTGTTGGAACGGATTAAGCAATGAGCCGTCACTTTGACGGATGCCAGCACGCAAATCCTTTCCCAACGATTTCTGCTCTATCAGAACTTTGGTGGAACGGATGCGGCCATCTATAAAGTTGGAGGCATCTACCATTCGATGGTCTTCAAAAGTGATAAAGCCATCCGATGGTGTTTCAATGCCAAAGACATTTGTAAGCAAGTCAATCCAGAAGGGTTGCGACTCGCCCCTTTCATATCCTCTGTCTTTCCACCGCTCTGCAAATTCAGCAGCAGCCATAGCCATTTGTTTTTCGGTCTTCATATTTGTTGTTACTTCTTTCTTTTGTTACGAATAAGTTTCAGGTTGTGGATAGTCGAGAGGAATGTATTGCCATTTGAAAGGCAAATCCATTTCATCCAATTCTTCCGCATGTTTATCCATCAATCCGTTTTCTACGCTATATAGGTAGATGTTCTTCAGATAATGAATGAGGATGTTCAGGGGAGGCCATTCTTTACGAACTGTGGCATACCACTCGAACAAATCCATGTTACCCTTCGACGAGTTGCACGTCTTACAAACCATGATGATATTATCCATATCGTTGGCACCACCCTTGCTTTTTGGAAAAACATGATCTTTTGTTAGCTTTGATGGTTCCATCTCCTTGCCGCAATACCAACAATAATTGTTCTCTTTAATCTTTGCCACGTTGAACTCCAGTAGGTCGTGTATGTTCCATCGGCCTTCCTTGTAAGCTTTGAATGCCTTGGCGCGTATCATGTAGCATGACTTGTCGTATTTCGCTTTCCCCATGTTGAGTGCTGCACAAAGCATTTGCAAATTGGCATACGACCAGAACAAGTATTCACCAAAGTTCGCAAACTTTGGAAACCGCTTTTCGCTTTTCTGTTTCATCTGAATGTCTATTGCCATTTTTGCACAATTCAACTTAGAACAGAATCCATGAATTTTTTGTTATACAATTCTTCTACTCCGACATTGAGAAGCTTGGCTATCTTTGCAAGGGTTTCAATGTCTGGTTGTGAAGAGTTGGTACACCATTTGGAAACTGTAGATGGACTCACGCCCAGTTCTTCAGAAAGCCACTTGCTGGTTCTCTTCTGTTCCACTAACACTATTTTCAGGCGATTTACGTCTTGCATACATTTCAAATTTTTAGTTTGGGTGTAAAGTTAGTGAAAAATCTTCAATCAAAATAATATTTGCTTGTTTTTTAGAGTTTATTAAGTCTATGGAAATGAAAGATGCGGCATTTATCCGCATCTTTCAAGTATGTTTCGGACTTCATTACCACCCAAGCCCATTCTTCTTGGTTCCATCCCAATTGGTCAGTTCATCTGCATTACCATTACTGCCACCAATGGATTGACCACCCGTTGACAATCTCATTTCTGATGCGAGCTGACCGATGCGGGCAACGGCAACTTCCCACTGGAACTTGCCAATTCTGCCGACAAGGGATCATGGGGGGATCATGGGGTCGGTTCTTCTGATCATGACTCGACCATCTTCAACAACACACCAAGGGGTATGCACCGTGCATCAGGAGTGGAGAAGTCGCGTCTGAATCCGTTCCAGGCACATACTTACATAGAGTTAGGCTCGGTTTCTGTTACGTTAGGCTGGGTAGACGACCTGCTGACTGACATGGAGAAATCATACCTCACTACGAATCGTACTCCTGCCAGTTTTGGCTTCAATTACGACAACGGCAGCTATATCCGCAAAGTCCTCGACGGCATCAAGCAGTCCAGTTGCAACATGATGTTCGTCTATGGCATGCAGGACCCCTGGACCGGCAACCGTATTCCTGACGACAAGTTAGGCAAGAACTGCCAGATTCTCTATATTGAGAACGGCACTCACAACGATGCCATCGACACATGGAACGCCTCTGAGCGTAACCAGCTCTTCCAGTGGCTCAAAGGCCTGGGCTTCGACCTGTAAAACAAACTAAACGAGATGCACAAAGAAAAAGGAGGACACCCATTGTGGAAGTCCTCCTTCTGTTTGCTTTCTCCTTACTGTCACTTGGCTACTGTTCCCATTCCCAGATAGGTGTTCAGCGCACTGATGATGGCCTGCTTCGAGACCTCGGTGTAGGACTCACTGTCTAAGAAGCTGTGGCTGTGCGTGGCGATAGGGTCGATAATCATTTTCGTCATAGGGTTCTGCTGGATGGCCGCATCGTCCGGACGTGCACCCGTCCAAGGGTCGTTCTTGGCATAGACGAAGATGATGGGCTGCGTATTCTCCGTATATACCCACTGGCGGAAGTTGCGCATCAGCTTGCCCTTGTCCTGCGGATAGAGCGACTGATACTTGTACTGCGGGCATAAGATGAAATTGACACTCTGTATCTGCTGGGCAGTCAGGAAGGTGCCGTCGGCTAACGAATAGTCCAAGTCGGCATAGCCCAGCTCCTTGAAGGCATGAATCTCGTAGGGCATCGTCGACTCCTTGCGCAGCTCATTGAGATATTCCCATAAACGCTTATAATTGTTGTCGCTGCTTCTGGTAATGGGCTGTTCTTCCATATCCTTATACAAGTTGAATATGGATTTAGCGAGCTCTGTGGTGCTCAAGCTGATGAAGTTGGTCAAGTCTTCCAGCTCATCCTCGTCGGTGGTAGCCTTCACAGGGTCAGGCACCAGCGTGGCCCAGTCGGAGAACGGCACATACGAGAAGAAATTGAAGAACCTGTCAGAAATATAATTGTAGACCAGCGCCGTGAGGTCCTTGGTCAGGTTGCCCGTGCTGTTGTCGCTGTAGTTGTTATACTGTTCAAGTATCTTCCTGTAGCTTTCTGTATCGACAATACCGACGGTCTGGATACAGGCATTGCGCACCACCTGATTGGTGCAGATTGCGTTGTATAGCTGCTTGATGCGCATGGCGGCTACGGCCTCGTCCGAACCTTCCGGATAACCGGAACCGCACACCTGAGTCAGGTATGTGCCGGGACTGGAGTCCATGCAGCTGAAGACACCGTTCTCTGTGGTGCCGGGCATGAAGGGAGCGCAGAAGGGCACAAAGACGTCAATGTCTTTCCAGCCGTTCAAGTCGCTATAGTAGGCATAGAGGGCACTGGTGATACCGTCCTTGCTGGTGCCGGTGCTGACCCACTTGCCAGTCTTGAAGAAATGCTGCTTGAGCGCCTGCACAATGTTGTGCAGGTCGTACGACTGCTGCTCAGCGTCCAAGAAGGTGTAGTCCAGGTCGCCCATGGCTCCGGGCAGTGAATGTCCAAAGTAGCGGTGCTCCACCTTGACCATGTTGGCCTTGAGGTGCTCGCGCAGGTCGACATCGGTAAACTTATCGGCCGTGGAGGGCATGTCATAGCCGTGGGTGTAGAGCACGACATCCTTGTCATAGTCCAGGAACTTCATCGACACTTGCTGCTTGAAGGTGCCGTTCTCGGGGTGATGATGGTCGATGGGCTGTTCAAAGTAGAAGAAATAGATGCTGTCCTTTTCGTCGTCGGTGTATTGCAGCTCTGCGTCAGTGATGCCCTCAATGGCGCTAAGGGCCTGGATAACCTCGTTGCTATCGTCCGTTGACTGCTCTTTTACGGGCGTAATGTCCGTCAAGCTGTTGTCCTTGGCACAGCCGGTGAGCAGCAGTGCCGTCATGGCCACTGCTCCCAGCAGGTGTTGTATCTTGATATGTTTCATAACTGTCGTTTCTTTTATCTGTGTGTTCGGTGTTATATACTACTTGCCCGTGCGAATAAATTCCAGGGCGCGGTCAAACTGGCTGTCATTGCCCGTGGCCTTAAACTGCTCCTCGTTGAAATCGACCTCGATGTCAGGGGTCACGCCAATGCCGTCAAGGGGCTTCTTGTCGATGTCGAAGATGCACTCGGTGGGCAGATAGACGTAGACGGGAGTCTCGCCGCTCACGCCGATGTGGCCGGCGTAGTAGTCAGAGAAATTGCTATTGTCGTTCAGGGCGCACAGTCCGCCAAAGGTGCGCTTGCCGATGAGTGTGGCGTTCTTGGTCACCTTGGCGCTGAGCGATGTCATCTCGGCCATGCTCACCGAGAAGCCGTTGGCCATGACGACGATGGGCTTGTCGTCAATGATTTCGTGCTCGTTCTCCATGGTGAAGCTCACCTTGGGCATCAGCGGCGTATAGTCGTAGCGGCCTACGCCACGCTTGTAGCGCGCCCAGCCATACTGCAGGTCGCCGGCGGGCATAAGTGCGCCAAAGACGAAGCGCGCATCGTTAATCATGCCGCCGGGATTGCTGCGCACGTCAATGATGACACCGTTGAGCTGTCCACTCTTGTGCAGCTTCTGGATGTTGTCAAACCATGCGTTCCATATCATCTGCACATGGTCGCGTATTTCCTTCTCGCGGGCTGTGGCATTGGGGAACATATCGTTGAAATACGCGTCTATCAGATAAGTCGACAGGCCGAACATGCTGAAGTTCAGGTAGGCAATGTTGTCGGTGGTCAGCGCATACTGAATACGTATGCCATAGTCGACGAACGCGGTATTGACGGGCTCCAGGAAGGGCACGTTCAGGTAGGCATACTGCGTAACGATGGTGTTGTACTCGTTAACCATGGCCTTAGTGATGTCCTTTTTAAACAGCTTCTCCAATGCGTCCACCAGGCCGCTGAGGCCCACCATTTCCTTGAGCTCTCCGTCGGTGAGCCCGGACAGGTTCTGCAGCTCTTTCAGGCGCGTGCGGGCCCAGTCCAGACCGAGGCCCTTTTCCAGCGCAACACGTCTGAGCAGGCCTACAACCGTGCAGTCGTACGTCTGATAGTGTCTCAGCTGATTGTTCATGTAATAGGCTCTAAGGTCGGGCGAGAAGCCTTGGGCCACCTTATAGTCGTCGCGCTCCTCAAAACGCTTAGAGCCCGGCGACACGCGGACATTATTCTTGGTCTGATGATTCGTAAACGTGACGCTCATGTGACCGTCGTGCAGCGGGGCCACCACCTCGGTCATCAGTGCCTTCAGCACAGAGTCGCTAACCTCGGTGCCGGGCTCGTCAAGGGCCTCAAACTTCGGCAGGTACTTCTCGTACACCTCGTCCCAGTCCAGTCCGCACTCTTTCTCATAGTCCCACAGCGTGTAGTTCTGGTTCATAGCCTTCCAGAACACACGGAACTTGCCGGCATAGCTTTTCTCTGCCTCTGCCCACGACTGGTTGTCGGTAAAAGCATAGGCCACCATGGGGTCGGCATCCTCATGGCACGATGTAGCCACGAGTGTCAGGAGCAGGGCTCCCAAAATCATTATCTTGTTCTTCTTCATTGTCTTTTGTCTATTATCCGTTATCGATTATCGTTGCGTCAAGACCGCTTAGAAACAGTACCAGAAACCGGCCTGCAGGGCCAGCGTGGAGTTGTAGCGGGGGTCTTTCACGTGCATATAGTCTTTCTGCTGGCTCACGCAACTGTAGTAGTAGCGCAGCTCGACCTGAGCAGCCCAGTGCTTGGCGAAACGGTACTCAAGACCGAGACCGCCCAGAAAGCCGAAGTCGAGGCGCTGGTCGCGCTCGCTGTTGAAACTGATGTCCTCGCTGAACTCATAGATCCTGTCGGTAAACGTGTTGGTCTCAAAGCCCTCGCGGCCGCTGGTGAGCCAGTAGCCGCCATAGATGCCGGCGTTGCAGAAGCCGCGCAACTTTTGTCCGCCGAAGCTGAACGAAGCCATGACGGGCAGCTGCAAGTAGTTGTTGACATACTTGTAGTCCATCAGCTGGTTCACCTGCCGATGGTGGCGGTAATTCTTCTGCGTCCAGTCGAGCTCGGCGCGAATACCTAACCAGTCGTTGACGTCATACTGTCCCATGACGCCGAGGGTAACACCCCAGCGGTCGTCGTACACATAGTCCGTCTGATAGTGTTTGTCGATGATGAAGTGATTGTAGTCTGCACCACCGTTGACACCCACACGCCACTGGGCAAAGCCCAGCGAAGGCAGCATGAGCGCCAGAATTGTCCATAACTTTTTCAT
Source organism: uncultured Prevotella sp. (assembly GCA_946188165.1). Lineage (GTDB taxonomy): Bacteria > Bacteroidota > Bacteroidia > Bacteroidales > Bacteroidaceae > Prevotella. The sequence goes on from CAMHTW010000003.1 coordinate 30,948, forward strand.
CTTGTGTAGCTAATGTTATCTGTTAATGATTTCTTTTCGGACGGCAAAATTACAAAAAAATGTGCTACGATGCAAGAGTTTTCCCTAAAATCCGCAACAAATAGTGATGTAGACTACATTTTGCAGTTTGCCTCTCCATCTGACGATTGCCTTGCCACTGCAGACGTGATTATGTATGGTTAGCGCCCACCTTCCCCTTACCCCGTCAGGCATTACAGGGGCCATATAACGGAAAAAAGCTCTCTCACTTGAAATATCCCTCCAAAAGGAGTGACTTTCTCAGATTTTATTTGTACCTTTGCCATGTCATTGATGATTTTGCTTGTCTTGAATTGCAGCACTAAGGTAAGTGAAAAATCTGACATGACAAAATCCTGGGCCGCTCGGCTTTGCCGCTTCGCGCGTCGAAGAACTTTTTGTTGCTCAGGAACTTATAAAAGCTATTAAACTAAAGTGCTGCGGAATCTAGGAGAACTAAAAATATGAAACCGCTTATCGTCGTCTATTCCTTGTTAATGATGCTGTTCTGCTGCTCGTGCGGTTCAGAACATCCTGCCAGAAGAGTTACGGAAGAAAATGCTTACGAGGGAGTCAGCAACTATTGCCATCAGACGTATGATTGGAGTATTGCCCAAGAGAATCCCTCCATCATGTATGTGAAGATGGGGGTGGAATCGGATTCTACGTACGAAGTGGTGTTCCGCAGTTATACGGGGGCAACGGTTCATTTTTATGTTGACAAGCATACTGGTGTTACAAGGATGGTGGAGAAAGTACCGCTACTTGATATTGAAAACGAGACAGGCAGAATCAATTTGTTTGATTACCTGAAGAAGGAATAGCAGTCTTGTCGCTGAGTTCTGGGCCTTCATGCCGGTATCATCCGGCGGAAAAATACGTTGGGTATGGCCACGCCAAGGGCTATGAAGTCGTGGGGACAGGTACCTGAGTCATAGCAGTCATCATACCCAAGTACCTCTTCCCAGTGACTACATTTTTGTCAAAAGAGAAGGAGGAAAATTTGGCAGTCTTGCAGAAAAAGCGTATTTTTGTAGCCAAAAAGAAACAAACGTCACACTAACAGTAACAATTATGAAAAAGCATTTTATGAAACTTGCAAGTGCGCTGATCTGCACAATGACGACAGTGCTATTCGCGTCGTGCTCATCCGAAGACCGCCCGTCGGCAACGCCAGATGCGGAGCCCTCCTCACTGGCCGACGTCACCATCATGTATTATGGTCATGGCGGCGGCAACCTCGACACCCACTACATGGGCAACATTCGCGGCATGTACAAGGCTGCGGCATCGAGTTACAAGAATGTGAAAATAGCCGTGGAATACAAGTTCTCCAAGGAAGACAACCTTCCTGACATGGCCTCCGAGTCGGAGATGAAGGAAATGGACGAACTCGTGAGGACTGGCGGAAAAGATGCCGAGGCAAAACTCTCGAACTTAAACTACCTGAAATGGATGAATCCCGTAGGCAGCAGCACTCTGCGCTTTGTCGTCGACCCGGCACAGACACTGAAAGAGCAGGCCCAGGGGCATTATCTCCCGGGCAAGAATGCCGAAATCAGCAACCCCGACTCCCTGGCCAACTTCATCAGATGGGCCGCCAAGGCCTGTCCTGCCAAGAAATATGTGCTGGTATTAAATGACCACGGCGGAGGCTACTCGCCCGATGCTGAGATCTACCAGGACAAGGCCACTGCCACCCGAGGTGTCATCTTCGACGATGCATACCATGGCAATCATTTTTCCGCACCCTCTCTGAATCATGCCATCAAGGCTTCTGGCATCCGGCCCGACGTGGTATACTTCGATGCCTGTCTGATGAACACGATGGAATATGCGTTTGAACTGAAAGACGTCGCCGACTATCTGGTAGCCTCTACCTACGTCACACTGGCCGGAGCACCGTATGCAACGCTGATAGACGTCCTTTCGGCAGCCCACGACGATATGAGATACGCCTTGGAGAAATACACGGAATACTATGTCAAGTCATTTGACCCGGAAGATAAGGATGAGGTCAACTATTACGACATGACGGTGACGGAGACGGCCAGGCTCGACCAACTGGGCAAGTCGATGCGCGAGTTTACCGACCGTCTCTGCAACACTTACAAGAACGGTACCGCCGAGCAGAAACAGAAGATTGACAATGTGACCCGAGATGCCGTTAGGGTCACCGATTCAGGTGCCTTGTACGATGCGGGCAGATATATGGAGGCGATGAGGAAGGCACTGCCCGAGGTGTTCGACGACGCATTCTGGGCCGAACTGAAGGAGTCGTTTAACAACTGTATCGCCGCTCAGTACACCAGCAAGTATCTGCTCAATCACGACTATCAGGTAGACTACAGCGTGCTGCTTGCCACACGGGGCACCTATCTGCAGTCAGCATGGAAGGATGTCGAATCTGATCCTGACTCGAAAATCCTTACCAACCTGGGCTTCTTTGCTCCTGACGGGAAATTCACCAATTACGTCGTAATAGACGGCTTGTTTAAGAAGGGTGTCACGCCCGCTTATACCCTGGAGTTGGCTGACCAAGGCCAATGGGGAGGCACGCTCGAGGCGGTCTATGGCGCCCTGGCCTTCGACAAGGCCACTGGCTGGAGCCGCTGGCTGCTTCTTAACGAGCAACAGCCCTCGCTCTGGTGCAACAACGATTTCAATACGCCTCTTCCCAAGATTAGCGACTGACGCCAACTGGTGACGGGCTTCAGCCACCAGCCATGGGGACAGAGGTCTTTGATTTTCCTTGAACCAAAACATGGATGTGGCAGCCCGCCTCGCGCGTTCTTTGACATACTGACACAAACGGATAAAAATCCCGGCGAATCCTTGGATATTCGGGGAAATAGTCGTATCTTTGCAGCCGTAGAAACCAAACAGCGAGAATTATGACAGCAACAATGTTAAGGTCGAGACTGGAAAGCAGGTGGAGTAGTCTGAAGTATCTGGACGATGACTCCAAGTTAGATCTCATAACGATGTTGACTCAGTCGCTGAAAGACTCTGGCAATTGGAAGAAAATCTCTGCCAGCGAGTTCTATGGCATCTGGGGAGACGACGGCATGAGCGACGATGAATTTGTAGAAGCGCTCCGGGCAGAGCGTAAGTTCAATCAGGAAATCGTTGAGATATGAATACAATTGATAATCGACAGACGCAATTTGCCACCCTGGCCATCGGAGCCACCGCGCGACATATGGGCATCACCGCAACTGAGCTGCACAATCGCCTGAAGCGCCACGGACTGGTGCGACGGCTGCTGCTCGACTGCTACGACACACTGCACGCCGAGAGCATCGAAGGTGTGGTGTGGAACGTGGAGCAAGCGCTGAAGAACTGGGACGAAAAGGAAGGAGGCCAGCGATGATGACACTTTACCATGGTTCATACATTAGCGTTCCGTCGCCTCTGACGGGCGTCGGTCGCAAGGAATTGGACTTCGGCCCGGGCTTCTACATCACCAATCTGCGCGAACAGGCTGAGCGCTGGGCGCGCCGCGTGTGCGTCATCCGCGCAGCCGACACACCGCTGCTCTCCACCTATGAGTTCGATGAAACTCAGTTGCCCGCCGACGTGCGTCGCCTCCGTCTGGAGCACTACGACCAGCAGTGGCTCGACTTCGTGGTCAGCAGCCGTCGTGGCGAGGAGCCTTGGCGCGACTACGACATCATCGAAGGCGGCGTGGCCAACGATCAGGTCATCGACACCGTAGAGGACTACTACGCTGGCCGCATTACCGCCGAGCAGGCCATCGGCCAGTTGCGCTTCGCCCGTCCCACCCAACAGATGTGCATCCGCCGGCAGACCATCGTCGACCGCTGCCTGCACTTCATCGGCACAGAGCCAATAGTCGAGAAAGGAGGCGCGCAATGAGAGATCAGGTACTATGGCGCAAGGAAGGCCGTATCGTAGCCCTGCTGGCCGAGCGCCTCGACATCAACACCGAGCGCGCCCTCGACATCCTCTACAACTCGCGTACCTTTGCCCTGCTGTCTAATCCTGATAGCGGCCTGCAGTTGCAGAGCGACGAATACATCCTCAACGACCTGATTAAAGAGTTGGAAGTATAAAAGCATATCCGATACAGCGACATCCCGAGCCTCTACATGAACGCCGAGATCGTAATTGATAATAGGAAAGAATCGGGGTCGGTTCCGAATGATCCACTTTTACAATAACACATTGGGCCCGCATTCGCTGCGAGCCCAATGTGCTTTATAACCTAAAATCAAACCAATAATTAATAACTAAAACCAATTTATGCTTATGAAAAAACTACTTATCTTTGTCTCGATAAACATCGCTTTGTTTTTTTTCTGATGCAAAGTTACGGCAAGAATATCATAGAAACAAGAAAACAGCCAATTTCTTCATCGACTTGTTACGACAGTCACCAGGTTTTGCGACAAAACGCAGACAAGGGATCATGGGGTCAGTTCTTCTGATCATTCGCCTCAGCATAGCCCATGCAAGCATGGCTCTGCCTTCGGCTCGTCGCTCTTTGGGCTTCGCCCGAAAAACGGCTTCGGCTCGGAATAGCTCAAGCAAGCTTGGCTCTCCACTCGCCTCGCGCGTTCTTTGACATACTGACACAAACGGATAAAAATCCCGGCGAATCCTTGGATATTCGGGGAAATAGTCGTATCTTTGAGCTTTGCTCGAAGATAGTCTGCATCTCGGAAATAAAAATAAATCTCTATTTATTTTGTATTTCACTCGATTTGCACTATCTTTGCAGCCGTGGAAACGTATAAAACAAGGAAAGATATGGCAACAATAAGTTTGAATCCTACATTGTACAGCCGGGCACAGGACTATGCCAAGGCCGACGGTATGAGCGTGGAAGAATGGGTGGCTATGCTTATCACCCGTTTTAAACCGGCAAGGAAAAAGACGTATAAGATGAAGCAGATAGAAGAACTGTCGCCGGAGCTTCAGTCGCTGATAGGCTTTGCCAAGCCTGAAGTGCCCAGCGATGACGACATCAACGGCGACAGGGCCAGAACGGAATATCTGACTGCTAAATACGCACGGTGATGAGAGTATTCCTTGATACAAACATCCTGCTGGACATCATCGAGGGCAGACAGCAGTTCCTTCTGGCTTCGTCGAATGTCTTTGACTTAGGCGTCAGAGGGCTGATAGAGATGTTCGCCACGCCGCTGACTTTCGCCAACTGTGTGTACACGGCACGTAAGAATGTAGGCTACGAACAGGCAGTAAAAGGACTTAAGAGCCTGAAGAGCTATGTAAAGACGGCTGTTATGGACGATGCTCAGGTGACGGATGCACTCAATTCTGGGATGCCAGACTTTGAAGACATGCTGCAGTACGAGGCCGCCCTGGCTGCCAAGTGCGATGTCATCGTTACAAGAGACAAGAAACGCCATTTCCCCATCGGCGGTTTGTCTGTGTTGTCGCCGGAAGTGTTCCTCAATACTTATTTTGGGAATTAGCTCTGGAAAGAATCGGGGTCGGTTCCGAATGATCCACTTTTACAATAACACATTGGGCCCGCATTCGCTGCGAGCCCAATGTGCTTTATAACCTAAAATCAAACCAATAATTAATAACTAAAACCAATTTATGCTTATGAAAAAACTACTTATCTTTGTCTCGATAAACATCGCTTTGTTTTTTTTCTGATGCAAAGTTACGGCAAGAATATCATAGAAACAAGAAAACAGCCAATTTCTTCATCGACTTGTTACGACAGTCACCAGGTTTTGCGACAAAACGCAGACAATGCATGATATTGTGTCGCAAAAATGTCTGAGGGATGAGGGAAGAAGTAAGATTTTATGGATAAAACAAACTAAACGCTAAAAAAGTAATTCGATTTTTTGCGAATTTTCAGATTATTGATTATCTTTGCACCCAAAATAGTAAATATCATGGTTGTAACGTTTAATGAAGACTACCTGGAGAAGCTCTATTCTAAAGGTGAGACTGGAACAAAAAAGATTAGGTTTCAGCCGCAAATAGTCAGAGGGTATCAAAAGGGCATTAAATATCTGATTCAGGCAAAGCGGAAAGAAGACTTGTATCCTTTTAAGTCTCTTCATTTTGAAGCACTACATGGCGATAAAGAAGGCAGATTTTCCATCAAGGCAAACGATCAGTATAGAATTGAGTTCACGCTGGAGGAGTCGGACGAAGAACCTGTAGTTACGATATGTAATATTATGGAATTGTCAAATCACTATAAATAAAAAAGGTATGGCTAAGATTGGTTATCAGAAAGAGAGAACGGCAAACAAGATGATGTCGTCTATGTTGATTCATCCAGGCGAGATGATAAAAGATGAGATAGTAGCACGTGGCCTTACTCAGAAAGATTTGGCCCAGCAGATGGGCGTGTCCTATACAGTGTTTAACGAGATTCTGAACGGCAAGCGTCCCGTAACAACAGAATACGCGCTGTTGTTGGAGGCTGCTCTCGGCACAGATGCTAACATTTGGATAGGCCTGCAAGCAGATTACAATATGCAGAAAATGAAGCAGGACCGCTCCTTTATGAAGCGTTTGGAGAAAATCCGTAAGATTGCAGCAGTATTCTAGAGTGTTTCTTGTGCCAGTTCTGATAAAGAATTGGAGTTCTGATTTTCCTACTGTACAAATTGTAAGTAATAAATTTGGTGTTGTAAGATATTCTTCGCACCTTTGCACCTCGATTTTTGGAGCGTGTTGTATCATTGATTGTGATGCAGCACACTCTATTTTTTCTTATTAAATAATTCAAATCATTAGTGTCCCGTTATATGGGACACTAATGATATCTAGTTAGTCACTGTAACGGCACAGACGCCCTTGATGCCACTGCCATTGTTGGCCGTAGCACTGATGGTAGCAGTACCAACGGCAACAGCGGTCACCTTACCGTTAGCATCGACGGTGGCTACGTCCGTGCTGTTGCTTGACCATGTATAACTCGGGTCTGCTGCATCACTTGGATAGGTGGTGGCCTTCAGCGTTTCCGTCTGCCCGACGGTAAGAGTCAGCGTAGCGTTGTTCAACGTAATGCTGGTCAGCTTAGCATTATCGTTTGAACACGACACGAACGTACTTGTACTACAGACAAGGATGGCGGCCATCACCCCATAAAACATTTTCTTCATAATACCTACAGGTTGAATAGTTCTGCAAAAATACTGTCTTTTATCGTAATCTCCAAATTTTCCACTCATTTTTTGGTTAATTCACGGAAATGTAGTAATTTTGCATCATTCTATTCATTAACTAAATTATATTATGGCAAAAATCAACAATCACCTGGTCATCATGGCTGGCGGCGTAGGAAGCCGTTTTTGGCCTATGAGTACGGCTGAGAAGCCAAAGCAGTTTATCGATGTGATGGGCATCGGCAAGTCGCTGCTACAACTGACAGTGGAACGTTTTCAGGGTATCGTAGATGCCGAGAATATTTGGGTGGTAACGAATAAAAACTATGCCGACACGGTGGCTGAACAGTTGCCCGACATGCCGCAAGACCACATCCTTTGTGAGCCGTGCCGCAGGAATACAGCCCCATGTATTGCCTACGTGTCGTGGCGCATCAAGTCGAAAGACCCGAAGGCTAACATCGTTGTGACACCCAGCGACCATATCGTGATGAATGTTCAGGAATTCCAGCGCGTGGTCAGCGCATGTCTGAAGTTCTCAAGTGAGAGCGATGCTATCATCACACTGGGTATGAAGCCCAACCGTCCTGAGACGGGCTACGGCTATATTGAGGCCAACCTCTCGGCACAGTCGCTGAGAAACAAGGAGATATTCCGCGTGGACTCGTTCCGTGAAAAGCCAGACTTGGCTACGGCCCAGCAGTATATCAAGAAAAACAATTATTTCTGGAATGCGGGCATCTTTATCTGGAACGTGAACACCATCGTCAATGCCTTCCGCATCTACCAGCCTGCCATCGCAAAGATATTCGAAAGCCTCTTGTCTGTTTATGGTACCGACAAGGAACAGGCAGAGATAGACAGGCTGTTTCCTGAGTGCGAGAACATTTCAGTGGACTATGCCATCATGGAAAAGGCCGAGGAGATTTTCGTCTGCCCTGCTGACTTCGGATGGAGCGACCTGGGCACGTGGGGTTCACTGCACCAGCAAACCAAGAAGGACCTGTATGGCAATGCCTGCATAGGTCAGGACATCACGCTGTTCGAGAGCCACAACAACATCATTCATACAACACAGGAAAAGAAGGTCGTGATTCAGGGCCTGGATGGTTTTATCGTGGCTGAGAACAATGATACCCTTCTGATTTGCAAGTTATCGGAAGAACAAAGAATCAAACAATTTAGCGGACAAGATAAATGAAGAATATTGCTTTAATTACCGGCATCACAGGTCAGGACGGTTCGTATCTGGCTGAGTTTCTGATCGAAAAAGGCTACGAGGTTCACGGTCTTTTGCGCCGTTCATCGTCGTTCAATACGGGCCGAATCGAGCACCTCTACTTAGACGAGTGGGTGCGCGATATGAAGAAGGCACGTCTGGTCAATCTGCACTGGGCTGACATGACAGACTCGTCGTCGCTGATTCGCGTCATTGGCGAAGTGAAGCCCACGGAAATATATAACTTGGCAGCACAGAGCCACGTAAAGGTATCGTTCGACGTACCTGAATATACGGCTGACGTGGATGCTGACGGTGTACTGCGTCTGTTAGAGGCTGTACGCATCTGCGGACTGGAGAAGACCTGCCGCATCTATCAGGCTTCTACTTCTGAACTATACGGAAAGGTGCAAGAGGTGCCACAGTCAGAGACTACCCCATTCTATCCCCGCAGCCCGTATGCTGTTGCCAAGCTGTATGGCTTCTGGATTATGAAGAACTATCGTGAGTCGTATGGCATGTTCTGCTGTAACGGTATCCTGTTCAATCACGAAAGCGAACGACGTGGCGAGAATTTCGTGACACGTAAGATAACACTGGCTGCCGCACGTATCGCACAAGGCTATCAAGACAAACTGTATCTGGGCAACCTGAACTCCCTGCGCGACTGGGGCTATGCCAAGGACTATATTGAGTGCATGTGGCTCATCCTGCAGCAACCCGAGCCTGACGACTTTGTGATTGCTACGGGCGAATACCATACCGTTCGCGAGTTTACCACCCTGGCTTTCAAAGAGGTGGGCATAGAACTTGAATGGCGTGGTGACGGCGTTGACGAAAAGGGTTACGACAAAGCAACGGGTAAAGCACTTGTCGAGGTCGATCCCAAATACTTCCGTCCTGCCGAAGTTGACCAGCTGTTAGGCAATCCTGCAAAGGCTAAGGCCAAATTAGGTTGGAATCCACAGAAGACCAGTTTCGAGGACCTTGTAAAGATTATGGTAAAACACGACATGAAATTCGTGAAGAAACTGTTCCTGAAAGCTCAAATGGAAAAAGAAGATGCTGAATAAGAATAGTAAGATATATATAGCGGGGCATCACGGATTAGTGGGCTCCGCTATTTGGAATAACCTCAAGCAACGAGGCTATCAGAACTTGGTAGGCCGCAGCCACAAGGAACTGGACTTGACTGATCAATATGCTGTTAAGAAATTCTTTGATGAAGAACAGCCTGATGCGGTAGTGTTGGCAGCTGCCTTTGTGGGTGGCATCATGGCCAACTCGCTGTATCGCGCCGACTTCATCATGATGAACATGAAGATTCAGTGTAATGTCATCAGCGAGGCCTACGCCCACGGCGTCAAGAAGCTGCTGTTTCTGGGTAGTACTTGTATTTATCCGAAGAACGCTCCCCAGCCCATGAAGGAGGACTGTCTGCTGACTTCGCCACTGGAATATACAAATGAAGAGTATGCCATTGCAAAGATTGCAGGCTTGAAGATGTGTGAGAGCTATAACCTGCAATACGGCACGAACTATATTGCCGTCATGCCTACCAACCTCTATGGACCGAACGACAACTTCCACTTGGAGAACAGCCACGTGATGCCTGCCATGATGCGTAAGGTGTATCTGGCAAAACTGATTCACGACGGTGCTTGGGACAAGATAGCCATCGACTTGGACAAACGTCCAGTCGAAGGGGTTAATGGTTCAGGGGTAATGGTTCAGGGTTCTGAGCGCCAGAAGGCGCTGGAGGTATTGGCGAAGTATGGTATTTACGATAATAAGGTGGTGCTTTGGGGTACTGGCACTCCGCTCCGCGAGTTCTTGTGGAGTGAAGATATGGCTGATGCCTCAGTACATGTGCTGTTGAACGTGGACTTCAAGGATGTCATTGGTATTGAGAAGTACTCAAGTGTTCACTTTGGTGCCTCGACGGATGGCGCAGTGGACCGCAACCATAGTGCAGGTCGTGGTGGTGCCATTCCAAGCTTGGGCGAAATTCGCAACTGCCACATCAATGTGGGAACGGGTAAGGAACTGACCATCCGCGAACTCTCTGAACTGGTCGTGAAGGCTGTTGGATTCGAAGGAGAAGTGGAATTCGATGCCACCAAGCCCGATGGTACCATGCGCAAGCTCATTGACGTGTCAAAGTTGCACTCGCTGGGCTGGACCCATAAGATAGAGATTGACGAGGGCGTCAGAAAACTCTTCGAATGGTATCAAGACAGTCTGAAATAACATACAACGACGCAACAAAAACCTCACACAGAACGAAGGTTATTGAGAAACGTGCAAAGTCTCGCACACGTTCCTTATTATAAAAAGGCTGAAAACAAGGCAAAAGAAAAAAAAATGGGCATTTTAGCAAAAAAATGCAAAGAATATTTTTATATCTGACTGAAAATTAGTAACTTTGCAGTCCGAAATACGAATTAATATAAAAACAGCAATGACAAAAGCAGATATTATTGACAAAATCGCTGGAGATACAGGCCTTCCAAAGAAGGATGTCTTAGCAACTGTAGAAGCCTTCATGGAAGAGATTCGCATTTGTATGGCCGAAAATAAGGAGAACGTATACCTGCGTGGATTTGGTACATTTACTGTAAAGCGTCGCGCTAAGAAGACGGCCCGTAACATTTCGAAGAACACTACCATAGTAATTGATGCCCACGACATTCCCCACTTCAAGCCTGCGAAGAGCTTCGTAGAAAGAATGAAGTAAGAGATATGAACGATAATTATCAAACAAATAATTAAAATAGTTAAACATTATGCCAAACGGAAAAAAGAAGAAGGGCCACAAGATGGCTACTCACAAGCGTAAGAAGAGACTGCGCAAGAATCGTCATAAGAGCAAATAAGCTCTGACGATTGAAACAGAAAAAAGAAACGTATGGAAGGAGTGCAATCGGCAAAAGGTTCAAAGCCGAAGCGCTCCTTTCTATTTAAGAGTAAAAAAGTAAAGAGTTAATGACAAGTGAAGTAATCATCGATGTTCAGCCTAAAGAGATTTCTATAGCCCTGCTCGAAGACAAGAATCTGGTGGAATACCAGAATGAGAAACGAGAGGAAGCCAGCTACTCTGTAGGCAACATCTATCTGGGACGTGTGCGCAAGCTCATGCCTGGATTGAACGCCTGCTTCGTAGAAGTAGGCTCTGAGCGCGATGCCTTCTTGCACTATCTTGACCTCGGCACTCAATTCAGCTCTTACGAAAAGTATCTGAAACAGGTACAAAGCGACAAGAAAAAACTTTATCCCATCTCGAAAGCCACCCGCCTACCCGACCTGCCCAAAGAAGGCAGCGTGCAAACCACGCTGAAACAAGGACAGGAAATACTGGTTCAGGTGGTAAAGGAACCCATTAACACCAAAGGACCGCGACTGAGCTGCGAACTCAGTTTTGCAGGACGCTATATGGTGCTAATGCCCTTTGGCGATAAGGTTTCAGTATCCTCTAAAATCAAAAAAAGCGAAGAACGCACCCGACTGAAACAGCTCGTGCAGAGCATACGCCCCAAAAACTTCGGCGTCATTGTACGCACATCAGCCGAAGGCAAACGCGTAGCAGAGCTTGATGCAGAGATGAAGGTGCTCACGAAACGCTGGGAAGACACTATTACCAAAGCACAAAAGGCTACCAAGACGCCCCAGTTGTGCTTTGAAGAGACCGGCAGAGCCGTTGCCCTGTTGCGCGACGTGTTCGACCCAACGTACGATGGCATCTACGTGAACGATGACGACATCTACAACCAAGTCAAGGATTATGTGGACTTGATTGCGCCTGAGAAGAAGGACATTGTGAAGAAATATAATGGTACAGTGCCCATCTTCGACAACTTCAACGTCACCAAACAGCTAAAGTCGAGCTTTGGAAAGACGGTAAACTACAAACGTGGCGCATATCTCATCATCCAGCAGACTGAAGCCATGCATGTGGTTGATGTGAACTCGGGAAATCGTACTCGCGCAGAAAACGGTCAAGAAGCCAACGCACTGGAGGTAAACCTCGGTGCTGCCGACGAGCTGGCACGCCAACTGCGACTACGCGATATGGGCGGCATCATCGTGGTGGACTTCATCGATATGAATCTGGCTGAAGACCGTCAGATGCTCTATGAACGCATGTGTAAGAACATGCAAAAGGACAGAGCACGCCACAACATCCTACCGCTGTCAAAGTTCGGCCTGATGCAGATTACGCGTCAGCGCGTACGTCCGGCAATGGATGTCAACGTAGAGGAAACATGCCCCACATGTTTTGGCAAGGGCAAAATCAAGTCGTCTATCCTGTTTACAGATCAACTCGAGAGCAAAATTGACCGCTTGGTCAACAAGATTGGCATTCGCAGATTCTTCCTACATGTGCATCCCTATGTAGCCGCATACATCAATCAAGGAATCTGGTCGCTCAAGCGCCAGTGGCAGATGAAATACGGCATGGGCATACGCATCATACCCTCGCAGAAACTTGCGTTCCTACAGTACGAATTCTACGACAAGGATCGGCAGTTCATCGACATGCAGGAAGAACACGAGACTAACGACTAACTCATCATGGTAGCACTGAAGACTGCATTCTGGATATGCGCATTCCTCGTATTCTATACTTATCTGGGATATGGCATGCTACTATGGCTATTAGTCAGACTGAAACGCATCGTGAGGGGCAAGGCCGAGAGGAGGGCTTTGCCCACTGACGATACAGAACTGCCAGAAGTGACTTTCATGGTCTGTGCCTACAACGAACAAGACGTGGTAGACATGAAAATGAAAGACATTCACCAGCTGGACTACCCCAAGGACAAATTACATATCACCTGGGTGACTGACGGTTCGTCGGACGACACCAACGAACGCCTTAAGGCTTATCCTGATGTAGAGATTATCTTTACACCGGAGCGCAAAGGCAAGACAGCAGCACTAAACCACGGATTATCAATGGTTAAAAGTCCCATCACCGTGATGACTGATGCCAATACGATGGTAAACACAGGTGCCATCAAGGAGATTGTCAGACTGATGCAAGACCCCAAAGTGGCTTGTGTAGCTGGCGAAAAACGCGTGATGGCCCGCCACGAGGGACAAGTCGCTGCTGAGGGCGAAGGACTGTATTGGAAATATGAGAGTGCCTTAAAACGCATGGATAGCGAACTTTACAGCGCCATGGGTGCTGCAGGCGAATTGAATGCCATACGTACTGTACTCTACGACCCCATGCCAGAAAATGCGCTGCTTGACGATTTCGTGATGTCTATGGAGATGGTGGACAAAGGCTATAAAATAGCTTATACCAGCGATGCCTATGCCATGGAATACGGCTCGGCAGACCTTCAAGAGGAGGCAAAGCGCAAACGGCGTATTGCTGCTGGTGGACTGCAAAGTTGTTGGTGGCTCAGAAAAATGATGAACCCCTTCCGCCAACCTGTCGTAGCCTTCCAGTTTGTAAGTCACCGGGTATTGCGTTGGAGCATCACCCCTTTTGCACTGATGGCATTCATTCCCATCAATATCGCACTGGTCATGATGAAGGCAGGCACAATCTATACAGTCAGTTGGATACTGCAAATCGCATTTTACCTAGCAGCTCTATGCGGCTACCTACTAGAGCAGAAGGGAAACAAGAGCAAATTACTATATGTGCCTTATTACTTTTTGTTTATAAATATGAACATCTTCGCTGGCATACCCTATTTGTATAGTCATCGCGGAGGGGGAACATGGGAAAAAGCAAAAAGAGGATAAAAAATCCTTAAAAATTTTTCGTATGTAATTTTTTTATAGTACCTTTGCAATGATTTATATACGGATAGCAAAATGAATCTAGACGAACGTGAAGTTCTGCTACAGAAATTAGCAGATGCCAACGCAAAAAAGCGCGCTGTAGAAGTGGAGCTTGAAGAAGCGCGCAAGAAATTGGCCGAATATGAGACAATGGCACAAAAGGCAGAAAATGCCAGCAAAATGAAGTCTCTGTTCCTGGCCAACATGAGCCATGAAATTCGCACACCTCTGAATGCTATCGAGGGTTTTTCGCGTATTATGGCTGAGACAGACTCTCCTGAAGAACGCATGAATTTCATGGAGATTATTGAAAGCAACAATGGACGTGTGCTGGCCCTGATTAATGAGATTCTCGATTTGTCACGTGTAGAAGCCGGTGAGATTGCCATCAAGAAGCAGATGACCGACCTGAACGAGATGTGCAAGAGCATTCAGCTCATGTTTAAGTTCCGTTGTCCTGACAGCGTAAACTTGACTTGGTCGCAACCCAATATGAAGGTGACGCTGAACACCGACCAGAACCGACTGACACAGGTATTCTCAAATCTCATCAGCAACGCTCTGAAACACACTTCTAAAGGTAGCATTACTTATGGTTACCGACTAATAAACGACGGACAAGAAGTAGAATTCTTCGTAACAGATACAGGTTCAGGTATCGCACCTGAGGATATTGACCACATTTTCCAGACATACGTTTCGCGCGATGCAGAACAACAGAACGGCTACGGATTAGGATTGGCTCTCTGTAAGATCATCGTCGAAAAGATGAACGGCCATATCACTGTATCTTCGAAATTGGGCGAAGGTTCCACATTCCGCTTCACCCTACCCTTCGAGGGCACCATTGGCGGACTACAGAAGAACTCGCGCATTACCACCAATTCACGCACCATTCGCGTTAACACTAAGACCAACGTACAGAATGCACCGCTTATTCTCGTAGCTGAAGATGAAGACTCAAACTACGAATTGGTACGTATTGTACTGGCTAAGCGCTACAGACTGTTGAGAGCTCACAATGGTATCGAAGCAGTAACACTCTGCGAGGATGAACATCCTGACATGATACTGATGGATATCCGTATGCCGGACATGAACGGACTGGATGCGACCCGTATCATCAAGGAAGTGAACCACGAAATACCCATTGTAGCCCTATCGGCATACGCTTTCGACGAGAATATCCGCGAGGCCAAAGCCGCTGGTTGCGATGAGTTCCTGGCTAAGCCATTCAGAGTTGAAGACCTGCTTGACACCGTAGGAAAATACGTAAAAAATTCAGATTAATACGATTTCTGTATGGGAAGATTAGCTATGTTGAAATATGCCGCAGCCATGTTGTTGACGGTACAGATTGTTCTTACCATTTTCACAATTACAGCCTTATATGGCGGTGATGTCAGTCCCATCGGACATTCAGCACGCGCCATGCTAGTCTACGCGTTGCCTATACTGATTCTGGCCAACGCTGTCATGACCATCTATTGGTTTATACGTCGCAAATGGCTTCTTTCTCTCATTCCCATCATTACCATTGCATGTTGTATCCCATATATCGGTACGATGTGGCAGTTCCGTTCACTCGATAAGAATGCCAATGCACAGCCAGGTATCAAGGTTGCGACATATAATGTATGCATGTTCAACCGTGAGACGTCAGGTTTCATGGCACAGGACATTCTGGCCGAGATGCGCCGACAGAATGTGGATATCCTCTGCATGCAAGAATACAACGATGTGAGTGGCGACAAGAAGAATTCTGACAGCTATAAGGAGTACTTTCCATACATGGCTGTAGGACGTGAAGACATGGTGATTTACAGTCGCTATCCCATCAAAGGCTCTAAAAAGGTTCTATTCGAAGACACCAACAACAGTGCCATGTGGGCTGATATCGACGTGAAGGGTAACAAGATTCGCGTGTTCAATATTCATCTTCAGACAACAGGCATCAACGGCACGTTACATAGGGCAGGAAAATTGCAGGCCCAAGGCTACGAAATAGACAATAACAGATTCATGGAGGCTATCTTCGGCAACTACACGCTGGGCATGATGTTCCGTGCTGGACAAGCTGTTATGGTGGCTAACGAGAAGCGCTCGTCAGAAAAACCCGTCATTCTATGTGGCGACTTCAACGATGTACCTTATTCTTATGTATATAATACGGTATTAGGTAATATGGTTGATGGCTTTAAGGAATGTGGCTCTGGTTGGGCGCAGACGTTCCGCGGTGGCAAGAAAGCAGTACGTATCGACTACATCTTCCACGACGAGGCGCTGAAAGGTCTCTCTTATTACAAGTCAGAACTGACCTACTCCGACCACTACCCTGTATTTATGAAACTATCGTTTAAGTAAACAAATAAAAAACGCTATCGGATTCGGTAGCGTTTTATTTTGTATATAGTCCTAAAAGATTACAAGAGTCTTGCCAGTTGATCAATAATATCCGAAGCTACCTCGTTTTTAGGTTTTCGCTCGTAGTCCTGCTGTCCTGTGCGAGAAATCATGCTAATTTGATTATCATCAGAACGGAAACAGGTACCCTTGTTCTTCAACGAGTTCAAAACGATGAAGTCCAGATTCTTTTTATACAACTTATGCTGGGCGTTAGCCTCCTCATCGTTGGTCTCTAAGGCAAAGCCCACCAGGACCTGTCCCTCACGCTTCATACGTCCCAACTCAACGGCAATATCCGGATTGGGCACCATGTGTATATCCATCGTCTGCCCCTCTCGTTTGATTTTCTGGTCGGCTACATGTTCAGGACGAAAATCGGCTACTGCTGCACACAGGATGGCTGCATCCTGCTGAGGGAAGACACTGGTCGCAGCATCATACATCTCCTGACAGCTCTCAACATTCATACGATGAACGTTAGGAAGCCCGGTATTCATGGCTACGGGTCCGGCAATCAGCGTCACCTCCGCACCACGGCGTGCACACTCTTCAGCTAAGGCAAAGCCCATTTTGCCACTACTATAGTTACCGATAAAGCGGACAGGGTCAATCTTCTCGTAAGTCGGGCCTGCGGTAATCATGATGCGCCTACCCTGCAAATCCTTTTTCTCGAAAAACATATCCAAATAGGCCACAATCTTTTCAGGCTCCTCCATACGACCTTTACCCTCCAGGCCTGAAGCAAGGAAACCGCTGGCAGGCTCGATAATTTGGTTGCCGAAACCCTTCAGTCGTTCCATATTCTGCTGGGTGGTAGGATGCTGATACATGTCGAGATCCATGGCAGGCGCAACGAATACAGGTGCCTTCATCGACAGATAGGTCGTGATAAGCATGTTGTCAGCTATACCGTTGGCCATCTTGCCCAGCGTAGAAGCCGTACATGGAGCTATGAGCATAGCATCGGCCCACAAGCCAAGAGCGACATGTGAATGCCACGTACCGTCACGCTGCGAGAAGAAGTCGCTGATAACGGGCTTCTGTGTGAGTGCCGACAGTGTGATAGGCGTAATAAACTCCTTGCCGGCAGGCGTAATGACCACCTGTACCTCGGCACCGGCCTTTACCAGTCCGCGAATAATCAGACAGGCCTTATAAGCAGCTATAGAGCCCGTGATGCCTAATACGATTTTCTTTCCTTTGAGCATGATTGTTCTATTATCAAGAAAACGGGGTCAAACCCCGTTTCATATTTTATTTCTGTGCCTCGCGCAAACGGATACGCGTCAACACCTGCTTGGTGTTATACGTAAAGTCACCTGCCAGTATCCAACTGTAGTAGCCGGGATCCATGCGCAGCACCTGAGCCACGGGCAGTCCCTTATGCTTGCCGAAGTTGAACACCTCAGTACGGACGCCATTCACGTCGGCCCACACAATACGGCCTGCAAAGTCAACATTATCGTTCTGTTTTGAGAACTCTGCCAACTTATCCATGTCGTTCTCCAACACCTTTTCCTCGTCTTCATTGGCACCAGGGGCATACATATCCAGTTCGCCCATCAGCACGCGATAGG
Organism: uncultured Prevotella sp.; assembly: GCA_946188165.1. GTDB lineage: Bacteria > Bacteroidota > Bacteroidia > Bacteroidales > Bacteroidaceae > Prevotella. The sequence continues at coordinate 49,094 of CAMHTW010000003.1, forward strand.
TAGCCTCGGTATCCTGGTCAGCACGGTGAGCCTCGAAGTCGTCCTCCATCTTGCGACCACAGTAGAACTTATAAGCAGCTGCCAGATTGCGACGTTCCATCTTCTTGAAGATGGTGCAGGCGTCTATCAGACGTGCCTTTGAGAAGTCGAAGTCCACACCAGCACGCAGGAATTCCTCTGCCAGCATAGGCACATCAAAGAAGTTGGAGTTGAAACCGGCAATATCACTACCCTTGAACACATCTTCCAGTTTCTTGGCCAGCTGTTTGAAGGTGGGCTTGTCCTTCAAATCCTCATCCGAGAATCCCGTCAACTGAGTGATAAACGGGTCAAGGGGCTTTTCAGGATTTATTAGTTCATTGCCACGTTCCTCCCGTCCGTCAGGATACACCTTAATATATGATATCTGAATGACACGGTCTTTTACCAAGTCAAGACCGGTGGTCTCCAAGTCGAAGACCACCAGTGGCTTTGTTAAGTTCAGCTTCATTGTCTCAATTTCTCATTGTCTCATTTTCTCAATCTCTCAATTTCTCAATATCAATGATCAAGCACATGTGCTTAATCATTGATCAGCATCGGCATCATCAGCATCAGCACATCCTGATTCTCAGGCTGCTCTGAAGGCAATACCAAACCAGCACGGCTAGAGTCGGCCAACAAGATGTTCACCTCCTGACAATCGAAGTTGCTCAGGATATCGATGAACGACGAACCCTTGAAACCAATGCTCATGGGCTGACCGTTATACGAGCAGGCAATGCGCTCGGTAGCCGTCTTCGAGAAGTCGTAGTCCTCAGCATCCAACTGCAACGTGCCACCTTCCACGTGGAAACGAATCAGATTGCTTGAATCGTTGGCAAAGGGCTGTACACGACGCAGGGCAGCCTGCAAACCGAGACGGTCCACTGTCAGCTGATTAGGATTATTCTGAGGTATCACACTGTTGTAATTAGGATAGCGGCCCTCAATCAGACGGCAAATCAGTTCACCGTCACCAAAGTTGATCTGTGCGTTACGCTCGTCGAAACGGATGGTCACATCGCCACCGTCCTTGCCTAACAGGTTCTTCAGAAGTGAAGCGGGCTTCTTAGGCAGGATGAATGCCGCAGGCTGGTCGCTATGAATCGTCAGAATCTTGTTACGCACCAATTTATGACCATCAGAGGCCACAACAGCCAGATATTCAGGCGTCAGGTCGAAATAGATACCATTCATCACAGGACGCAACTCGTCCTGAGCGGTGGCAAACAGCGAACGGGTGATGTTCTCTGCCAGTAATGCGTTGGAAATCGTGATGACCGAAGCGTTCATACCCACGCCTTGGGCTGTGGGGAACTCGTCGGCACTCTCAACGGGCAGTGAGAACATACCATTCTGATAGGAAATCTTGGCCAGATTGGTAGTCAAGTCCACCTCGAAGGTAATGGGCTGCTCTGAAAAGCCCTTGACGGCCTCCAGCAAGTCGTGGTTACCAACACAGAAGCGACCATCGCCGTCGCTTTCGGTCAGCTCCAGCTGGGTGTTCATCACATTTTCACTGTCAGAGGCTGTCAGGTGCAGAACGCCGCCTTGAACATCGAACACAAAGTCTGCCAAAATGGGCAGAGAATTCTTACTGTTAATGACTCTTGAAAGAGCATTGAGTTTGCTGCTTAGCGCAGTGCTTGATACGGTAAATCTCATGTATATTATTCGTTTTTAGCTTGTCATTCCACGAAATTGAGTACAAAAATACAAAATAAACTGGTCAAATCAAAAAATATTTGAAGAAAAATGCGCTTTTTAAAACTATTTTTCGTAATTTCGCGCTCTGAAACGAGAAAATAATTAAAATTTTGGTATAATATTATGGATTTAACAGGAAAAGTAATCGCAATTCTTCCAGCGAACAGTGGTGTCTCTCAGCGCACCGGTAACCCTTGGATGTCACAGGAGTATGTCATCGAAGTACCAGGTCAATATCCCAGAAAATGTATGTTCCGTATTTTCGGTGAGGATCGTATCAAGCAGTTCAACATTCAGATGGGCGAAGACATTACCGTATCGTTCGATATTGATGCCCATGAGTACAATGGTCGTTGGTTCAACGAAATTCGCGCCTTCAATGTCCAGCGTGGTGCCGCTGTGCCTCCCGTAGCTGGTGCTGAGGGTGGTGCTCCGTTCCCTCCACAGCAGCCCATGGGTGGTGCTGATGCAACTTCTCCATTCCCTCCTGCTCAGGAGCCCGCAGCTGAAGGTTCTACCGACGACCTGCCGTTCTGATTGAGGGATTGAGAGATTGAGAGATTGAGATAATGAGAGATTGAGATAATGAGAAATTGTCGTCAGTTTCCCTAATAATATAAATAGGTATAAAAAGAAAAAAGGAAAAAGAAAAATGAAAGCATTTGTATTTCCCGGACAGGGTGCCCAGTTCGTAGGAATGGGCAAGGACCTGTACGATAATAATGAGACTGCAAAAGAATTGTTCGAAAAGGCTAACGACATTTTAGGCTATCGCATCACCGATATCATGTTCGAGGGTACAGACGAGGACCTGAAGCAGACCAAGGTGACGCAGCCCGCCGTGTTCCTGCACTCTGTCATTAGCGCTATCTGCATGGGCGACAAGTTCCAACCCGAGATGACTGCCGGTCACTCGCTGGGTGAGTTCTCTGCCCTCGTAGCCGCTGGCGCTTTGTCTTTCGAGGACGGTCTGAAGTTAGTCTATGCACGTGCAATGGCTATGCAGAAGGCTTGCGAGGCTCAGCCCTCAACAATGGCCGCCATCATCGGTCTGCCCGACGAGAAGGTCGAGGAGGTTTGCGCCGAGGTCAGCAAGTTGGGCAAGGGCGTTGTCGTTCCTGCCAACTACAACAACCCGGGTCAGCTGGTTATCTCTGGCAATATCGACGCCGTCAACGAGGCTTGCGAGCAGTTGAAGGCTGCCGGTGCCAAGCGTGCGCTGCCCCTGAAGGTGGGCGGTGCTTTCCACTCTCCCCTCATGCAGCCTGCCAAGGACGAGTTGCAGGCCGCCATTGAGAAGACCGAGTTCCAGACGCCCAAATGCCCTGTTTATCAGAATGTGGATGCTAAGCCCCACACCGATGCCGCTGAAATCAAGCAGAACTTGATTGCTCAACTCACCTCATCAGTACGCTGGACACAGATCGTACAGAATATGATAGCCGACGGAGCCGCCGACTTCACGGAATGTGGTCCTGGTAAAGCTCTGCAAGGCATGATAGCCAAGATCAACAAGGACATTCCCGCACATGGCATCGAATAGAAAAGTACTGATCTATCAGGTCTTCACCCGCCTATACAACAATAGGAACACAACACGTAAGGAAAACGGCACTATCGCCGAGAACGGCTGTAGCAAGTTTGCCGATTTCAGTCCTACCGTGCTGAACCGCTTGGTCAGCATGGGTATCACACATGTATGGTACACTGGCGTCATCCGACACGCCACACAGACCATTTATAGCGAATACGGCATCCCCCGACAGCATCCCGCTGTGGTGAAAGGTCGTGCTGGCTCTCCTTACGCCATCACCGACTATTATGACGTCGATCCCGACTTGGCTGTCAGCGTCAACCGACGCATGGCTGAGTTTGAAGAACTGGTAGCTCGTACGCACGCGGCTGGGCTGAAAGTCATCATCGACTTTGTGCCCAACCACGTGGCTCGCCAGTATCACAGTATCTGTAAGCCATCGGGCGTCAAGGACCTGGGCGAAACGGATAACCCCGAACACGGTTTCGATTCTCAGAACAATTTCTATTATTGTCCAAACCAGCGGTTTAACCCCTCCTTCGACCTCTATAAAGGCGAGGCAGAGCCCTATATCGAGGAGCCTGCCAAGGCTACGGGCAACGACCATTTCGACAACGCCCCCGGACAGAACGACTGGTACGAGACGGTCAAACTGAACTATGGCGTCGACTACTATGCCGGACGCATAGGGCACTTCTACCCCATGCCTGACACATGGCAGAAGATGACCGACATCCTGCTGTTCTGGGCATCCAAGGGCATCGACGGTTTCCGTTGCGACATGGCCGAGATGGTGCCTGCCGAATTCTGGGTACACGCCACGAAGACCGTCAAGCAGCAGTATCCCGACATCGTATTTATTGGCGAGGTTTACAACCCCAACGAATATCGCCGCTACATTTCAGCAGGTTTCGACTGGCTCTACGACAAGGTAGGCATGTACGACACCTTGCGAGCCATCATCTGCGGCCAGCAGTCCACCCAGGCCATCAGCTGGGCGTGGCAGAGTACCGACGACATTCGTGACCACATGCTCTACTTCCTCGAGAATCATGACGAGCAGCGCATTGCCAGCGACTTTTTTGCTGCCGATGCCCGCAAGGGTGTTCCTGCCCTCGCAGCCTCTGTGCTCATGCAGCAGAACCCCTTCATGCTCTATGCTGGTCAGGAATATGGCGAGCGGGGTATGGACTGTGAAGGCTTCTCGGGTAACGACGGTCGCACCACGATTTTCGACTACTGGAGCATCGACACGATCTATCGTTCCTTTGAACGACAGCTTACCGACGACGAGAAGTCGCTCTACCACATCTACAAGAAGATACTCCAGATAGCACGCCGCGAGTCTGCTGTCAACAGTGGCATCTTCTTCGACCTCATGTACGTCAACCAGCATCTCCATCGTCAATATGTGTTCCTGCGTCGGGCCGGCAGCGACCTGCTCCTGATAGCAGCTAACTTCGATGGCGACGAGGCCAACATCAACGTCAACATTCCTGCCCATGCCTTTGACTACATGCAGCTGAAGGAGCGTCGTGGCATTGCCAGCGACATGCTGTCTGCCGACAAAATCAAATTTGAGTTGAAGGCCGACAGTTCTGTCAACATGACCATCCCTGGCTATGGTGCGCGTGTCTGGAAGATGAAAGCGTGATGATGGAAGATGTAAGATGGATGATGGAAGATGTAAGATGGAAGACTATATACTGAACGAGCATAACAAAGAGGAGTTTCCGCCAGCGCACACGGCCGAACACCTCTTGAATCAGACCATGATTCGCATCTTCGGCTGCGAACGCTCCTATAATGCCCATGTCGAGCGCAAGAAGAGCAAGATGAGCTTCTACCTCGACCACAAGCCTACCCGTCAGGAGGAAAAGGAGATTGAACGCCAGATGCAGCAGCTCATCGACGACGACCTGCCTGTCAACTTCGAGTTCGTCTCGCGCGACGAACTGCCACCGGAGGTCAGTGCCGACCGTCTGCCACAGGATGCCTCCGACACCATCCGACTGGTCCGCATCGGCGACTACGACGTCTGCCCCTGCATCGGACGCCATGTCCGCTCCACTGCCCAGATAGGCCGTTTCGAAATGCTTGGCACCAACTGGGACGAACACGAACACTCCTTCCGCGTCCGCTTCAAGATTGTACAGTAAACCATAACGGCAGGCCTCAACAAAGTAGCCTGCCGTTATTGATCTATCCCCTTGCCATTAAGGTACTTGCAGATTTCTTCCGCCATTGTTCCTGCTCCGTCATATCGTTTGTTTTTCAATAAACGTTTTACATCTTTCTTCCTTTTATAGAAGAAATGCAAAGGTACGAATAAGCGAGCGAAATACCAAAGATCTATCAAGATTTATGGTTAAGATAAAAAAATAACGGCAAAATTTGGAAGTCTAAGAAAAAGTCTGTATCTTTGCCTTCGATAAAATACAAATTATGTTGAACCCTTAAAAACGAAGATGCCTATGGGCTGAGAGAAATATAATTAGAGATATACGTTGAAGTGTCCGCTGAATCTTGTTCTCAGAAATCTGCAAATTTCAAGAATGCTACAAGAAAAAGTAGATGGTTCACGCTTGAGGGCGTGGGCATTACTTGTTTAAGTAGCATAGGTTATTGCAGATACCTTGAGAACGTAAACGAAGTAATTGCTCACGTTTTTTTTCGTATGCATTCAATACAAACAATAATATCAAACATAAAGCAAAATGAGAACGACGAAGAAGATATGTTTTGTCTTGTTGGCAGCCATATTAACCGGTTGCTCTACGACACCAAAGGTGATAGCTGATGTCGTGGAACAGTTGCCAAGCCAGCCGGCAGAGAAGGTCGTGGTGTACAATACAGATGAAAGGGTTCCCAGAGGGGCAAAACCCATCGGCAAGGTGAATGTGACGGATGGCGGCATGACTCCCGCCTACAAATGCCTTTATGGTAGTATGCTGGCGCTGGCAGTAAGGAAAACTGCTGAGTGCGGGGGCAATGCCCTGCATGTTGACGAGCACAGGACTCCAAACTTCTTTACATCTAGCTGTCACCGCATTTGGGGCACCATGTATGTGTTGCCCGACAGCTTGGTGAGTGGTGACGCGCCGTCGACTCTTTTACTGCTGGAGGAAGAGAAGGACCGTGAACTGCTTGCAATGACACAAGAGCAGATAAAACGCAGAGAGAAAGCTTTGGATAATCCTGACAACATCTTCAAGGTAAACGTTGGCCCATCGTGGATTACGTCCGAATTGCAGACGCCCACCAAAACATATAAGAACGTCAGGGGTATTGCTTTGGAACTGGGCTATCAGCATCTTTGGCGTTCAGGAATCGGTATCGGCTTTAGCTATCTATACCATTCAACGTCGTTTGACGAGGCATATGGCGTTAAACTGCACTATTTTGGCCCGAGCGTGGTCTATGGTATCAAATTGGGTGACAGTTGGCGTATGGATGGTGCTTTAGGCTTGGGCTGTTCCGTTTATATGGAGGAGGCCAAGAATACCATGGTTAGTAAGAATTTCGAGTCGAGTGTCGGCATTTTGGGCCAGATAGGAATAGAGTATATGCTTTCAAAAAGTATAGGCATAGGCATTCAGTTCAATTCCTTCACCATGAGCATGAAGCGACCAGCTGGTATTGACACCAGCAAGTATGACTTCTATGGTATCAAGCGTATAGATGCTCAGTTTGGTCTTAGATTCTATATATGATAAGTACACAGAAGATTCCCTATTGTGTAAAAGTATCCGATGCGGACATCATGGCGGGGAATGCCGATGGACATCCAACGAGAACGTTATATGCAATAAGCAGTAACGTTGCTTGAAGTAAGCAAAGACGTTGTTTAAAGTAAGGAAAAAGGTTGTAAAGGCGGTTCTTTAGTTCGTTCTTCGTCGAAGAACGTTAATTCCACGTCGAAGAACGAGAATTCCACGTCGAAGAACGAGAATTCTTCGTCGAGGATTTGGCTTTTCGAAACGTTTTGAGTAACTTTGCACCAAAAACCATATTATTATGTATGCCAAGTATATCAAAAAAGAAATAGCCGACCTGAATGGAACGGGTCATACGCAGGCTATTTACAAAATGAAGACACAAGCCATGAGCCATGATGAATTTGTGGATTTGTGTAGCCGAGAAGGTGCAATGCCAAAAGATGCCATCGAAGGTGTGCTGACACTGATTCACGACAAGTTGGCACTGAGCATGGCTGAAGGATTCTCCGTGAAAATTAACGGGTTAGGTACCTTTATAGCTAAATTGGGTATGAGAGACGGCGTACTGCCCGATGCCTTCGAGCCTGGCGAAACGAAACACAACGCAAAGAACATCAAAGTGACGGGAGTTTCATATAGGGCAGACAAAGAACTGATAAGCAATACGAGTAGGAAATGCGTCTTAATAAAGGAGGGCGAAAGTCGTCTCAAGAAGCCCACCACTACTTTGGAAGAGCGTATTGCTAAAGCAAGAAAGTTCTTAGAAGAGAAGCCCTTGATGCGCGTCATGGACTATGCGTGGCTGACGGGACTGTCGCGCACCACAGCATCGATAGAACTGCGAAAGATTGCCAGCGACCCTACGTCTGGTATTACATCGACAGGACAAAACAGCCAAAAATACTACTGTTTGCGGAAGGTATAAAACCTCTATGCATGGAAAAACGAAAATAAATTTGCATTTTCGCTCACTTATTCGTACCTTTGCGGCGATTTATGAAAAGTAAAAAGATGATACGATACGGAACACTACGAATACTGCTGGCATCAACCATGCTGGTGGCTCTTTTCGTGGCAGCCCCATTCACAATGGTGGCGCAAGAGCTGCAGGTGAAGATTAACATCAATACGCAGCAGGTGGGGACGTCGGACAAGAGCGTGTTCGACAACCTGCAGCAGACGCTGGAGCAATGGATGAACGAGCGCCAGTGGACGGACTTGCAATTCCAGCAGAACGAGCGTATCGTGGTGAACTTCAACCTAACGGTAACGAAGTATGACAAGTCCAACAACCGCATTTCGTGTACGGCCATGATTCAGGCTAACCGCCCTGTCTATAACTCGTCGTACACCACGACATTATATAATAACAAGGATGGCGACTTCAACTTCGACTTCGCACAGTTCGACCAGCTGAACTACAACGACGAGACGGTTGACAACCAACTGACGGCGCTGATGGCGTACTATGCCTACCTGATTATCGGACTGAATCTGGACTCGTTCTCGCCCTTGGGCGGTACTGACATCCTGCAGCGTTGCATGCAGCTGACGAATAATGCGCAGGACCTGGGATTCACGGGCTGGAAGGCCTTCGAGACGACGCGCAACCGATTTGCCATCATCAACGACTATCTGGACGAGGCCATGAAGCCATTCCGCCAGCTGCAGTACGACTACTACCGCAAGGGGCTGGACGAGATGGCGCAGAATGCCGACCGCGGACGCACGAACGTGACCGAGGCTCTGCAACTGCTGAAGCAGGCGCACGATGAGAAGCCGCTGTCGCTGTTGCCGCAGATCTGGACGGACTATAAGCGCGACGAACTGGCTAACATCTACAAGGGCAAGGGCACGGCCAAAGAAAAGGAGCAGGTGCACGAACTGCTGTTCAACATCAATGCGGCACAGTCGAACGCGTGGAACAAGATCAAAGAATAAAAGACAACTAAGACAACCAAAACAACACAAAGGAAAGTTGTCATAAGTTGTCCAAGTTGTTTTCTAAATATAAATAATATGCTGAAGCAACTGTATATCAAGAATTTTACGCTGATTGACGAGCTGGACATCGAACTGTATCCGGGCTTCTCGGTCATCACCGGTGAGACGGGCGCGGGCAAGAGCATCATACTGGGTGCCATCGGACTGCTGCTGGGTCAGCGAGCCGACTCGAAGAGCATCAAGGCGGGTGCAGAGAAATGCATCATCGAGGCCCATTTCGACCTGTCGCGCTACCCGATGCAGGACTTCTTCGAAGAGAACGAGATAGAGCAGGACAGCGAAGATACCATCATCCGTCGCGAACTGACAGCGACGGGAAAGAGTCGTGCTTTCATCAATGATACTCCAGTGGGGCTCAGCCAGTTAAAGGAACTTGGTGAACAATTAGTTGACGTACATTCACAACACCAGAACCTACTCCTGCAGAAGCAGGACTTCCAACTGAGCGTGGTGGATATTATAGCCAACGACAGTCGGGAACTGACCGCCTATCAGCAGACCTACAGCCAACTGCAAACGGCCCAAAGCCAGCTGCAAGCGATGAAGGACGACATAGAGCGCAACCGACAGAGCCAGGACTTCCTGCAGTTCCAGTGCGAGGAACTGGAGAATGCCCGACTGACGGAAGGCGAACAGGAAGAACTGGAACAGCAGAGCGAGACCATGGAGCACGCCGAGGACATCAAGACGGCCCTGTACGAGGCTGACAATGCCCTATATGGCGAACAGATGGGTGCAGTCAGTCAGGTGCACACAGCCAAGAACGCCCTAAGCGGCATCAGCAAGGTCATGCCCAAGACGGCTGAGTTGGCCGAACGCCTGGATAGCTGTCGCATAGAACTGAAGGACATTGCCGACGAGGTAAGCGCGATGCTGGAGGATACCGACTTCAACCCCTCGGAACTGGACCGTATCAATAGTCGTCTGGACCGCATCTACGAACTGGAGAAGAAATACCATGCCGACACGGTTGAAGAGCTGATAGGAAAGCGCGACGAGCTGCGACAGAAGCTGAACAACATAGAGAACAGCGACGAGGCACTGGCCGAACTGGAAGCCAAATGCCAACAGCTGAGGGCCAAGAGCCAACAGCAGGCAGACGCGCTGACCAAACTGCGACTGAAGGCCGGCAAGGAGATAGAACAGCAGCTGCGGCAGCGACTGGTGCCGCTGGGCATGCCCAACGTACGCTTCGAGGTGAACATCCAGAAGGGCGAACTGGGCAAGAACGGACAGGACGCCGTGGCCTTCCTCTTTTCGGCCAACACGTCCACCCCACTCCAACCTGTCGCACAGGTGGCCTCGGGCGGTGAGATAGCCCGTGTTATGCTATCGCTGAAGGCTATGATCAGCGGTGCCGTGAAGCTGCCCACCATCATCTTCGACGAGATTGACACGGGCGTCAGCGGCAAGATAGCCGAGAAGATGGCCGACATCATGCAGGAGATGGGACAGACCGAACGTCAGGTCATCTCCATCACGCACCTGCCCCAGATAGCCTCGAAGGGTAGCCACCACTACCGCGTGTCGAAAGAGGAGACCGCCAATGGCACTACCAGTCAGATGCAGGAACTGACGCAGGACGAGCGCGTCAGCGAGATAGCTCAGATGCTGAGCGGCAGCGACGTTTCAGAAGCTGCTATCGCTAACGCGAAGCAGCTTCTGAAATTGAGTAATTGAGACAATGAGACAATGAGAAATTATTGAGAAATTGAGAAATTGAGATAATGAGATAATGAGAAATTATATGGAATATAAAAGTTTTATTGTGAGATTAAGAAATGGAATGGGATGCGCAGTTTTTCTCATTCTCTCATTTTCTCAATCTCTCAATGTTTTAGCCCAACCTTGGGCTAAAAAAGCAGCCAGTGCGGTGTTTACGCTGAAGACATTCGACAAGAACAACCAGTTGATAGGCAGTTCGAATGGTTTCTTCGTCAATAACAATGGCGAGGCCGTCAGCAGCTACGTGCCCTTCAAGGGTGCCCAGCGTGCCGTCATCATCGACACCCAGGGCAAGGAGTGGCCCGTGGACTGCATCATCGGTGCCAACGACATGTATGACGTGGCTAAATTCAAGGTGGACATCAAGAAACCTCAAGCGCTGACCGTGGCCCAGGCCAAGACTGAGGAAGGGACCACAGCATGGCTGTTACCATACGCCGCCAAGAAAGTGCCTGTATGCAAAAAGGGAACCGTCAGCAAGGCCGAGGTGTTTCAGAATATCTATGCCTATTACACGATCGACATGCAACCTGACGAGTTGCAGACGGGCAGTCCGATACTGAACGATCAGGGCGAGGTCATCGGCATTCTGCAACCCACTGCAGACGCCAAAGGCAAGCAGAGCCACGCCGTCAGTGCACTGTTTGCCAGTCAGTTGCAGATGAGCGGACTGGGCATGAATGCGCCAGCCATGAAGGCTACAGGCATCAAGAAAGCTCTGCCCGACGACATCGAGCAGGCTCAGGTGGCCCTGTTCATGGGTGCATCGGCACTGGATTCGCTGGAATACGCCAACTTCCTGGAGCGCTTCATCCAGAAGTTTCCACAGAGCCCCGACGGCTACATCTATCGGGCACGCACGCTGGCCTCGTCGCTGCGCTTTGCCGATGCCGAGAAGGATATGAGCCAGGCGCTGAAGGTGGCCGACAAGAAGGACGATGTTCACTATCAGTATGCCAACCTGATATACCAGCACCACCTGTTGCAGGCCAACACGCCATACGAGCCCTGGTCGCTGGAGCGTGGACTGCAGGAGTCGAAGGAGGCTTACGCCACGAATGCCATGCCCGTCTATCTGCAGCAGCAGGCTCAACTGCTGTACACCATGCAGAAATACGAAGAGGCCTTCCAGCTGTATCAGCAACTGGCCCAGAGCGATATGCGCAGTGCCGACATCTTCTATGCCGCCGCACAATGCCGACTGGCACTGAAGGACCAGGAGGGCGCCATAGCCCAGATGGACAGTGCCGTCAACACGTTTGCCAAACCTTATCTGCGCGCCGCTGCTCCCTATCTGATGGCACGTGGCCGACTGCTGGACGCTGCAGGCAAGTATCGTATGGCGGTCAGCGACTTCAACGAGTATGAAAAACTGATGCCAGGTCAGTTGACTGCCGAATTCTACTATCTGCGCGAACAGTCGGAGTTTGCCGGCCACTTGTATCAGCAGGCCATCGACGACATCCGAAAGGCTGCCGACATGGCGCCACAAGAGTCTGTATATCAGTCGGAGAAAGCCAACGTGGAACTGCGCGTAGGCATGACCGACGAAGCAATTGCATCGGCACGCGAGGCCGTCAGACTGGCTCCCAACGAAGCCGACGGCCACCTGCTGTTAGGCATCGGACTCTGCGTGAAGGGACAGAAGAAGGAAGGCTTGGAAAGTCTGCAGAAAGCAAAAGAACTGGGCCACGAACAAGCCCAGTCCCTTATTGACAAGTATTCGAAGTAAATTAGGAATTAGGAATTAGAACGGCACTCCCCCCTGCTGTTCTGCGAAGTTATCATCCCCTACAAATGGCGACTCATCACCCATCGGTTGAGCGCCATTTACTTTGCTGCCTAAAATCTCGCCGCCATTATCGTTCTGCGAACGACCGAGACGACGGTCCTCTGGATTCTCGAAGCGTGTGAACTCGCCACGGAACGTCAACAACACGTCGCCCGTAGCGCCCTTACGGTGCTTGGCAATGATAATCTGCGCCATACCGCGCAGGTCGCGGCCGTTGTCGTCTTGATAGATATGGTAGTACTCAGGACGGTGGACGAACAGCACCATATCGGCATCCTGCTCGATGGCTCCCGACTCACGCAGGTCGGACAACTGCGGGCGCTTGCCCTCCAGTCCTTCACGACTCTCAACACCACGGTTCAACTGCGACAAGGCCAGGATAGGGATATCCAACTCCTTGGCCAATCCCTTCAGCGAACGCGAGATGACCGACACCTCCTCCTGACGCGAGGAGAAGCGCATGCCGTTGGCATTCATCAGCTGCAGGTAGTCAATCATGATAATCTTCACGCCATGCTCGCGAACCAGTCGGCGGGCCTTGGTACGCAACTCAAAGACAGACAGACCCGGCGTGTCGTCAACGTAAAGCGGTGCACCCAGCAGGCTGTTGACACGCTTGTCCAGACGTTCCCACTCGTCAGGCTGCAACTGACCGTTCAGAATCTTCGAACCCTGAATCTCGCAGGCATTCGAGATGAGACGGTTCACCAGCTGCACGTTCGACATTTCGAGCGAGAAGAAAGCCATAGGCACCTGATAGTCGGCAGCAATGTTCTTGGCCATCGAGAGGGCAAACGACGTCTTACCCATGGCAGGACGACCGGCAATAATCACCAGGTCGCTGGGTTGCCAGCCACTGGTGATGTCGTCCAGCTTATGATAGCCCGTAGGCACACCCGTCAAGCCGTCCTTGTTGGCAGCGGCCTTCTGGATGACGTCAATGGCATTCTTGATAACGGGGTCTATCTGGGTGTAGTCCTTCTTCATGTTACGCTGGCCAAGTTCGAACAGGCTGCCCTCAGCCTCCTGCATCAGGTCATCGACATCAATGGTCTCGTCGAAGGCCTTGGTCTCGATATTGCCGGCAAAGGAGATCAGCTGACGGGCCAGCGACTTCTGGGCAATGATACGGGCATGGTACTCGATATTGGCCGACGAAGCCACACGACTGGAGAGTTCCGTCACATAGCCAGGGCCACCGACATCCTCAAGATCGCCCTGTCTGGCTAACTGCTCGGTCACCGTCCATACATCGACTGGCGACTCGTGTAGCGACAGATCCATGATGGCACGGTACACTTTCTGGTTGCGGGGCTCATAGAAACTCTCGGGCAAGAGCATCTCACACACCACAGCATAGGCGTCCTTGTCAATCATCAGGGCACCCAGCACGGCACGTTCTATCTCCGTAGCCTGCGGTTGCACGTGAGCATAACTATTATCGACAGGCTGCTGTCTGCGCCTGCGGTTTCCACTTGTATTATTGTTCTGTTCTGGCATAGCTTTTTCGTTTTCGGGCTACAAAGTTAGTGAAAATAGCCTGAATAGCCAAAGCGAAAAAGTTATTTTTTACTTAAATATTGTTTTGCTGCTACTACGCAGCATATCATCAAAGCTCTTGCTCCGATTGTTTTTCATGTAATGATCGACGGCTGAAATCAAGTCGCTTTGGAAGACTTCACGCTCCGTCACCTCGTTGACCACCCATTGTATCTTGCTCATGTGCAAGTCACGTCCCTTCTGCGTATTGACCAACTCAAGGGGTATGGGATAGAGACTGAGCAGATAGAAGGCCAGACAGTCGGGGACAATCATCGAACGCACCATCATACGGCGCTGTCTGTCGCTATAGTTCTGCTGATAGAAGGGATAATCGGAACCCAGATACTTGTCGAGACTGATGCCCAACGAGCCGTCGGCCACGACAATGCTCTGGTCGAACGAGCCAATCTGGGCATAGATATGGGGAACCTCAAGGGCAGGCATCTCGTCCAGCAAGCGTTCGAAGGCTGAAGCCATATCCTCATTGATGTCGTCCATATCGGCAAACTCGTGCTGTACGTCAACGAGCATGCGCTGAAGGGTAGAGTCCTGGAAGAAGCGATAGAAACGGCTGTTGGTCTCAGGATCGTCAACCTTGCCGATATGCAGCATATCCTCTATCAACGTGCGCGTCTGCATAGGGAAATAGGTGTTCATCTGCTGCAGGGCAGAATAATCGCCCGTGGTCAGGTAAAGGCTCTCAATGCGGTCATAGCGGGCCACGCTGACATTGGCTGCAGCATCGTCGTCATTGGGCTTCAGCTGCCACTGGCAACCGAAACACAACAGCATCATGAAAACCAATATTCCGTATGTCTTACGCACGAGTGTTTGAGTTAAACCGCTTATTTATGTTAAAAACCGATGCAAAATTACTAAAAAATATTTTAAAATCCAAATTTTAACCTAAAAAAGATAAAAAAAAGTGCAAAATGAGTGTCATTTCCATTATTTGTGTGAAATTTGCATGCACTAAACTACTAAAAAGTTGAATATGAAACAAACAATAGCCCTCTTGCTGCTGTCAATGATGACTACGACAGTCTCGGCCAGCCGCACCATGACCGTCAGCGTCAGTAATCCTATGAACATCGCTCGCGCGGATGTACCTGTTGTCATCAATCTGGCTCCTTACGGGGAGGTACTGTCAGCACTGGTCACTCTGAACGGTCAGGAGATACCGTGCCAGTTGGACGACCTCAACCAGGATGAAACCTTCGACGAGCTCTGCTTCCTGGCCAATCTTGACAAGAAGGAGAAGCAGCAGTACACGGTGACACTGATGGACGAAGGGGAACCGCGCACCTACCCTGCCCGCGTCTTTGCTGAGATGGTACTGAGCAATACCAAGGACAAGAAACTGAAGAAGAACCAGCAGAACAACTACATCGAATCGCTGACGGCTCGTGGCGACGCAGCCTATACCTACAACATCCAGCACCATCATGGTGTTGACTTCGAGAGCGAGCTGAACGGCATCCGCATCTATTTTGATGCGCGCCAGACGCTGGACCTTTACGGTAAGTTCAAGAAGCAGCTGGAGTTGAAGGAGACGCAGTTCTATACCGACGACGAGCAGAAGAAACGGGGCTATGGCGACGACGTGCTATGGGTTGGCCAGACGTTTGGTCTTGGTGCCTTCCGTGGCTGGGACGGCCATCAGCCTACACTTGTAGAGCCTGTCAAGACGCGCACACAGCGCATCATCTCGTACGGACCGCTGCGCACCATCGTCGAGGTGATTGACAAGGGATGGCAAGCCCCTTCAGCCCTCAGCCCTCAGCCATCAGCCATCAACATGACCCTGCGCTATACGCAGTATGCAGGCCACAGAGATACAGATGTCGACGTACTGTTCAACAAGGATGTCAGCAACTATCGTTTCTCGACGGGCATCATCAACGTCAAAGGGTCAGAGGAATTTAGCAACAAAAAGGGACTGCGTGCCTGCTGGGGAACCGACTATCCTTCTACGGACACCGTCAAATGGAGCCGCGAGACGGTAGGACTGGCCATACTGATACCTCAGCAGAATATTGTCAGCGAGGAACCTGCCAACAAGGACAACTACGCCTACGTGCTGAAGGTCAACGGTCGCCAGATGTCGTATAAGGTGAACTATACGTCAGCCAACGAGACGTTCGGCTATCACTCGGCCAAGGAGTGGTTTGACTACCTGAAGGCGTGGTGCAAGGAAATTCAACAACCCGTGGTTGTTGAAATTAAGAAATGAAGAAAATGAGGAAATGAGAAATTTCTCATTCTCTCATTTTCTCAATTTCTCAATTCCTCAAATCGTTTGCGCCCTTTCACATAGTACTGCCAGAGCAATGAGAACCGCCGTTGCTCTGGTATTTCTTTGGTCTGTCGCGAGGCTTGTATCTGCCGACGATCCTCCTCGAAGTCCTTACGCCAGCATTTGAAGGCATGGCGGGCCTTGAAGATGGCCTTGAAATCACCCAGATTACGTTTTAAGATCAGCATCTCCCACGCTGCCAGGTAATCCAGGAACCAGCGCCAACGCATGACATGCTGCAATTCCTCGTCAGGCAGACACTTGTATAGCATCGTCAGGTTATTCCGAAAGTTCAGGAAGGTCTTCATGGGGTTCGACTTGGGCAGCGTACCGCCTCCCACATGGTAGACGTACGATTCAGGCAAGCAGTAGAGCTTGCGACCACGGATGCGCAGCCGCCAGCAAAGGTCTATCTCCTCATTATGCGCAAAGAAGCGCCCGTCCAAACCTCCACAGTCCCAATAGTCCTTGGCGCGAATCATCAATGCGGCACCTGTAGCCCACAGGATCTCCGCCGCATAGTCGTACTGTCCATTGTCAGCCTCCACCGTATCAAAGATGCGTCCACGGCAGAAAGGATAGCCATAACGGTCAAGGTATCCCCCACTCGCCCCCGCATACTCGAACATATCCTTATTAAATATAGAGAGCAACTTGGGCTGACATGCGGCCACCTCGGGATGCACATCCATAAACTCAATCAAAGGCGTCAGCCAATGGTGCGTGACCTCGATATCCGAGTTCAGCAGCAGATAGTATTCGGCCTCAATCTGCGCCAACGCCTTGTTGTAACCCTCAGCAAAGCCCCAATTCTTTTCCAACAGAATCAGTTTGCACTCAGGAAACTCACGACGCAACAAGTCGAGCGAATCGTCTGTCGACGCATTGTCAGCCACATAGACCGTCGCCTCGTCGCGCGAGTAGTTCAGCACCGTGGGCAGATACTCTTTAAGCATCTTAGCCCCGTTCCAGTTCAATATGACGATTGCAACCTTATCCATTTTCTCATTTTCTCAATTTCTCATTTTCTCAATTTCTCAACTCTCAACGCCGTTTTGTCATGATTCAACTCCCCCAAACGGACACAAATCAGCTGGTTGTCATATTCCACTTTCGCATCTTCAGGCGACAGCTCCACGCGGATGTAGTTTTTCGTAAAGCCGTGCATAGCCCTGCCACGCGTAGCCTTCTCAAACAGCACCTCTGCTTCCTGTCCAATATGGCGTTCGTAGAAAGCTTGTGTCTTCTGGTCTGACAGGTCCAACAATCTGCGACTGCGTTCACGCTTGTCATGATCGCTTACCACGTAGGGAATGCTCAAGGCGGACGTGCCAGGACGCTCGGAATATGGGAACACGTGCAACTGCGTCACATCGAGTCCATTCAGGAATTCGTAGGTTTCCTCGAAGCACTCGGGTGTCTCGCCCCTACAACCCACCATCACATCGACACCGATAAAGGCATCGGGCATGACTTCTTTGATGCGGTGAATCTTGTCAGCAAACAGCTGGCGGTCATAATGACGGTGCATCAGTTTCAGCACCGTATCGCTACCGCTCTGCAACGGAATATGGTAATGAGGCATAAAAGCCCGGCTCTGTGCACAGTAGTCTATCAGCTCGTCGCTCAGCAGGTCGGGTTCCAAACTACTGATACGATAACGCTGAATACCCTCCACAGCATCCAATGCCTTGACCAGGTCGATGAACTTTTCGCCTGTCGTCTTGCCGAAGTCACCAATGTTCACACCCGTCAGCACAATCTCCTTGCCACCCTCGCGCGCAGCTTCCTCGGCCTGTGCCACTAACGATGCAATGGATGGGTTACGACTGAAACCACGGGCATAGGGTATCGTACAATAGGTACAGAAGTAGTCGCAGCCGTCCTGAACCTTCAAGAAATAACGCGTGCGGTTGCCTCGTGAACACGAAGGGGCGAAACTCTTGATGTCCTTCGTCTTCTGCGTATAGTGAGTCGCAGTATTATCATTTCTCTGACATCTGACATCTGACATCTGACATCTCTGATTCAATTTTTCGCTTAAAAATTGAATCAGATTCGCCTTCTCGTTTGACCCCAGCACCAAGTCCACACCCTCAATCTTGCTGATTTTCTCAGGCGCCAACTGGGCATAACAGCCTGTCACCACCACAAAGGCTCCAGGATTCTCGCGTACCAGACGGTGAATAGCCTGCCGGCATTTATGGTCGGCCACGTCCGTCACCGAGCAGGTATTGATCAGACAGAGGTCAGCCTGCTCGTCCTTACGAGCCGTCACCACCCCCATCTCACTCAACATCTTGCCAAATGTTGACGTCTCCGAGAAGTTCAACTTACATCCCAGCGTGAAATATTTCGCTTTCTTGCCTTGAAAGGCTGCCGTATCTATCATGCGTTTCCTATATATATAATAAGGTGTCTTGTTTTCATTTTGCAAAGTTAATGCAAACTGAACAAAAAAAAGCACTTTTCGCCATTTTTTTGCATTTATTCAGTAAAGGGTGAAAAATACACGAAATTTAACATTTCGTAAATAGCTTATTTTCAGTAATTTACAAAAAAGTTACAAAAATGCCCTAAAAAAAAACAAAAAAAATGATACGTCGTATTAAAAAAATGCTTACCTTTGCAGCGTTTTAATAAACAAATGATTGTTTTACAGATTTAAAAAGCTTAGAAAAAATGAAAAAGTTAGTTTTGATGTTCGTAGCTGTTGCAGCTATTTCTTTCGCTTCTTGTGGTAACAAGACTCAGCAGGCTGAGGCCGTTGATTCTGATTCTATCGCAGTTGTTGATACCGCTGATACCGCTGATACCGCTGCTGTTGATACAGCTGCTGTTGACAGCGCTGCTGCTCAGAAGTAATTCACGAACTCTATTGAGAGAATCGACCGTCGGATGTGAATCCGGCGGTTTTTTGTTTGATCAGGAAGGCCCAGAAAAAAGGACAATGAGAAATCCCGAGCGCTTGTGGCACTCGGGATTCAACAGTGTATAATAACTATGATTTGCTTTACAGCGGTTATTACTCTTCTACGGGAGCCTCAACCTCCTCTTCTACCTCAGCCTCTTCAGCTACGGGAGCCTCAGCAACTGGAGCAGTCTGGAGTTTCTTCTCCTCTTCAGCAGCAGCCTTCAGCTCAGCGGCGTTCTCGGCAACAACCTTCACAGGAATCTCAACAGTGACCTCCTTGTGGAAGTGAACCAAAGCTACGAAGTCGCCAACCTGCTTAGCCTCCTTCATGGTGATAAGCTTGCGATCAACCTCCTTGCCCAGCTTCTTCAGTTCCTCAGCAACCTGATTGGCACCAACAGAACCGTACAGCTGACCGGTAGCGCTGACCTTTGCGGCAATCTCCAGAGCAACGTCCTTCAGAGCCTCCGCCTTCTTCTCAGCCTCAGCCTTGATAGCGGCCAGTTTGTGAGCCTGCTGCTTCAGGTTCTCAGCGAGAATCTTCTTAGCCATAGGACTGGCGATAACACCCTTACCCTGAGGAATCAGGTAGTTACGGCCATAACCAGACTTAACGTTTACGATATCGTTCTTGTAACCCAGACCGATAATATCTTCTTTCAGTATAATTTCCATGTCTTGCGTCCTCCTTGTTTTACTTCATCATGTCAGTTACGTAAGGCAGCAGAGCAATCTGGCGGGCACGCTTAACGGCCTGAGCCACACGGCGCTGATACTTCAGAGATGTACCGGTGATACGACGGGGCAGAATCTTACCCTGCTCGTTCAGGAACTTCTTCAGGAACTCGGGGTCCTTGTAGTCGATGTACTTGATACCGCTCTTCTTGAAACGGCAGTACTTCTTCTTCTTCGTGTCGATAGAAGGAGCGTTCAAATAACGGATTTCAGTGTCTTGCTGTGCCATAGTTTAAGCCTCCTCTTTTTTACCAAATTTGTTACGACGCTTCTCAGCATACTCGATGGCATACTTCTCAAGCTTTACTGTCTGGAAACGGATAACCTTCTCGTCACGACGGAAAGCAGTCTCCAAAGTCTTAATCACTGATGGCTCAGCCTTGAACTCTACCAGGAAATAGAAACCTGTAGATTTCTTCTCGATAGCGTAAGCCATCTTCTTCAGTCCCCAGGCCTCTTCGTTCACGATCTCTGCACCTTTGTCGGTGAGGACCTTCTTGAACTTTGCGACCGTTTCCTTTGTCTGTTCATCAGACAAAACGGGAGTCAAAATGAAAACGGTTTCGTATTGATTCATACTACTTTTAATTAATAAATAAATGTTATTTTTGCAAAATGCGGGTGCAAAGGTACAAAATAATTCATAATTCTTAATGCATAATTCATAATTATTTTATATTTTTGCAGCAAATTTAACGATTGTATGAAGAAATTGACTCCTTTTATAGGCATATTACTGATTGTAATAGGTACAATGGTACTTATCCTGACGCGTTTTAGCAACCTTGCCAGCCACAACGCACTACTCATTGTTGGCCTTTTATGCATCATTGCCGGCATCGTCATGCATATCAAGAGTATCAAACAAGACAGCAGATTCTAAATAAGTAAAAAGTAAGATGGAGAACATCAAGATATTTACACGATTAATATCCAGCGAGTTACACCTGCAAGAACATGCGGTAGAGAATACGCTGAAACTATTGGACGAGGGTTGTACCATTCCGTTTATCTCGCGTTATCGTAAGGAACGTACTGGCGGACTGGACGAAGTACAAATCACAGCCATCAGCAATCGTCTGGAACAGTTGCAGGAGATTGCCAAACGCAAGGAAACGGTCATCAGGACGATTACCGAACAGGAGAAAATGACGCCCGAATTACAAAAACGCATTGATGACTGTTGGGACTCGACCACACTTGAAGACATCTACCTGCCCTACAAACCCAAGCGTCGTACACGTGCGCAAGTGGCTCGTGAACAGGGACTTGAGCCATTGGCCAAGATTCTTTTGGAACAACGCGAGAAAGACCCTAAACGCGCCGCCAATTATCAATTATCAATTCTCAATTCCCAATTAAGCGTCGAAGACGCTCTAAAGGGTGCTCAAGACATCATTGCCGAACAAGTCAGCGAGGACGAGCGCTCACGCAATCAGGTGCGTAGCGCCTTCCGACGTGAGGCCTTCATCGAGTCGAAGGTTGTCAAAAGCAAGAAGGATACAGACGAAGCCCAGAAATACAGTGACTACTTCGAGTGGGAAGAGCCTCTGAAGCGCTGTTCCAGTCATCGTCTGCTGGCCATGCGCCGTGGCGAGAACGAGGGTATCCTGCGCGTCAGTATTACCATCGACGACGACGAGGCCATCAGGCGACTGAAACGAAACCTCCCCCCATCCCCCTCCAAAGAGAGGGGGAGCCAAGCCTGTCGTAAATTGTTAGAAGAGGCTGTCGAGGACGGCTATAAGCGTTTGCTGCTTCCTTCTATTGAGACGGAGTTTATGAATCTGAGCAAGGAGAAAGCCGATGAAGAGGCCATCCGCGTATTTGCTGAAAACCTGCGCCAGCTATTGCTATCGGCTCCCTTAGGTCAGAAGCGCGTCATGGGTATCGACCCTGGTTTCCGCACGGGCTGTAAGGTGGTATGCCTCGATGCCCAAGGCTCACTGCTCCATCACGAGGCTATCTTCCCCCATCCGCCTGTCAACCACCGCATGCAGGCTACGGTACATGTGCAGCAAATGATGAAGGACTACGACATCGAGGCTATCGCCATTGGCAACGGCACAGCCAGTCGTGAAACGAAGGAGTTTGTAGAAGATTGTATCAAATCACTCCCCTCGCCCTATGGGTCTGGGGTGAGGCTTTTTGTCGTCAGCGAGGACGGGGCCTCGGTCTATAGTGCTTCGAAGGTGGCACGTGACGAGTTCCCCGATGAGGACGTGACGGTTCGCGGCGCAGTCTCCATCGGTCGTCGTCTGATGGACCCATTGGCCGAACTGGTAAAGATTGACCCCAAAAGCATTGGTGTGGGACAATACCAGCACGATGTCGACCAGACGATGCTCAAGCATTCGCTCGACCAGATGGTAGAGAGTTGTGTCAATCTGGTAGGCGTCAACCTCAATACCGCCTCCCAGCATTTGCTGACCTATGTCAGCGGACTGGGTCCCGTTCTGGCACAGAACATCGTCAACTACCGTAAGGCGAACGGTGCCTTCACATCACGCGCCCAATTGAAAAAGGTGCCTCGCTTAGGACCTGCGGCCTACCAGCAATGTGCCGGTTTCCTGCGCATCCCCAATGCCAGGAACCCGCTCGACAATAGTGCCGTCCACCCCGAAAGCTACCATGTGGTCGAGCAGATGGCAAAAGACCAAGGCTGTAGCGTTAGCGACCTTATTAATAATAAGGATACGCGCGAACAGATAGACATCAAACGCTATGTGACTGACGAGGTCGGACTGCCCACCCTCACAGACATTATGAAGGAGTTGGAGAAGCCTGGGCGCGACCCACGCGAACAGATTGAGGCATTCGAATTCGATAGTAGTGTACAGACCGTGGAAGACCTGCGTGAAGGCATGGAACTGCCTGGCATCGTCACCAACATCACCAACTTTGGTGCCTTTGTCGATATCGGTGTCCATCAGGATGGACTGGTACATGTGTCACAACTGGCCGACAGGTATGTCAGCGACCCCACTCAGGTGGTTCGTCTCCACCAGCACGTCCGTGTCCGCGTCATTGGCGTCGACCTCCGTCGCCAACGCATCTCATTGTCGATGAAGGGAATCAATAAGAAATAAACATGACATTATGAAAACAATAAAAAAACTAATTCTATGCCAGGTGCTTTCATGCTTTTGCTGGATGGCAAACGCCCAAGACCGTGTGGTGCCAATATTAGAACAGTTTAACAAGACACCCGATGCAGCCACAGCCAACCGTTTCTTCGACGAACTGCAAAAGGCAGAGTTCACTGACGAGAAGATTACGTTTGCCAATAACACCCCTATCGATTCTCTCCGACAACAGGTATGGTACTGGGCAGCCGAGTGGCTTTACGACCAGCAGCAATACGAGCAGGCCGAGCAATATGCCCTCAAAGCCCTGCCGAAGTATCATCCCGCCAACCCAGAAAAGGCTGATTGTCTGAACACACTGGGCTGTATCTACATTCGTCTGAGCGACTTCAAACAGGCAGCCAATTATGCCAAACAGAGCGTCGAGATAGAGATGAAAGGTGGTGACCACGACCGTATTGCGTCAAGTATGAACACCTTGGCTGGTATCTACATGGCTGGTTATCAAGCCAAGGAGGCTGAACAAATCATCCTGCAGGCCATCGACCATATCAATCAGGTGGATAATCCAGGTCGCAAAGCTATCATCTTGGGTATGGCATCTGAAATCTACCACACCTTGGGTAACGATTCGAAAGCGCTTCCTTACGCAGAGCAGGCTATCGACATAGAGCAACAGCTGGGACGCAAACCGAAACTCGCCATCCGCCTATCGCAGAAGGGGTCCGCACTCTTAGGTCTCCATCGCTACAAAGAGGCAGAGGACATCTATCGTCTGATTTTGCCTGAATTCAAAGAGATGGGCGACTACCACTCGTATGCCATCGCCCTAAACCATCTGGGCATGTCGTTACTATGCCAGAAACGCCAACAAGAGGCCATTCCCTATTATCGCCAGGCAGCCGAGCTATTCTCGAAGATGGGCGACCTCTACAATGAAATTCATGCCCATCGCGGATTGTATGAGAGCTATTGGGACATCAATCCTGACTCTGCCAAGATAGAACTCGACTACTTCGACTTGCTGAAAGATTCGCTCTATACCAACGCTACTGCCGAGGCTCTGTCGCGCTATAATGCAGAGTTCGGTAACGACCAGCTGCAACAGGAGAACGAAGAGGTCCGCAGCGCTTATCAGCGTACTATCATCATCGCTATTGTCGTACTGTTGACAGTTATCGCCTTAGCATGGCTCATCGTCTACAACACACGACTGCGCGAAAAGCGACGTATAGAAGCGTTAATGCAGGAAATCTCACTGCTTCGCACAAAGATGGTTCAAACCACCCCCCAGACTACTTCGGAAGAAAAAGGCACAGAAGTCCCAGCTATTTCTGAATCCAACGAAGGCCGTTTGTTCTTGATGCGCGTTATAGACGTTGTCAACGACGGATTTGCCGATAGGCAATGGAGCGTAGAGGTCATTGCCTCAAAACTTAACATGAGCGTTCAGACTTTCCGTCGCCGATTGATGGCTACTGCTGGCGAGAGTCCCAAGGCTTTCATCTCCGCCATCCAGATGGAGAAAGCAGGAAAACTTCTTACAGAACATCCTGATATGCCTATCGTTGACGTGGCATTCAAATGTGGCTTTGACGAGGCCAGCAGTTTTACCCACACTTTCAAGCGAATTTATGGTTTAACCCCGTCACAATATCGAGAGAAGGCACTTAAATAGTACTTTTGGAAGATAATAACAAGTCGATGCTTGATAATTGGAAGAATTTATCAAGCATCGACTTACTTTTTTGCCGTAACTTTGCATCGTCAAAAGCAATGAAATAAATGACGAGTAAAAAAGAGCAACATAACGAGGCAAAAAGGTTCTCACTGGACTACCTGCAATATCTTCTGCAACAAGAAGATGTCATAGAGCGTTTGCTCGAAAAGCGGATGACACAACTGGAACCTGAACTCGAAAAACTCATCGACAGTAAAATTGATTCACGCATACGTACATTATTTAATAATAAACAGTTATAACCCTTAAACAATTACAACAATGAAACAAAAAGAGTCAATCGTAAGAATTCTGATGGCCTCAGTCATCATGTTTGGAGTACAAACCACAGCCTCAGCCCAGTTCGGTGGACTGAAGAAACTGGCCAAGAAGGCTGTCAGCGAGAAAGTCGCCCCTGCACAGGAATCCTCTTCTACATCGTCAAACGATGCCGTCAGCAACTATCGCAAAGATCCTAACGGACGTACCCTTCCAACAACCGATGCCGCCAAGGTGAAGTACATCGGTGGCGATGAAACGCCTGAGCGTCAGAAAGTCTATGCCTATTTCCTGCTCGAAGGGCTTGAGCGCAGCAGAAACACGGCTACTGGCGATTACAGCTCAACGGCAAATAACATCCTGAACTGGCTCTATCTGACCATCAGCGGACAGGGCAATAACGGTGGTACATCGCCAACCTATTGGATGAGAGAGTTTGACAGCAATGCCAAGCGCATCAACACGGCCTTCGAACTTGATCAGGAACCCGCTGAAATGGCCGATCTGTTCGATGCCGAACTGCTGCGTGCCAAAGTGACCTATATGAAGCAATACATGGCCGACCAGCCCCAAATGAGCGAACAGGAACAGGCCTCATGGCTGCAACAGCGTAAGGATGAACGCCAGATTGCTAAGTTCGGGCTGAATTCTCTGAAGGATAATGGTCAGAATGGTCAGTTGAAGCGCGACTTCGAGGCTAAAGTCAAAGCCGACCTGAAGCCAACCAAGATGCTTGGAACCTATATCGTATCAGCATTCTGGCAAGGCCTCTATTTGGTCAACAAACCCGAATTTGCCCAATATTCTTCTGTTCAGGAAATGCGCGCCAAGGCCTACTACATGAAGAACGGCAAGTACTACTATGTCAAGGGCGGCAAGCGTCATGGCATCCTGAAGAGTGACGCATCTGGCAAGTCTGTCGATTTTGCAGACTACAACCCTGGCTTAGAGACACCCATTGAGATTCCTGCGGAATTGGCCAAGAAATATTTCAAATAAATAGGCAAAATGTTATTAACATTTGGGAGGTTTGACATAAAAAAACGACTGTTTATCTAAAAAATGTTTGTTTTTTGCAACAACTTATCGAATTTTTTTGTAACTTTGCCTCCGAAATCATAAAATCAACAAGAGATAACCATTTTTTTATTAACAACAAACATTAAACCATTATGAAAAAGAGAATCTTTTTAAGTATCGCAGTGATGCTTTGCGCCTATCAGGCCATCGCCGCAGAAGTGATGTGTCTGAAGACCAACGCAGGGCAGTTCATTGAGGTGGTTCGCGTAAGTATGATGGTGATTCCTGACGGAGGTAGCACGTTCGAGATCGTCGTGAAGGACGGTGAGGGTGCCAGCAATGTTCAGAGCATCAGCTTCGAGCGACACGAGTCGGACATCGACTTGAGCAAGTATTCAAGTAGTTCTTCTGGAAGTGGAGAAGCTCCCGACTATTCAAAGCCTTTCTTCCTATTGACCAACACTGGTAAGTACTTCTACATGAAGGAAAAGCCAGAGCTGATTGCCAAGGATGGTAGCGACAAGTTCGACGTCAAGGTGGGCAGCACTACTGAGAGCGACGTGGCCAAGATTTATTTCTTCCGTGGTACTGAGGAGGACGCAGGCCAGACTGCTGGCATCGACACCCCGAAGACCGTTGCTGCCGAGGAGAAGCTGACGCTGATGTCTCCTATCAGCTCACAAATGACACTGTCTGGTTGCGGTGCAGCCGTCGAGGCAGAACTTTACGCAGCCGATGGCCGTATGGTTGGGAAGGCCCCAGTTAGCAATGGTGTCACTACCGTTCAGGTAGGCCACCTGAACCGTGGCGTTTACTTTGTCAAGGTTGGCAAGAAATCGCTGAAATTCATGAAGAAATAAATATCAATTTAGTCATTAAACAACAACAACAATATAAAACACAACCATTATGAAAAAGTTATTTACCACTATAGCTATGGCAGCCTTTGCCATGACCTCGTTTGCACAGGCAAGCCAGCAGTATTTCCGCGTAGAGTTCAACTGCCCCATCACCGCCGATGGTTCAGGTAAGACCAGTGTCGGCCAGATGGGCGACTCTTACACCTATTGTAACCCCGAGCACAATGTCATTGTCAACGGCGAGAAGCATGGCTGGATCCTCATCCAGGGTGGTGGCAATCTCACTGCCTACGACGAGCCTGCAGGCAATCTGACATTCCGTCCACAGACAGCCAACATCTCTAACAGCACTGCTTTCTTCTTGGAGAATGCCCGCTATGGTCAGGGGGGTGCCAAGGCCAACTGGGCTTATCAGTTAGAGAGCAGCACGTGGGGTACCGTTATCAACAATATCACTGCTTTCAGCATCCCTGTTGAGAAGGTTTCGCTCATCGACTCTACTGCTACTCACGAATACAAGTTCCCTGGCGACAACAAGACCTACCGTGTTTCTGAGTTTACCTTCAACCGTCTGCCCCGCAACGTGGCTGAGCTGAAGACCCTGCTGGAGGACGAGAACGGAAACCGCGTTGCCGCTTGCAACAACCCCTTGTTCATCGGTGCTGTCGTTTACCTCGTACTGCCCCGTCTGCTCGACTGCAGCCAGGACTGCCGCGACATGATCAACTACCTCTATGGTGTCAAGTACTCTGCACTGGCAACCACCGGTATCAGCAATGGTGACTTCCAGAACCTGTGCATCGGATGGTTCAATAAAGACGGCAATGGATACTACCAGCACAACACGCTGTTCCAGCACTTCGCCGGTGCTACGCCAGGCAACCAGTACAAGCCTAACGGTAAGGGCTACGGTTACGACAATGGCCCGTACAAAGTACGTATCGGATGGGATCTTGCTGACCCATTGATTCATTCTGGCAACCTGAATGTTGATTTGGCAAAGCTGAACCTGTTCCCCAACCCCGATGCTACCGATAAGGGCGACATGTCTCACGAGTCAGCATCACCTCTGACAGTTCAGCTCCGTCCGACCAAGAAGAACGGCTACTTCGTTCACAGCGAAATCAAGAGCTACTACGCTAAGGGTAAGGATCAGCGCGACGACGATTTCTAAATCTATAGCGCATCATATATTGAAGGCCTCGCAACAGTTTGCGAGGCTTTTTTTGCCCCTACGGGGCATTTAAAACCCGTTTTATTTGGCTATTCAAAAAATATTGACTAACTTTGCAGCCGATTTCTCGATATGTTCCATCGCCAAGTTTTTGGCGGGTACGCGAGAATAAGGTTTGCCGATATGCACACATTGTCTAATGTGAACGAGGCTACATCACCGATTTCCTGCAGTGGGCTTACCCCCATTGCCATTCCTCCAGCCACAGATTCGCGGTCAGGGGTGTCGGTAGACTATGTGCCTGACGCCAACAAGAAATGGTATGTCCTCCGGGCCTCTTACGGTCGTGAACTGTTGGCCGAAGGGCTTCTGATTCAGGGGCATGTCTATGCCTATGTCGCCAAGCAATACCGGTATGTCGAAGTCAAGGGCCATCCCAAGCGAGTCCTCGAAACCCTGATTTCCAATCTCGTTTTCGCTTATCTCACACCGTCTGAGGCCGCCATGTTCGTCAACAACAATCTCCCCACCGAGTCCTCCCCCATCCCCCAGCTGTCTTCCATACTCAGCTTCTATTACGACCATTTCTCCGAGGGTGAGTCATGGCGTAATCCCCCGCTGACGGTTCCCGAGCGCGAGATGCTGAACTTCATCCGCGCCACGTGTACCTACGACGAGCATTTGCTCCTGCTGCATGGTGGCGACTTCCATTTCAAGACGGACGACGAGGTCGAGGTCGTGGCTGGTCAGTTCAAGGGTGTCCGTGGTCGCGTCATCCGTGCCCGCGGCCAACAGCGTGTCTTGGTCACGCTCAGCCAGCTCAACTGTCTTTGCGCCACGGCCTATATCCCTTCTGCCTTCCTTCAGAAAATCAATTAATCAAATCAATATGAAAAGAATACTTATCATTTGTATCGTATGCGCCTGTGCCGCTGCAGCCTTTGCCCAAACCACGGGAGGTGCTGCCACAGGCAGTAGTACGGGCTCAGCTGCCGGCAAAGGCGGCATCAGCGACGGCCAGGTCGTACGCAGTGCCGTCAACCAGAAACGCGCTGGTGCCTCGGAAGGTCAGATTGCGACGTCGCTGCTGCAGCAGGGTGCTACCCCACAGCAGCTGCAGCGCCTTCGTAGCCAATATGCCAATCAAATCAATAAAGCCGGTGCAGCCAGTGCGGTTGATAATGGCTTGAACGAGGCCATCAACCGTTCGCGTACTAATACTAACGAAGGCACTGTCGACAACCCGACCATGGAGTTGGCTGGCGGTGACGAGACTGCTGCAGAAGATGCGGAGGGCGATGATGACACGGGCGCTAGAGCCACGAGAAGGGGCCGTTACAGCACCCAGGTCTTTGGCCGCAATATCTTCAACAACCCCCGATTGACGTTTGCGCCGAACATGAATATCCCCACGCCCCAGAACTATGTCCTCGGTCCTGGCGACGTACTGGTCGTCGATGTCTATGGTGCCTCGGTAGAGAACCTGAAGCTCACCGTCAGCCCCGATGGTGACGTACATATACCCGAGTTCGGCCCCATCCAAGTTAGCGGACTCCAGATTAGCGCAGCCAAGAACCGCATCCGCAGTAAGTTGGGCCGCTATTTCCAGAGTTCCGACATCAAGGTGTCTTTGGCCCAAACCCGCTCCATCCAGATCAACGTGCTGGGCGAGGTCCGCGTACCCGGTACCTATACGCTCAGTTCCCTGTCCACCGTCTACCATGCCTTGTATTTGGCAGGTGGTGTCAACAATCTGGGAACCCTCCGTAACATCAAGCTCTACCGTCAGGGCAAGCTGGTCACCGTGGTCGATGTCTATGAGTTCATCCTCAACGGTCGTCTGGCTGGCAATGTCCGTCTGGAGGACAACGACGTCATCCAGGTGGGCACCTACGACCGTTTGGTCAATATCTCCGGCTACGTCAAGCGCCCCATGTCCTACGAGTTGCGCGATGGCGAGAGCCTGCAGACCCTGCTCAAGTACGCTGGCGGTTTCGCCAGCGAGGCATACAAGAAGACTATCCGCGTGGTGCGTAATACGGAATTGCTCAGGAATGTGTTCAATGTCGATGAGTTCGATTTCTCTTCCTTCCGTCTCAACGACGGCGATGCCGTCAGTGTCGAGGCTAATTATGATTTGTACGAGAACATGGTCCAGGTCAATGGTGCCGTATCCCGTCCGGGCATGTACCAGTTGGGCGAGAAGGTCTTCAGCGTCAAGACTCTGTTGAATCGCGCTGAAGGACTGCTCTCGACAGCCATGACCAACCGTGCCGTCCTGCGCCGTCTGAAGCCCAATCGCACCCAGGAGGTCATCTCGGTCAATCTCGAGGGTATCATGAACGGTACTGAACCAGACATGGTGCTGCAGAACGAGGATATTCTTTATATACCTACGATTCCCGAACACCAGTACCGCCGCACCCTTTCCATCCTCGGCGAAGTCGTGTTCCCAGGCACCTATGAATATGCCGACAGCATCACTATAGAAGACTTCATCCTCCAGGCTGGCGGTCTCACCTATGCCGCCTCGACGGCCAAGGTCGATGTGTCGCGTACGTACCACGACCCTGAGGCCACTGACGCCGGTATGGACCTGAAGAAGACGTTCACGTTTACCATCGACGAGCATTTCAATTTCTCCAACGACAAGAACTTCATCCTCGAACCCTTCGATATCGTCCAGGTCCGCCGCAGCCCCACCTACCAGGACCCCATCACCGTTTCCGTCGATGGCGAGGTCATGTTCCGAGGTCCCTACACCATGGAGCGTAAGAATATGCGCCTCTCCGACCTGGTTAAGGCCGCCGGGGGCGCCATCGCTGGTGCCGACATCCGTGGCGCCCGCCTCATCCGCCACATGTCTGATGATGAGCGCGCCCGTATGCAGGACGTTATTAAGATGGCTCGACAGCATGCCGACAGCAAGGACTCTATTAGCCTCC
The DNA here is from genome assembly GCA_946188165.1 of uncultured Prevotella sp. Classification (GTDB taxonomy): domain Bacteria; phylum Bacteroidota; class Bacteroidia; order Bacteroidales; family Bacteroidaceae; genus Prevotella. The sequence continues at coordinate 80,167 of CAMHTW010000003.1, forward strand.
AGAAGCTGTCCATGCAGACCACCTACAGCGTCGGCATCCACCTCGACGAGGCCCTGGCCCACCCCGGTTCCACCCAGGATATCGAGTTGATGGATGGCGACCGTCTCATCATCCCCCGCTTCAACCATACTGTCCGCATCAGTGGCGATGTCCATCAGCCCAATACCGTAGCCCTCGAAGAAGGCAAGGGCTATAAGTATTATATCGAGCAAGCCGGCGGCTTCGGCAACCGTGCCAAGAAGAGTCACACCTATATTGTCTATCAGAACGGCACCATTGCCAAGGCCTCGAAGGGCAAGGTAGAGCCCGGTTGTGAAATCCTCGTGCCTTCCAAGGCTACGCGCACTCCTAATCTCACCAATTGGCTTGGCATCGGCACCAGCCTCGCCAGCCTTGCCACCATGATTGTCGCCCTTACCAAACTTTAAAGATTATGGAAGAAAAAAACGAAAAGCCATCCATTGCCCAACTCTGGCAAGACGTCAAGAAACATAAGCGGTTGTTCTGTCAGGTACTGCCCGCCACCTTCGTCGTGGCTGCCATCCTGACGCTCAGCATCCCCAACTACTACAAATGTGCGGTCATGCTGGCCCCTGAACTTTCTGGTAGTAGCAATACCGCCAATTCCCTGTCCAGTCTTGCCAGCAGTTTCGGCATCAAATTAGGTTCTGGAAATACAGGCTCGGAAGCCCTCTTCCCCACCCTCTATCCCGACCTGATGAACAGTGTCGCTTTCCGCTCCTCGCTATTCCCTATCCGCGTGCAGCAGGACGATGAAACCACCACCATGACCTACTACGACTACCTGAAGGACCATCAGCGCATGCCTTGGTGGTCGGCAGGTTTGGAAGCAGTTGGCAAAAGCATCTCCAATGTCATCAGTTCCATCTTCGGTTTAGTAGAGGAGACATCAGACAAGGTCAACCCCTTCCGCTTGACCAAGGAACAGATGGAAATCGTGGAAATCATGGAGAAAAAGGTCGTATGTGATGTAGATAACAAAACGTTGGTCATCACCATCAATGTCACCGACCAAGACCCCCTCATAGCCGCCACCATGGCCGACTCCGTACAGGTCCACCTCCAACACTTCATCACCGACTACCGCACCCGCAAGGCCCGCATCGACCTGGCCTACAGCCAGAAGCTCTATCAGGAAGCCCAGGAGCGCTACGAGAAGGCTCGCCTGAAGAGTGCCTCGTATAACGACGCCAACATGCATGTCTTCATGAATCGCGTACGTAGCGAGCAGGTCAAGTTAGAGAACGAGTTAGCCCTGCAATACCAAGCCTACTCACAGGTAGCCGCCCAGCTCCAGATGGCTGAGGCCAAGGTACAGGAAGACACCCCCGCCTTCACCCTCCTCCAGCCCGCCACGGTACCCGTCCGTAAGGCTGGTCCCAAACGTGCCATCATCTGTCTGGCCCTCCTCATCCTCGCCTTCCTCGCCACCGCCCTCTGGTCCATCCACCGCGAAGGCCACCTTCTCCCCCTCTTCCAACGCTCCGGCAGTGACGACGACCTCGACGACGACGACCTCCTCCGCGCCCTCGTCAAACTCTCCACAACTGAGAAGTCCGAGAATCCCGAGACGCCCGAGACTCCCGAAAAGACATCCAACTCGTGAATAGAGGAGTGTATTGACAAGTTCATCGTTCTTGTAGGCAAGTGGGCCGAGCCCATTCAGGAAGAACTCACCACCCTGTTGGAGCAAGAGTTCTCCCTACCCTACTTCGAGTTCGTATACGCGGAGTGTCCTCCCATTGAATTGGGAGGAACGGCTCCCGCCGAGAAGGGCTAATCTATTAAATCCACGGTTGGTCCAGCGATATGCCTAAGTAAAAGGCCTCAGCCCCCCCTCCCTCCACATGACAGCACTCCCACCCAAAGAATATGCCTTACAGCAGGATAGAACTCCACATATTATCTGGAAAAGGTAACAAATTAATTAAGTAATTATTAAGTAATTATTAAGTAATTATTAAGTAATTATTAAGTAATTATTAAGTAACTATTAAGTAATTATTAAGTTGATGAAGATACAATCCCAATATCAACCATTTCTCACAATTGATTATATTATCAAAGAGGATGAGAATAAATTGTTTGATAGGAAGTCTTCCAAAATTAAACCTAATGACATAGCTCCTATTATTTCTGCATTTGCTAATGCAGAAGGTGGAACTATTGTAATAGGCATTGCTGATAAGACAAGGGAAATTGAGGGGATTAATGGCATAGGTAATGATTCTATCAACAATTTAATTGCTGCTCCAAAGGATGTTTGCATCCCTATGCCTCAATACAAAGAAGAATATTTGGAGGTAATTAACAAAAAGGGGAAGGCAGACCGTTTGCTACTCTTGCATATAGAGCCAAGTCCAGAACAAGTTATCAGAACAATTAACAATTCCACTTATCTCCGTGTAGCAGATAGAACTAAAGAATTGAAGGGCGACGATCTTCGTAATTTGGAATATAGCAAAAGTGTGCGCCATTATGAAGATGAATGCCATCCAGATGCAAGTATTGATGATTTAGATAAAGAGCTACTCACTACATATCGCGAAAAGTTACACGCTGAGGACTTATCTTATGAAGAATTGTTGAAAGCGCGCGGCTTTTTAAAGCAACAGAAAGGAAGTAATAAGTTAACAAATGCTGCTGTTTTATTATTTGCCAAAAATATAGTCCAGTTCTATCCTAATTGTCGAATAAGATTTGTGCGTTATGATGGAACCAAGGCAAGGACAGGCGCAGATATAAATATTATTAGAGACCAGAGCATTGAATTACCTATATTAAAAATTATTCAGGCAGCAAAGACGTTTATAGGTGGTCAGTTGCGCGAGTTTACTGCTTTGGATACTATTACGGGTAAGTTCCAGATAGTACCCGAATATCCCGAGTTCGCATGGCTTGAGGGTATTGTAAATGCAGTTACTCATAGAGAATATGCTATGTCAGGGCGATATATTCTAGTTAATATGTATGATGACCGTCTAGAAATTGAGAGTCCAGGAAAATTGCCTAGTGTTGTAACAGTCGATAATATTAAAGAGACCAGATATTCCAGGAATCCAAGAATAGCAAGGCTATTAACAGATTTCGGCTGGGTCAGGGAATTGAACGAAGGTGTAAAGCGTATCTATTCAGACATGGAGAAATTCTTTTTGGATGATCCAATCTATAGTGAACCAGAGCAATCTGTTCGCCTAGTACTGAAAAATAATATTGTGATGCGTAATTTGCGCCGTAAGGATCGTGCTTTAGAGTATGTTGGCGAGGATATTTGGAAACAATTGGATACTGTTGACCGCGATATTTTAGCTTATATGTCAAGTAATATAGAGGTAAGCAGGAGTGCATTGGCTATACATGTAAAAAAGTCAGGAGCCACCATTACTAATCGCTTGAGAAAACTCATTTCTATGGGTGTTGTACAGGCTAATGGAAATGCACATGATCCTACCCGAACCTATTCAATTGTATATATGGGAGAATAAGCTATCAAGAGAGCAAAAAGTTAAAAACGTAAAAAACTACGAATATAGCAGCTGAAGTGGCTAAGCCGCACGAAAGAAATAATATGATGCAAAACGATGACGAATTACTTGAACTAACTGTTTATGAACAGAGCAGAGTAAACGCCCAGGTGCGACATGCCAATCATACCGCGCTTACTGACAGTCTGATGGACTTCAAGCAGAACCGAGACTTAGAGCAGTTGTTTGCCAAATATGGCACACCGCTTATTAAGAGAACGGGAAGTTGCGACCCAAAGGAATCAAATGTAGATATATACCTTCAGTAGAATATCATTGAAAAGGAGGGTGAAGGAAATTATGAATTACATCATATATACGCCGAGCGGAGCGAGGGTGAAGGAGGTGATGGAGGAGAGGGTGACTGGTAAAGGTAGGGGAATAAGGATGGTTAAGATACAATAAGCAAAGCAACGACACTGATGTTTAGAAACAAACTGAAACTATTTGCCATATCACTGACTGCGGTGTGGATAGTCCTGTTCATAAAGAATGTGGATATACCCGTGTATTTTGGTGGTGACTCACAGTTTGTAGGATGGGCACGGCTGCTGACATATCGCAATTTGATAGCTTTATTCAGTGTTGTGATGATGGCAGTTTCCATTCATTCCATAATTCAGTTGAGACACAGGTTAAAAGGCAGCCCCAGTGGATTGACGGTTACTTTGACTGTAGTTAAGGATAAAAACTATGATTATGTGAATACATTGGCTACGATAGTAACCTTGTTCAGCGTGATTTTTATCTCTGTTGACGGATTAAGGGATTTTATGGTATTTTTGGTATTGATGGCCGTTGTTGGAATATGTTTTCTTAAGACCAACTTATACTATAGCAATCCTATGTTTGCTGCTCTTGGGTATAAACTATATACAGTTAATTCGAACTGCGAAAAGCTGAAGGATGATGCAATTGCAATTTATCATGGCAATCTGAGTACAGGCAATAAAGTGCGTTTTTATCACATTTCGGACAACGTGTATTATTTGATATAAGATGATGACAACACAGGAATTCAAAGACCGGCTTCAGGGTCTTGTCGCTCTCGGTGATGATTTTGGTGCTTTGGTGTTTTTTGCTATAAGAAACGAAGATGGTATCGTTCTCAAAAAGGCGAATATCATTAATGATGTTTTGACAGAAATAGCAAGTGGTTATAGGGAGTCTATACAAGCAGAGTTGAATAGATTCCTCCAAGATGACCACATGTCAGTCTTAAATCTTTCTGATCGGGACGAAAGGGAGAATGTCATATACCGTTATGATATTCCAGACGTCGAGCCATCTTATTTCGCCCAGATGCGTGAGCCTGTAGCAGAGGACGCACCTGAATACATTAACGACAGGTTATTCCAATTTGACCAGGAATCATTTGGAGATATTGATTACTTCGTTGTTATGCTTGGAACAGAAGAGAATCATGTGGTGGTTTATCGTGACAATTTCAATGTTAATCTGTTGAAGCAGGCACGCGGTCGCTACTATCTTAATAAGTCAGGAACACAGATTACAAATTTGAAGGAAGACATTCTTAGAATGGATTCTCAGATAGATTGTATGTTGCTGGATGATGACTTCTTCATTGTCAATTTGAAGAACCTGAACACAAGTAAAGAGTTTGCTACTATCATCAAGGACAGAGCAAATCAGTCAGTAGATTTAATAGCAGATTTGGAATACATTGACAATGTTGATGGCTTGAGAGAGCGACTGGATGAGTTGTCTTTTGCGAGAAGACTTATGAAGGCTATGGATGGTTCACCAGTTATTGGATTGCCGACACCTACAGTACTGGATTTTGTTAGTAACAATCCTAAGCTTAATAATGTTTTAAAAGTAGAAGGTGGTAAAATCAAACTGGATACCAAGAAAGCCCAAAGTGCTTTCGTTAGTCTGTTGAATGATGATTTCCTCTATTCAAAGTTGACGAATAATGACTATGAATCATCTTCAAAAGATAGATTGTGAATAATGTAATTTGAGTATTTGCGGCAGGGAGCCGACAGACATAACGCGCAGCCTGGAGTGCTTGAAAATAACGGCGGGGAACTGTATTCTTCCACACAATTGCAGCCCCTCTGGTCTGGCCGCAAAACAATAATAATAAAAGCAAAAAGTGACTGCTGTGAAGCAGAAAATATAAAAAATCGTTATGAGGAGGGGAGGTGTTCACTTCTCTCATAAATTAAGGTTCAATAAGGTGACCCTCTCCTCCTTTATACAAGAAAATCATGAGTAGCATAGCAGATGCAATCCAAGACAAATGCTTGGCCTTTGGCGACAGAATCATCAAGCTGAATGACTATTTGCTGGAGCAAGCTGCCAGCAAGAGGTATGATGGCGGAAGTCAGAGGGCTGACAGACGCAATAAAACTCAGACATCCTACGTCAGACATCAGACATCACGAGTTCCCGTACACCTTCAATCGGTGGCGGCTTTAGCCAACCAACTATTAAGGTCGGGAACGAGTATCGGAGCAAAACAACTTCTGGAGCAGTGAGAGGAGAATGAAGCTTGCTTCGATTTTCCCGAGTCGTGACAGAAGTCAACGAAGTTAATGCTGAAGCATGTAATGCAGTAAGCAAACAGGATTTCCGATCAAAAAGTTATATAGCTCTAAAAGAGGCTCGTGAAAGCCTTTATTGGATAGAATTATTAAAACGTAACAATTATATAGACGAGAGGCAGTATCAGAGTATTTATGAGGACTGTGAGGAACTAGTAAAGATATTGGTGGCTCGATGTAAAAAACTAGATGCTGAACTCAATGCGGGCAAGTAAAAACTCAGCCTTAAGCCTTCATACTTCAGCCATCTGTTGTAACTCAGCCTTCAGACATCAGCCTTCAGACTTCGTTTAGACATCAGACATCAGAAATCAGACCTCGCATGGTTCCTCGCTGGTCTATATTAGATTAGGTGGAGAAGGAGATAGCAGGAAAGACTAAGTATGCCTGGAAGTGGCATAAAATTTGCTAAATTAGCATAAAATTCAGTGTGAAAGGCCTTATTATAGAAGAAAAAGGTTTATATTTGCACATGTGATTATGAAGTAAGAAACAATTCAATATTCAAAAATATGGCAACAGAAAACAATATTACATTCAAATACAAGTATCCTGAGGATTATAATCCGCTTTATGTAAATGGAGCTTATGGTGGCATTAATGTTCAGGGAGAGATTGTGGCCAATTTCTACTTTGAACGTATACCAATGCCCAAGACGATCACTCATGAGTTAAAGAGTGATGGTAATTTGGGAGATATTTTATCAACAGGTCCAGAAGACCTTGCTAAGTCTGTAGTACGTTATGTACAGTCAGGTGTAGTTATGAATCTTGAAGTAGCTAAGCAGATACATACTTGGCTTGGTAAGCAGATTGAACTGAGAGAATCTCAAAATCAAAAGAAAAAATGATTATACCAGCCGAGAAATTGTCTGCTACAGCAGCTGCACTTTTAGGTTTTGGGTTTATGCCTCAGTCTGCAACTGCGATGCCTTATAGGATTCCTCATCCCGTTGTTGCATCAAAATCGTTAATTGGGACTCAGTCAGCTTCTTCAGATTGGACATCTGAAATAGATGAGATACGTCTTTTAGGTGAAGCAAATTACAAGCGCATTCAGGAGATATCCCGTTTGCAATATGGTTGGGATGGAAATAAGGCACGTCCCATTCCTGTCAGCGTGATAAATCGTACCAAGGATTTGTTGAAGCTTTTGCCTGATGGCGCAAAGGTTTTCCCAACAGGACGTAGTACTGTACAGATAGAATATCATAAGGACGCTGATAATTACTTTGAGATTGAGATTTCGTCCAAGACATACGAGATATATAGTGTAATGGGCGATGACGAATTTGAAGGTAATGTTCTTAAGAAAGATATAGTTAACCGTGTAAAGCAGTTTCTTGCGTAGAATATGGAAGAAAGTTTTGCTCCAGACGAGCAACTTTATCGAGGTTTACACTCGATATGGCTAGAAGATGATAATAGTATATCCTCAGCTGCATTTAAGGATTCCAATGGAGTATCAGTAGATCGTGATGGAGGTCGAGCAGAGCAAGACTGTATTGACAGGTTAGTTGATGATTTACCTCAGATGGCGGGTGTTGGTCGGCTGTCGTGCCAAGATGTTGAGGATTGTGGCGCTCTTCCTGTTTACCTACCAGTAGAAGGTAATGATTACCATAGCGAGATTCATGACTCTGCTGATCAAGTTCCAATAAAGTCAAAGTCTAAGTCTAGAAAGCTGGCAAGTAAATGTCAGGTTGTCTTTAGAAAATGACAGAAGCGGAGACCATAGTGTAAAGTGCAATAGCCCTTAATGCCCCGACAGTCACGACAGCCCTCAGGCACAGGCATCCATCAGCGGTGACAAAACCTGTCCCTTGTCACCTAAAAAATCGTTATGAGGAGGGGAGGTGTTCACTTCTCTCATAAGAAAAAGGTTCAATAATGGTAACCCTCTCCTCCTTTTAAAAATATAAGTAATTACATTGGAGTTGGAATTCACAGTTGTTTATGGCAATAGGAAGCACATCAGACATCATCCATCAGCCTTCAGACATCTATCGGTTCAATAAGGTGACCCTCTCCTCCTTTATACAAGAAAATCATGAGTAGCATAGCAGATGCAATCCAAGACAAATGCTTGGCCTTTGGCGACAGAATCATCAAGCTGAATGACTATTTGCTGGAGCAAGCTGCCAGCAAGAGGTATGATGGCGGAAGTCAGAGGGCTGACAGACGCAATAAAACTCAGACATCCTACGTCAGACATCAGACATCACGAGTTCCCGTACACCTTCAATCGGTGGCGGCTTTAGCCAACCAACTATTAAGGTCGGGAACGAGTATCGGTGCTAACAATGCTGAAGCATGTAATGCAGTAAGCAAACAGGATTTCCGATCAAAAAGTTATATAGCTCTAAAAGAGGCTCGTGAAAGCCTTTATTGGATAGAATTATTAAAACGTAACAATTATATAGACGAGAGGCAGTATCAGAGTATTTATGAGGACTGTGAGGAACTAGTAAAGATATTGGTGGCTCGATGTAAAAAACTAGATGCTGAACTCAATGCGGGCAAGTAAAAACTCAGCCTTAAGCCTTCATACTTCAGCCATCTGTTGTAACTCAGCCTTCAGACATCAGCCTTCAGACTTCGTAAAGACATCTTCCTTCATTCGTCTCTTACATCTTACATCAAGATACTCTTACATCTTACATCCTACATCATACATCATACATCCTACATCATCCATCATCCATCTATAGATTGTTACTTTGATGACATGTATAGTCCTGAGTACACGATTCAATGGATATACGATGCGATATTAAATCAATGCCATTATGAACCAACAAGAAAACCTTGCTGTATACTTTTGGATTCGATTGACAGATTATCCATGCAGGTGGTTTGTTTGACAGCTGATAACAAGGAACTACAGCACCAAATTGATGAATTGTTGAAACAGATATAAAATAAACAAAGCGAATAATTATGTGTCAGACAGCAGTTATATCTCACCACATTGGTCGGATTGGTCGGCGTTCTTTTGACCGCCGCATGCGTATGGCTTCTCCGCTCTTCACTGAGAAGCGGGGTGAGATGGCCCGGCTCTTAAATGATGTTGACCGTCTCAGCAATCGCCTCCATAATGAATTTATCTCCATCACCGAGGAAGACTATCGTATGTTTGGCCCCGAACTGAAGATTGTCATCAGCACGTTGAAAGCTCTGCGGCGCGAGAGTCAGTCACGTGCCGACCTCAAGCATTACGATGAGCGTATGCGCCAGCAGATTGCTGACTTGGAGGAACTGGACCACGACATTTATGTATTCCGTGTGAAAGCCCCGAAGAACAAGGAACTTCAGGAAGCCATGTCGAAAATAAGCAAGTTGGACTTAGCTAAGTTACCCTTTTAGCTATGGTGAATTTTGCGAGTGTCACCACATTTAGGACGCGTCTTTCAGCACTTCTTAAGGTGAAACGTGGCGTATATGCTGCAGTTCCCGACGAGATATGTATTGCTTTCAAGAATGCCACGATAGAGCAGATTCGCCAAAATCGTGATATGGTTCTTTTGAACAATGATGCTGTCGTGATTAAGCTTCGTTTGCCAGACAAGAAACAGCATCTTTCCAAGGCAGACGGTTATCGTTTGATATATTTGGTGTTGAAGGAAAAGTCAGTTGTCATTTTGCTTGATGTTTACCCCAAGCGAGGTCCTTCGCAGCAGTTGGACATTGACGATAATGAAATCGCCCGTTTGGTTGAAGAATTCTATGTTGAATTGGATTCCGGAGTCTTGGTGGCTCATGACATTAATGACCGCTTAAAAGAAATTAATTAGAAACAATTGACTTACCCTTCGGCCGACGACCTTTGGTTCTAAAGGAATAAATATGGTTTAATCAATGCCCCGTCAACCTCGAACCTCTTCAGGAACGTTATGGCATAGCAGACTCCATCAAAGTTCAGAAATTAGAAAAGGAAAAGCGAAACGAGATAATAGTAAGTTACCTGGAGATAGGAACAGGATTAAGACAGTTATCCCGCCTTACCGGTGTGACTTATGGAGTAATAAACAAGTTAAACAAGGGCAGATAAGGTGATCAAGAGTCCCCCTGATCCCGGGGCTTGGCTCCTGCCATCATCATCGCAAAGAGGTTTTCCGCTCGGCTTTGCCGCTTATTCGAGCGACAGCGAGTCTTAAGAACCACATTGCGATTCTGAAAAGGAGTGTCAATCACTATTGCATAGAGATTGGATTATTTATATTAAAGTTTACCAATGTATAGGAAGCATATGACTGAGAAAGAGTGCGAGCGAATGAAGCAAAACCAATTGCGTTTACTCCATCGTGGTATTTATGTTGGTGATTTCTATCCTCAGGTAGAAAAGATAGAGATACATCATATAAGAGAACATCATTCTTTTGCAGGTGAGTCACATAAAGAAGGAACTTGGACTATTACACCTCAAAGCGAATTGTTCTTTGTCTTGGGGTGTTTGAATAGAGAGTGTACATCAATTGGTTTTAATCTCCAAAGTGAAATTAGTTCAGCTATACATGCTCATAAGACAGAGATCTCTGGTGAGATGAAGTGTGGCGGTCAGGAAGCACCAGACCATCCCGAGCAGAGTTGCGATGGAACAATAAATTATACAATCAAAATCATCTATAAGTGAAATAATCAGATGATAACATTGAATTACATAAGCGGTTTTTATAGCGTTGTATTGCTAGGGAGCTTTAATCCACTGATTTTTCATCCTCTTTGGTTGTTGAAGAAGGGCTTGATTCCCGAATCTGACGTGGTGGATAAAAAAATTGTGATTAATTCACAAGTTTCCCAGTATCCTATTGGAGATTGGATGCAGATGACAGTTACACCTGAAAGATGTGAATTCAAGATACAAAAACCTGAAAGGATTGTGGTCATGAAAGACTTGATAATGGGAACATTGAATGCTTTGCCTGAGACCCCTATTATTGCTATGGGTATTAATAGAGGTAATATTATTAATTTGGGCGATGCTGACAGTTATTACAAGTTTGGCTTAAAACTGGCCATCCTCAACATTTGGAACGATTGTCTTCATGACCCACGTCTGCGTGATATTATCATTGAAGATGTCGAAAATACTGGCGAAGGAGAGGAAAAAGTCCGCCGCAGAATTCAAATTAAGTCTGCTGAAGTAAAAGACCAACCTTTTTGCATTGATGTAAATTTAAACAATCATTATACGGCAAAGGTGCAGGATGTAGCATTTGCAATTAAAAATCTTGATACATATCTTATGTCAGATATGGAGAGATATGATAAAATTCTAAACTCCATTACTGACAAAATGAATTGTGATGAGTAAGACTTTTGATTTTAAAGACTATTTGTCTTCAACAATGCCCAGAGTAGAAAAAGATGATAACTCAGAGCTTGATAAGACAAAAGAAATCCTTAGCACCATACCTGAGTCTACTTTACCATTTAAAGGGGCTGAATTGATTAATCAGACAGCTTCGAGACCTTCGCATAAAACGTCCTACTTAGGCAGTGAGTATTTCAAGCAATGGAATGGTAGAGTAGTATCCATTGAGAGTAATGATACTTTCGTAGCGATGGTAGAATCGGTACGTGCAACAGGAGAGCCGCCCAAGGTCGTTCGATTCAACAGACATAAAGTGGTGATAAAGAATGTTGAACTAATGTCTGAAGGAGCTCCGTTCTATTGGACGGTAGGTATGTTTAGGAACGAACACCATTCATTAGAAAAGCTCTCGGAAGTTAGGTTCAAGATGGTCAGTAAACCTTCGGCTTCTTTATTAGCTCGTATTGGAGAAGACCTCGAAAAACTATTTGATGGTATTTCATGGATGGAATAAAAGAAAGACTCGAACCGCCTGCAATAGATGAGATTGAGGTGACTCTAATTGGCGGAACAGCTGGTTATGGTGAGAGTATCCTAATGCATATAGGTAATGGTGATTGGATAATTATTGATAGTTGCGTAAATGTAAAGAATGGCGAATGTGCGCCTTTGGCATATTTGAAAGACTTGGCAGTAGATATTAGTCAACATGTTTTGTTTGTGTTGTGTACTCACTGGCATGATGATCACATCAAGGGTTTATCCAGTATATTGGAACAATGCTCCCCAAGAACGGTCTTTGCCTTATCTTGTTCTGACGATCGTAGAAAGTGGGTTTACGAGATGCTGAATGATTATGACTATCATGGGAAGTCAACAGTTCTGAATGAACTTACCAGTACAATTGCGAAGGCAAATGAAAAAAGAATAAGGGTTTTACCTGTAAAACAAGACTCACTCGTCTTCAATGTAAACGGCGTAACTGCATATGCGTTAAGCCCATCCGACGAGGTTGTGAAGAAGTTTGAAGAAGAGGTGGCTACTGCGCAAGCGAAATATCATAAAGCGCTAACACAGGTGCTTAAATTGAAACAACTGGATGCTGAAACAATTCAAGAAGCAGAAGCGCTTGAAGAGGAGACGATAATTAATTTCGCAGAACTAATAGATGAGCAGATAGAAGAAGAAATAGTGGTTCAAGACGCAACAGAACTTCTGAAGTATAAGGATACTAAGAAAATCGAACAGAATGACCGTTGTGTGGCGTTGTTGGTTTCATTCAACAATCATCATATAGTATTAGGCGCAGATTTGGAGAACAAATCCTCTGACGTGGGTAATACGGGGTGGATGAGTGTCGCCAAATGCTCTTCTATGCAGGGCGTTTCTTCCAGTTTGTTTAAGATACCCCATCATGGTTCAGAAACTGGTTATTGCGATTTCTTCTTGAAATCATTTATAAAGAATGACGCAACAATGAAGCTTACGGCCTGGTCTAAAGGAGATAAGCAGATTCCAGAACAAAATATGCTGGGAATGTATTATGCTCATTCACAGCAGATGTATATAACTACGACAGCTCTTTTCAAAAAAGATAATAGAGAGGAGAATAAGTCAATAAAAAAAGAAATGGAGAGGACTACTGAGGCTATATACGAATTACGACCTCAGTTGGGGATTATTCGAAGCAGGATGAAAGTGAATTCACCTTCTGATAATTGGCAAACAGATTATTTTGGTTCAGCCGAGAAGATTACTCAAAAACTTTTTGAATAAAAACCTGTTTTATAGCCCCATCCGTCCAATCCGTGTGATTCGTGTTCGTTTAAAGAAGAAAACGATACTTTTAACATTTAACAATTTAACATCAAGTGCGACTAATGGTAAGGAACTCGTGGGTAAAACAACCCTTCACCATGAACCGTGAACAAAACGACCATAATTTTCCCTCCCACCGAGGTACTTGCATGAAGTAGGGGTTTGTGCTCCCTGATGGGCTGGGATTTAAAAGATCATAGACATAAAATGGGGCGGGGAACCCGCTGGTCTCTCATAAGAAGTGCTGAAGCACTAAGGTTCAATAACAGCGGCTCCGCTCTTTTAAAAACACATCTTACATCTGACCTCTTACTTCTTACATCGTAAGTTGGTCTCTCATAAGAAAAAGGTTCAATAACCTGACAACCTTGCCCCACTTTTAAAAACAAAAATGAATTATCATGCCAAGGAGAAAAGAACCAAACAAAGTTTGAGGTATGTCGAATGCCGCTGATATTCAACAAACATGCATTTAGTTGATTTTAACTTAAAACACCTAAAATCGGGCTTCACAGAATGCACATTATAGAAAGGGTTCGCAAATTTTGGGACGCTTACCCACCTTTCATAAAAAATGATAGAATAATTATAACGAAAATTTAAAGAATCATATGACTTATTATGATTATCTAATAGTTGGCTCTGGCTTGTTTGGAGCAACATTTGCCTATCGTGCCAAGCAGCTGGGCAAGAAATGTTTGGTAATTGACAAACGTTCACATTTAGGTGGTAATATCTTTTGTGAAAAGATTGAGGGAATAAATGTGCATAAGTATGGAGCTCATATCTTCCACACCAATAACAAGGAAGTATGGGATTTCGTAAATTACATTGTTCCCTTTAATCGCTACACCAATTCTCCTGTGGCCAACTATAAAGGCCAACTTTACAACCTTCCCTTTAATATGAATACTTTCTACCAGATGTGGGGAGTAACGACACCCGAACAGGCACAGGCAAAGATTGACGAACAGAAAGCTGAGGCAGTTGCAGCCCTAAAAGGTCGCGAGCCCCAAAATCTTGAGGAACAAGCTCTAACACTTGTAGGTAAGGACATCTTCGAGAAATTAATTAAAGAATATACAGAGAAACAGTGGGGTCGTAAATGCACCGAACTACCCTCCTTTATCATCAAACGCCTCCCAGTGCGGCTTGTCTTTGATAACAATTATTTCAATGATAAATATCAGGGCATTCCTATTGGTGGTTACAACAAACTCATTGAGGGGTTGTTGGAAGGTGTGGAATGCAAGACGGGCATAGATTTCTTTAAAGATTCGATAGAGTTGTGTGAATCGTGTTCGTTAAAAAAGAACTGGCATCAATATGCAGACAAATTGGTGTTTACTGGTCAGATTGATGAATACTTCGATTACAAGTTGGGAAAGCTAGACTGGCGCACTGTCAGTTTTATAACTCGTATTGAAGACACCCCAAATTATCAAGGTAATGCAGTGGTAAATTACACTTCTCACAATGAACCATATACCCGTGTCATTGAGCATAAACATTTTGAGTTGTTTGGTCAAGAAGTTTATGTTTGTCCAAAGACGGTTGTGTCTGAAGAATATTCTAAGGAGTATAAGGAGGGTATGGAGCCATATTATCCTGTGAATGACGAACAAAATAACAAACTTGCAGCTCAATACCGCCAACTTGCCACTCAGGAGAAGAATGTCATTTTCGGTGGTCGCCTTGCAGAGTATAAATATTATGATATGGCTCCAATTGTGGAAAAAGTATTTGAATTAGTATTATAGCTTTCTACCAAATTGCTATTTGCCGTAGTAATGTCACAGTCTATAAAGAAAAACTATTTTTTCAATTTAGTTAACACTCTAGCAGGAATTTTATTCCCTCTAGTGACATTTCCATATGCTTCCCGAATAATGGAGGCAGATGGTATTGGACAGGTTGGATTCTTTACTTCTATAGTAAACTATATTTCTTTATTTACAAGTTTGGGAATTCCAGTTTATGCAATACGTGAGATAGCGAGAGTTCGTGATGATTTTGAACAAATGAACAAAACCGCTGTAGAGATACTGCTTCTTCATACAGTGTTAACTATAATTGGATATATTATTGTTGCAGTATTATGTGTTACAGTTGCAAAAATTACTATAGACATTCCTTTGTTTTTGATATTAAGTTTAAGTATTCTGTTTAATGCAATTGGATGTGAATGGTTTTACAAAGGAATTGAAGACTTTAAATATATCACAATTCGTGGTTTAATAGTTAGAGTCCTATATGTTATTCTTTTATTTTCATTAGTTCATTCAAAATCTGATCTTCTGATTTATGCTGGTTTGACCGTTTTGGGAACAGTTGGAAATAATTTATTCAATTTTATTCGTTTAAGAAAATATATATCTGTTAGCTTCTTATCGTTAAAACAATTGAATATATCTAGACATATTGTGCCTGCTATTAGGATTTTTGCTTTAAATCTTGTCATCAGCCTATATGTGAATTTAGATACTATTATGTTAGGATTTATGAAAGACAATTCTTCTGTTGGTTATTATGAGGGAGCCACAAGAATAACCAAACTTGTTTTAGGAGTTGTTCAAGCACTTCAGACTGCTATGATTCCTCGATTTTCATACTTGGCTAAGAGTGAAACTCGAATAGAATTTGACGCTCTTTGCCAGAAGGTCATTGACTTCGTTGTTACCATTAGTATTCCTCTGTCTATAGGATTATTTGTCATGGCCCCTTCTTTGATACATCTTTTCTGTGGTTCAACTTATACACCTGCCATAATGACAATGAAAATAATATCTCCGATTATTTTTTTAATTGCATTATCAGGGGTAGCATGCTTTCAAATACTTTATCCATTAGGAAAAGAAAATTTGGCAATATTGTCAACAGGCACTGGTGCTGTTGTCAATTTTGTGATATGTTTACTTTTTATACCATCAATGGCTCATAATGGTGCTGCAATTGCAACGCTTATTGGTGAAACAGCTGTTACTTTTACGATGTTTTTGTATGGGAAAAAGCATATACACATAAAATACAAAGATCGTCATTATTTGAATTGTCTTATAGGGGGTGGAATCATGTTTCTGGTAATTTATCTTATTTATAAGCAAATCAATAATGACTGGCTAAATGTATTAATAATTCCTGTCTCAGGTACTTTTATATACGGGTTATATCTATATATAGTAAAAGATCGATTTGGATTATATGTTCTGGATTTATT
The DNA here is from genome assembly GCA_946188165.1 of uncultured Prevotella sp. Lineage (GTDB taxonomy): Bacteria > Bacteroidota > Bacteroidia > Bacteroidales > Bacteroidaceae > Prevotella. The sequence goes on from CAMHTW010000003.1 coordinate 96,631, forward strand.
GGTAGAAAATAGAATAATCCGGAGAAGATAGAAACAAGGGTTTATCAAAAGACCTTCTAAGAATGGAGATTGTACTATTTGCAAATATGCTTCTATATATATTTACGTCCATTATTATTGTTCGTAAATATAATCTGACTGTCTATTCGTTTATGTGGATATACTTTACAATATTTGCAATAATGGGGTTTGTGGTTGTTATTACAGGTGTATATAATGACAGGTTCTATTCTTTACGATATAATCGCCATTTTAGTATGGTTCCATACATTTTATATTATATATGTGTCTGGATGTTACTTTATCCATTTAAATATTTGAAGGTCCCCAGAACAATAGGTTACACATGTAGAAAACACAAGGAAAGAATTAATCAAATTCTAACAGTAATTGGTGTTCTCTTTACTTTCTACCTGCTGATGAAAATATATACTTTGCAAGAGTATTCAAAATATTCGCTTATCGAAAGACGCGAAATGACGGTTTCTGGTGAGAGTGTTATTAATAGAGATAATAATTTTGTATTTTGGTTTATTGATTATGGGTTTGAATTACTACATACAGCAATTTTCCCCTTTGTAATATCATGTATCATAATTTGTTATAAAAAAAGAATTATAAGCCAAAATAAAATTGTTTATTTATTACTATTATATTTCTTGCCGCCATTCTTGAAATACTTAATAGCCTCAAACCGTGCCGGTCTATTTTTCTTAGTGGCAAATGCCTCCTATTTCTTTTTTTTGTTTTATAAATTCATGTCAAAACGTTTAAGGAAACAAATAATCAAATCTTCTCTTTTATTATTAATACCTGTATCAATTCTATTAATGTTTATATCTCTTGCTCGTGCAGAAGATAAAAAATCGGACGCGGGTGTTGGGGCTTTATCTTATTTTGGCGAGGCATTCCCTAATTTAAATGCATTCATATATGATCAGGTAGGGCATTATACCTATGGAATGCGTCTTTTCTCTGATTATATAAACCTATTTACAGGTTATTCTATAAAGGCAGATGGAGGCTTAGGAGGCTATCATCAATTTTGGACAAAATATACAGGTGCTGAAATATTGGTTTTTAAAACTTTTTTTGGTGATTTATATATAGAGTTTGGTACTATTGGAGCTGTTTTATTCATCGCTCTGTTTTCTGCTCTATTGACTACCTACGTAAAAAAAAGTAAGCACCCATACACCTGCTATGCCATATTTTTCATTCTCTACTCATTTGCAACTAATGCGGTGTTGGATTTTGGGTTAGTGTTTGGCAAGATGTATATTATACGAACGGTTTTCTTTGTGTTTTGTTTTGGCTATATTTGGCGTAAATACACAGGTGAAGGGAATGCTAAGTATATACGGTAATTATTATAATCCATGATATTTAGTGAAATGAGAAAGATAAGCATATTGATTGCAATTGTCTTTATTTCATCGTTTTCTGTATCAGGGAAGAAACGCATAGCATGGGATGGTTCTTCTATCATGAAAGTAGATGATAATATAGATTATTGCCGTTTAAAATTCCTTTCTGATGGGAATATGGCTGTAGTATATCGTCATTTAGATGGATGCAAAATAAAGATTTATGATAGTGAAAGGATATGTGTTTTAGAAAAAATGGTTTTTTCAAACAAGTATCTATTTAATAAGGATATAGGTAAACGCGCTTATGTTCTTAAGGCAAACCCTGAAATACTAGAATTACAAACTGGAAGACTGTTATATGTATGTAATTACCGACCACTAAAGGAGCACGTCTATCCCTTTTCAATTGCCTCTGCATATAGTGATGACCACGGAATAACATGGTCTGATCCTGTTGTCGTATATAGCGCAGATTCTTTGTATGAGAATGGTTGTTGGGAACCAGCTTTGCTTGAGTTGGATAATGGTATCATACAACTATATTTTTCAAATGAAAATAATTTTCGATCAACTGATGAACAAGAAATATGTATGATAGAATCCTATGATAAAGGTAGAAGTTGGTCTTCCGATATTAAACGAATTTCCTATAGTATGGGGAAACGAGATGGAATGCCAGTTCCTAAATTGTATAAAGACTCAATTTATGTTGCTATAGAAGATAACACTATCGGGAAGCATCATCCATCAATAATCTGCACTTCACAACAAGGTTGTTGGCCTTTTTTTATTGATGAAAAATCATCAAATAGAATTTCTGTAATGAAAAATGTTTTTGATAAAGAAGATTATGGTGGTGCACCATATCTGGCAATTGATTCAGAGGGAACTCAATATATATCATTTCAATCAACATATCATAGAGATACTGATATATCAAAATCAAATATATTAGTTGCAGTAAGGGAAGAAGGCAAAATTGTGGATTTATCATACCCTTTTATTATTCCACTTGACAAATATGGAAGATGGGGGGCCATAGAATTAAAAAATGATCAAGAAATATGGTGTACCGTTTCCTCAAATATAGATGGTATTTGTGTCCCATACATAATTAGAGGCTATATTCTAAATGATTGTCAACAATTGCCCAAACGACAAAAAAGAGATGCATATCAGATGTTTTTAGGGCACCATTCAGATTTATCAGTTTGGTCAGCTTTGTCTTATCACAAGGGGAACATATGTATCCAATCAAAGTTATCAAGAGATTTAAAACATGGCGAAAGTATAGAGTATTATTTGTTTGTACCTGATGCAACTAGTAAGTCTTCGAGTACTATCAAGTTCTTACATAAAAGAGACACTTTATCCGTGTTCAAAAAGATACGAGATTATTGGATGGCGATTCCTGTTCCTGTGAAGTTATCAAGAAATGGTTCTGTAGTGAATTACCGTTTCCCATGTGAAATAAATGGGTCGTTAAAATTTACCATGAATGTGTTTTCGGATAAAGTTAATGAACAACTCGCAGGAACAGATATTGTCGATGTAAATACTTGGTTTGAATATAAAATAAAATGAAAAAAGTATTATGTATTGTTGTTACCTACAATAGGTTAGATTGCCTAAAAGAATGTTTAACAGCTTTGAAGGCACAAACATTTAAGGATTTTGATATTCTTATTATTAATAACGGTAGTACGGACGGAACAGCTGATTATCTAGATAATCAAAAGGACCTTTTTGTGATTACTCAGGAGAACCTGGGAAGTTCTGGGGGACAATACTCTGGGATGAAATATGGATACGATCATGGCTATGAATGGCTCTGGCATATGGATGATGATGGTCATCCTGCTCCTAATCAATTAGAAGAATTACTGAGATTTGAAACTGAATCATGGTATTTGAATGCTTTAGTCATAGACAAAGATAATCATACTCAATTTTCTTTTCCACCTCATGACAAGTCCATGACAATCAGTTTAATTCAGCAACAATCGATAATCCGTAACTTTGTACATCCATTTAATGGAACTTTATACAATAGAAAGTTGGTTGAAAAGATTGGTATGATTAAAAAAGAAACTTTCATCTGGGGTGATGAAAAGGAATATACTGCTCGTGCTGTGAAAGCGGGGATAGTACCCGTCACAGTTACTTCAGCTGTACATTATCATCCAAGAGAAAAGGCAGTAAAAGTATATCCGATTCCTTTCTGGCATCATCCTTTGACAGAGGTGTTGCTAAAACCGGAAAAGATGTCACATTATTATTATCGAAACTTGGGCTATATTGATGCAACATATCGGACACGACTAAAATCCGCTAAGTTAGTTTTAATACATACCATATATTTTCTGAGAACCATGAAGTTTTCGGAAATGAGGAAGTTCTATCATTATTATTTTGCTGGAAGGAAGAATAACTATGAATAAAAAGTATTTAATTGTCCTAGTCTCTCCTGATTATCTTGCCGGTAAAGGAAAATATGTTGCAGGTTCAAAAGCTCCTAATGATGTCACTGAGATATTAACAGAGGAAGGATTTGAGATTGTTCCAATAGTACGTCGTTCTCTTCACAAACTGTGGGGTGTAATTGAGTCAATAATTAAAATCTGGTGGAATATAAAGAAAATACCAAGAGGGGCAACTATTTATGTACAATACCCAATGTTTAATGTCTCAGCTTTTTATAGAATTGCTCCTCTGTTTAAAAAATTTAATTCAGTTATTCTAATCCATGATATAAGAACATATTGCCAACCTTTCATGGTAAAGCATCGAGAAAAAGAACTCACTGTACTTAATTATTTCAATTCTATCATTGTTCATAGTGAAAGTATGAAGAATCGTCTTAAGGTAGATGGTGTGAACGGACGGTTTTTCGTTCTTGGTGCATTTGACTATCTCCTGGACGATAGTGTAAAGTCAACAATTGTTCCCCAAACAATTATGTTTGCAGGAGCATTGGCCAAGAGTGAATTCCTTAAGGATCTTCATAAACTAAATATGAGAGAAATGTCTTTCCATCTTTATGGTGCAAATAAACCTGATATCACATATAACGATCATATTAAATATAAAGGTAAATTTACCCCCGATGACATCTCATCGGTTGAAGCAGAATGGGGATTGTTATGGGACGGAAATAGTATTGATACTTGTTCGGGCTTTCATGGTGAATATTTAAAATTAATAGCACCTCATAAATTCTCGCTATATCTTGCATGTGGACTAAAAATAATTTGTTGGGAACATAGTGCGATGGCAGAAATTGTTCGAGAGAAAAAATTGGGAATTATTGTATCTTGTTTGGAGGAGATTGAGGAGACAATAAAGCACCTTACATATGACGATATTAGCATTATGGAACGGAATGTGGCAAAAATTAGTGTGGAGATTCGTCATGGAGCTATGTTAAAAAGAATTATAAAGGAAATAAAATGAAAATAGGTATTTTAACTTATCACTCAGGCTATAATTATGGTGCCTGCTTGCAAGCATATGCTTTACAAACAACACTAAATAAACTTGGTTTACATAGTGAAATAATTAATTTTGAGACAGAAAGGTTCGTTGCCAGTCGTGAGATGTTCAGTCGACATCCGTCAAGGATGAAAGAAATCATCAAAAATTTTACTCGTATACCATATTGGACTTCATTGCATGAACGTGAAAGATTGTTTGATCGTTTTACCTTTGATGTTCTTCATTCTACACCTAGATACAAAAGCGAACAGGAAGTCATTAATCATGCAACAGACTATGATTGTATCATCTGTGGAAGTGATCAGATATGGAATTTATCAAAGACTCATGATGCTCCTGCTGCGAATCCTATTTTCTTTCTGAACTTCCCCAAAAAACAAAGACGAATTGCATATGCTGCAAGTTTTGCGAGTTGGGTGAAAGAGGCTCCTCGACATGAAGATGAGTTTATGCCTTGGTTAAAACTTTTTGATTCAGTGTCTGTGAGGGAACAAGACGGTGTGGACTATCTAAAATCGAAAGGTATTGAGTGTGAACTTGCGTTGGATCCAACAATTCTACTTGATGCTACTGATTATGATCCGATCGCAAGAGAAAGATTGATTGAAGAGAAGTATATCGTGATGTTTGGATGGACTACAAATAATGATTTGATATCGGCAGCCAAATATGTTTCTAAAAAGCTTGGGCTCCCTGTCTATAATATAGTCCCGCCTCCTCGTGCTATGTTTTGTGGTATTCCACGAAAACTGGATATTGGACCTTGCGAATTTCTTTCCATGATAAAACATGCAGAATTTGTTGTGACTAATTCTTTCCATGGAACAGCATTTTCAACAACCTTTGAGAAACCATACGTTTCTATAGTGACAGGCACGCCTGATACTAGAATGTCTTCTCTACTGAATCAGCTTGGGCTCTCAGATCATTTGGTGACAAAAGAAAAAATGAATGTGCAGGCTATGATGAATACGGACTACAATGCTGTCAGGGAAAAGAAAGCTACTCTTAGACAATCATCATTCGATTTCTTAAAGCGTTCTTTGGCGGGGCTATGATTGATTTTGATTTCGACAAATGGTGCTGCGGATGCACTTCTTGTGCGAGTGCATGTCCAACTGGAGCCATCACTATGCAGCCTAATGATGAGGGATTCCTGATGCCTTATGTAGATAAGACAAAGTGTATAGGTTGTGGTAAGTGTGATAGAAGTTGCCCCCATTTGAATACTTCAGAAGATATGAGCAACTTTTCACTTAAATCTTTTGAAGGGAAACCATCTTACTTATATTTTTCAAATCAGGAAGAAAGAATAAATTCTGCCTCTGGTGGATTTGTCTATGATGCCATGCGGGCTGCGATAAAAGATAATGGCGTTATATGTGGTTGCGTATGGGATGATATGATGAAAGCAGTCCATATCGTGTCTGATAAGAAGGAGGATTTGCAACGTATGCAAAGTTCTAAATATGTTCAGAGCGATTTGACTGGCTGCTATCCCAAGGTAAGAAAAGCCTTAAGGGAACATCGTAAGATTGTGTTCTGTGGAACACCATGTCAGACAGCGGGGTTGAAGCATTATTTGGGTAAAACCGACACAGAGAATTTGATTTCCATCTGCCTGATTTGTCATGGCGTAGCATCTCCCTTAGTTTGGAAGAAATGGACAGGGGCGATTGAGAAGAAGTACAAAGGAAAGCTCGTTAATGTGAACATGCGTGATAAATCGTATAAAGGATATTCAACGAGCTATAGTAAATATACATTAAGAAGTGCCTCCCGCACTCAGAAAAAAAAGAACGGGCACGCGAGCCGTGAATGTGGAAACCTGGATTCCACATACCTCGCAGATGAAATTACGAGGAATGTGGGCATGCCCACATACCTCGCAGATTCCTATATATTCCTCTTTACAGATGATTTGTATTTGAGGAAATCTTGTAATCGATGTCAGTATAAGGCAGATCAGAATGGAGCCGACATTATCGTTGGTGATTTCTATGAATCCACACCATCTGCTGGTAATTTGGGCTGCTCATGTATTATGGCGATGACTGAAAAGGGAAGGCAATATGTTAAGTCGCTTGATGGCGAAATACTTGAATCGGATTATAAGACTGTAGGTGTCGTAAATCCTATGCTTTGGACATCAGTAAAAGAACATCCGAAAAGAACTGAATTCTTTGCGGTAATGAAAAGTGGTAAATTATCGGGAGAAAAACTTTTTACCAGTTTCTTGCCGATGCGATTCAAGATCAAGAAAATTCTGAATCAAATAGGCCTTTTTAATATCTATTTGTCATTTAAGAGATATTACATAAGACATCAGAACTAACAATTTTTACATGAAGTACGCTTTCAATGGACGTTTCCTGACCAAGAAGATGACAGGACAGGAACGGTTCGCTTTTGAACTAATCTCACATTTAGACAAGATATGCGAGAAAGGGGAGTTCTATGTAGTTACGTCGGAACTTGCAAAAGATCTGCCCCATTGGGATAATATAGAGATTATCCAAACGGGCAGATTGAAACGTGAGGCATGGGAACAATTCTGTCTTGGACCATATTTAAGGAAGCATCAACTAAAATGCGTGAATCTGACAACAACATTTCCATTATTGCATCCTGATGTTGTATGTTTGCATGATGCAATGGTTTTCGAAATTGGTAGAATGTGCATGGGGTCTGTATACGGAATTCTTGGGCTTTTTTGGAAAAGATTCTTGTTTAGGATTGCTAAACATTCAGCATTAAAGATTATCACAGTAAGTGAGTATAGCAAAGATAAGTTAAACAGTATCCTTAATATACCCAAAGAGAAGATATCTGTGGTTTATAATGCGTGGCAGCATCTTGAAACTGTTGTAGCCGATGAAAGCATTTATGATAAACTTCCAGAAAAGATTCATAAAGGCGAGTATTTCTTTTCACTAAGCAGCCTTACTCCTCAAAAGAATTTTATATGGATTATGGAAGTTGCAAAAAGAAATCCGCAGTTACAATTTGTTGTGACGGGTAAGGCTGAGGGATTTACCAAGTTGGGGGCTGATAAACTCGAAATGAGTAATATTTATTTCACAGGTTATCTGACTGACGAAGAAATCAAAGCATTGATGTCTGGATGCAGGGCTTTTATACATCCTGCTATTTATGAGGGTTTTGGCATTCCGCCATTGGAAGCATTATCATGTGGTGCAGAGGTAATCGTTTCAACAGCAACTTGTCTTCCAGAAATATATGGGAACTCTGCTCATTATATAGATCCTCAGAATTATGACATTGATTTGAATAAATTATTATCCGAACCTATTGCCCCAGCTTCAGAGGTACTTGATAAGTACAATTGGGCGAAAGAGGCGGATAAACTTCTCACCATTCTGCGAGAATAGTACTTTCTCCCCAACGATATATTTGTGAAGGTATCTAAGTGTGTTGGTATTCCTATGTTTTTAAAAATATTTTAAAAGATGAATATTATCTATGCAAGCGATGACAACTATGCATGGCTGATGGGCATATCCATGGTTTCTCTTTTGGAGAACAACCGTGATATTGACGATATCCATGTGTGGTTATTTGGTGATGAAATATCTGCCGAAAACGAGCAGAAGCTGATGAATGCAGCAAAACAGTATGACCGGAAACTGGATATCATTGACGTGAACCAATTGAGTCTACCTGAAAGCTTGTATACAGGTCGCTATCCCAAAAGTGCTTTTTCAAGACTGTTTGCCTATAAACTTTTGCCAGAGACAGTTGATTGTGTACTCTATTTGGATTGTGACATTATTGTAGACAGCAATCTTGAGGACCTATTCATGATGCCGATGGACGGGAAAATCATCCTTGCTGTAAAAGACTGTGTAAGCAAAGCTTATAAACAAAAGATAGGTATAAAAGGGAACGATGTCTACATCAACACTGGCGTGATGTTGATGAACTTAAAAAGAATGCGTAATTTCCCAATGGAAGAACGCATCAGTGAGTTTGTCAGCAAATATGCTCTTGCTATGAACTATGCAGACCAAGAGATTATCAACGGCATCTTCCAAGGGGAATTTGGTATTTTACCGCCAGAGTGGAACGTGATGACACAGTTTAACCAGTATAGCTATAACCAGTTAGGATGGATACGTCATCCTCACCATTATTATTCAGAAGAGGAAATTGAATATGCTAAGCGTCATGCGCGAATATTTCATTATACAACATGTATGTTAAATATACGTCCATGGTATAGCAATTCTAAACTTATCAATGCTCATGTGTTTAACAGATACAAACGATTAAGTCCCTGGAAGGATTCAAAAAAAATAAAAATGAATTTTACAGATAGTAAGTATAAAACTATGCGTTTGCTATCCTATCTTCCAGGAGGTATGATGAATTTCTGTTTGGGTATGTTACATGCCTATCTTAGACCTTATTATGTTATGATTATAATGAAATTACAAAAGAAGAAATAATAATGAAACAATACGATTATTTAGTAGTTGGCTCTGGTCTGTTTGGAGCTACATTTGCATACCGTGCTAAGCAGGCTGGCAAGAAATGTTTGGTAATTGACAAACGTCCACATCTCGGTGGAAATATGTTTTGTGAGGACATTGAAGGTATCCATGTACATAAATATGGTCCTCATATCTTCCATACATCAAACAAACAGGTATGGGATTTTATGAACTCTATTGTTGAGTTCAACCGTTTTACAGAGTCTCCCGTGGCTTTTTATAAAGGGAAGGCATATAATCTGCCATTCAATATGAACACCTTTAATCAGATGTGGGGCACTATCACACCTCAGGCTGCACGTGAGAAGATTGAAGAGCAGCGAAAAGAAATGGCAGGTAAAACGCCTCAGAACTTAGAAGAACAGGCAATCTCTCTTGTAGGAAGGGACATCTATGAAAAGTTGATAAAAGGCTATACCGAGAAACAGTGGGGTAGGAAATGTACAGAACTGCCTCCGTTTATCATTAAACGTTTGCCTGTGAGATTCGTATATGACAATAATTATTTCAATGATTCCTATCAAGGTGTACCCATCGGCGGTTATAACAAACTGATGTATGGACTATTGGAAGGAATAGAATGTAAGACGAATACAGACTTCTTTGAAAACAGAGAGTATTGGGAAGATATTGCCGATAAGATTGTCTTTACTGGCAAGATAGATGAATTTTATGATTATAGGTTTGGCAAATTGGAGTATCGTACGGTCAGATTCGAGACTGAAGTATTGGATACTCCCAATTATCAGGGACAGGTGCAGATTAACTATACTGAAGCAGAGATACCCTATACACGCATTATTGAACACAAGCATTTTGAAGCTTTTGCTGATGATGTGTATAAGAATCCAAAGACGGTCATTTCCCGAGAATACTCTACGGAATGGAAAGAAGGAATGGAACCCTATTATCCTGTGAATGATGATAAAAACAATGTATTAGCTGAAAAATACCGTGCATTGGGAGAGAAGGAGGAGAACGTAGTCTTTGGTGGTCGTCTGGCTGAATACAAGTATTATGATATGGCTCCGATTGTGGAGAAAGTATTAAATATGGAGATTGTTTAAGGAAAAACTATAAAATTATGAGAAAGATATTGGTTACAGGTGGTGCTGGCTTTATTGGTTCGCACACCGTGGTAGAATTACAGAATGCAGGTTATGAGCCAGTGATCGTGGATAGTTTATTCAATGCATCAGATGATGTGATAGATAACATCGCGAAGATAACGGGAAAGAAACCGGCTTTTGAGAAGATCGACTGTTGTGACAAAGAGGCCTTAGCCAATGTATTTAAGAAATACGGTGATATTGAGGCAATCATTCACTTTGCTGCATATAAGGCTGTGGGTGAATCAACAGAGAAACCCCGAGAGTATTATCGCAACAACCTCGTCTCGTTGCTTAACTTGTTAGACCTAATGCCGGAGTATGGTGTGAAAGGTATTGTGTTCTCGTCAAGTTGTACTGTCTATGGACAGCCGAAGCAGGTACCTGTGAATGAGCAGAGCCCAATCCTGCCCGCCAATTGTCCTTATGGCAACACGAAGCAGATATGTGAGGAGATTATCCGAGATACTGTGGCTGCAGGTGTGCCCATCAAGAGCATCCTATTAAGATATTTCAATCCAATCGGTGCTCATCCGACTTCGTTGATAGGTGAACTGCCTATAGGTGTACCCTTGAACTTGGTGCCGTATATCACACAGACAGCCATGGGCATCCGTGAGCAGTTGAGCGTATTCGGAGATGACTATAACACTCGTGACGGTTCATGTATCCGTGATTATATAGATGTTGTGGATTTAGCAAAGGCTCATGTGCTGGCAATCACGCGAATTCTCGAGAAAAATACAGATCCTGTGGAGGTGTTTAACTTAGGTACAGGTAATGGCGTATCGGTGTTGGAACTGGTTCATGCGTTTGAAGATGCAACTGGTGTGAAACTCAATTATCGCATCGCCCCTCGCAGGTCTGGTGATGTGGAGCAGGTGTATGCTGACTGTACGAAAGCCAATGAGGTGCTGGGATGGAAGGCAGAAGTTCCCCTCAAGGAGACTCTTCTTAATGCTTGGAACTGGCAGAAACATCTAAGAGAACAAGGAATCATGTAATTCATAGTTTATAATTCAAATTTGAATAGTTAATAATGGCATTAGAATTATTTGTACCAGGCAGACTTTGCCTTTTTGGTGAGCATACCGACTGGGCAGGAAAGTACCGCACGATGAATGCGGACATAGTACCAGGCGCATCAATAGTGACAGGTATTGAACAAGGCATCTATGCAGAGGTGGAAAAGTCCTCCATCTTTGAGATGTATAGTGAAGCACCAGAAATAGCTGACGTTTGGCAAGATTTTGCATGTAGAATGAATGAGCAAGAACTGAAAAACATAGCTAAGTCAGGTAGTTTCTTTAGTTATTGCGCAGGAGTTGCTTCCTATATGTTGGAATGGTATCAGGTAGGTGGCGTAAAAATTACATTGAAGAAGATGACCTTACCTATGAAAAGCGGGCTGTCTTCCTCAGCCGCTATCTGTGTGCTTGTTGCTCGTGCTTTTAATAAATTATATCGACTCAATCTCAACACTATGGGCGAAATGAACATTGCCTATGTGGGAGAGCTGCGCACAAGTAGCCGCTGTGGTCGTTTAGATCAGGCATGTGCTTTCGGCGTTAAGCCAAACTTGATGACATTTGATGGCGATGAGGTGGAAGTCAGAACTCTTAATGTTAAGAAACATCTCTATTGGGTGTTTGCAGACCTCTGTGCAGAAAAAAATACAATTAAGATTCTACGAGATCTTAACAAAGGATATCCCTTTGCCTCCAACGAAATGGAGGAACGTGAGCAAAAGGCACTTGGTGAGGATAACCAGCGAATCATAAATCTAGCCATTGAATATATGGCAAAAGGTGATGCTGAAGCATTAGGTAAACTGATGAATGGAGCCCAAGCACTTTTTGATACCGCAGTTGCTCCAATGTGTCCTGAAGAGCTGACTTCACCAAAATTACATGAAGTACTGAGAGACCCGATTATTCAGTCATTAGTATATGGTGGTAAAGGTGTGGGCTCTCAGGGAGATGGTTCTATTCAGTTCTTGGCAAAGGATAAGGATTGTCAACAGAAACTGATAGACTATCTGAATAGTCAGGGAATGAAAGCCTATCCACTGACTATAAAACCAGTTCATACTGTACGTAAAGCAATTATTCCTGTTGCAGGCTTTGGTACAAGACTCTATCCAGCATCGAGAGCATTGAAGAAAGATTTCTTCCCAATACCAGACAAGGACGGAATCGTAAAGCCAGTTATTTTGATATTGCTTGAGGAATTGATGAAGAGTGGCATTGAGGAAGTTTGCTTAGTACTTGGTTCAGAAGAAGAAAGACTTAATTACAAAGATTTCTTTGAAACTCCATTGTCTGATGAGCATCTGAGGAAACTAAGTCCTGAGATGCAAGAATATGAAAATAGAATTTTGGCAATAGGCAAAAAGCTGCGGTATGTCTATCAGAAAGAAAAGCGTGGTTTCGGCCATGCTGTATATCAGGCTGCAGACTTCGCCAAAAATGAACCAGTCCTTCTGCTGTTAGGTGATACACTTTATCGTAGTGATAGCAATAAACCATGTGCCTTACAAATGATAGAGCAATATGAGCAGTATAATAAACTGATGGTGTCTATTCATCCGATACCATTAGCAGAGGTATCTCATTATGGCATTCTTTCTGGAACGTGGGAGGATAAAAACGAAACAATCCTCGACATTTCCCAAATGAATGAGAAACCCAAGGCTTCGTATGCGGAAGAATTCTTAGGTGTTAAAGGCAAGGATGGCAATAAGAAATATATGTCGGTATTTGGACAGTATATTATTACCCCAGAAGTGTTTGCTCAATTACAGCAAGATATACTGAATGCTGATGACACGGACAAAGAGGTCGAATTGACCTCTGCACTTGATAAAGTGCGTGAACAGTATGGAATGATTGGTGTACAACTACAGGGAAGGATGTTTGATATGGGTAATTATAATGCCTATAAGAACTGCGTTGAAAAGTACTCGAAACGATAGGTTGTAATATATTGATAACTTTTGATTTAGATAAAAATTCAACAGTAAGAGTGCTTAATCCTCGTTTATAAAAAGTATGTAAAACCACTGAAAGTAAGTAAAAAAGATATGAAAACAGCATTAATTACTGGTATAACAGGTCAATGCCACGGGGACAGGTCATTGACATCAGCCATCAGACATCAGCCCTCGCTATGGGTGACATCGTCGTTGAAGTTAGTCAGGACTTCCACCGTCCTACGGACGTAGTGAATCTATGGGGTGATCCTACGAAGGCAAAGGCTAAATTAGGCTGGAATCCGAACAAGACGAGCTTCGAGGAGTTGGTGAAGATCATGGTAGAGAGCGACATAGCCAAGGTGGCTGCAGAAGGTGCTGCAGCGAAGGTCCGCACCAATCTGGCTGAATATCTGGAAAAAGGTATTGTGAAGTGATAACGAACACGAATCTCACAAATAAAACGAATAAATTAATAACATTATGTAGATGATATATTGATATTTCTAGAAACACTTCTGAAAATTAGTTTTCAAGATGTTTCTCCAAATATCAATCTTTGCTCAAGCAAAGCAATCTTATGATTGTCATCTACATAAAATAATTCGGAAAATTCGAATAATTCGTGGTCAAAAAAGTACGCAAAGCCATGAGATATATTGGTTAATGGTTCAGGGTTAAGGGTGAATGGTTAATCGAAGTCAAAGATAAAATCCGCCCCAAAATTTGGAACATTCAACATTAATTCGTACATTTGCACCCGAGAAATAAAAAGAATAATCATGATACGCCTGGCCATAATATATTGGTTAATGGTTAAGGGTTAATATAATATGAATCAGTTACATGACATCAAGCACGTTCTCATAGAGCGACTGAAGCAGCAGCACATGCTGTGGAGCTATGAGAATGACTCCATACAGGACATCCCCAACGATGTACTGGTGGAGTTAGTGATGTTGTATCTGGACATAGAGGAAATCAACATGCTATTCCAGCTACTGGGCTATAAGGCCGTGAAGCGGGCATGGATAGAGAACGTGGTGGCTCAAGGCGAGCGCTACTATAATTTGAATTACTTCTTCGCTTGGTACTATTTCCATGCCAAACAGCCTCGCCGCTATGTAAAGGCAATGGCTACGCGACAATTCAACAAACGACTGGCGGCAAGTATAGCAAGGATGAACAGTTCAAACAACTGCTAAGAAGCAGAATATATAATTAATCGTTATGTACGGGGCAAGCTCTTATCAGGGTCTCTCATAAAGTAAAAGGTTCAATAACTTGATAATCTTGCCCCTTTTAAAAATAGTTTAATAAAGTTGCTATGGCATTAGAATTATTTGTACCAGGCAGACTTTGCTTGTTGGGAGAACACACAGAGTTGGCATGGGAAATACCGCAAACTGCTGGATGTATCGAAAGCTGCAAAGCTTGGTTGGACTTATAAGACAGAACTTGAAGACGGCATCCGCCTGTCCTACGAGGATTTCCTCAACAACCCTATGCGTGCCGAACGGTAATCCCCACCCTGATGCCACGGGGACAGGTAACTACTGGTTAATGGTTAAGGGTTCAGGGTCATTTATGGTGAATGGTTAATCGAATTCAAAGATAAAATCCATCCCAAAATTTGGAACATTCAACATTAATTCGTACATTTGCACCCGAGAATATATTAATTATGAGCAAATATTCAGAAGAAAACATCAGCAGGATAGGAAATGCTGCAATTTATATTGCAGAACATACCAGCGATTTGAGCAAGACCAAGTTGCTTAAGTTGTTGTATCTGATGGAAGAACGCTCAGCCCTGAAGTACCAGCAGCCTTTTCTGGGGCTTCCATACGAGGTTTGGCAGGCAGGTCCTGTAGCAAAGGACATCTATATCGACCTGAGCGATGGCGCTGTGCTTCTGTCAAAGTACGTCAAGACAGAGTTGGTGAAGCTGGATGATGGCAAAGATGCGCAGTATATCCATCCTGTAGCAGCCTTCGATGACGAAGACTTCTCTGCCAATGAGATTCGTCTGATGGACGAAGTACTGAAGTTATATGGTGACAAAACAGCTACTGAGTTAGTTGATATTGTCCATAAAGAGAACACCCTTTGGTATCAGATTGCCAAGGAGAAAGGCTTGCTCGAAGCTTTCCGTAACCACGAGTGCAACAACTCCAGCTTCATAATCGACTTTACGAAAGTCATGGCCCCCTGCGCTGCGGACTACTATCGTGAGGCATTAGCTATCCACAATGCCTCCAATGCATATAACACCAACCATGTTTGAACAAGGCAATCTCTTGTACTTCAATCCCTTTATCTTTCCTGATGGAGGCGATCCGAAACCAAAGTTTTTCATTGTATTAGGCGAAATAGATGAAACGATACTGTTAGCCTCTTTACCAACGTCAAAAGACCATATCCCGTCGGATATAGAAGTAAAATCAGGCTGTTTGGAGATTCCTGAACGGATGGTAAATGCTTATACATTCATGGCAAATGAGGAAGTAACAGATAGTGGTTTCTTTTTTGAGAAGAACACTTTTATATACGGTCAGAATATAAAGACCTATAATTCTGTTGCGTTTGTAGAACAAATTTTCTCTGGCGCGACTGTAGTTGAGGAAAAAGGCAAACTAAAAGACGAATTGTTTAACTCTTTGAAAGATTGCCTCAAGAACTCTGATGCAGTCAGAAAGAGATATAAGAAGTACTTATAACTGACTGTCTCAAAATAGAGATAAGATGATTTATCAGTTGATAGACCTCACTGTTAGGTGAATTGAGAATGAAGTAGAAACAGAACGTGTTCTGCAAGAAATGCAGAAATAACATCATCCTTCAAAAATAAGACATCAGACATCAAGCGGTGTTTATCACTCTTGCAGAGAGATATGGTTGCCTATTTGCTGGAGCATAAATATTTGGATTATGTTGGAAAACGAGATTAAAAACTATATACAATTAGAGCATCTTGCTTTGAAGATAGCGTCAGTGCAAGACAATATAGAAATTGGTGATGCTTTCAACCATATTTCTATTATTGAGCGTTACCCATATTTTGAAGGCATTAGCCATCAAAATACCCGTAACAAAGCTTTGTATGAATATGTAGAAATGCTAATTTGTGCATTTCTTTATTCATGTCGTTTTTCTTACGAAACAAATGATCCTAAGGTGTTAGAGGCTATTAATTCAGCAGTCATTCATTTAGTGAGTGTAATTTTATCTAGGCAGTTTAATATACCTTTAATGCCTATGGCTAAAACCTTGTATGACTTATACTATGCTGCATATAATAAGTTGTTGAAAGAAGATCTGCCAGAATACGCCTTAAACTTGGAAAAGCTCAAAAAAAGTATCTTCCATGGTTGGATACGTATTGGTTAATATCTGTATTTCTGTACTTTCTGCGATTTCTGCGATTTCTGCGATTTCTGCGAGACAGAAAACTGTCGCGAGACACTATATAAATAATCGTTATGTACGGGGCAAGTTCTTATCAGGGTCTCTCATATAGTAAAAGGTTCAATAACCTGATAATCTTGCACCTTTTAAACAATCCCCAGCTCGGGGGGTGATGGGAGCTGGGGAAGGGAAGAGAGATTAGGGCTGGAGGTCGGCATATTCCGTGCTGGCGGTGAAGCAGGGACAGGGCTTGTTGACACCAGGCAGCTCGCAGTGCCCTACGATGCGGGCCTGGGGATAATCCTGACGCAGGCTCTTCAGCAGTTGATAGAGCGAGGCTTTCTGCTCGGGGGTACGGGTGTCGGCTTTTTCACCGTGGATATCGTAACCTCCCTCGTAACAGACAGCGATAGAACGGCGGTTGTAGCCTGTGGCATGGACGCCCTGCACATCCTCAGGGAGGATAGGGACGATTTCGCCATTACGGCGCACATAATAGTGGTAGGAGGGCTGCCCGAAGCGCTCATTGCCTGTAGCGATAAGGCCATTGACCGTGAACGCTCGGTCGCAGCGGGTACCAGAACAGTGAACCACGAGATACGTGACATTCTCAGGTCTTAATGGCTTTAACATACTACAAGATTTTACCGACACAACTTGAGACGATTGCCGAGCCTGCCAGTGTGGCAAAGACCATGGATAGAAATTTGAATACTGGTTTCCAGGGAATGTTTTTGAATTTCATTTTTTAAAGAACACGAATTACACTAATTAAACGAATAAGATAACGAACACGATTGCATTGCAACGCCACACTCTCAAAGAGAGAACGCCACACTCTGCACCTTGGTCAGAGAATGTAACGGATGAATGAAAGAGGGAGATGCAAGTGCGCAAGCTGCGTTCATTCCAATTGACAATTGATAATTGAGAATTGATAATTAGTTCAGTGTTCTCACAGAGTTTGGAATCGCTTTGCCCCGGACACATCTTGCATCAGCCCTCAGCCTTCAGACATCAGCCCTCAGCCTTCAGACATCAGTTCTCGTTGGGGTCGTCTTCATCGCCTGACGATGGGGTGTTGCCACCACCGCTTGGCGTGTCACCGCCACCTGACGGTGTGGGCTGTTCAGGATCCTCGACGTTACCAGGGTCGTTGGACGTGACGCGCTTCACAATCTTGCCGTCGCGGTCGTAGCAGGTGATGTTGACCGAGGTGCTCTTGAGCTCGTCCTTGATCTCCGTACTTGGCGAGAAGATGACGCGGCGCATGGTTATCAGACCGTTGCTGACCTTGTTGACATCCTCTACCGACGTGGCCCTGACACCGAAGCGCATACGCCCCAGACCGGGAATGGCGATAGAGTGGCCTTCAGTGGCCCACACCTTGACGACCTGACCGATGGCATCCCATGCGGCACTGAGTGCACCCTCGGGGATTCCGCTGCGTACGGCAGCCTCACTGATGACTTTCTGGGCAGAAAGTGTGTTGTAAATCTCGGCCTGCATCATGTAGCGATACTGGCCTGCGTCCTTGCCAACCTTGAGTTGGCGTTCCGTTGCTTTTACTTTGATTGCCATAAGTTAAATTAAAGATTAAACATTAAATATTAAACATTCTCGTTGACGTTGACGTTCCCGTTGACGTTGACGTTCCCGTTTCTGAATGCAAAGGTACTACATTTTGATGGGGCGATGGTGAGATATGGTGAGTTACGGGAGATAGGGCGCTAAAAAGTGTTATAAGTCGATACATAACTTCTCGGCGATGAACTTAGCCGCCGCTGGCGAC
This sequence comes from uncultured Prevotella sp., assembly GCA_946188165.1. Taxonomy (GTDB): domain Bacteria; phylum Bacteroidota; class Bacteroidia; order Bacteroidales; family Bacteroidaceae; genus Prevotella. Next base: position 115,290 of record CAMHTW010000003.1, read on the forward strand.
AGCAGCCGGGCGTTGGGATTAACTCCCATGGCCTCAAGGTCTGCCTGGAATGGCTGACACCACCGTCTGAATGTGTTTAGACTCACACCGGCCTTATCGGCCATCTGTTGTTTGGAAATAGCTTTCATACGATATGATTATTGATTTTGAAAAGTACTTAGCGTTCAATTGCACGCAAACTGGATTGCATTTGAAAAGCAGTTAGCGTTCAAGGAGATAGTCCACGATGTCGATTTTCCGGCTCTTCTGCTCTGGCGTGGCTTTGCGTTCTAAGAAATCGGAAACGTGGATGGGATTGTCCTTGGGCCAGAGAAACGAGGCTGACAGCCGTTGGGCTGTTTCATACCACAGGGTGTAGGCCCTCATGTCGGGGTCGGTGTCGGGAAACAAGACAACCCTGTAGTGCCGGAGGACAAAAAACTTCTCGTCCTGCAACTCATACAGGCCACCGGCCGCTAACCAGACATGCTGCGGACAGAGCTCGCTCATGATAACAGCCGTTTTCTCGGCTTCTACGATACACACCTGACAGGAGTCCTGAGGCTTGACATGCCTTAACAGGTGCAAACCGAAGAACACATGATGAGGTTGAAACGTATTCTGAGGGATGCCCAAATGCTTTTTCATCAGAAACATCACCCATGTGGCGTTCCGGTTCTTTAGCCGGTGACAGTCGGGACCATACCACATCAGCTTACCGTCGTGCGTAGTGCCCAACAGGTCTATCTGCCAGTAGATAACGGCATCGTCTTTCGACCGGCCCAGGCGGTAGCGCAGTGCAGCATGTACCATTTGCCGATGCGTCAGTATGCCGCACCCCATCACCGCCCTACAGAAACTGCTCTGAGCCGACAGGCGTTGCGACCACCACTCACGGCTGGGCTTTCGTGGAACTTTCACGATTGGAAACAATTCTTTAAGTGTCATTGTCATCATTTTTTGGGACCGTACAGAGAGGCCTCGCCCCCCGAAGATTTACGTACTCCTGTAAGGAGGAGTACTCCAATCTTTGGGGGAGGCCTCAAAAGAGGGTAGGCTACGTCGTTTTCAACCGATATTCGATACGTCGTCTGTCGTCCTTCGATTTAGTCATCAGATCCAATTTCATGGCCTTGTCCAGACAGTTGTTATACAGTCGTCGTGTGGCTATATGACCGATGGTCATCACAGCATAGCGCAGGGCCTCGCCGGTCAGCGTGTCGTGGCCTTGGAAGGCATCGGTAAAGAGTTTTACCACGTCCATCTCCCACGACCCGTCGATATGATGAATCACGTAGTCGTTGTTCAGTGAGCCCCGCTCGTCATGAGCGTTGTTGCCCTGGGCTGAGAGGTAGCTCGTGGCAGGCGCCTTGGCTATGCAAGGCAGCCCGTCATCGTCAACTGAAAAATACAGACATTGTTCTATGTCGTACTTACGGGTGTACAGCTGTTCGAGCTTAAAAATGCGTTGGGGCATGAGCTTCTCGGTGGCAAACACGTCAAAGGCCTTGTTCAGCAGTTCCGTGCCGAGCCATCCGCGCGGGTCGCGACTCTCGCCACTCTTGTTCTGGTGCAGTACGCATACGATGCAGCAGTCGTTGTCCTGGGCGGTGCGCATCAGCTTCTCTATAAGGTCCTGGGCCACTGTACCGTCGTTAATGTCGCCTACGAGGTCGCGTAGGCCGTCGATGATCACCAAGTCGGGCTTGTAGTGCTCGATAGCCGATACGAGATAGGACTCGCGTCTGTCGCGGTCAATATTACGGACATTGAAAATGTCGAACATTTCTTCCGGGAACGCCTCGCCGTTGCCCACCGTCTTACAGAAGAGCGGGATGATGCGGTTTTTCAGGATGTCCTGCGTGGAGTTGTCGCTCTGCTCGGTGTCATACCAGAGCACCTTGTAGGGGGTGATGTCTGATGGCTGAAGGCTGAAGTTTGATGGCTGAGGGGTGTGCTTGAAAGTCATCAACTCCTTTGCGACACTACAAACCATCAGCATGGACATGACATACGTCTTGCCGCTCTTGGCCCTACCGGTGAAGCCCACCAGCTCGCGCCGCGGAAAACAAGGCTCATCGAACATCGAGAATAGAAACTCCATCGGCTTCAGTTCCTTCGTAGATGTGATACGCGTCTTCTCTAACTCTAACAGTTCTGGGCTAAGCCCAGGCCGACTACCAGCCTGGGTAAATTCTTGAATCGTCGCGTCAGTCATCGTTTCGGGTTTGATGTCGTAAGGTTTCATGACTTATTCTGTTTACGTTGATGTTTCCGTTTGATAGGTGACCCTGCATGGGCGCGGATGATGGCTTCGGGTGAGCCGTCTTCACGATTGGCGACATGGTAGGTTAATTTAGCAAAACGATAGCACATGATCAGGTATTCCTTTAGTGAGGCTAACTGTGCTATACCCAACATGAGCCGGAACAAGGTCCGGTTGTTCATGCTGAACACCTGTTTGGAGGTCAGCTTGTTTCTGTCGATGTGATATTCACTACAAAACGTGTTGACGTTGGTGTTGTGATCTGGATTCCTGATGATGCCGAGTACCGTCTCGGCAAATAACGCTTCAATGTCTGATTCTGTTATCATAATTAAAATATTAAAATGTAAATAGTACACCAAAGGTACTCAATTCAAAATAAATGCTTGCAGCGTACACGTTGCAATTGAATCATTTGGGGTTACAGCGTTAACACAAATTTAATAGCTTTAACGGATTTTTGATGAAAATATCGATGATGACCACCTTGCTATAACCGTCAAGATGGTATGGGAAATACCGCAATTTATTGAAACGAAACAAAAAATAAGATAGTATGAGACATAATAATAACCAAACAAACAGACTGATCATGTGGCTGGTGATGGCCAGCGACTTTGTGCTGCTGAACGCAATACTATTGGTGTATATGCGCTATTTCGAGGAACTGCAGGTCAGCAACCGTCAGTTCTTTATAGTCAATAACATAGCTCTCTTGATCAGTGAATGGAAATTCCATGCAAGGATTCATGAGCGATTTGCAACGGCCGGCGAGGTGCTGAGGAGGCTCATGTTATTGACGGGTGTGCAGGCGCTGTTGGCATACGCCATGATGAGACACGTGATGTACTGGATGTCGACTGGAGAATTAGTCTTGATAATAGGCACGGTATTCTTCGTACTTCTGCTGATATCGCGACTGATATCGCGAAACATCATCAAGCTGGTGCGACGGATGGGACTGAACTCAAGGTCCGTGACAATGGTAGGCGACGACGCGGAACTACAGAAGATTCGGGATTTGCTGATAAACGATCCGACGACGGGATATAGAATCGGAAAAGTGTGGAAGGCCGACGAACTGCGGGAGGCCATCAAGAAGGGGGAACAGGTAGAATTTGGCGACGAGCTGTATGTATGCCTATCAAGGAAGGAAAGGGATACCATCAGGCTGCTGTCGAGGGAGTGCGACAGACAGGTGACACAGTTCTTCTATGTACCAGTATCGGTAGAGAGCATCGGCCTGAAATTCCAGCGTGAATATATCAACGACATTGAGGTGTTCACCACGCACGAGAGTCCACTGCAGAATCCGATGAACAAAATGGTGAAGCGGTGCATGGACATCGCACTGTCGATAGTGTTCCTGATTCCAACAGCCATCATCTTCCCGTTCGTGTATGTCATCATCAAGATTCAGAGCCCAGGACCGTTGTTCTTCAGACAGGAGCGGACGGGACTGGACGGCAAGAACTTCAAGATGGTGAAATTTAGATCGATGCACGTGAACAAGGATGCAGATAAGATACAGGCCACGAAGGACGACCCGAGAAAATATCCATTCGGCAACTTCATGCGAAAAGCGAACATCGACGAACTGCCGCAGTTCTGGAATGTGCTGATGGGCAACATGAGCATTGTCGGACCACGACCACACATGCTGGCCCATACGGAGATGTACTCTGAACTGATAGACAAATACATGGTAAGACACTTTGTGAAGCCGGGCATTACGGGCTGGGCACAGGTGACGGGATTCCGCGGTGAGACGAAGGAACTGTGGCAGATGGAGGGACGCGTACAACGGGACATCTGGTATATAGAGAACTGGACTGTATGGCTGGACATCCGTATCATCTGGCTGACATTCAAGACTTTCTTCGTCCATGACAAAAACGCATACTGAGATGACAGACATAAAAAGAATGGTGGCCGCTGCTGTGGTCTTGCTGCTGATGGGCAGCCTGCAGGCTCAGGAGGTGAGGACGGGGACGTTCTGGGACAACTGGTTCGTCCAGATGGGACTGGACATGACACTGCAGAATCCGTATGGCTATGACTTCTCGAAGGTGTTCCCGAACGGTAAGTCATTCGGCATCGACGTGGCGGCAGGTAAGTGGTTCAGTCCACAGGTCGGTATGCGAGGGAAACTGAACTGGGAGAACAAGCTGCCGCTGCTGGAGAATGACCATGCCAACTGGCTGGCGCCCTTCTATGAACCGGGCGTCAATCGCGACAAAGGCGGATATATAGCTGTTTACGGGGATGTGCTGCTGAACATACACAACCTTCTGGGGACGTACCGCCCTGACAGGAAATGGAACGCAAGCGTGTATCCGAGAATCAGCGTGAACTATAACTTCGGCGTCAAGAAAGGGGCGTTGGCTGCCGGCTTCGGCATACTGAACACCTACAGGCTGAATGACCGATGGAGCGTGTATGGGGACATCGCCTATACCATGACGGGTAGCGGGTTCGTTGGGTCGGATAGGACGAAGGCCACGGGAACGGGCTCGAATAGCAACGGCTATCTGGCGATTGACATTGGCGCACAACTTGAGCTTGGCAAAAAGGACAAGGATGAAGAATTCAACACGAAGGGCTTTACAAGCTCTATATGGGATAACTGGTTCGTACAGGCGGGACTGGATATGAGTCTGATGAATCCGTACGGATGTAATTTCTCGAAGGTGATTCCCAAGGGAATGACGTTTGGACTGAATGGCGCCATCGGTAAATGGTTTACCCCGGAATTCGCATTAAGAGCCAGGGTGCAATGGGACAATGGACTGATTCCAAACAATGGCGTGGAGTGGCTGCCACCTACGAATGACCCGAAACGGAACTACAAGAAAGGGGGATTGGCAACAGGGGCACTGGACGCTATACTGAACCTGACGAATACCTTTGCCGGGTATAACCCCGACAGGAAATGGCATACATCAGCATACCTGAGAATGGGTATCATCACTCAGTTTGTGGAGAGCTCGGCATCGCCTCTGGGTGGTGCGGGAATTGAGGAGACGTTCCTACTGAACGAGAAATGGAGCTTGTTTGGCGCCATGGGATATCAGGTGTCCACCAGCGAAGGCATGGGATATAGCTCTACGGGTAGAGATGTAGCAGCTGGTAGCAATGGCTTCTTTGACATCGATTTCGGTGTGCGCATGGATATAGGGGGAGCCCCCTAAAACCCCAATATATCTTTCTTCGAAGAAAGAAACAAAGAAGGTATTTTTCGAACTCCCCCGTCCCCTCTTAGCCAAGAGGGGCTCCACCTCTCCCTGTATCCCCTCTCCTCAGGCGAGGGGAAAAACTCAGGTTTGCAGAGACCGCAAACCTTCGCAGGTCTTGGTAAGCCGGGACACGGCTTGAGTGTTTAATGCCTTGCGGATGAATCTTGCGGGACGAGGGGAGAGAGTGAGAAGTGAGAGATGAGGACTATCTATAGAAGAAACTCATCGACGGTCTTAGGAGTTATGACATGAAAGGTAGCATCGGGATATGTCTTTGCAAATGATTCCGGAACACGAATGCTGCCTTTTTTGTCGCTCCACTTGAATTCATAGGCATGTAACAAGCCGTTTTCTTCTTCAAGATAATCAATTTCCTTCTGTTGCTGGGTACGCCAAAACCAATACTGGGCAATGCTGCCACGATAAAAATTCCGCTTAAGGCGTTCGACTATGACAAAGTTCTCCCATAAAGAACCTGTATCTGCACGATTCTCAACTTGTGCAAGATTACCAATGAGAAGATTGCGAATGCCGAGGTCCCAAAAATAAATCTTGCGACTGGCTTTCAGCTCGTTACGCAGATTGCGAGAGAAACTTCCCAAACGAAAAATGATGTATGACTTTTCCAAAATGTCAACATAACGCTCAACAGTCTTGGAGTCTAACCCAACCAGTTGACCGACCTCATTGTAACTGACTTGACTGCCTATTTGGAAGGCAAGGGCTTTTAAAAGACGAACTATCTTGTCGGGCTTATTGATATTTTCAAGAGAAAGAATGTCTTTATAAAGGAAACTGTCGGAAAGCTCTTTCAAGACAACACTCTCGTTACCTGGATTAGAGACTACTTCTGGATAGTAGCCGTACACCATCCGATGGGGAATAAGACGGAGTTCTTCGAGAAGATTGGTGTGTGAGACCATCTCGCTGAATGACACTGGAAACATTCGGAATTCTCTCTTACGACCCACAAGTGACTCATTGACCTTTGAAGCCAGCTCAAAAGAACTGCTGCCTGTAGCAATTACTTGTATGTCCTTCATGTGATCGGTAATTAGCTTCAAACGTAGTCCGACATCAGGAATTCGTTGAGCTTCATCAATAATAAGAGTTTTTGAACTACCCAATAGAGCTTTGAGTCGTGTGGATGTCATTTGACTGAACATTTCCTGGATATCCAAATCGTCACCTGTCATCCATAGCGTTTCTTCTCTATTTCGAAATATACTTTCTAACAAGGTAGACTTGCCTACCTGTCGAGCTCCCATAATGATAATGGCCTTGCCGCTCCCCAATATTGAGGTAATCTGCTCTTCTAATATACGATGTATCATGTTCTGAATTCTTTTTGGGTGCAAATTTAAAGAAAATCCAATAGAAATCCAAAAATATTAATAGAAATTTGGATTTAATTCCGAAATTATTAAAAAACTATCCCAATTATTTGAGGAGAGAATGAGAAATTGAGAGATTGGTGTCGCCCACCACAAGCTTCTGTGCAGCAACAGGTTGTACAAAAGCAAAAAAAGAGCTACAACCCATTAGGATTGCAGCCCTTTTTATTTTCATGCTTATCCAAGCGCAAGGCTTACTTTACCTTGGCAACAATAGCCTTGAAAGCCTCGGGATTGTTCAAAGCGAGGTCGGCGAGCACCTTACGGTTGATCTCGATACCAGCCTTGGCCAACTTGCCCATGAGTGCTGAATAGCTCAGACCCTCCTGACGAGCGGCAGCGTTGATACGCTGAATCCACAGGGCACGGAATGTGCGCTTCTTGTTCTTACGATCGCGATAAGCATAGGTAAGACCCTTCTCCCAAGTGTTCTTGGCTACTGTCCAAACATTCTTGCGGG
>CAMHTW010000004.1 GCA_946188165.1 uncultured Prevotella sp.
AAACTGTATCAGGAGGTTAAGGAGAAGTACTTCAACTCTATGCAGTATCAGACTATTGACGCATACATTGAGCGTGCATCAGTAAAATAATGGCAACCAAGAATCTTTCGGAATACAACGTCGAGCAGGTCCCCGATGCATCGAACATGATATTCGGCATTGTGGTGGCTGAGTGGAACCCAGAGATTACTGGGGCACTGCTCGAAGGTTGTACATCAACATTGGAGAAGCATGGTGCGCTGCCAGAGAACATCCATGTTAAGACGGTACCTGGCTCTTTCGAGCTTATCTACGGTGCCCATCAAATGACTCTAAATGACGGTTATGATGCCGTGATTATTCTTGGCTCGGTGATTCGTGGCGAGACGCCCCATTTCGATTACATCTGTCAAGGTGTGACAGCGGGTATCGCTCGTCTGAATGCTACCAGCAGTATTCCCGTCGTATTCGGACTGCTGACTACCGAAAACCTCCAACAGGCACAAGACCGTGCTGGAGGCCGATTGGGCAACAAGGGCGACGAATGCGCCGTTGTAGCCATCAAAATGGCAAAATTCTAATTTATCATGAAGTTTATTTCATGGAACGTTAACGGGCTTCGTGCCTGCGAAGGAAAAGGATTCAGCGACATCTTTAAGGAGATGGACGCTGATTTCTTTTGTCTGCAAGAGACCAAGATGCAAGCTGGTCAACTCGATCTGCAGTTTGATGGCTATCGGTCGTACTGGAACTATGCCGACAAGAAAGGCTATTCCGGAACAGCCATCTTCAGCAAGCACGAGCCACTGAGTGTCACCTATGGTATCGGCATTGACGAGCACGACCACGAAGGTCGCGTTATCACATTGGAAATGCCCGACTTCTACCTCGTCACCTGCTATACGCCTAACTCGCAGGACGGTTTGAAGCGCCTCGACTACCGCATGCAGTGGGAAGACGACTTCCGTGCATATCTGCTGTCGTTAGACCAACACAAGCCCGTCATCCTTTGTGGTGACTTGAATGTGGCCCACGAGGAGATAGATTTGAAGAATCCCAAGACCAACCGCATGAATGCCGGTTTTACCGATCAGGAGCGCGAACAGTTCACCACGTTATTGAATAGTGGCTTTATCGATTCGTTCCGCACGCTCTATCCTGAGCAGGTGACCTATTCATGGTGGTCGTACCGATTCCAAGCCCGTCAGAAAAATGCGGGATGGCGTATCGACTATTTCGTGACTTCTCAGCGTCTGCTTCCTCAGATTGCTGATGCCAAGATTCACACCGACATCCTTGGTTCAGACCACTGTCCTGTGGAGCTTTTGCTGAAATAACACGAGAGTATCTCTTCATGACGAGAATACGTATTACAAATATTATCCTGGCACTCGCAGCATTAGCACTGGCCGTGCTGTGTGTGTTAAGTATCATAAGTTAAGAAGGCATGGCAACAAACGAACAGACCAATACGCTGCGCAGACTGGTGTTAAGAGTTGGTAAAGGCAGTCTGATGTTTACTACCACCGACAATCAGTCTCAGGTGGTATTTGAACAATACCCCATCAATAGCAGCATTACGATGGCTGCCAACCTGCGTGAGGCACTGCGTACCAACGACATCCTGACAGATTCCTACCTGCGTACGCTGATCATGGTAGACTCGCCCGTGCTGATGGTGCCTACTGATCTGTTTCGTGAAGAGGAGAAAGTCGAGTTGTACTTTCATGCCTATACGAAGAAGGCACAGCAAATCGTCCTGCATAGCGTGTTGCCCGACCTGAACAGCGTGGTTTTGTTCAGTATTGACAAAGACCTGTTAGCAGTTATCAATGACCGCATGAGTCAGCCCAGCATCATTGCTGCAATGGTTCCTGTATGGCACCACCTGCACCAACGCAGTTACACGGGTACCCATCAAAAACTTTACGGTTACTTTCATGACCGCTGTATGGAGGTATTCAGTTTTGCCAAGAACCGTTTCAAGTTCTGCAACACATATACAGTAAACAACAGCAGCAATGCCTTGTATTATCTGCTGAGCGTCTGGAAACAGTTAGGCCTGGAACCAGAGCATGACGAACTGCATCTGGTAGGCGACCTTCCTGACGAGGAAGCTCTGACCAATGAAGCACGCCAGTTCATCAAGCGTGTCTTCTTCATTAATCCTTCAGGCGAATTCAACCGTGCACCTGTCACGCAGATTGCAGGTATGCCGTACGACCTCATGACGCTTTACGTGAAGGGAAGGTGATTGGGAGATTGAGAGATTTAGACATTGAGAAATTGAGAAAATGAGAAAATGAGACATTGAGAGAATGAGGATAATTACCGGAAAATATAAGGGGAGGCATTTTGAAATACCGCGCTCGTTCAAGGCACGGCCTACGACAGACTTTGCCAAGGAAAACATCTTCAACGTATTGGTGCAGTATGTCGATTTTGACGGGGCCACAGCCCTTGACTTATTTTCTGGAACAGGCAGTATCTCACTTGAATTGGTGTCGCGCGGATGCAGTCAGGTTGTCAGCGTTGAACTGGATCGCGACCATTTCAGATTTATCAGGGAATGCATAAACAGCCTCTCCCCTGACCCCTCTCCAAGTAGAGAGGGGGGCCAATACGCAAGAGAAAGAAAGGGGACAGTTCCCCTCTCTACTTGGAGAGGGGTCAGGGGAGAGGCTTTCCGTTTCCTCAAGTCCTGCAAGCAGCAGTATGACCTGATATTTGCCGACCCACCCTACGCTCTGAAAGAATTGGCTACCCTACCCGACATCATCTTTGAGAAACAACTGTTGAAGGCAGAAGGTATCTTTGTTCTTGAGCATGGTAAAGACCACGACTTCAGCGGGCACCCCCACTTCAAGGAGCACCGTCAGTATGGTAGCGTGAACTTCAGTATTTTTACAACAGAGGAGAAACCAGGCGAGTAAAACTCTCCCACAATCGTGCATAGAACTTCGGATGAAGCCGGTTGGGCACATCGCTCAGCAATACGGCTTGTGACTGGTCGTCAAGGAATATCTTCTTGAGGCGAAGGGCCGTACCCTCGTCATAGACAAACACGTTAGCCTCAAAGTTGTTCTCCAACGAACGGAAATCAACATTCGTAGAGCCACACGATACCAACGAATCGTCGGAAATCAACAACTTTGAATGCAAGAAACCTGGTTCGTAGAGGTAAATCTTAGCGCCTGCTTCATGGATTTCTCGCAGATATGAACGCGACGCCCAATCCAGGAAACGCGCATCAGAATATAACGGACACATCAAACGCACATCAACACCAGCCAGTGCTGCCGTCTTCAGAGCAAAGAGAATGGGTTCGTTGGGCAGGAAATAAGGCGTTTCTATATAGATATATCGACGGGCAGCCAGAATAATACGGACAAAGCCCTGCATGATTTCAGGATAGCGTGCTATAGGTCCGCTGGTTACCACTTGGGCCACCAGCTGATGATTTTTGGCAGTCAGTTCCTCACTGACAGGCGGATAATAGATACGATCGGTTATCAGCGTATGGTCGACGAAATACCAGTCGACCAAGAAGGCACGCTGCAGGGCATATACCACTCCGCCCTGTACACGCAACATCGTGTCGCGCCATTTGTCAGACACATAACGACGTGCTATATTCATGCCACCGATATAACCTATCCTACCGTCAATGACAATGATTTTGCGGTGGTTACGGTAGTTGACCTTGCTGGTAAACGACGGGAAATGGACAGGCAGGAACGGTACTACCTCTACACCCGCCTCACGCATCTGTTCGAAGAAGCGGTTGCCCACACGCCAACAACCTACATCATCGTAGATAAGACGTACCTTGACACCCTGACGGGCTTTCGTCATGAGGGCATCGGCAACCAGACGGCCTAACGCGTCATCCTCGAAGATATATATATTAATATGAATATGATGGGTGGCTTCAGCAATATCTTTCAGCAGTTCTGGGAAGAAAGCGTAGCCGTCCGTCATGATGTCAATCCGATTATCCTTGAAGGGCAGGGCCAGATTCTGATTGACAAAGAGGTCCACCAAAGGTTTCTGACGTTCAGGCACGCGGAAATTATGCTGGCCTACGAAACTCAGCATCGAGCGCTTGGTCAGCTCGTCCATCTGTCCTTGACTGATGATACGTTCCTTACGATGATTAATGCCAAAAAACAGGTAGAACACCACGCCAATAACAGGTATGAAGCCGATGACCAACACCCATGCCATCGTCTTGGCAGGCTGACGGTTGTCCATCAGTACATGGATAATGGCTGCTAACGCAACTATCACCATCAACGCATAACCTATGTAAAGCAGTCCTCCCATCTATTATTAATTAGGAATTAGGAATTAGAAATTAGTAATTATGATTACCTTTTTACACGATGACATCGGAGCCTCGTTGTCGGGCCAAGGCATTACGCAGCTCCTGCGTCTGTTTGTAGTCTTCCATCAGTTCTTTCACCTGCGTCATGTCCGATCCGACTTCCTTCATTTTGCGCTGCAACTCCTTCAGATGCTGGCTGACGATGTCCATGCGGAAATCCAGAATCAGGTGTTCGATACGCTGGCGCAGCAAATTGCTATTGCTATTTACCTGAAAGCTACGGCTCAGCTGATGGCGGTCTATACCTAAACTGGCTGCCAACTGACTCACTTGCGGGTCAGGATGCTGCATAAAATAGAGGTCGGCCTTAAAGCCCGCATCGCCCGAGTGTTCCACAGCCTCTTGTAGAATGCGATTAAATAGTGGATTGCTGAATTGAAGGCCGTCGGCACCTAAGTCGTAATCGACGTACTGTGCCACATTCAGATTGATGGTCTGTCCATCGTCGGTCTCAACACCTTCATAGATAATCTCGTCACCATGACGGATAATGTTCTGAATCAACAGGCGCTCCACCTCGGTGGTCTGCTCTTGTGCCGTATGCAGACCGATAGGTACTATCAGTTCTTCCTGCTGTTCCTGCGACTCAGACATTCCTGCTTCGTTACGCTCGCGTTCCTTCTGTTTTTCTTCCTTATCGCGTTGGATATAGGTATTGACAGTGGTCACCAATGCCTGCTCATTGACATTGAAGCGATGGGAACATTCAGAGAGATAGGTATCGCGCTTCAACTTGTCAGGAATCACTGATACGCTTTTCAGGATACTACTGACAGCTTCCGAACGTTTCTGCGGATCAGTCACGCCTTTCAGCAGCAGGTCGGTCTTAAACTGGATGAAGTCCGTCTGGTGTTGTTCTATATATGCCTTGAACTCATCGGCGGTATGTTTCTTGCTAAACGAGTCGGGATCGTCGCCGTCAGGCAGCACCAGTACCTTGATATTCATGCCCTCGGCCAGCAGCATGTCCGTTCCACGCATGGCCGCATGGATACCAGCCTCGTCGCCATCGTACAGCAACACGATATTTTGTGTGAAACGATGCAGCAGCCGAATCTGATGGTTCGACAACGCCGTACCCGAGTTGGCCACCACGTTCTCCAAACCACACTGGTGCATGGCAATCACGTCGGTATAACCCTCGACCATATAGACGCAGTCCTCTTTGACGATAGCTTTCTTGGCCTGATAGATGCCGTAGAGTTCGTGGTCCTTGTGATAGATTTCCGAGTCAGGCGAGTTGACATACTTCTGCTGCACACCCTTCGTGGCTGCATCGAGCTTACGACCGCCAAAGGCTACCACCTTGCCACTGACGTTCAACCAGGGGAACATGGCACGACCAGCAAAACGGTCATAGATGCCACGCTCGTTCTGTATGGCTAATCCTGTCTTCACAAGGAATTCATCTTGATAGCCTTTGCGCTTCGCTTCATTGCACATCGCATCACGCTTCGTGAGTGCAAAACCCAGCCGGAACTTCTCTATGATGTCATCGCGAATGCCACGACTACGGAAATACTGCTTACCAACAGCAATACCATCAACATCGTTTTTGAGGATTTCATGGAAATACTGACAGGCCCACTCGTTGACCACGAACATCGACTCGCGGTCACTTTGCTCGCGTTTCTCGTCGTCCGTCAGTTCGCGTTCCTGTATCTCGATATTGTATTTCTTTGCCAGCCAGCGCAACGCCTCTGGATAGGTAATCTGCTCGTGCTTCATCAGGAAGTTGACGGCATTGCCGCCCTCGCCACAGGCAAAGCACTTGCATATCTGACGCGCTGGCGAGACCATGAACGACGGCGTCTTGTCATCATGGAAAGGACACAGTCCCTTGTAGTTCACGCCCGCCTTACGCAGATTCACGAACTCGCCCACCACGTCAACAATATCCGTGGCCTCCATGATTTTATCAACTGTCGCTCTGTCAATCATGATGCAAAGGTACGAAAAAAAAACATTAAACATTAAACATTAAACATTAAAAAACAGATGGCGGTAGCAAATTTTTCACTTTTCACTTTTCACTTTTCACTTTTTTTCGTATCTTTGCCCCGTAGTCGATAAAAAATGACAGCGAATATGGCAACAGACAAAACCACTTACTGGCTCGACATAGCCGACTACGACAAGGAGGAACTCGCCCGCACACTCACCCCGCAGGCCTGCCGACAGATTATTGACGAAACAAAACAGATGCAGCAATGGATAAAAGAACACTTACCCGAGACGAGGTCCTCGAACTCGTCCGCCGATACAAGCGAGTCATAAGTCCCCGCTTCGACGTTGAGCCGAAGGTGATGATGTTCGGTTCCTACTCGAAGGGCTACGCCAATCCCGACAGCGACATTGACGTGGCTGTCATTGTGCCGACATACGGTGACCGCAAGTTCGAGATTTCCAAGAAGCTCTGGCATGATGTCGACGAGGTCAGTTTCCTTATCGAACCAGTCCTCATGGCCGAAGACCGCTGGTCTCCCCTCTACGACGACGTGATGCGGACGGGAGTGCCGGTATAATATCTACATACTGCTGATGCAGATGGGCATCTGCCGCAAGCTCCAGGACCTCGACTACTTCAAGTCGTTCCGCCTCGACCCCTTCACCGTCGACTGGAACGATGAGATAGGTTTCGCGCCGCGATACCTCTACGAGAGGGGAATGGCCGCATAGAGAATAAAGATACAGACGGGAAAGATATTCGGGAGGCCGATGCTGGCGATTCAGCGGCGGCCTCCCGATGTTGTTTCACTTCTTTTCCAACACTTTGTATTCTGCTTTCAATTTCTTCTCGCCATCAATCGTGTATGAGAGCAATGCTTGGAAACTTCTATCTTCGTTTACAAGCAAGAACTGAGTTCCGTTTTGACGTTCGCGGATATTATAGGAGATACTGTTTTCATTGTCGCTTTTTAATTGTTGCACGTATTTCCTTGCTCTGTCTTGGTCGGCTCTTGATGGCTTCGATTTTTTTAAGTCTTCGATTTTCTTTCTTAATCTTGCTTTTGCAGGTCTGATTTCTGCCATATAACCATTGTATGCGGTCTGGGTTATTCGTTTGGCTTTGTATGCCATTTCCAAATTCGCTCCCAATTTGTTCATGCCTATGGTCAACATCTCGATATATTCGTCAGCATCTATGTTATAATTGCCACTTTCAATCAAGTAGCGTGCCCATCGATAAACGGCTTGGTTCTCACCTTTAATATTATATGCATTGTGCTCGTAGTCGTATAACATTGCAGCCTGCGTTAGCTCTTTCTCGCTAACAAACGGGCCATAATAACCGACTCCCACCAACTTCCCGTCTTGGTCGCAGGCGTACCATTGTTTCCAATCGTCATCATATATCTTGTAATCCGGGTGTTTGTCGCTTGTATAGTAGTTCTCCTCTTTCGGGAATGATGTGACGATATGCTTCAAGCGACTCTCAAAATTGTAAGCATTCAAGTCCTCTAACCACTGCCACTCTGCATCTGCATCAGTGTAGCCCTCTCGATAATTGGGATTCTTTTTCTTCACCGTTCTTGTTTCTTTGTGGAGTGTCAAATAGTCCTTCCAACTATATGTTACTTTCCTTTCGGTATATTTTGCGTATTCCTCTTGTTGATGCTTCTTGTATTCGCTGAGCATATTATATGCCCGACCTACTAGTTTACCAGTTTTAGCAGCATCCTCTTCCTCTCTACTTACAAAACGCCACTTCTTATAATCATACGCATCCTTTACAATCTGCAAAGACCTCTCATCTTTCACCTTTTTGACCTTATTGTTTATCAGGCTGTCAATGACATTAACAATACCCAAGCGGAAAGCATTAGCCTCCATAATCTGTTCGTTTTCTATTCTCGCCTGTTCCTCGGCCTTTCTCTTTGCTTCTATCGTATCACCAACTTCGTACTCTTCCGTCACGAGGATGTATTCGTCACGATAATTCTTCTCTTGTGCAGCGACATTCTGCGACATCATGGCAGTAATACCACAAATAAGAACTATTTTTTTCATATTTATTGTTTTTTATATTGTTTACCATCCCATCTGTATGTCACACCACGCAAACCATTGGCTAAATCATAAACACCATTGGTCTTTGATGAAAGCACTTTCAATTCAAGCCAATAGTCATCACCCGTCAAGTCCATCATTGCACCATTACTCCAACGAATAGAAATGTGCATCGTGGGTTTGTAATCCATTTCGGGGTCGCCCCAGTTGATACCATGCTGATACATACATTCGATTATTTCATTTCTACCATCGCCGTCAAGGTCGTAACTCACCGATTTCTTCATATCTGTCTCATAACTCTTTTCCTGCTCATCAGGAGTAAACAATGTATTCGGTGATATTGTTAAAAGAGCCTCTGCTCCCTCTGGCTGGGGCTTTGTGTAATTCTCAACCTTCACGATTCTTCCTTTTTCAAAGATAAAGCGCTCGTAGTGGGCATCGTCGCCACCATAGAAAGACCATTTGCCGTTCCATTCTTCAATGGAGTCATTTAAGAACACTCCAATGTTATTGAACTCCACTTTGCGGAATGTGTTCGTTTCATTGTCGTAATAGACGATGACTTCGGGCAGATGTCCGCTGCCACCCGTTGACTGGCGTACAAAGGCTTCCTCCAGTCCATCACCATCATAATCTCGCTGGTCGATGATTTCAAGAAAATCAGTGGCTTCAATTTCTGTGTTTCCGAACACGCCGTCTTTCGTAGCCCATAATTCACTGCCTCCGACAGCACCGCTTGCAGTCTCCACAATACGATATTCAATCTTTTTGCTTTCACTGCCCTGTTCTTTCTTACCGTTCCCTGCACATGCCATTATCATAACGGAGAGGAGCATGAAAGCGGTTGTCTTGAATTTGTTGCTTAATCTTTCCATATCTTTTGGCATTTAGTTCGTACTTCTTTTCTGTTTCGGAGAGTCTGCACAAACTATCGGGCAAAAAGAAAGCGCAGCCCAACCATATTCCTCACAGGCTTAGGACTGCCTCATACATTCTATGGAAGAAGACTGCGCTCTTAGTCGCACTCTCCTTGAATGTATGTATTGCTCTTTCCGTGCCGAGGTCCTAATTCGTGAGGAAAAGAGAGCATCTTAAATTTGTGCCTCTTACGAGAACACGCTGCAAATTTACACAAAAAACTGCAATTCCATGCCCACTAAATGCTAAAATCGCATAAAATGTGATGAAAATGGTCACTTTTTCGTTCAAGTATGCTCGGAATGAAAGAATAATTGCTATCTTTGCGTTCAGAATTCGTTCTTTTTGGATATATTGGGCCAATAGTTTTTCGCACCATCTTAAAACACGACATTAACAATACGCGAATGACGGAGGCTACGAAGCTCACACCTGACAAGCGTGGGCATTAGTAGTTATCAGCAGTGTTCGCGTAAAAGGGTCGTTTCCTTGAGATGGCGTGTTACGATATTAAGGTGGTACTATACCTACAATTTTCCGTAAAATGAATAAAATTTCTTATAATTTGTTTGGAGGTTTCAAATAAAATCCTTATCTTTGCACACATCATATCTCCAATACATATCCAATATATCTCCAATACATCTCCAATACATCTCCAATAAATAGAATTGGAGATATAATAGAGTAAAAATAGAGTTCAATATGAAATTAATATAAGAATTATTATGGCAGAAATGACGAAAGACATGTACGGTGCTATCGGTAGAGTCGGTAACAAGACGTACTACCAGCGTGGAGGAAAGACCATCGCAAGGACTATTACTACGCCGAAGAATCCCAAGACGGAGGACCAGTCGCTACAGCGGGTTCTTCTTAAGGCTGTAATTAAGAGCTACAGCAAGTTAAAGGAAATCTGTAATCATTCGTTCGAAGACTACAACAATGCCTTCGAGTGTATGAACAAGTTCAAGAGGGTCAATCTGATGTACCTTCGTGAGCATGCAACAGCCCTTATGAATTCTGATCAGGGCTTGGATGGTTTTTACCAGTTTACGCCTCTCCAGAGCGAGAAGTGGACGCCCTTCGCAGCCATTATTTCCGAAGGTCATCTGCCAGCGGTCACTATGGGCATCAGTGCAGAAGAGGGTCATGTGGCATATGTCAACTCGCCTGGCCCCACCTATGCCGATTTCGTCACGGCGTGGAATCTGCAGCGCGGCGACATGCTGACGTTCGTCACCGTTCAGAAGCGTGATGGGAACTATGAAGTGACGTTTGCCCGCCTCGTGCTCGACCCCATCAATGCTGACGGCTCGGGAGCCCCCATGACGACGGAGATAGTGGACGGTCAGGGCGGTTTTCCGTGCTCGAACCGAAAAAACGAGTTGAATTTCTCGGCCTTTGAATTCGACACCGACCACTTCAACTTTGTACTTGGTCGTGGCGGCGACGTAGTGGCTGCCGGCATCATCGTCAGCCGTGAGGACGAGAGCGGCAACTGGCTACGCAGCAACTGCCAATTGGTACTCAACGAGGCAGCATTCGGCCCAGACCTGTGTAGTCTGGCGAAGGCTGTTGCATACAGTTACAAAGCGTCTGAGATTAACGTCGAGTCTGAACTCTATCTCAACAACGCTGATGAAGGTGGCCAATGAGAATCGCCGGGATGGTAAGCCCTATTTGTTTGTAAAATTAAAGAAAAACATAGTTTCTCTTTGTACTTTGCTTGCTTTTTTGTATCTTTGCAGCGAATTATATGATTATATAGACAAATATGAACGTTTTAGAGCTTAGTGAACAAGAGATTGGCAGACGTGAGAGTCTGCAACAGCTGCGTGCAATGGGCATTAACCCCTACCCTGCCGCAGAGTATCCCGTAAACGCATGGAGCACCGATATCATCGAGAACTTTGAGGACCTGCCCGTTATTGGCAAGGACGAGGAGGGCAACGACGTGCGCGAGACGGCCACAGCGGAGAACAGCCGTATGGTGAGCATCGCCGGCCGTATGATGAGCCGCCGCGTCATGGGCAAGGCTTCGTTTGTAGAATTACAGGACTCCAAAGGTCGCATCCAGGTATATATCACCCGCGACGACCTCTGCCCCGGTGAGGACAAGGAGTTATACAATACAGTATTCAAGAAGTTGTTGGACATAGGCGACTTCATTGGCATCAAGGGCTTTGTGTTCCGTACACAGACAGGCGAAATCAGCGTACACTGTAAGGAACTAACGTTGCTGTCGAAGGCCCTGAAGCCCCTGCCTATCGTAAAGTATAAGGACGGTGTGGCCTACGACAAGTTCGACGATCCTGAACTGCGTTATCGCCAGCGTTATGTTGACCTGGTGGTTAACGAGGGCGTGAAGGACACCTTCCTGAAGCGTGCCACCATCATCCGAACCCTGCGTCGTATTCTCGACGATGCCGGCTATACGGAAGTTGACACCCCAATCCTGCAGAATATTGCCGGTGGTGCCACGGCTCGTCCGTTCATCACCCATTTTAATGCGCTGAATCAAGATATGTACATGCGCATTGCGACAGAGCTCTACCTGAAGCGACTGATTGTTGGTGGTTTCGAGGGCGTCTATGAGATGGGCAAGAACTTCCGCAACGAGGGTATGGACAAGACTCACAACCCTGAGTTCACCTGCATGGAACTGTACGTCAGCTACAAAGACCTGCTGTGGGGCATGACCTTCACCGAGAATATGCTGGAGCAGATTTGTACGGCTGTGAATGGTAAGCCCGAAGTTGAGATTGACGGCAACATCATCTCGTTCAAGGCACCGTTCCGTCGTTTGCCTATCCTCGACGCTATCAAGGAGAAGACCGGTTTCGACTGCGAAGGTAAGAGCGAGGACGAAATTCGCCAGTTCTGCCTGTCGAAGGGCATGGACGTTGACGAAACCATGGGTAAGGGTAAGCTCATCGACGAACTCTTCGGCGAGTTCTGCGAGGGTTCCTTCATCCAGCCTACCTTCATTACCGACTATCCTGTCGAGATGTCGCCACTGACCAAGATGCATCGCTCAAAGCCCGGACTGACCGAGCGTTTCGAGCTGATGGTCAATGGCAAGGAGCTGGCTAACGCCTACTCTGAGCTGAACGACCCTATTGACCAGGAAGAACGTTTCGTTGAGCAGATGAAGTTGGCCGACAAGGGCGACGACGAGGCCATGATTATCGACCACGACTTCCTACGCGCCCTGCAATATGGTATGCCTCCCACGTTCGGTATCGGTATCGGTATCGACCGTCTGGTCATGCTGCTCACGGGTAAGTTTACCATTGGCGAGGTCATGCTGTTCCCACAGATGAAGCCCGAAAAGAAGATTCCTCAGTCATCGGTAGCCGAATGGGCTGAGATTGGTGTCAGCGAGGAGTGGGTTCCCGTTCTGCGCAAGGCCGGTTTCAACCTCGTTCAGAATATAGCAACGGAGAAAGCTCAGGGTTTGCAACAGAAGATTGGCGACATCGTCAAGAAATATAAGCTCGACATGCAGAAGCCAAGCGTTGACGAGGTAGCGAAGTGGATTGAGAAGGCGCAAGCCTAACGGTTAACGGTTATTGGTTATTGGTTAACGGTTATTGGTTAACGGTTATTGGTTATTGGTTAACGGTTATTGGTTATTGTTTAACGGTTATTATTCATGTACGACTGCGGTAGAATAGCGATTATCGGTGGAGGTTCGTGGGCTACGGCCATTGCTAAGATTGTGGTGGGGAAGACTCATCACATCGGCTGGTATATGCGTCGTGACGACCGTATCGATGACTTTCGCCGTTTAGGCCACAACCCTGCTTATCTGCAGAGTGTGCGCTTCGACATCAACGAGATATTCTTCTCCAGCGACCTCAACAAGGTTGCCGAGCAGTACGACACGCTGGTATTTGTCACACCATCGCCCTACCTCAAGAGTCACCTGAAGAAGCTCAAGACCCGCTTGCGCGACAAATTCATTGTCACCGCCATCAAGGGTATTGTGCCTGACGAGAATCTCGTGTGTAGCGAGTATTTCCATCAGGTTTACGACGTACCCTACGACAACTTAGCCTGCATCGGTGGTCCTTCGCATGCTGAAGAGGTTGCGTTGGAGCGACTCAGCTATCTGACCATTGGTTGCGCCAATCGCGAGAAAGCGCAGTCGTTTGCCGATATCCTCAGCAGTCCGTTCATCAAGACCAAGACGTCGACGGACGTGATTGGCATCGAGTACTCCAGTGTGCTGAAGAACGTCTATGCCATCGCAGCCGGTATCTGCAACGGACTGAAGTTTGGCGACAACTTCCAAGCTGTTCTGATGGCCAATGCTGTGCAGGAGATGGGACGTTTCCTGAAGGTTATCCATCCGTTGGAGCGC
Source organism: uncultured Prevotella sp. (assembly GCA_946188165.1). Lineage (GTDB taxonomy): Bacteria > Bacteroidota > Bacteroidia > Bacteroidales > Bacteroidaceae > Prevotella. The sequence goes on from CAMHTW010000004.1 coordinate 13,668, forward strand.
AATATGTCGGACAGCGTATATATGGGCGACTTGCTGGTAACGGGCTACTCGAACTTCTCACGTAACCGCACCTTCGGAACGATGATAGGCAAGGGCTACAGCGTCAAGTCGGCTCAAATCGAGATGGAGATGATTGCCGAGGGCTATTTTGGCACGAAGTGTATGAAGGAAATCAATCGTCACTGCCACGTCAACATGCCCATTCTGGATGCCGTGTATAATATCCTGTACGAGCGCATCAGTCCACAGATTGAAATCAAACTATTAACAGATTCATTTAGGTAACTATAATATTATTATGAACAACATCAAACTTGACATCACAAAGGCTGCTTGCTTCCTGGAGGCAGGCGCAGTGAAGGCTTTCGAGCCAAAGGTAAAGGCCGCACAAGAGGCTTTGGAAAATGGCACATGCCCCGGTAACGATTTCTTAGGTTGGCTGCATCTGCCTACAGAGATTACACCCGCTTTCCTCGACGAGATTGAAGCAACGGCTAAGGTGCTGCGCGACAACTGCGAGGCAGTGGTTGTGGCTGGTATCGGCGGCTCTTATCTGGGTGCCCGTGCCGTCATCGAAGCCCTGAGCAACTCGTTCGGTTGGCTGATTCAGGACGGTAAGAATCCTACCATTCTTTTTGCAGGTAACAACATCGGTGAGGACTACTTGTTCGAACTGACAGAATATCTGAAAGGCAAGAAGTTCGGTGTCATCAACATCTCGAAGTCTGGTACCACCACTGAGACTGCTCTGACCTTCCGTCTGTTGAAGAAGCAGTGCGAGGCTCAGCGCGGCAAAGATGAGGCTAAGAAGGTCATCGTGGCTGTGACCGACGCTAAGCGCGGTGCTGCCCGTACCTGTGCCGACAAGGAGGGTTACAAGAGCTTCATCATTCCCGACAATGTTGGTGGACGCTTCTCTGTGCTGACACCAGTAGGTTTACTGCCTATCGCTTGTGCCGGTTTCAACATCAAGCAGTTGGTTGCCGGTGCCCAGGATATGGAGAAGGCTTGCGCTCCCAGCGTTCCTTTCGCAGAGAACCCTGCTGCTCAGTATGCTGCCGTTCGTAACGCACTCTATGGCAAGGGCAAGAAGATTGAGATTATGGTAAACTACCAGCCCAAGCTGCACTTCGTCAGCGAGTGGTGGAAGCAGCTTTACGGCGAGTCTGAGGGTAAGGACAAGAAGGGTATCTTCCCCGCCAGCGTTGACTTCACTACCGACCTGCACTCGATGGGTCAGTGGATTCAGGACGGCGAGCGCACCATCTTCGAGACGGTTATCTCTATCGAGGAGCCTGAGAAGAAGCTGCTGTTCCCCAGCGACGAGGAGAACCTCGACGGTCTGAACTTCCTGGCTGGCAAGCGTGTGGACGAGGTCAACAAGATGGCTGAGTTAGGCACCCGTCTGGCTCACGTGGACGGTGGCGTGCCCAACATCCGCATCAGCGTTCCCAAACTGAACGATTACTACATCGGTCAGCTCATCTACTTCTTCGAGATTGGCTGTGGCATCAGCGGTAACGTACTGGGTGTGAACCCATTCAATCAGCCTGGTGTGGAGGCTTACAAGAAGAATATGTTTGCCCTGCTCGACAAGCCCGGCTACGAGGAAGACAGCAAGGCCATCAAGGCACGTCTTGAAAGTGAAAAGTAACAACAACTAATCCAAAGAGTGGAAGAAATCATTCGACAATATTTAGAAAGACACGGCTTCGGGCAGTTCAGCCCGAAAGCCGTGCTTTTCGATATGGACGGTGTCATTTACGACTCCATGCCCAACCACGCTGTTTCGTGGCACGACGCCATGAAGGATTTCGGACTCGACATGCCTTACGAGGGCGCTTACCAGTATGAGGGCATGCGTGGCGTAGAAACCATCAAGACGCTGGCCCGTGCTCAGTGGAACAGGGAATTGACTGACGAGGAAGCCCAGAAGATGTATGCTCACAAGGCTGAGGTTTTCGCACATCAGTGCCAGCAGACACCTGCCCGTATCATGTCAGGCATCAAGGATTTGATGCAGCATATCAAGGACAACGGCTGGAAGATATGCGTGGTAACGGGTAGTGCCCAACATGCGCTGCTCGACAAGTTGCTGATTGATTTCGAAGGATTGCTTCGCGAAGAATTGATCGTGACGGCTTTCGATGTCAAACACGGAAAGCCCAATCCGGAACCCTATCTTATTGGCATGCAGAAATGTGGTGTAGAGCCTTTCGAGACTATGGTCGTCGAGAATGCGCCCTTAGGGGTTCGTGCCGCCGTAGCAGCCCGTTGCTTTACTGTTGCTGTCAACACAGGTCCCCTGCCCGACGAGACGTTACTAAAAGAAGGGGCTAACCTTATATTTCCTCAGATGACTGCTCTTGCTCAGGCATATCACCTGTTGTATCCATCTGCGTGTCGCGCTGAATAGTCACCTCACCCATACGTGACAGTTTGACGACCAGGGGAATATACTCGTCGGTATGCGGATGGCTCACGCTGGCAGCAAACTCCAGGAAGTCGCCTTCAGCCTTGTCGAATACCAGTCCCTCCAGTATTCCCGTCTTGCTATAGTCATCGTCCAGATACTGCAGGAAGTCAGACTTCGTGAATTTTCGACTGAAGAACACGGAGCCGTCAGCACGAGTCACGCTGACAGAAATGACATTATCGATGAACTTCTGACCCGTCTCGTCCTTTACCATCGACAGCGAATCGCCTGGTTGGCGATGTACAGTGACCTGATACTGCTTGCCTATCCATGCCACGTTACGGCTGTCATTATATTCCTGCATACGCTCCGGTGCCTGAGGCGTTACTGTCTCCACACGTTGCGTGATAATATCCGTACTTTTCTTCTTCTCGCTACAGGCAACCAATGACAACAGCATGCCAGTTGCAATCACTATGAATAAACTTTTAGTCATTTTCTGATTCATTTTTTGATTTATTATTTGCAAAGGTACAAAATAAAGTGAAAAGTGGAAAGTGAAAAGTAAAAAATTTGCTTTTTTGATTGTTATTTTATATCTTTGCAAGCGATATGGCACAAAAAAAGATGTTTTACTACCGTTTTGTCAGCGTCATTGCCCTGACCGCTATAGTCATGATGACGGCCTGCGGACAGAAGACGGAACCCGAAAAGCCGTCGGAACCTGTCGTCATCGACACCATTCCTCAGATGGTGATGCAGATTCAGCAGTGTTCCAGGTTGTATACCACCGAAGTGAAGGTGCATAAGATTGTCACGCACGACGATGTGGTGCGCCTGAAGGGCAACCTCATGAACAAGCAGTTTAACATTCCCCTGCCCTTGGGCGACCGCAAGATAGCCATCCCGATGGATGCCACGCTGAAAGCCTATATCGACTTCAGCGAGTTCGACGAGCGGAGCATCGAGCGCGACGGCGACAGGATTACCATTCTCCTGCCCGATCCGCAAGTGGTGCTGACGAGTTCGAAAATCAACCAGAAGGACATCAAGGAGTATGTCGGCATCGTCCGCTCACACTTCACCGACAGCGAGATGAGCAACTACGAACAGCAAGGGCGCCTGGCCATCATCAACAGTATTCCCGATATGCATATCGTTGAGACGGCGCAGGCCAATGCTGCCCGCGTACTGGTGCCTATGATTGTGCAGATGGGTTACCGCGAAGAGAACATCACTATTGCCTTCCGCAAGAATCTGACTGTGACCGACATTATCAAGCGAAGCATAAAAAATTGAGAAAATGAAAAATTGAGAGATTGAGTATGATGAACAAGCATATTTTCGACAAAATAAAACACGCGAAGGCTATTCTGATAGCCGCAGGCGTCATTTTGGCCATCATCTTCCTGTGGTGGTTCATACGCGGTGTACGTCAGACGGAGGTCACGCTGGAGGCCGACCAGCACATCGATGTCACACCCCAGCAGATTGAGAGCATCCGCGCCATCGGACAGTGGGAATTTCTGGCCATCAGCAACGAGGAACTGGTTGACACCACGCGCAAGGGTATTTTCACGGACGACCACCTCGCACGCATCTATTATGGTACGGTACGGCTGGGTATCGACATGCAGAAGATGGACTCCACATGGATTACCACCCAGGGCGACAGCGTCACGCTATGGCTTCCGCGACCAGCAATCCTCGACAACAACTTCATTGACGAGGCACGCGCCAAGAGTTTCCACGAGAGTGGCCGATGGACCGCCCGCGACCGCGAAACGCTCTACCGCCGTGCGCAACAGCGCATGCTACGCTACAGTCTGACACCTCAGAACATCGAGACCGCCCGTAAGAACGGTGATGCCCAGATGCGCAGACTGATGCTCAGTATGGGCTATCAGCATGTCAACATTCAATGGAAGTAACGTAAAGGGTTCCTTCTGACACTTTGAATCTTACATCAAAACCCTTGAACGGCATACCATATTCCCGTGTGCCGTCCTGATGATAGTGCGGACGCGGATCGAGTGCCAGCAACTGCTTCAACACCCGTAAGTCCTGAGCATCCAGCTGTGCGGCCTGTTCAGGCCCGATTTCCACCTGCAGGCGCTGCCATGTATGGTCATCGGTAAAACCACCCCGTGCCTCCGCGTGGCTGTCCACATACGGCAGATAGGGTTTCACGTCGTAGATGGGTGTGCCGTCCATCAGGTCAGCACCCGTTACCTCGATACGCGCCGTCTCCGCATCTATCTTGACGATGCGCACCGACGAGAGTCCTAAGTTGTTCGGACGGAACGGTGAGCGCGTAGCCCACACCCCTACCCGCTCGTTGCCACCCAGCAGGGGCGGACGTACCGTCGGATGCTTCTCGGCCTCCACGTTTTCCGAAAAACCCCATATCAGCCACACGTAGTCGTAGGCCTCCAGTCCGCGCAGGGCTTCGGGCTGTGCATATTTGGTCACAAATGCTATCGTGCCGTGCAGTTCTGTCACGATACCGCTCTGCCGGGGAATACCGAATTTCGACGTCAGCGGCGAACGGAAATAGGCTATTGGTTCTATGTTCATAGTGCAAAGATACGGATAATTATGCGCATTTTGATACAAAAACATTAGAATTATCATCAAACACGTATTTTTCTTAGTATTTTTATGCCATTTTGCGCCTTTTTTATTAATTTTGCAGCCGTTATGGAGCAAAAGAAGATTACATTCGACAGTTTTATCCGTAGCGTGATGGCTGTCATCATCGTCGTGGGCATTGTCATGTTCCTCAACCGACTGAGCGGTGTCCTGCTGCCTTTCTTTCTGGCATGGCTCATCTCTTACCTTCTTTTTCCGCTGGTCAAGTTCTTCCAGTACCGTTGCCGCCTCAAGTTCCGCATCGTAGGCATTCTGTGTGCGTTTCTGACGGTAGGACTCGTCTTGACAGGCCTGTTGTGGCTGATGATTCCGCCCATGATAGAAGAAAGCATGCGTGTAAAAGACCTGCTGGTAGAATACGTCAACAACAGTGCCTATCTGACAAACATCCCCAACATGGTTGAGGACTTCATCCACGACCACCTGACCACCGACGATGTCAAGACACTCGTCACTCAGGAAGGCTTCCTGGACAGCGTCAAGCAGACGCTGCCTAAGGTTTGGGACGCGCTCATCCAGAGCATCAATGTGCTGTCCAGCGTCCTCACGCTGACCATGGTGTTGCTCTATACCTTATTTATACTATTAGACTACGAAGAGATTTCCAGCGGGTGGGTTGACCTGCTGCCTCAGCGTTTCCGCCATTTTGCCGTCCAACTGGTCAACGACGTCCAGCAAGGCATGAACCTCTACTTCCGCGGACAGGGTTTGGTAGCCTTCTGCGTGGGCATCCTGTTCAGCATCGGCTTCCTCATCATCGACTTCCCTATGGCTATCGGTTTGGGCATGTTCATCGGACTGCTCAACATGGTGCCCTACCTGCAGCTCATCGGCTTCATTCCCGCCATCCTGCTCGCAGTGGTCAAGGCTGCCGACACTGGCCAGAGCTTCTGGCTTATCATGCTGTCCGTGCTCATCGTCTTCGCCATTGTGCAGATTATTCAGGACACCATCCTCACCCCACGCATCATGGGGCACGTCACGGGACTTAACTCGGCCATTATCCTGCTGTCGCTCTCCATCTGGGGCTCACTGTTGGGCATCTTGGGCATGATTATCGCCCTGCCCATGACCACGCTGCTCATTACCTACTATCAGAAATACGTAGTGAAGAAGAAATGAAATATACAACAACCATAACATTGCAACGCCACACTCTGCACCTTTAGGTCAGAGAACCAAAAGACAACAAAGACAACATAAAAAATTTATTAATTTTAACTATAAGATGAAAGCATTTAGAATTATTTGCGTGATGATGCTGCTCTCGCTGACAGCCAGTGCTCAGCAGAAAGAGCAGAAACAGATAGACTGGCTGAAAGAACTCAGCAGCCGCATCACCATCAACGGCTACATGCAAGGCGGCTATGCCTACAGTGACCAAGGCGACAAGACCACCAGTTCGTTCAACTTCAAGCGTGCCATCTTCTGGGGCCGTGCCAGGATTACCGACCGCTGGTCGTTCCTGTTCATGAACAACTTCGCGCTGTCGAAAGGCGTTCTGGAGTTCTGGACCGACTATCGCGTCACCAAGAACAAGGCGCTGACCGTGCGCGTCGGACAGTTCCAGCACCCGTTGTCCATCGAGAGCCCGATCTCGCCCACCTCGCTCGAACTCATCGACATCACCTCGCAGTCGGTGACCCTGCTGGGCAACGGCAACGAGCCGCTGCTCGGCCCCAACTACGGTCGTGACCAGGGCATCATGCTGTTAGGCGACCTGTTCAACGACCACTTCCACTACGAGCTGGCCGTCATGAACGGACAGGGCATCAACACCGCTGACGGCAACAGCGACAAGGACGTCATCCTGAAGCTGGAATACCGTCCGTCCAAGGAGTTCCGCATCGTGGCCTCCGGACAGAAAGGCCGCGGACATGCCGTCGGCACCGTTGCATGGAACGATATTGAGGTTGGCGAGGACTACCGCCGCGACCGCGTCAGCATTGGCGGCGAACTGAAGATTCCTACCGTTTTGGGACGTCAGTCAACCAGTGGCGGCATCAACCTACGCAGCGAGTTTCTGGCTGGCAAGGACGGCGACGTCAGCAGCCGTGGTGCCTACCTCACCGGCTCTGCCGCTGTTGGCAAGGGCGTTGACATCGTTGCTTCTGCCGACTACTACGACCGCAACACGTCCGTCAGCGGATGGCAGCGTACCGACCTCACCGGCGGTCTGCAGTACTGGTTCTACCCCAAGTGCCGCCTGCAGGTACAATATACGCACAGTTTCTGCGGCGAATTGCTTGGCAAGGACTACAACCGCCTGCAGGCACAGGTTCAGGTAGCGTTCTGATACCCACCCCAGACCCCTCCCGAACGGAAGGGGATACTGGATAGAATAAAGTTTTCAATTATTATTAATCATTATCAAATGCTTGGATCCCCCTTATCATACCAAGCACCCCTCCCGTTCGGGAGGGGATGGGGGTGGGTTATATGATTATAAAAGTATTACTTACCGTCATTTTCCTGGCCGTCATGATTGGCGTGGGACTCTACACCCGCAAGCAGGCCAGCAGTGTCGATGGATTTGTATTGGGCGGACGCGCCGTAGGCCCCTGGCTCACGGCTTTCGCCTTCGGAACGAGTTATTTCTCGGCAGTGGTCTTCGTAGGCTATGCCGGACAGTTTGGTTGGAAATATGGTTTGTCTTCTGCCTGGATAGGCATCGGCAATGCCATCATCGGTTCGCTGTTGGCATGGATTATCCTCGGCAAGCGCACCAAGCTCATGACGCAGCACATCGAGTCGCGCACCATGCCCGACTTCTTCGGAACCCGCTTTGCCGATCAGGGCCTGCGTGTAGCTGCCTCTATCATTGCCTTCGTATTCCTCATCCCCTACACCGCTGGTGTCTATAGCGGCATTTCGCGTCTGTTCGAGATGGGCTTCAATATTCCCTACGAGTATTGCGTGGTCATCATGTCCATCCTGACCGCCGTCTATGTCATCCTCGGCGGCTACAAGGCCACGGCCATGAACGACTTCATACAGGGCATCATCATGCTCTTCGGTATCGTGGCGGTCATCGCTGCCGTCCTGTACAATAACGGTGGTCTGACGACGGCTGTCGAGAAGCTGGCAGCCATCCCTGCCGACGGAGCCACCGAGCCTGGCAGCGGTATGTTTGCCACTTGGTTCGGTCCTGACCCTTGGGGCTTGCTGGGTGTTATCATCCTGACGTCATTAGGCACCATGGGTCTGCCGCAGATGGTGGGTAAGTTCTACTCCATCACCGACGAGTCTGCAATCAAGCGCGGCACCGTCATCTCTACCGTCTTCGCGTTTATCGTGGCTGGCGGCTGCTATTTCCTCGGCGGTTTCGGTCGTCTCTACGATCCCGTCATCAATCCTGTGACAGGCAAGATAGCCTTCGACTCTATCGTACCTGCCATGCTCGTCACCCTGCCCGACATACTCATTGCCCTCGTGGTGCTGCTGGTGCTGTCGGCATCCATGTCCACGCTGGCCTCACTGGTATTAACCTCCAGCAGTACGATGACCCTCGACCTCATCTATCGCGACAAGAAGTCGCTGCCCGGCGAGGTGGAGGACGGTGCCATCGACGATATCATTGCCGAGAAGATTGAGCGCCGTAAGGTGGTCGTGATGCGCGTGCTCATCATGTTCTTCATCGCCATCTCACTGCTCATCGCACTGAATCCGCCCACGTTCATTGCCCAGCTCATGGGTATCTCATGGGGCGCTCTGGCCGGTGCCTTCCTCGCTCCGTTCATGCTGGGCCTCTACTGGCGTGGCGTCACCACCGCCAGCGTCTGGGCCTGCTTCATCTGGGGCGTCGGTCTGACGGTCATCAACATGCTCGCGGGCAACCCCATCAACCCCATCAACTGCGGAGCCATCGCCATGGTCGGCGGCTTCCCCATCGTCTGGATTGTCAGCCTGCTATCGAAGAAGATGGACAGCACCGTTGTCACCAAGATTTTCGAGTGCTACAAGTAAGCATCAAACATACCAAAAAGCAGCGCACCCCCTTTCGGATGCGCTGCCTTTTTTATGGTTACTATTAATTCCCGCAATTATTACAAGATAGTAGTGAACTCGATGACAGACCTGAGCTAAAGCTAAATTCTTCGCTCACTTAATCACAACCTTACGTCCCTTCACGACATGAATCTTCTTGCCTTGGCCATCAATCTTGTAGATGCGACGGCCTTGCAGGTCGTAGTGTGGGGTGTCGGGATTGTTGATGTCGCGCAGCACGGCATTGATGAGTGAAGCTTCGCTCCAGATAATGGCCACCTCGGCGGACTGACTGCTGAGCGAGTACTGGCAGTAGGCTTTGCCCTTCGGAACGACCTCGCCATGGACGGCCAGATAGAAGCGGGCTTCAGCATCGGTGCCTTCGCGCATCTGATAGACGCCATCGTCAGTGACGACATACGGCGCCGTAGCTGTACCAGTCAGCATATTACCCATAATGGGTGATGCTGCGACAGCTTCAGCCATGTCGATACGCTGACCAGCGACACCCGAGAGGATGACACCCTCGCCAGCAGCGATATGACCATCGGACACCTGTTCGACGACGAAACTCTGCTTGTCGTACTTACTGAGCCACCAAGCCTTGGCGGTCTCAGTAGCTACGGTGACGGCAACGGGCGACGAGAAGGTGCAGGCGCCCTCCTTAGGCAATACGACGGTAGCACCGCGCAAGAGCGAGAAGTTCTTGGTCTGACTGGATTCGTCGAACCACATCTGAGTAGTGGGGCTCCACATGTAGCCGTCGGCCTGACACAGCAGGTCGTAGGTCAGACTCTTGTCGTCGACTTTCAGCTGATAGTAACCGTAAGCATCGGTGGTGGCAGCGTAGCTGACGTCACCACTGCGCAACGTCACGACCACACCGCCAATGGGCACGTCGTCAGTGTCGCGCGTAACACGACCACTGAGCAAGCCCGTGGGCAACTCAGTAAAGACGGCCTGGATGGTGGCAGCTGATGTAACGGTCCAATTGAGCGTGTTGTCATTGATGGTTTTGCCATCGATGGTCCAGCCGTCGAACTGCCAGCCAGACTGTGGCGTAGCGGTAAGAGTGAGCTGGGTGCCATAGGCATAGCGACCCGTACCGCCACCGGTAACGTTGCCACCCTTCTCGTTGTAGCTGATGGTAACATCGACGAACTTAGGCGTGAAGACTGCCGTGAGGTCGGCATTACCCTGCGGGGTATAGACATAGGTGGACGAATCGGTCATCGTCTTGTCGTTCTCCAGCCAGCGTACGAAGTCGTAGCCTTCGGCAGCGGTAGCCTGTAGTGTGACGCTCTGACCGAAGTCGTACTGTCCGGAAGCAGGTGTGACAGTGCCACCCTCGGCCGGCTGTGCCTTGACGGCCAGTGTAACCTTGCCACCCGTGAACTGAATCCACGTAGTCTGCTTGCCAACAGCGCCTTGGAAACCTTCGGCATCGGTGATAGCAGCGGTTTGCACGGTCAGCACATAGTAGCCGTCGCCACCCGTGACAGCTTCGAGATTAAGCATATAGTCAGTATCATTCTCCTTTGTTATAACAATCTTCGAGACATCGAGCTGCTTACCCTGACACTGCAGTGTGACATCGTCGGCAGTAAACGTTGCGGCATCGATAGCCTTGTTGAAACGCACGGTAAGCGTCTTGACAGGCTCAGAGGCAACAGTACCCTCCTTAGGCACACCGACATACTCCTTGACAGCCAGTTCGACATCGGGTTTAGGTGCAAAGGTCAGGATGAACGTCTCGCCACTCAACGGCATATTGGCTACGAAATGCAGACGGTTCTCCTTGACAGGATCCTTGCCGTCGCGCAACGTGCGGTTGGTCTGCCACAGGTTGTCGAGGTTCACCTCCTTACCGTCGCTCTGACGTACAACCTTTGCCAGTTTCTGACGACCTACCGTCGGATCCATGAGATTGCCGTAAGCCCAACCAGCCTGTGCTGGTACCAGCGTCAAATGATACTCGGTATCGCTCTTCTTGTCGATAGTAGCACTGGCCAACTCGTAGACGGCATCCTGTGTAGCGTCGGTAAAATAGATAGCATCGGGCATGTCGTCAGCATCAGTCACGTCGTTGACGAGGAAAGCACGCTGAGAGGGCTGAGGGCTGAGGGCTGAAGGCTGAGAGGGCGTAAAGCCACGAACCAGTTCGTGAATGGTAACCTGGTCGAGCAGCGACAAGTTCTCGTTGCCGTAGCTGGTAACGTGGGTAGCCTTGATGTCGTACTTGACGAAGTGACCTAACAACGTAGACTGCAGCCACCACTGGGCATAAGCCTGTGTATGGGCGGGAATGGTGCCGAAGTCGGTAGGAATGCTCTGACCCAGCGCCAGCGTTTTGTCCTGACCATTGAGCTGTGAGCTGATGAACTCGAAGTCAATGAGCAGTCCCTTCTGGTTGTCGATAATCTCAGGCTGGTTGGTAACCATCTTCACATTGGTGGCATCGCCGTTGCCCTTGTTGTTGATGATGAGTGCAAACTCAGCAGGCTCCATAGGCTCTACTTCCTCGGTCAGTGCATCGTCGCCCATGATGTCGCGTTGCATGAAGTAGGTCATGTCGAGTTCGGGCGAAGGCTTCACCGTCAGTGTGACAGGATAGAGTTCGCGTGTGACCTCCAGACCCGTATAAGGATCGACATACGACAGCGTGCCGCCAAACGAATAGTCAATAGGCTGCTCAGGCGCAGCATACTTCGACGGGATGAACAGGATAGTAGCCGTGCCCGTGCTGTCGGCACCCAGATGCCAGCCAGCATCCATAGGCAGCTCGCCCTTGAAGCCCACGAGCGATTCGGTATGCATCTCGAACTCCTTGGCCGTGGCCAGCGTACTGGTCTGACGGTTGGTCACCTTAAGCTTCAGCTTGATGTCCTTCATGGCAGCATCGGCACTACCATTGGTAATGGTCAGCGTGCCACGGAAGGCCTGACGCGTCATCGTCATGGTCTGGTTAATCTGAAGCGTGATGGTAGCACAAGTACTACCGCTCTGCTCCTGCATCTTCACCCTGAATCCAGAGTATTCGTAATCAATCAGGTCACCAGCATTCTCAAAGCCTTTGGCACGGGCAATGGAATCACAACGGTCCATGATAGCCATCTGCTCCTCAATGATTTCGTGGTGTATCATATTAGAAGTCTTAGTGCCTGTTTCCAAGTAATCCATGAAACCATTAATACGGGCTATGAACTTGTCAAACTGCGTATCGCTGATGCCAGAAGGCTTATAGAAGTGCAGGTCGTCAGCATTAGGTCTGCCATGTCCGATAGTCTTCTTCAGCGCAGCCAACAGGTCTTGCAGTTCCTCATTGGTGCAATGGTCTTCCCATGCGTATGAGCCAAAGAATTCATCATACAAGGTCTTCACGGCATTCAGATAGTCCTCGCCGGGTGCCAAACGGATCAACGTCTCGCGAACCCAATCGGGCAGGTTGGGCGACATCTCCACAGCACGGTGCAGTGTAGGAGCCTTCTGATCATCATCGTCATCGCCGCCAGCGCTACCACCAGAGCCACTACCATAGTCGCCAGGTGTTGGGGGAGGCGGTGCACCGCAGCCTCGAATTATATCGATACCGCCAAGCACACAGCCAATAACACCTGTTGCCAGCGACGCACCAGGAATAAAGCCTACAAGCGTATTGACGGCGCCTACAGTACATAGCACATTGTCAACCATCGACGTACCTGCCTGCGAGTAGCAGTAGGCCGTGCGGGCCGCACCGTACGCCGCACCAAACGCACCGAGGAATCCCATAGGACAGTCTGCAATATCCATCAACGCATTGCCCAGGTTCTCGAGGCACGGATGACAATCCTTGGACGAAGAAGCGGAATTGTTGTTGGACGTAGACGTATAGCTACTACCGCCACCGCCATTGGGACCCGCGAGACCACCGCCTCCGCTGAGCCAGCCACCCCAGCCAGAGCCACCGCCTGAGGGACAGACATCATACTTGATTTCAACAGGATATTTATGCCACTTGCCGTCATTACCACACTTCCACTCATAGGTAGTGTACGACTCCTGATGACAGCCGTCGCCGGATGCAGCACGGCGCATAGCCGCCTGTGTTTCCTCCAGTCGGGTCACCTTTACCGGAATGACATAGCTCTGTTGCGGCGCCAGCACCAAACCTGTATGTTCTACCATCGGTTCCCAACGGTAGTTGCCTGCTACCTCAGCAATCTCATAGCTGGCATTCTCGGCTGTGATAAGGCCCTTGTTAGTCAATACAGCATAGTAAATGATGCTCTCGCCAGCGCCAAGCTGTTTCAAATCCAACTCTTTAGGCTGAATAGTCTCTACGACAGGCATAGGCACGTTAGTTTCATACTCTACCGTCGTTGTAATATTGTATTCGTCCTCGACCTCAGTCTCGACCACATCCCAACTGACGGTGACAGCCTGATAGCTCAGGTTGACAATCTTCTGGGTCGTGGTTCCCGGGTCAACGACAATGTTGTTCTTGTAAGAATCGTGCTTGTCGGCAGTCACATTCAACTGGTAGTAGCCCTCGGGCAGTTCTATAGTGAACAGACCGTCTGCCCCACTCTTGCCCTGAGCGACGAGTGCGCCGGTAACGGGATTCTTCAAGACAATCTCAGCCCCGCTGACGTGCGGTTTCTCTTCTGTGTAATAGGTGTACTCGTCGGTGACATCGACGGTCAGCACACCCTTCAGGTCAGATACGGGCGTAATGGTGAAGTTCATGTAGGTACCGTTACCATTCTTGCAGTTGATACCGATACGACCAGTAACGGGCACGTTCAGCTGCATGTCGTCGGTAGGCATCAGTCGCAGCACGACGGTAGCCGTATCGTTCTGGTTCAGACCAGGCATCGTCGTACCCGTCAGCGCCTTCATCCAGTCAGGCAGTGCGAGGGTGATAGCGCCTGTATTGCCCTTACCGTTGTTGGTAACGATGAAACTGTAGTCGCGACCATTGTCCTTATGCATGGTAGTGACAAGGTTCTGCGACTCGACAACCAGATTTCCTTGAGCCAGACGGGCGTAATAATGGATGGGCACTTCGAGATAGGCGCCCTCAGCCGAAGTGATGCGTACCTTGAACATTTCCCAATTGTTACCCTCGGTCGGTGTAGCACCTGAAATCTGATAGGTCATATTAACCGTAGCACCACCATCAATCGATGCCGGAACGGTGAACTTGGCATTACAACCCTCGGGAGCGTTCAGGACTTCAGTGGTGACACCGCTGAGCGCCAGCGTACCAGCGTTCTCCAACTGGATGATACCGTTCTTAGGTTCACCAATGGTGACGTCGCAGGTGATATAACCATTCTCAGCACGCTTCAGACCATAGACGTCGAAGGCGGCCTGTTCCACTGTGGTAGGATCGTCCTTGAAGCAGGCACCAACGGAGAAGTGGCCTGACTGCAGGGCGTAGAGCTGCCACTCTATCGTGAAACGACCCTCAGCATCGGTGGTCACCTGCTTTACCTCACTGGCACCAGCGTTGACCAAGTACACGTCAATCTCTGCATTAGCCGTCCGCTCACCACTGATCTGTCCGCTGATAGTCACCAGATCGCCCTGACGATACACCTTCTTATCAGTCTGAACAATAGCCGTGAAAGGCGAAATGGCCGCTACCGTCAACTCAGCAGAGGTATTGTTGGTATAAACCAGCTCAGAGATAGTGCGCGACTCGTTGACCACAGCATAATAGATGCAATCGGACACCTTGTCGGGTAGCGTCACCGTACGTGTCAGCGTCTCGCTGCCACCCACGGGAATATCCTGCGAAGTGTACACGGTGGCGACAGCCTTTGACGTTCCCTTCAGATAGAAGAGGACTGGCGTCTCCTTGGGCAGTACATAAGCACCCTCGTTAGCGATGACGGCGGTCAGCGTGACGGGACTGCTGACGACAGCCTTCTGCACACTGGCTGTCAGACTGGTAATACGGGCATCAGGCAATGTCTGGTCGGTTACCAGCAGATAGCAAGTGCCAGAGCCGAAACCTTCGGCAGAAACGGTAAAGATGACCGTGTGCGAGTCGCCACTGACGTCGTTCTTCTTCGTCTGCACAGTCACCTCTACAGATGCCTGTCCTGCAGGAATGGTCACCTGGTGATCGTAGGTCAGCTCACTGTCGTAGTCGCTGGATATTGTGACGACCAGCGGCTGACTGACATCGGAAACGGTATTGCGGGTAATGGTGAGCGTGGTAGCGTCACCCTCCTTGACCGTACCATTTTGCGACGCCACGGCCAGTGAGGCACCGTCGTTATCCAGTACGGTGAGCTGGGCACTGACATTGCCTGCCTGTTCGCCACTGGACGCACAGTTACACGACGACACCCAGACACCTGCGGTCAGCGTATAGGTGCGGTCGCCCTCCTTGATGGTATTGTCCACAGGACCGAGATTGAAGTAGACGGTCTCCACACCCTTGGCCATCTCTAATGACTTGTTGCTGTAGAAAAGGCCACCCTCAGAGTCGTCGCTGATGCGGACGGTAATCTTGGTGTCCGTCTTGCCCGTACGTGTCAGCACGGCAGCCACAGACGTAGGACCAGCCTGTTCGCTGATTACGTTGGGCGTCAGCGTCAGCGTCAACACAGGCATGTCGTCATCGTGGAGCACGACAATGACTTCACCCTTCTCGTAACGGGCAGCAGAAACCGTGAACTTGTTGGCCAGCTCCAAGTTAGGCACGGTATTCTGAACAGCCGTCACATCGAAGGTGACAGACGTCTTACCAGCAGGAATCGTCACCTCCTGCGGATAGGTAAAGCGTTTACTGTCCTCACTATTCAACTTCACCACAACATCACTCTTCGGAGCTTTGTCGACAGATACCGTCAGTTGGAAGGTATCGCCCTCGTTGACATCGGTCTTCGAAGCTGTCAGTTTCAGAGCAGGCAACTCATCGTCCTCGATAATAATGCTGGATGTCACCTCGTCGTAGCCATCGCCACTAACCGTAATGCTGGCAATCGTATCAGCATCGAGCACGGTGTTGTTCTGTACCTCGGCATAGAACACCACACCCGACTGATTGGCAGGAATAGTGACACTCTCTGGAATCTGCAGACGCGCGTCGTTGGTCTTCAGCGTAAAACTACGAATGTTTTGCCAACGGCCCGAACGGCTTAGTTTACAACTGATGCGCTGATAAGAACCTTCAGCAATTCGCTGCGGCGTCAGCTCCAGCGTCAGGCGCTTACCCACAGTGAGATTGCTGCTGCCCGACGCGGTATTGTTGTCGCGCAGGGACGGATGTTCACCCGTCTTATCGGTAGGCACAACTGTGACCTGCACCTTGGACAGTCCGTCGATACCCAACAAAGTGGGCAGCACAATCTTAGCCTCGCGATTGACGGAAGCACCAGCTGCCAACGTGCCGTCATAATAGGTAGTCGTCAACTGTTTCGTGACTCCACCCGAGACAGCCGCCAACACAATCTGCTCGCTCCAGCCATCCTCGGTAGCGACCTTACCGACATTGGCAACCTTCCATTTCACAGTCAATTCGCCTGCGGGATTAATTGTCGAAGGCTCGAAGGTAACGTCAGAAGGTTGCAGGTCGGGACGCGGAATCTCCTCGATGGTAATGGTACCGTTCTCCTGACCAGTCAACACATTCTGCTTTTGACGGTCACTGAGCGTCACACTATTGTCCAACAGGTAAACAGGGAATACAGTCCCATTGTCTGCATCGGGCGACAGCGGAATGTCAAGCGTCAGCAATGTGCCTTTATTGTCAAGCAACAGGTCATTCTTCTCGCTATATACGATGATACGATAGACATGATAATAGTTAACACCACCATGACTGCCGGCGCCACGCCACTCAGTACCTCTGTCGCGAACGGCCAACTGATGATACGGGGCACGGTTCTTGGCCAGCGTAACAGGCAACTGTCCGTCCGCATTGGCAACCAGTTCGAAAGGTATGGAGATGTCAAACTGCACACCCGTGATGTCGCTCTGATTCTCCAGGGCGACAGGCAGGCTAAGTGTCTTACCTGCAGGATATTTCATTGACTCGACACGCAGCACATTGGTCTGTGCCAAACCGCCAATAGCTAACAGCCAAAGGCAAACTGCCAACAAATAGAATCTGATGTATCTCATAGTTGTATTCTTTTTCTGTTTCTTACATCTTACTTCTTACCTCTTACTTCTTTACCTTATACTGCTTACCATTCACGCGGATGACGTAAATGCCCTCAGGTAAGGTATCCCAAGTGCCCAAACGACGACCACTGAGGTCGAAGACAGGCACTTCATCAACTGACAATTGAGACTTGACAACCGACAGTGATGTTGTGCCACTCTCGTTCAGGACATCCAGATAGCGTGCCTCGACATCAGACAAACGGATATCGGTTACCACAGCATTTGCGGGTAAATCAGTTAGTAACTGGTGAATGCCAGGTTCGAGGGTATGACCGTCAGTCGACCATACCACCACACGAACACCACCAGCCACCTCGCGCATGGCAACGGAGAAACGGCTCTTCAGTGCCTCGCTGACATGCAGCTGACCCATAGCAGCACCCATAACCGTCAACTGTAGGGCGGCAACGGCATTGGCATGTGTCAGTATGGCGTTATCGCCATCCAATGATAAGGTATTCATCAGACTGGACGGTGCCCTACGCCTATTTGACGGAGCCTGTGACGGATTAGGCTCCACATAGTTCAGCACATAGTCCACACTACCCACGATGTCGCTGACATTGATGATATCGTCGTTATTGGCATCGGCAGTCGTGAAATTAAATATTTGACCATCGGCCTTGTTGTCGTTCAGTGCATAATAGACGACACTCTGCAGGTCGGTAATATCTACCGTCTGGTCGGCATTCACATCACCATCTGTCCAATCGAAACGAACGATAAACGACAGGTGACTCCACCACGGGTCGCCATGCGTGTACATGACGGGCACGCCCTTTGGCGCACGCAGCGGACGGTTATACCATCCAGCATATACGGTCCAGAGCTTCTCGCCGTTACGTTCCAGCTCCCAATCACTGGTTGTCCAACTGCCATTCTTATTGATATAATGACGATAGAGGTCCGTACAATCGTAACCATAATCACCGTATTCATGACGATAGCTCTGCAGTGTGTTGAACTCAATAGCGACGGGCACGCCAGGTGTGATATCTGTCACGGGAGCACCCTCAACCACCTGCTTGGTTTGGTAATCCACAAACTGGAAGCCACGCGAGAAATCGTTGTTGGAGAGCTTTGTGTTAGGTATTACCTGCGATACAGCAGTCAGCTGATTGTAGCTCAGGTTGAGCTTTGTCAGATGAGTCAGCTTTGCAGCAAAAGGATAGATATCGCCTGTCAACTCATTACCCATCAAATTAACCTCTGACAATGTCGTATTCTCAGGAATCTTGGCCAACAATGTTGTGAGGTCGGCCTTGATACGGTTATCACTCAAGTTCAACACCTCTATCTTTGGCAACAGGAACAGCGAGTCAGGCAACGCGCCTTTCAGTCCCTGACCGCTCAGGTCGATGCTGGTAATATAGTCGCCCACAGTGACGACGCCCTGCCACTTTCCCATTGAACGATGATTATTAGTCAAATCCCAAGGTTTCTTCCAGTTCGCACCGTCCAGCCTGTTATAGACACACTTCAGTATGGCAAAATCGAGGTCGTTCAGCACTTCACCATCAAAATACCCATTGATTTCTTTGAACTCCTTCCATACATCGGTAGCCTTATAGAGCTCTACGGCATCTTCAGGTACTTCGAGCACACAAGTCTTACGATAGTCCAAATACGAGCTGTAACATTGAGGGGGTGTACCTGCATAGATGCGCAGTAGCTGCAGTGAGTCACAATCGTCAAAGTACGTAAAGCTCGTAATAGTCGTATAGTCCTGATTACGTCCCAAGTAAGCCTCCTTCAGGCGCTTACAACCTGCAGCGACATACGAGCCAGGCTGGTCACCCTTAATACCGTCAGGAATACGGATAGACTGAATCTGGGTGTTAGAGAAGGCGTTTCCTTCAAGAATCTCCAACGAATCAGGCATTGTAACAGAGGTCAGGCCAGACCTATCGAATGCACAATAGCCAATCGCTTTCACACTATCAGGAATCTGTATCTGCTCCAAAGCCGTACAGCGCTGGAACATATAGTTCGTGATACGCTTGATATCATTAGGCAACTGGACCTCCTTCAACTCGCTACATCCATAGAAAATGGTAGTACCCCACTTTGTCACGCCCACAGGCAGCTCAACGCCTGTCAGGGCACTCTCGCGGAAAGCCTCAGAACCGATTGTTGTCACACCTGTAGGAACAATCAGTTTCCCTGTCATTTTCTTAGTGTTACGGAAGGCAGCATCGCCAATATGGGTCAGTGCCGTTGGCAACTTGTCGAGTACCAGATTCTCGCATCCAGAGAAGGCATTATACTCGATTGTAGTAATCTGGTCGTTCAGTTCGATGGCAGGTAACGCCTTACAATCGAGGAAAGCATTATGGCCTACCACGCGGATACCGTCGTGCATCTGAACACTGGTCAGATTCGGACAATAGGCCACGAAGTCGTAAGGAACGGTGGTCAGCTGCGTGGGAACATTAATGCTGGTCAACTGTTGACAGCTACGGAACGCACTATAGTCCATCGTCGTAATGCTATTGGGCAGCGTTACAGTGGTAAAGCCTGTATTGGCAAAAGCATAAATACCTATATAGGACAATGCCGTCTGTTCGGTTATGTTCATAGAGGTCAGATTCGGACAATCCTGGAACGCATAATTGTTTATACGGGTTGTTCCATCAGCCAGCGTCACACGCTCTAATTTGTCGCAATGGTAGAGGATACCATCAGGCACCTGCTTAATATTGGCAGGAAAGCGGAACTCTGTAATAGAATCGCAACCCTCAAAGGCGTTATACTCCAATTTTGTAATGCTTTCTGGCAATACAAGGGACTTGACGGCATTACAGTTGCTGAAAGCATAACCACTAATGGTCTCCAAGCCTTCGCTGAACGTAATGCGCTCCACCTTACTATTATACATAAATGCACGATAGCCGATACTCTTCAACGTGGCAGGCAGGACGATAGGCGACGTCCTCACCTTATTATTATAAAAAGCATACTGGTCAATAGTCTCTATGTTAGCGGGAATATTGACATCCTCTAAAGCATGACACTCGCTGAAAGCAGAGTTTCCAATATACGTAATGCCATCGGGCAGCGTTGCCTTCCTCAACTTGCGGCAGTTGGCAAAAGTCTGCTCCTCAATGCGGGTCACACCCGAAGGTATCGTCACTTCCGTGATACCAGCATAATTGAAGGCATATTTGTCAATCGTGGTAACACTGGCAGGAATACCGATATGTGCCAGTTTGAAATTCTGGTAACGATCCTGCGCCAGGGCATACTCGCCAATCTTAGTGATGCCTTTGGGTAACGAGATACTGCGTAGTGTCGGCATATTATAGAACATGCATCGCGTCACGACGTTGTTCTCTGTGTTCCAAGGACCGTAATAGGACTCAATGGTAGCATCGCCATTAGCATCCACATTCCATTGATGATAGCTGTCGCCACCCTCCACAATGCTTGCATCGGTCAGGTTGAGCACCTGAATATTAGGCATTGAACTGTGGATATAATCAATGTCCGTTCCGTTCAACGGACCCGTAACAGTCAACGTCAGCAGGTTGTTGGGAGAACCAATAGACTCCACCTTTGTCTGCAGTTCGCCACCAGCCGTTGTCGTGATGACAAAATCGTTTATTTCTCCAATACCAATCACATGACAGGCTTTCGAGAAATCGTTTGAACGATAGACGTCAATAAGGTCTGGATGGACGTAGAGTATGACATCGGTTGGGAAAGCATAGGAGCTCTTAAACGGATAGTTGACACCAGGCAGTGTCACCTTCTGCAGACTATCGCAGCCGTAGACCACATAATAGTCTTCAGACAGACTGGTCAGTCCTGTTCCAAAAGTCAGTTCTTTCATAGAATGGCAATATTGGAAAGCACCGCCTCCTACTGTCTCTAAAGCATCGGACAGCGTCAGCGACTTCAAACTCTTACAATCATATAGCACGTAGTTTGGCAAAGTGGTCAGCAAGCTACAAGTCTGGAGATTGATACTCTCCAAATTCGGATTGTTGCTAAAAGCACTGCTACCCATCTCGGTAAGTTTGCTGCCTGCGGCAAACGTTACTGTTCGTAATGAATCAATGCTGCCGAAAGCGCCTTCGTCAATGGTTGTCACTGAACTCGGAATAGTGATAGTGCGCAGACCGTCTGCTTGTTCAAAGGCCTTATATAGAATAGTTGTCAGACTGTTTGCCTCTGCCAGATTGATGGTTGACAAGTTATGACAAGACTGGAAGGTATAACGTCCCAGAATTTGCAGTTTGCTGTTCAGCGTGACGCTCTCCAACTTATTACAATTATAGAAGGCATCTCCGCTGGAACCGTCATCACCACCCGTAGCAATGACGTTCTGGCCGAATACGATACTGACAATATTGGAACGGTTACCTACTGACCCACTGATGTATAGCACATCGTGACTACCACCAGAAGTATCCGTTACCTGATCGGCAATAATAATGCGACCTGCCTTGTCGGCATCGGCACTATAGGTCTTGACACCTACAAACGTTGCGGGACCATCAGCAGTGAACTGGTATCTCAGCACGTTTCCATTACTGTCGGCCACTGTCACTTCGTCAGCCATAGTCGAAAGAGGCATAAGGAAGCCTAGAAAAAACAACAGCCATCCCAGCCAATAAGCGTTAAAGTCTTGCGTTTTCATCATAATCTTCTATTCTTTTTGGGTTTCTAGTCAATTATTTGATTTTGCAAATATAGGAATAATACGCCAAAGGTACCTCCTATATTTGCAAAAATGTCTCCTACATCTACAAAAAGTTCGTTGATGAAGGAATAATAGTTAAAAGGGAAGCTTACGTTTACCCGCCGATTTTCGGTTTCAGTTCGTCGGGTGACTCGTTGGTAAACATATCGACACGGGGGGCCTCGCGCTCGAAGAGGTGACGGATGACATCAACATCGACATACAACGAGGGATTGAAGTCTGGACTCTGCAGATAGCGCAGGATGCTATAGCGTAACTGACGAACAACGGGAGAGGGTGAAGCATGATGAGCGAGACCAACGGGAAGGGTGGTCATGAGCAAACGGCCACGGAGCACGCGGGCCTCGATGAGCATGCCGAGTTTACGCGAGACGTGCCATGTGTCGATGGGCTGCACGATGGGCTGATAGTCACGGGGGAACTCGGCAAGGTTCATGACTTGCGTGCGGTTGACGAGCGACCACCAGTTCAGATTCTGCCAGTCGTCAGTGGGGAAATGGCGGAAAACGGGGTGGGTGCTCTGAATATAGGCACCGGTGGTATGGGGGGGACGCATCTTGAACCATGAGGTGTTCCAGAACACGGGCAGGAAGGTGTGGCGCACGTCGTTACCGTAACGGATCTTGCCACCGGCGCAAATCAGCACGGTGCCGCCTTTCTTCAAGACTTTCAGCGCCTTGGCATCCAGCGTATCCGTCTCGTAGAAATCTCTCATTTTCTCATTATCTTCATTTCCCAATTCCTTGGGATAAACCCAGAAGTCCCAGCTGTTTTTAATCGTCGGCGAGAATTGCACCAACAGCGTCAACTTGCGGGGCGTGGTGATAGCGGCAAGCGGCTGCCGAACAGTTCCAAGGGGGATGTTCTTGCCTGTCGGCAATGTACCGGAAAACAAATCGCCCTGACTCAGAATGCTGTCGCCATCCTTGATGATATAGGTGGCACGGGCATCCGTCAGACTGGTCACGAAAGCATTATACGCCTCGACAGGGACCTGCAGCGTCTCGTCGTTGGTATAGACAAACTTGGGGAAACGCGCCAAGGGTACAATGGCATTACAGAACTGACGCCAGTCTTCAGCCGTACAATAGCCCTTCTCACGCCAATGTACGTTGAGAGGACCAACAAGGGCGGTGCCCTGACCACTGTAGTCGTTAAGTCCTAAGAGTTGGAAACCGGCATAGTCCTTGGTACGCAGGTTGCGCTCTATCTCGTATTTGTAGCAGAGTGTCTGCAGGCGACCACTGGCCATCAGGAACTTTTCGGCCTGCAAGGCCATACCGTTATCGCGCAACAGGTCGCGGAACAGCTCAAAGTTCCTGGCCTTATAGACCCCCGTATATTGCGGAATCTCCGAGAAATCGGGGAAGGCGCACCACTGACCCTGCTCGTGGGCCAGAATGGGCGAATGGTTAGGCACTGCCGACTTATAGTTGCGTGGGAAGAGCAACTGCTGGTAATAGTCGTCATCACTCGAAGGGGCATGCTTGTCCCAATCCAGTCCGCGGGCACCAGCCTTGACATGATATTCCGAGCCGTCATCCCATGCCCAGCCTCCACCGACACTGGCACCGGCATAGATCTTTGTGGGGTCGTACTGTTTCATGGCCTTCACCCATTCGTTACAGTAGCTGACCCAGTCGCCAGCGGGTTCGTTGCCGGCGGCCATCATCACAAACGACGGGTGGTGTCCGTATTCATCGATGATGCGCTTGGTCTCGTCCATCAGATACTGGTCGATCTTCTGTCCGCGACGCAGTTTGACACCATGGTTGGGCCACGACGGACCCTCGGGTTGCAGATAGATGCCTACACGGTCGGCAGCGGCAAAGGCAGCCTCTGGCGGACAATAGCTGTGGAAACGCATGTGGTTGAGGCCGTACTCCTTGCACTTGCGGAATATGCGTAACCACTCGGCTTCGTCGGTGGGGGGATAGCCCGTCTCGGGGAAACAGCAGTTGCCAACGGTGCCACGCAGGAACAAAGGGCGGCCGTTGAGTTGAATGTGACCATCCTTGACCTTGACATCGCGCAGACCGAAGGTTGTTTCATAGACATCATCGCCGGCCATAACCTTCAACTGGTAGAGACAGCGCTGAAACTCATCCCAGAGCTTATAGCCGTCTAAAGGAATCTGAAATTCCACAACATCCTTGTCTGCTTCCTTCGTGTATACTCTGCAGTCCGGACGTCGTTGGCCGTTATCCAACGGACGAACCTCTACACGCACGCCATATTCATGGATTGGCATGACGCGCACGCCTTTGAAATGATTCTCCAATTCGACCCTGACTGCCATAGAGCGCTTCTCAATATCAGGACGGATGCGGACTTGCCGGATATTCAGTTTCTTCCACTGTGCCTGCAGTTCGACACGTCCCACGATACCGTTCCAGTTGCCTTGCGTCTGGTCGGTGACGCTATGCGAGTCCTGCCCGACGCAGACGTTCTCGATACCGTTATAGACGCAGATGGCAATAGTGTTGCTCGCGCCACTATTGACAGCATCAGTAATATCATAGCGATGAGGCGTAGAAAGCGACATCTGATGTCCGACGCGCCGACCGTTCACATAGACGGTGGTCTCGATGTGCGGACGTTCCAAAAACAGTGTGATGCGGCGGTCTTTCCAGTTTTTGGGAATATAGATACTACGCCTATAGCAAGCATTACCTACATAATGCTTTTCGGGTGTAAGGAAGAACGGAAACTTCATCTGCCCCTCGACGCGATATTTCGCCATATAGGGATTGAAATAGAACGACGAGTCGTAGAGCGAACCCGTCCACTGCGTCTTCGTTGACACGATATCGCCCTTGTCGTTAGTCAACATGGAACCTGGCAACATGACATAGTCGTGATAGACGGTGCTGTCACCAAGGGAGAAGTCCCAAGGACCGGCGAGGGAAATCGTTTGAGCAGCTATGCTGTTTAAAGAGAAATGACAAATGAGAAATGATAAAGCTATCAGCAGTCGTTTCATGGGCTATTGCATGTTGATGATTTCAATATTAGTGACGGCTTCGCCAGCTGTGCGGTCGGCTTCGCGAGGCAGATATATGGGTGCTTCAGGTTGTAGGGGCAGGATGCGCAGTTCCAACTCGGTGCAATCCTTGGGCAGTCGCCACAAACCATAGAGGAACGGACGACCGTAGTAAAAGTTGTCGGCCACAAGACGGCCATTGGCATAGAGGCGGGCACAGTCGCCGCGATAAGTAATGCCAAGGAGGGCAGATGGCTGATGTATGATGTCTGATGACAGGGCAATGCGGTAGACTGCGGCATCATTCCAATCCTGCTCAGAGGGAGCCTCAGCAACCTTAGCCTTCCCTTTCTTGATGGTGCGCAGAGGGCCAGCATCCTTCACCTTGGAAAATTCTGTCAACTTTTCACTATTATCTTTTATCTTTTCACTTAAGAACAGCCGTTCAGCCTGTTCACGGGTCAACAGACAAATGTTGGCATATACAGGCGTTTCAGTGCCCTTGGCCTTGACATTCTTCAGCGTCTTGCCACTCTGGAGAGCAATGGTAGTGGGGATGCCAGGAATCTGCATCAAGTAGAGTTTGCCGTCACGACGCGCCACCAACTGAGCCGTAGCATAGCGGATGCCGGCAATATTGACGGGGAAAAAAGCCATGCAGCCAGTGGGGACTGTCAGACGCGGCAAAGTGACGCCACAGGCTGTCAGCTGTTGGCGCTTGGCTGTCAGCTGCTGAAAGCGTTCGTAGTTGTTGATAAAGATGAAGCCGCTGTCACCCAGACTGCGGACTGCCCAGCGAAGTGCATCGTCCTGACCGCGTTTCAAGTCCTGCGGTGCAGGGAATGAAGCCTCCATTGGAGCGAGGGTCTCGCCAAAGTCCTGCATGAAGAGGTGAAGCGGACGCAACATGTAGTATTGCGGATAGGGTTGTCCGAATTCGCCCAAAGGTGCCTGGAAGTCGTAGGTACAGACGGGCAGGTCGTTATTGGCCGTGCCTGGCGACGTCTGCACCTCGTTCAGGGTATGCAGGACACCGTCTGGATTGGTGCCGCCATGATACATGTAGTAGCCCAGAAGGTTGGAACCGGAACCGAGTTTGACAAGCGCCATCGAGTAGGCATCCTCTGGATAGACGTAAGGACGACGGTGATAGGCTGTCGCCATACCGCCTCCTAATTCGCATGTGAAGTAAGGATATTGCTCGTCGCCCTTATTGAGTTTTGCATCCTGTTTACCCAAGAGGTCTGTTCCAATAGCGGTACTCGAACGGAAAGTCTTGAAATTAAAGGCCTTGTAGTAGTTGCCACACCCCTCCGTTACCTCCTTGTCCCAAAAACCGTCGGCATAGTCGCCGTAGAGGGGCAGCATCGCACCGTATGGTACGGGCGTGCGCAGTTCCGGCCATCCTGTTCGCGTATAGAAAGGCAGGTCGAAACCTATTTTCAGAGCTATCTGCTTGAGGGCCATCAGGTATTCGCCACGGCCTCGATATTCGTTGTCGAACTGGGCAGCGATAACGGGACCACCGTCCTTCCACTGCAAACCCTGCACCTGCGTAAAAATCTGGCGATAGAGTTTCTCAACTAAACTAAGAAACACTGGGTCGGTGCTACGCAGAGAAATGGGTTTACTACTCCCCTCGCCTTTTCTCCCACCTGAAGGTAGGAGTGTGGCACGCAATGGAGAGGGGTTAGAGGTAAGGCCAAATACCCAGTCAGGAATACCACCATTACGCACCTCGCCATGACAGAACGGGCCCAGACGCAATACGACAGGCATCTGTTCTTGTTTGCAAATCTCTAAGAAACGGCGCAGGTCACGCTGTCCGTCCCAACGGAAGATACCCGCTTTCTCCTCGATATGATTCCAAAAAATGTAGGTGGCAATCATCGTTACCCCACCCTCGCGCATCTTCCGCACCTCACGCTGCCACTCATCGGCAGGAACACGCGAATAGTGTATCTCGCCCATCACAGGACAGACGCGATGACCGTCGATAATGAGACTCTTGCTGTCCCACGTCACAGGTTTCCCTAAGTCGGCAGACCGCATCGTGAGAGCCCCCATGAGCAAACAGCCCAACAGAATAGCCTTTCTCATGAACTCAATCTAAATGGAACACTTCTTGCAGCGGAATAGTGACTGGCGAATTGTCGGGGTTTACCTCCATGATATCTGCCATCATATCCCACCAGCGCTGCGTGATGGGATCGACATCGGTGGTGTCTTGTGACGAACCTTCACCCTGGCACTCCTGATAGGCAAAGAGCAGATTGGTGTCCTTGTCCCAGAAGATGCTATAGTTCTTGACACCTGCCTCGTGAATCATCTCAACGAGTTCGGGCCAGATGGCTGCATGGCGACGCTGATATTCATCCTCGCAGCCCGGCTTCAGATACATTTTAAATGCAAATCGTTTCATCTCAATTATCAATTATGAATTATGAATTATGAATTATGAATTATGCATTAAGCATTATCAGTTCCCATCGGGTTTGGTGATGTTCGAACCAGCAGACATGTGCCATACGAACTGGGCGGGATCGTCGGGCTGGGCGGGATTATAGTCCTGCCAGTCGGCGCGCAGATGGCGAACTAGTGGCGAGTCCATTTGTTTCAGTCCCGTTACAATCATCTTGGCAATCTGCCATGCACCGTAGGGGTTGAAATGTGTATTGTCAGCCAAGGCTTTGTCCTGCCCGGGGAAGGTGTTGGCAGGATAGTGTACCAAGGCTTTCTTTGAACCCTCTTCGCCCAATGCTTCGTAGAAGGTTGTTGACATGGCAGTGAGGTCGATGACGGGCACATGTTCGCGACGGGCCACAGTCTTCATGGCCTCGGGGTAGTCACCATGGGTATTCTGGTTGCGACCGTCCTTGAAGGCACGACGCGCCGTTGGGGTGCAGAAGATGATGTGGCCACCGGCAGACTTCACGCGGTCGGCAAAGATTTTCAGATTGCGCGAATAGGAATACCACGCACCGTCACCGGCCTTCTTCTCTTTCTCGTCGTTATGACCGAACTCCACGATGACGTAGTCGTCCTTCTTCAGCTGCGTCAGAATCTTGTCTAAACGCAACTGTGCCAGGAACGTGGTACACGATAGTCCGCTCTCGGCATAGTTGGCAAACACCACGCCCTCGCCAAACCAGCGTGTAATCATCTGTCCCCACGATGCCCACGGCTCGTTTTCCTGGTCGACAACGGTAGAATTGCCGCAAAGGAAGACGGTGGTTACATTCTTGATGGGTTCTATCTGGATGCGCTGTACGGCAGGCATCGGACCGCAGAACGACAGGTTGAGCGAATCGTCCCAATTCTTATAATCGATTTCACGGGGCTTTAGTTTCACACGGGTCTTCGAATCAATCACGGGGTTGTGTTTGTTGACCACGAACGAGACGGTCTCGTACTTGCCCTTTTTCGTCGTTATCATGTCGAAATAGTGGCGGCGGCTCTCGGCACGCACAACGGTCTGTCCGGCTTTCTTCTTGTTACCAAGAGTTACCGTCACACGATAGTTACCGTCAGGCACTTGCGCCGAGAACGTAAAGGGTTGAGTGCTTACCTTATTTAATAAGGTGTCAATGGTTTGTGCCTGTGCAGCCGTCATGCTGCAAGCAACCAAACAAAGTGTAAAAATCAGTTTTTTCATTGTAGTTTGAATGTTTAACGCGACAAAGTTACTAAAAAACGAGCGAAGAACAAAACAATCTCGATTGTTTTTTTCTTCCGAGTGCAGAATAAGTTCGTCACAAAGTGACAAAGTCACGAAAAAAAAACATTAAACAATAAACATTAAACATAAAAAAACAAATGGCAGGAGCAATTTTTTCACTTTTCACTTTTCATTTTTCACTTTTTTTCGTACCTTTGCGCACAAACAAACTCAAAAACACTATGAAACGAATTTTCTCACTACTTTCTGTAGTCCTGCTCGCTGCCAGTTCTACAATGGCACAGCGACAAGTGGAAACGTTGAATTTTGACTGGCAATTCAGTCGCGACGCATCGTTCAAAGTCGCCAGTCATGTTGACGTACCCCATGATTTTCAGATTTCACAACCATGGGTGGCACCCTCTGCCGGTGAAAAGGCCGACAACTCGGATGCTGCTGCCAACATCAAGAGCCGCCTGTCGGCACGCGGCTTCAAGGAGATTGGTACAGGCTGGTACAAAAAGACCATCACGCCCGATGCGGCAAAAAGAGGTAAGCGCATACTGCTCGACTTCGAGGGTGTGATGCTGACTGCCGACGTCTTTCTAAACGGGCAGCGCATTGGCGGCACCGACTACGGCTACGTCGGTTTCGAGATTGACATCACCAACCAGTTGAAGTATGGGCAACCCAATGAACTGCTTGTAAAAGCTGAGACACAGGACGAGAAGGCCTCGCGCTGGTACACGGGCGGCGGTCTGTTCCGTGACGTCAACCTCATCACGACCTCTGCCGACCTGTATCTGGAACGTCACCCGCTGTATATTACCACATGCGACAACCGTTTCGTCACTGTTGGTGTGGAATTTACCAATCGCAGCCGGCAGAAGGACGTGGCGATTGGTTTGAAACTCTACGACCCAGATGGCACATGTGTCTATGAAAGCAAGGAGAACTTTACCCGTCGGGCTGCCTCACGCACACAGGAGGTTCGCATGAAGGAGGTACGGATAACAGACCCGAAACTATGGGATGTCAACAGTCCTAACCTGTATCGTGCTGAGGTGACGCTGATGACGAAAGACGGGAAGGTCATGGACTCGTATTCGGAGCACTTCGGAATTCGCACCATCGAGTACGGTCCGGCATTCGGACTGAAACTGAACGGCAAGAAGGTGCTGCTACAGGGGTATGCCAACCACCACACGCTGGGGGCTTTAGGCGCTGCCGCCTATCCGCGTGCCATCGAGAAACGCCTGCAGTTGATGAAGGAATTTGGCATCAACCATATCCGCACGTCCCACAATCCCTATTCGCGCCAGTTCATTGAACTCTGCGACAAATACGGCATCCTGGTCGTCAACGAACTCTACGACAAGTGGACGCGCCAGCATTCTGGCACCCGTGTCCCATTCATGAATCACTGGGCTTACGACGTCAGCGAATGGGTGAAGCGCGACCGCAACTCGCCCAGTGTCGTCATGTGGAGCCTCGGCAATGAGTTGCAGCAAGACCCCAACCAACCGTTCAACGACTGGGGCGTGACATGTTACAAGATGATGAAACCTGTACTGGAGCGTTATGACTCCACACGCAAGGTCACCGTGGCCATGCACCCGCGCTATCGCAATTGGGAGACTGACTCGCTGCCTTGCGACCTTGCCATGCAGACGGATATACAGGCATATAATTATAGGTATATGTACTTCCCCGGCGACGGACGCCGCTTTCCGTGGATGACATTCTACCAGAGCGAAGCCTCGACACAGGCTATGGGACAGAATTTCTTCGAGATGGACCTGAAGAAGGTTATCGGACTGGCTTATTGGGGCGCCATCGACTATCTGGGCGAAAGCATGGGATGGCCCCAGAAAGGTTGGGCACAGGGTGTGTTCTACATCTCGTTAGACCCCAAGCCCAAAGCCTACTATATGCGTTCGTTCTTCAAACCCGACGAACCCTTAGTCCACTTGGCCGTGCTGGAAAGCGAGAATGCCGAGATGTGGAACGGTGTAAAGATGGGCAACGACCGTATGTCAGAAAACTGGAACCGTGCTGAAGGATCGAAGGCAAACATCTACATCTATACTAACGGTGACGAGGTGGAGCTGTTGCTCAACGGCAAGAGCCTCGGGCGGAAGGCCAATCCTAAGGAAGCCAAACTGCGCAACCAGATTCGATGGGGTGAAATCGCGTACAAGAGCGGCAAACTGGAAGCAGTGGCCTACAAGAATGGCAAGCCCGTTGCCCGTCATGCCCTTGAAACAACCGGTAAGCCCGTTAAGATTCTTGCCGAGCCCGACAACACGAATTGGCAAGCTAATGGTATGGATTTGCAACATGTCCGACTGACTGTCGTCGACAGCAAGGGGCGTCGCTGTCTGTCATACAACGACGAACTTGATTTCAGCATTACTGGCGATGCCAGCATTGTGGCTGTGACAAATGGCGACATCACCACTGACGAGATAGCCACCCAACCACACGTCCGTCTCTGGCAAGGTCAAGCTATGATCATCCTGCGCAGCGGTCGCCAGGCATCGAAGATAACGCTGACGACAAAGCCCAAGACATTCAAGGACTTCATCACCAAACTGGAAACTAAATAACGGGCTTTGCCCTAAATTAGCGGGCTTTGCCCTAAATAAAAAATAATAAATAATAAATAAAAAATAAAAAGCAACTATATGAATATGAATAACAGAACTATGAGGGCTTCCTTCTTATTTTATCTTTTATATTTTGTATTTAGCCCCGTAGGGGCGCAGCGGTCCGACGTCCTCGACGCTGCCCGTTGCACCAACGATTACTTCATGCAGAAGTATGCTGACCCTACCCTGCCCACTAACGTCAAGAAGGTGCGCCCTTCGTCACTATGGACACGTGCCGTCTATTACGAAGGTCTGATGGCGCTCCATGCCATCGACCCTCAGCAACGCTATATTGACTATGCCATGAAGTGGGCTGACTTCCATAAGTGGACACCACGCAATGGTGTGAACACTTGCGATGCCGACGACCAGTGCTGCGGACAGACTTACGTCGAGTTGCTACCCTTTACTGGCAAGGACTACAAAGAGCTGTTGGGCAACGTCATTGCCAATCTGGACCATCAGATGGTGACACCTAACGACAAGAAGAATGCGACGACCAAGACCAAGGGTACACAGCCCTCGCTCTATGGTTGGTGGACATGGATTGACGCCATTCAGATGGCGATGCCCCTCTACATGCAGGTGGCTAAGCTCACTGGTGAACAGAAGTATCGCGACCACGCCATGAAGATGTATCGCTGGACGCGCAACGAATGTGGCGGCGGACTGCTGAACACGAAGGGAGAAGGACTGTGGTGGCGCGATGCCGACTATGTGCCGCCTTACAAGGAGAAGGACGGCCGGGACTGCTACTGGAGTCGTGGCAACGGTTGGGTATATGCGGCCCTCGTACGCTGCATGAACCAGCTATCGCCCAAAAGCAAGGAGTATAAGGAACTGAAAAAGGATTTTATACTCATGTCTAAAGGTCTGCTCAATTGCCAACATGCCGACGGTTTCTGGCATGTCAGCTTAGTCAGCGATGCCGTCTATCCCGATCCTGAAATGACGGGTACGGCCCTCTTCCTCTACGGTATGGCTTGGGGCATCCAACAGGGTATCCTCAAGGATAAGGACTATCGTCCGGCCTGCGACAAGGCATGGAAAGCCCTGGAGTCATGTCTCCACAAGGACGGTTTCTTAGGTTGGAACCAAGGCACAGGCAAGGATCCTTCTGCCGGACAGCCAGTTACCTTCACGTCTATGCCCGACTTCGAGGACTATGGCACTGGCTGCTATCTCCTCGGACTCTCAGAATATTACAAACTATGTGCGGGCTTCGCCCTAAATAAAAAATAAAAAATATAAAATATAAATATTAATGGTAGAGAATAATGTTTTGTCAGAAAAAAGATCTGGATGAGATTATCCGTATTATTGTAAAAACAATCAAAACAACTAGAAAGAATGAATGTAATGAAGATTAGGGCATTATTATTTTTTATTTTTTATTTTTTATTTAGCCCCGTAGGGGCGCAGTCCTGGCCCGATGTCAAGAACGAAGCCAGAGCCGGTTCCCGCTGGTGGTGGCTGGGCTCTGCTGTCGACAAGGATAACTTGCAGTGGAATCTGAAGCAGTATGCCGACCACGGCATTGGCTCGCTCGAAATCACGCCCATCTATGGCGTACAGGGCAATCAGCAGAATGACATACCCTATCTTTCCGACAAGTGGATGTCTATGTTCCGCGAGGCTCAAGTATATGGCAAGGCCTTAGGTATCGAGATTGACATGTCAACGGGTACAGGCTGGCCCTTTGGTGGTCCTTGGGTGCCATTGGAAGAGAGTGCCAACAAGGTCATCTTCGTTGACACCATCTGTACTGGCGGCATTTTGACAGACGTACCTCTCAACGTTCCTGTCAAGGATCAGAAGAACAGCCGCCTGCAGAAGGTCATGGTTTATGGTCGGGTTAATGGCAATAGTACAGCTATTGACATCACAGAGAATGTCACTGACGGAAAACTCACGTGGTCACCCCTCGCCATGCTGACCTCCATGCGCAAGAACTCTGCCGACAAGGTGGAGAAGAAGACACTGAAGCAGGAAATCAAGGATATCAATCAGGCCCAGTGGCGCATTATTGCCGTCTATATCCGCTATGGTGTGATGAAGGTGAAGCGTGCTGCCCCTGGGGGCGAAGGACTGGTCATCGACCACTTCGACAAGCGTGCTGTGGCCAACTACCTCAAACATATCGAGGCAGCCTTCGAACGCACAGGCACGCTCTATCCACGTACTTTCTTTAATGACAGCTACGAGGTGAGCGAAGCCACCTGGACTCCTACCCTCTTCCAGGAGTTTGAGAAACGTCGTGGCTACAAGCTGGAAGAGCATCTGCCAGAGCTCATAGCAGCCGACGTGAAGACGGTGGCTGACTATCGCGAGACATTGGGCGACCTGCTGCTTGAAAACTTCACGCAACAGTGGACGGCATGGGCGCACTCACACGGTGCAACCACACGTAATCAAGCGCATGGTTCACCTGCCAACCTGATTGACTGCTATGCTGCTGTCGATATCCCTGAGATTGAAGGCTTCGGACTCTCTGAATTCGGCATCAAGGGACTGCGTACCGACCCGGGTAAGACGCGCAAGAACGACAGCGACTACTCGATGTTCAAGTATGCCCCGTCGGCTGCCCACATCTGCGGAAAACCCTATACGTCCAGCGAGACCTTCACCTGGCTCACGGAACACTTCCGTACCAGTCTCTCGCAGCTGAAGCCCGACCTCGACCTGATGTTCTGTGCTGGCGTCAACCACATGTTCTTCCACGGCACCTGCTACTCTCCGCAGAACGACCCCTGGCCAGGATGGAAGTTCTATGCGTCTATCGACATGAGTCCCACCAACAGCATCTGGCGCGATGCTCCTTATTTCATGAAATATGTAGAGCGCTGCCAGAGTTTCCTACAGTGGGGACAGCCCGACAACGACTTCCTTGTTTTCCTGCCCGTTCGCGACATGTGGCAGAAGAATCCTAAGAAGTTGCTCATGCAGTTCTCTATTCATGCCATGGGCAAACTGGCACCAGAATTCATCAAGACCATCCTCGACATCGACAAGGCAGGATTCGACTGCGACTACATCTCCGAGCGCCTGCTCATGGGTGTGACCTATAAGAACGGTATGCTTGAAACGGCTGCCGGCACACGCTATCGCGGACTGATCATCCCCGGCAGTGGCAACATGCCCGAAACGGTCAAGGCTCATATCGCCCAACTGAAGGCACAGGGTGCCAAGATATTCTACAATGTCGATGCCAAGCAACTCGCACTGGCCGCCAGTCCTGAACCTATGAAGACGCAGCACTGCCTGAAAGCGATTCGCCGTAAGAACCCTACCGGCCATCACTATTTCATCGCCAACCTCACACCTGACGACATCGAGGCTGACGTACCTTTGGCTGTAGCTTTCCAGAGCGCCACGCTCTTCAATCCGCTTAATGGCGACATCATCCCTGCCACTATTACTGAAGGAAAGGTACACCTTACACTGCGCTCAGGCCAAAGCACCATTCTCCAGACCTGGAACGAAGTACAAAACGAACAGTTTGCTACGATTCCGTCTCAGAAGTCCCTTAAGGAATACCCCCTCAATGGTCCTTGGCAACTCAGCTTTACGGAAGAAGCACCACGTGTGCTCCAAAGTTTTACCCTTGACAAGCTCCAGACATGGGAAACGCTGAATGATGATTCCGTAAAGGTGACGATGGGTACAGGTATCTATGCCACCCGTCTGAAACTGATGCAGCGCGACCTCAAGGATGCCCAGTCGTGGCAGATTGACCTTGGCGACGTGCGCGAATCAGCCCGCGTCTATATCAACGGCCAGTTCGTCGGTTGCGCATGGAGTGTCCCCTATGTACTAGACTTCAAAGGCAACATTCTGAAGCCTGGCATGAACGATATCCGCATTGAGGTCACCAATCTGCCTGCCAACCGTATTGCCGATTTGGACCGTCGTGGTGTGAAGTGGCGCAAGATGGAAGAGATCAACGTGGTTGACATCAACTACAAGAAGACGACCTACGACCAGTGGGAACCCGTGAAGAGCGGACTGAATTCGGAAGTCAAACTGATTAAAAAGTAAAAAGGTAAAAAAGTAAAAAGGTAAAACGTAGTGATGGAGAAATATATTGCAAACGAGAAGCGCTATGAGAAGAGTGACGTGCTGTACCAGCGCTGCGGGCGCTCAGGCGTACTGTTGCCCAAGGTAAGTCTTGGTCTTTGGCATAACTTCGGAGGTATCGACGACTACCAGCGTTCGAAAGAAATACTGCGCTATGCTTTCGACCAAGGTATCACCCACCTCGACTTAGCCAACAACTACGGTCCTCCCTATGGTTCTGCAGAAGAGACCTTTGGACGTGTGATGGACGAAGATTTCCGTCCCTATCGCGACGAGCTGTTCATCTCAACCAAGGCAGGCTACGACATGTGGGATGGTCCTTACGGCAACTGGGGTTCGCGGAAGTACCTCATGGCTTCGCTCGACCAAAGTCTGAAGCGCATGCGCCTTGATTATGTGGACCTCTTTTATTCGCATCGCTACGACCCAGACACCCCACTGTCGGAAACCCTTCAAGCGCTGGTTGACATTGTGCGTGCCGGCAAAGCTCTCTATGTGGGCATTTCGCGTTGGCCTTTGGAGGCTACCCGCTATGCTATCCAGTATCTGCGTGAGCGCGACGTCCCACTGCTTATCTATCAGGGACGCCTCAACATGCTCGACCACGAGCCTATAGACGAAGGCATCCTCAAGCTCTGCCACGATGAAGGTGTGGGCTTCATATCCTTCTCGCCTCTGGCTCAGGGGTTGCTTACCGACCGCTATCTCAACGGCATTCCCGAGGGCAGTCGTATGACGCGAGAGCATTTCCTGAAACACGAGATGCTCACACCCGAACTACTTCAACAGCTGCAGACGTGGAATGCGGAGGCACAGGCTGAAGGCCGTACCCTGGCTGAGCATGCCCTGCGCTGGATTCTGGAACAGCAAGGCGTTACCAGCGTCCTCGTAGGTGCCAGCAGCACAGCCCAACTCGAGCGAAACCTGCAAGCAATAGAATAGGTTACATCAGACATCCTACCCACCCCCGACCCCTCCCGAACGGGAGGGGAGGTACATCAGACATCAGACATCCTACATCTTTTACGGAATACTCGTTCCTCGATAGTCTGGAAGACGACGAAGAGAATAGGAACAATAAACAATAGTGCGATGGTGCCAATGAGCATGCCGCCAATAGCTCCCACACCGAGCGAGCGGTTGCCATTGGCACCAACACCTGTTGCGATAGCCAAAGGCAACAATCCGAATATCATCGTCAGTGACGTCATCAGGATAGGACGCAAACGCACGGCAGCGGCATCCAATGCAGCAGCAAGTATGCTCATACCCTGGCGACGGCGTGCAGAGGCATATTCCGTCAGCAGAATGGCGGTCTTCGACAGCAGACCTATTAGCATAATCAGTCCTGTCTGCATGTAGATATTATTCTCCAGTCCCCACATCCAGGCAAATATAAAGCTGCCTGCCAGTCCGAACGGCACACTCAGGATGACGGCCATCGGGATGAAGATGCTCTCGTAAAGGGCACAGAGGATGAGGTAGATAAAGATGATACAAATGACAAACACCAGTGCCGTCGTGTTCTGCGACGATGCCTCCTCACGACTCATGCCACCAAACTCATAGCCATAACCCTCGGGCAACACCTCTGCTGCCGTCTCGCGAATGGCGTTGATGGCCTGTCCACTGCTATAGCCTTCTGCTGCCGTTCCATTGACCATAATGCTTGGAAACAGGTTGAAGCGCGACAACGTCTCACTGCCATAGATACGCGTCAGCGTCAGATACTGTCCGATGGGCGACATTTCGCCTGACGACGTGCGCACAAAGATGTTGTTCAGCGACTCCGCATCCAGACGGTATTCGGGCGAAGCCTGTACCATGACACGATAAAGTTTGGTGAAGCGTACGAAGTTCGAGGCATACGAACCGCCCACATAGCCCGACAGTGCCTGCAGCACTTCGGTTGGGGATACGCCACGTCGCTTACACAAGGCAGCATCCACCTCTACACGGTACTGCGGGTACTTCAGCGAGAAATTCGTGATGGCGCGACTGATTTCCGGACGTTCGTTCAGGGCAGCAATGAGGTGGTTGGTCTGCATGAGCAGGTCGTTAATCGTGCCACCGTGCTTGTCCTGTATATGCAGTTCGAAACCATTGATACGTCCGAATCCCGGCAACATATTCTGCGTGTTCACCTGAATCTTTGCATTGGCAATGTCTGCCGTTCTGCGGTATATCTCGTCCACCACGCTCTGCACGTCATCGCCCTTACCCTTTCGCTCGTCCCACTTCTTCAGTTTCAGCGTGAAGTTACCGTTCGACGATGACTGTTCGAAGTTGTTGCTGTTACCCGCAATGAGCGAGTAGATACGCAACTGTGGCAGATCCTTGATACGCTCCTCCACCTCTTTTAATATATGGTAGGTCTGTTGCAGACTACTACCTGGCGACGCCTGTACATTGATGAACACCGTACCCATATCCTCGTTGGGCACCAGTCCCGTCTTCGTGGTACGCATCATCCAGTACAGTCCGCCAAGGGCTACCACGACCAGCCCGAATGCCAGCCATTGCTTGCGCAATATCTTGGACAGTCCCTGCTTATAGCCACGGACGAACGAGTCGTACGACGGCAGGCGGCGCAAAATACGCAATGACTGCGGATTCTGCTTCTTCATAATCAGCGCACAGAGCGCTGGCGACAGCGTCAAGGCATTGAACAGCGAGATAGCCACAGCAATAGCCATCGTCAGTCCGAACTGCGTATAGAAGGTACCTGTCACACCGCCAATGAAACAGACGGGTACGAACACCGCCATAAACACCAGTGTCGTCGTCACCAACGCCGACGTGATGCCGTGCATGGCCTCGACTGTAGAATGATAGGCGGAAGCATTGCGTGCCACACTCTCACCTTCAGGTGAGAGAAATGCTTCACCCTTCACGCTTGACTCTTCACTATCAAGCTTCGCCTGCACGGCCTCCACTACCACGATGGCATCATCTACCACCGTACCGATGACCAGCACCAGTGCAAACAGTGTCAGCATATTCAGCGAGAAGCCTATGGCATAGATGACGGCCAACGTGGCTATCAGCGACACCAGGATGGCAACCCCCGGAATGATGGTAGCCCGCCAACTGCGCAGGAATAGGAACACCACGAGAATCACCAGTGCCAAGGCTTCCAGCAGTGTTTCCACCACACTGGCAATCGAGGCGTCAAGGAAGTCCTTCTTCGACTCCAAGTCCTCGATGACGATACCTGGCGGCAGCGACCGTCTGATTTCCTCCACCTCAGCATCAATCTGTTTGATAATCTCGTTAGCGTTCGAACCAGCCACCTGGTTGATTGAGATATTCACACTCGGACTGCCATTCGTCTCACCAATGATGTTATAGTTCTGTGAACCCAGTTCCACGCGGGCAATGTCGCCTATGCGCAGCACGTCGCCATTGGGCAGCGAGCGTATCACCAGATTCTCGTAGTCTTTCTCCTCCTCATAGCGACCTCGGTATTTCAGCACATACTGGAACGTGTTCTGACTCTCGGCACCTAACGTACCAGTTGCCACCTCCACGTTCTGTTCGTCCAGCACCTTGTTCACGTCGCTGGGCACGAGTCCGTACT
Source organism: uncultured Prevotella sp. (assembly GCA_946188165.1). GTDB lineage: Bacteria > Bacteroidota > Bacteroidia > Bacteroidales > Bacteroidaceae > Prevotella. The sequence goes on from CAMHTW010000004.1 coordinate 52,543, forward strand.
GTGCCATCTTCAGCGGGTCGAGCCAGATGCGCATCGAGTAGTCGGCACCCATCACGTTCACCTCGCCTACGCCACCGATACGGCTCAGTCGCGGCTCGATGTTGATCTTGGTATAGTTGGCTAAGAATGAACGGTCGAAAGTCGAGTCAGGACTATACACCGCCAACTGCTTGATGTTCGACGTCTGGCGCTTTCTCACCGTGATGCCACCCTTCACCACGTCGCTGGGCAGTCGTCCCTGCACCGTGGCGGCACGGTTCTGCACGTTTACCATTGCCATATTAGGGTCGGTACCCTGACGGAAGAAGATACCGATAGAGGCTGTTCCGTTATTCGAGGCCGACGATGTCATATACATCATGCCCTCTACACCATTGATAGCTTCCTCTAAGGGTACCACAACGCTCTTCTGCACCGTCTCTGCATTGGCACCCGTATAGCTGGCCATGATACGCACCGTTGGCGGGGCAATCTCAGGGAATTGTTCCAGTGGCAGACTGGTCAGTCCGATGACACCCACCAGTACCATCAACACTGATATGACGCATGCCAATATCGGTCTGTCTATAAATGTCCGTACGTTCATCGTTCAAAATTTTAAAAACAACTTGGACAACTTAAACAACTTAATGATTATTTGTTGTCCTTGTTGTCTTTGTTGTCTTTTTTATTCCTCTTTTCACTTTTCACTTCAATGCCGTCCTTCAGCAGTCCGGCACCCTCGGCAATGATGGTGTCACCCACGTTCAAGCCGTCCTCGACAATATACTCTTTGCCATTATTCTGTGGAAACAGCGTGACGGCAGTGGCCTTCGTCTTGCCGTCCACCACACGATAGACGAACACACGGTTCTGCAGTTCGTAAGTAGCCTCCTGCGGTATTACGACGACCTGATCACGCTGTGTTGGCACCATCACAGTAGCACTACCGCCGTCGCGCAACAGGTGCTGCGGATTGGGGAATACGGCACGCAGCGTGACGGCACCCGTCTGTGCATCCACCGTACCACTGACAGCATCAATGCGTCCTTCCACGGGATACTCCGCTCCACTGGCCAGTCGCAGTTTGATGCTGGGGGCCTTGCTGATGAAATCGGCTGTCGAGCCGTAACGGTCTATCAGATTGATGACGGCACGTTCCGTCACCGAAAAGTAGGCATACATCTCTTTGTCGTCAGCCACCGTTACCAACGGTTCGCTGATGTTGCTGCTTACCAGTGCGCCTACATGCCAGGGAATCATCGACGCCACACCGTCCACGGGGCTCTTTACCTCCGTACACGACAGCTGCCAACGGGCATTCTTCTCCTGAGCCTTGGCCTGCACCAGTGCCGCTTGGGCTTCCAACAGTTCGTGGCGGGTGGTCTCTACACTGAAGTCGCTTACCACACTACCCTCCTTCAGTTTCAGCTGACTGTCATAGTTCATCTTAGCAGTTGACAGTTTGGCCTCTGCACTCTCGCGATTGGCAATAGCCACCTCTAAGGCTGCCTGATAGGGCGTCTGGTCAATGATGAACAGCGTCTGTCCACGCTTCACAGGCTTACCCTCGCTCGTACAGATACGCGTGATGTTACCCGTCACCTGCGGACGGATTTCTACTATCTGTCGTCCTGTCAGCTTGGCGCTGTATTGCTGGGTCAAGGTCATATCCTTCTTGCCCACCACCATTGTCTGATACTGTGCCGCATCGTGAGCCTTTTTCTTCTCGCTGCTGCACGCCACTATGCTGCACGCTAATACAGCGCCCAGACAACATATTATGTATTTCTCTATTCTAAACATATTGGCTTTTATGTAGTTTAGTTAGTTATGCCTGCAAAGGTACGAAAAAAAATTAAATATTAAAAATTAAACATTAAAAATTAAGATGGCGGTAGCAAATTCTTCACTCTTAACTCTTAATTCTTAATTCTTAACTATAATCGTTTGTACGATGCCACGGGTCAGTAAGTACAGAATCATGGATAGCCACAAGCCGTGATTGCCCATGCGGTTCATCGTAATGGTAGCGGTGACAAAGAAGAGGATGGCGGCGACGGCTGAAGAGATGAGCATACCACGTGTCTGTGTCGTACCAATAAACAAGCCATCCCAGATGAAGGCTGCCACACCAGCTACAGGAACCAGATAGGCCCACCAGACATACGCCTGCGAGGCCTCGACCACCTGCACTTCATCGGTCAGTAACCGCAGGAACGGCATACCACCTATTATATATATACATGTGAACAGTGCTGCCATCAGTGCCCCCCAACCAAACAGACGGCGTACCACATCCTTATAAGCAACCCAGTCCTTCGCACCCCAATACTTGCCCCCCAGGGCTTCGCCAGCGTAGGCGAAACCATCCAAGATATACGAGAACAACAAATAGAGCTGCATCAACAGTGTGTTGACAGCCAGGATGGCAGCTCCCTGACGGGCTCCAGCTGAGGTAAAGTAAAGGTTGACAGCCACCAGACAAAGCGTTCGCAAAAAGATGTCGCGATTGACGTGGATCATGGGGTCGGTTCTGCGTGATACCATTTTCTTTGAAAATTGGATCATCAGAACCGACCCCATGATCCGTCCAGCTAAAACCTTCCGATAATACCGCCACAGGAAAGCCAAAGCCACCAAGAAACCAGCATACTGCGCTACGACAGTACCCAGTGCCACACCCTCGACCTGCATGCCCCAGCCATACACAAACAGCAGTGAAGCTACGATATTCACGACGTTCTGCAGGATGCTGACAACCATCGGAATACGCGTGTTCTGCATACCGATATACCAGCCACTAAGGCTATACAGGCTCAGCATGGCAGGGGCTCCCCATACCACAATACGGAAATACACATCCACCCATGGAACCACATCGTCAGTAGGTGCTATCAGCCATAGCATCAACCTATACAGAGGCCATTGTAACAGCAGCATCAACACGGCCACTATTGCCGCCACCTTCATCGAACGTGCCAGTATGCCAGCCGCCTCCGCCATATCACGACGTCCACGCGCCTGTGCCGTCATGCCGCTGGTACCCATCCGTAGGAATCCAAAGAGCCAATAGACCAAATTGAAAATCATGGAGCCTACGGCAATGGCACCAATATAGGCTGCCGACCCCATGTGTCCCACGATGGCCGTATCTACCAATCCCAACAGCGGTACCGTGATGTTCGTCACGATAGCCGGCAGTGCAATTTTCAGTATCTGATGGTCTCTATTATTCATGTCTTTATCTAAAGACGATTATAACTAAAAAATGTATCTGCCGTTTAAGACATTTGCAATTGGGAGTATTAATGCATCATTTTTTCCTTGAAATATTTGGATTTGGCTTAAAAATGTTGTACCTTTGCATGCTGTATGAAAAGGCTTTTAAATGACATAGTGAAAGGATACAAAAAAGCGATACAGATACAGATGACACACTTAATTTTGTAAACCCCTCGCGTACCGCACGCGCACGCGGTACGCGTAAAAGTTATATTTATTATGTCATTATCGGAAATCTCTAAAATCTTACTTCATCATTTTTTTACCATTCACGATGTACAGGCCCTTTGTGGACTGAGCAACTTTGCGGCCCTGCAGGTCGTAGACACTGTTCACTATTCTCTGTTCACTATTCACTAGCGTAGCGCCAATGCCTGTGATATCGTCGCCAAAGAAGCCGACGAGCGTTGACTGATAATTGTCGAGCATTGAGCCCAGCGTGGTGTCGTAGGCTGAATCGGTATCGTCGTTGCCTACATTGTCGCGGAAGGTATAGGTAAAGTCACCGTGATTCATGCGGCCTGCACCATAGTAACCCGTTACGAGGGCTGGAACGTCAGCGGCAGCAGCGGGGGTGTAGGGGTACATGAGCGAGGCATCGGTATCGAAATTGTTGTAGGGTGTACCTCCCTTCTTGGTTACTTCCGTTGCAGGCACCTGCTCGTCACGCGTAGCCGTCTCGTATGCATCATAGCCCATAGAAGCAGGCGCGTTCTGCGTATAATACTTGAAGTTGGAAATGGTCTTGTCGAAGTAGTTGCCATACGACTTGATCATGCCGCCGTCCTCGCCGGAGAAGGTGCCGCTACCTTGAGCGTCGGTGCCCTGCTGTGACGCCAGGATGGGTTTCTTGGTCTTCAGGAAGTAGTTGTTCTCAACAAACACGCTGGCTCCCGAGGTAGCTCCCACGCCGTACTTGCCACAGTTGTCGAAGTAGTTGTTCCAGACGTGGACACTCATAGTGCGCACACGCGGATGGCGCGAGTCAGAGTGGTCGAACCAGTTGTGGTCGTAGGATATGTAGTTAGGACCGCTCTCCGACTTCATACCGAACATGTTGGACTTGCCCGTATCCCAGAAGCGGTTGTAGCTGACGGTGACGTACTTCGAGTCGCTCTTCACGTCGGTGGCACCGTCGCCCTTGGCATGGTCGCCACTACCGTGCTTGCCATAGAACTGATCAGTATGGTGAACCCAGATGTTGGAGTTGTCGGTATCGAGCGAGATGGCGTCATCCATGCAGCGCATGATGGCAAAGTTGCGGAACTCGACGCTCTTGGCATTGCGAACCAGGAAACCAAAACCGTACAGGGTGGCATCATCGCCAATGCCCTCGAAGGTCATGTTCAGTTCGCTGTCAGCTTTCTTGCCCTTGACCTGCAGGCCCTCTGCCGAGCTGCTGATGTGGTCGAGGTCGTCAACGGTAATCAGACCGATGAAACGGAAAGCAACGGGTGTGGTGTCGTAACCCTTCTGATAGGCATCAATAATGGTCTGGATACCTGTACAAGTAGTGATATTAGAAGCCTTGGAGCCCGTCTTGACGGTGGTAGTAATGGTCTTGGCTGTGTTCTTCGTCACGTAGAACACCTTGGCACCAGCCTTCAGTGTACCGTCGCTGTTATAGGCACCTGGAGCGGGACATCCGTTGATAAAGGCAAAGCCCTCACGAGGATAGTTGCGCACTTCCAGGTCGGAGACGGTGTTTTCCTGTGCAGTCATTTCAGTACCCTCGGCACTGACGGGCACAATCTTCATAGCATACGTTCCTGCCTGCAGTCCTACCGCGTCAGCACGTCCGTAGGTACCATAGTTGCGTACCAGTTGTGCGTCAATCTTGGTATAGTCTGCATACTGTCCGCCTTTTACATAGACGTTATAATTCTTGGCACCGTCAACCAGCATAAACTTAACGTATGCTGACTCCATCCAGCCACGGGCTTCAACAACCTCAACGCTGCCAGCATGGGCCAACAGCGTCAGACATGAAAACAATCCCAGTAAAATAATCTTTCTCATTTTCGATTTAGTAGATTAGCTTTTTCGTAGTTCTGCGGTGCAAAATTACGATAAAACGGGGAGAAGGCAAGCGGCGTTCAACGAAAAAGCTACGTAAACGTTTGTTAGGGTGTAATTTGTACGTATTAGAAACATCATTTTTTTAGTATTTTGTTTTGTATTGTGCTCACTTATTTGTAACTTTGCAGAAACTTATATAACTATTACAATGGAACTGAAGAACAACAAATCCACATGGGCCGCTTTGGCAACCTTAGGTGTAACGGCTGTTGCCGCTGGTGCAACAGCATTTCTGAAGATTCGCGAAAAGCGGAAGGAGCGAGAGGCACAGGAGAAGGAGGAACAGGCACATAGCAAGCACCTGACTGCCGAACAGATGATGGTGTACAACGAAGCCATCCGTTCCTTTATCTCACTGAATGACCGTATCTACAACATGCGTCGCGAGCGCGAAGCCTTACAACCACTGGTAAAATGGCTGGCAACGAACGGCGAGAAGCCTGAGTTGACAAACGCTAACGACGACGTCAAACTGTTGGCTGACGACATTGAGCGATTCCTGATGACGCAGATACCGTTTATCAATGCCTGTCTGGTCTGTGTAGGCGACGAGACGCTGAGCTATCCCGACTGTGTCAGAGGGGCTGTAGGTGGCATCTTTGACGACACGCTGGACGAAGAGCCTACGGGCGCCCAGATGGAGAAGGGCCAGAAGATAGCCTTCGTGCTGCGTCTTGGCTACTACTTCCCAGAATCGACATTGGTGCCCGCTCCCGTCAAATCGATTGTATTGGCATGAGATGAGTGATGCATGATGGATAATGGCAAACGTTATAGGTTAACGGTTAACGGTTCTTGGTTAACGGTTATTGGTTCTTGGTTAACGGTTAACGGTTATTGGTTATTGGCTAACGGTTATTGGTTATTGGCTATTGGTTATTGGTTAACGGCCATTGTCGCTGAGGCACAGACCTTTACGATAGAACGGAAGACGGACTCGCTGTATGTGCTGACGCTGACCACCGATTCCCTGACCAACGGTCAGGATGTGGCGTTGCAATCGACACGCGACCAGTGGCGACTGCCCTACCCTGTCTATCGGATGGAGACGGGCGACGTGGACGGCAATGGTACCATAGAGGCACTGGTGGGTGTCATCAAGCCCACACGCTTCTACCCCGAAATGGGACGACGCCTGTTCATCTTCAAGAACTACGAAGGACTGGTACGCCCGATGTGGTTAGGTTCGAAACTGGGCGGTACACTACAGGACTTCCACTTCCGTAACGGATGCGTGCGTAGCTTAGAGACCAACGCCAAGGGCGAATATACGGTGGTGGAATACCGCTGGAGCGGTTTTGGCGTAGCCTTCGAGCGATACCTTACTAGAAACGTGAGTGAGTCAAAAGCCCGAGAGGTTTTTGAGGAGTGAGAAAGTGAAAAAGTAAGAAAGTGAAAAAGTAATAATTGAGATATGATGAAGAAAACGATTTTCGGTTATTGGCTATTGGTTAACGGTTCTTGGTTATTGGTTAACGGTTATTGGCTATTGGTTATTGGTTTTTGGCTATTTGCCATTGGCTGTCAAGCACAAAAAGTGCAACGCGTGATGATTCCCGGCAAGGGCAACATCGACGTGGAGCAACTGAACAAGCGTGTAGACCTGAATCAGGACATTTCGCGCCTGAACCTGACGGAACTGCGCGTGCTTCGTAACAGTTTCTTTGCACGCGAGGGCTACCCGTTCCGCGATGCCTTCCTGCGTGGCGTGTTCCAGTGTACGTCGTGGTACGACTCGCTGATGGAAAAGCGTTGGTCAAAGGTGGAGGACTTGATGGAATACAAAGAGAACGAGGATTATCGCGACACCTACTACAAGGCCGATGCCAAGGTGCCCATAAAGACCACGAAGACTGAGCAGGCTTTCATCAATATGCTGTTAGCACGCGAAAAAGAGTTGAAAAAGCAGAACTTCATACCCAGCCAGAGCGGTTACCGCATCAACATGGACAACGTGGTGAATGCCATGCAGCTGACGGAGTATCCTGCACCGCTGAAGGACAAACTGGGACGCAACGGCTTTGCCATCGTACCAGCCAAGCACGACCAGTTGTTCCATGTGTACGAGAGCAACGACTACACGAGCTTCCCCAATTTCGTGACTACCGACCTCTATCTGCAGTTGTACCATCTCTACTTCGACTGTCTGCTGCGCGATGTGGAACAGCAGAAGTTGCACGACGTGGTGCAGAAACTTTGTGAGCGTGGCCAGCAGTTGACAGCTAATGGCCAACTGCCAAAAGCTAACGGCCAATGGCTCAAAACCTACTTCGACGTAGGCCATGCCCTGATAACTGGTCAGAAGGGTGCTGACGGTACGGTGGCTGAAGAGGTGCGGAATTCTACGACATACGAAGCTGCTATGTCGGAATTCCTGGGTTACACGGATATTCCTTTCCAGTACCCGCTGTTCCGTCCGCGTGGCCACTACACCCGCAACGACACGCTGAAGCAGTACTTCCACGCTATGCTGTGGTTGCAGACGGTACCCTTCGGCACGGATGTGCCTTCACAGTTGGAGAACGCCGTCATACTGGCCGATATGGTAGGCAGCGACGCCCAGATGCGCCAGCTCTACCAGCAGCTGTTCGAACCCATGACATGGTTGTTCGGTTCCCCCGACAACATCACTATTATGCAGGTGTACGACCTCATGAAGGGTCGCAAGGCCAAAGAGCTGCTGAAAAACAAGAAGGCCATGGCACTGTTGCGTAGCGAGATAGAAACGCTGGCCCAACAGCAGACACGCATAAAACCCAAATTCCAGTTCAGCAGTTCCTACAAGATAAACCTGCTACCCCAGCGCTACATGCCCGATGGCGAGGTATTGCAGGAGATGGTGGACTACGACAGTCACCCGACGAAGCGTGCACTGCCCAAGGGTCTGGATGTCTTTGCGTCGATGGGGGTAGCATCGGCAGAACGGATTCTCATCGAGGAAATCGGTGAGCACAAACAGTGGGACGGGTTTGTACCTGCCCTGAATCGTATGAAACAGCGCATGAAGGAGATTGACTGGCAGCAGACCATCAGCACGCGCTGGATGGACGCGCTAAAGACGCTGAATAATACGGACAACGGCTACCCCTACTTCATGCTGACCCCCGAATGGCAGAAGAAGGACTTGAATGCCGCCCTGGCCTCGTGGGCCGAACTGAAACACGACGCCATCCTATATGCCAAGCAACCGTTTGGTGCAGAGTGTGGCGGTGCTGGTCCCCCCGAGCCCGTAATGACAGGTTATGTGGAGCCTAACGTCCAATTCTGGCGCAAGGCCATCAGTCTGCTCAACGCCACTGCCGACGTGTTGGAGCGTTACCATCTGACTACTGAAAAGGGCAAGCGCGCCACCGAGCGTCTGCGCGAAGAGGCAGAGTTCCTGTTACAGGTCAGCCAGAAAGAGCTGGCTGGCAAGAAATTGGATGAGGCTGAGTACGACGCCCTGAAGCATATCGGTGCCACGTTCGAGAATATCTCTCTCGATCTGGTACGCGACGAAGAGCAGTACCTGATGGGCTGGAACGATGTTGAGGGGACTGACCGCAAGGTGGCACTCATTGCTGACGTCTATACCGCCAACTCACTCAACAACCCTGAGAAGTGCGTGATGTACGTGGCGGTGGGGTTGGCAGACGAGATATACTGCATCGTGGAGGTTGACGGCTACCTGTGGCTGATGCGTGGTGCCGTCCTGTCGTATCGTGAGACGAGACGTGGTTTGGACATCCTGCGACTGACAGACGAAGAGTGGCAGAAGAATCTGGAGACGTATCCTGACGAGGGACGTCCCACATGGATGCAGGACATCATCGTACCACTGAAGCCTGCCGAGGCACCCAAGGCGAATGAGAGGTTTTTCTATAGCACTGGCTGTTAGTCTGTTCTGTATTTCGGCACACGGTGCCGATACACTGGACATCGTCCTGACAGGCGACATCCTACTGGATCGTGGGGTGCGACAGGTTATTGACCGCCAGGGCATCGACCAACTCTTCTCGACCGGCATCGACTCCGTGCTACAGTCGTCCGACGTGGTGGTGGGCAACTTGGAGTGTCCTGCCACAAAGATCAAGGCTCCTGTGTTCAAGCAGTACATCTTCAGGGCAGAACCAGAATGGCTCACAGACCTGAAACGGCATGGGGTGACGCACCTGAATCTGGCTAACAACCACTCGATAGACCAAGGACGTGAGGGCTTGCTGGATACATATCAAAATATCTTGAAGGCAGGCATCATCCCCTTTGGAGCAGGGCAGAACATGCAGGAAGCCATACGACCCGTCCTGCTGAGCAAGACGCCACGACGGGTATGGCTCGTGGCATCGCTGCAACTGGCTTTGGAGAACTATGCCCACCTGCCCGACAAGCCGTGCGTCAGTCAGCAGAGCATCGATGCACTATGTCAGCAGATAGCCCAACTGCGCAAGGACGACCCACAGTGCTACATCATTGTCAGTCTGCATTGGGGTTGGGAAAACCACGTGGAGGTTGTGGTCCGGCAGCACTACGATGCCCATCAGCTGGTGAATGCGGGAGCCGACTGCTTAGTCTGCCACCATACGCATACGCGACAACCTATGGAGTGGTATCATGACAAGCCCATCTATTACGGCTTGGGCAACTTCATCTTCGACCCGCAGCGCGACATCAACCGTCGTGGTGCCATCGTACGCCTGACGATAACAGAGCGTGATGCCACAGCGGAAGAAATACCTATTTATATTAGGAATTGTACACCCTACATAATTCATAATTCATAATGCATAATTCATAATTCGTAATTTATAATATGATTAACCAACAACTATTAAATCCTAAGAGTATCGCCATCATTGGCGGTTCGAACAATGTGCATAAGCCTGGTGGTGCCGTCGTGCGCAACCTGCTGAGTGGTGGCTACAAGGGTATGCTACGTATCGTGAATCCGAAGGAGGACGAGGTGCAGGGTATCAAGGTGTTCCACGACGCACGCGAGTTGCCCCCAACAGAACTGGCCATCCTTGTGGTAGCTGCGAAATACTGTCCGGAGTACGTGGAACTGCTGGCCAAAGAGAAACAGACACGTGCCTTCATCATCATCTCGGCAGGTTTCAGCGAGGAGACGAAGGCTGGTGCCGAACTGGAACAGCGCATCCTCGACGTCTGCAGGCAGTACGGTGCGGCACTGATTGGTCCGAACTGTATTGGTCTGCTGAACCGCAACCACCACTCAGTATTCACAAAACCTATCCCCAAACTGAATCCGCAGGGTGTCGATTTCATCAGCGGCTCAGGTGCTACGGCAGTCTTCATCCTGGAGAGTGCCGTCATCAAGGGTTTGCAGTTCAATAGTGTGTGGTCGATAGGCAACGGCAAACAGATTGGCATTGAGGACGTGCTGCAATATATGGACGAGAACTTCAATCCAGATACCGACTCGAAGGTAAAGCTACTGTATATCGAGAACATCTCGAATCCTGACAAACTGCTGTACCATGCCAGCAGTCTGATTCGCAAGGGTTGTCGCATAGCCGCCATCAAGGCCGGCGCATCGGAGAGTGGCAGCCGTGCGGCATCGAGTCATACAGGTGCTATCGCCTCCAGCGACTCCGCAGTAGAAGCATTGTTCCGCAAGGCAGGCATCGTCCGTTGTTTTTCACGCGAAGAGCTGACCACGGTAGGCTGCATCTTTACCTTGCCTGAGTTGAAGGGCAAGAACTTTGCCATCGTCACACATGCCGGCGGACCAGGCGTGATGCTGACGGATGCTCTGTCAAAAGGTGGGCTGAATGTTCCTAAGATAGAAGGGGCAGAGGCTGACGAGCTGAAAAGCAAGCTGTTCCCTGGGTCGGCAGTGGCTAACCCCATCGACATCCTTGCTACAGGAACTCCCGAACAGTTAGGCATTGCCATCGACTACTGCGAAAACAAGTTCGACGACATCGATGCCATCGCCGTCATCTATGGCACACCAGGACTGACACAGTTGTACGAGGCCTACGAAGTGTTGCACCAGAAGATGCTGGAGTGCAAAAAACCTATCTTCCCCATCCTGCCCAGTCTGCATACGGCAGGTCCCGAGGTGGCTGAATTCCTGCAAAAGGGGCACGTCAACTTCAGCGACGAGGTGACGCTGGCCACCGCGCTCTCGCAGATAATGCGCACACCAAAACCCGCACCACAGGAGGTACAGCTTTACGGCATCGATATACCCAGACTGAACAAAATCATCTTTAGCATCGAGAAGGATGGCTACGTGCCACCGCAGACCGTACGTGACATTCTCTCGTGTGCAGGCATTCCCCTCGTACCCGAGATGGTCAGCACATCGAAGGAGGCACTGATGGCCTTTGCCAACGAAGTGGGCTATCCCGTCGTAGCCAAGGTGGTGGGTCCCGTGCACAAGAGTGACGTAGGTGGTGTAGCCCTGAACATCCGCACAGAGAAACATTTGGCTCTGGAGTTCGACCGCATGATGGGTATTCAGGATGCCACTGGCGTGATGGTACAGAAAATGCTAAAGGGTACCGAGTTGTTTATCGGTGCCAAGTACGAAGAGCGTTTCGGACACGTGGTACTCTGCGGCTTGGGCGGCATCTTCGTCGAGGTGCTGAAAGACGTGTCGTCAGGTCTGGCTCCACTGACCTATGGCGAAGCCTACTCGATGATTCACTCGCTGCGTGGCTATAAAATAATAAAAGGTACGCGCGGACAACAGGGCATCAACGAACAGAAGTATGCAGAAATCATTGTCCGACTGTCCACCCTACTCCGCTTTGCCACGGAAATCAAGGAGATAGACATCAATCCTCTCCTAGCAGACGAAAACAACGTGGTGGCTGTCGATGCGAGAATCCTGATTGAGAAAACATAAATTTTAATTATTAATGAGTAATTACTAGTTTAGAAAAAGCCTTGATGACGCAGGGCTTCTTTCAGTCCTTCCGACATCGCCTCGTTATCAGCCTTGGTATAGCGGATATCCGTGAATATCTGCGCCAAGGTCTGCTTGTGGTTTATCTCCACGAAGTGCTGATTCTCGGGCAACTGTTCCTTATAACCATAGAAAGCGTCGATATCTGCAGCTGTCGGCTCATGATAGGTCTCGCTATGTACGAAACTCTCCAAGGGCAGACGGTCTGTCAATGGCGGTTGCTCAGCAGGCCAGCCAACAGTCAGCGTGGCCACAGGCATCACGAGTTTGGGCAACTGCAACGCCTCGATAATCTGCATGGGCAGATAGACGGTGGTGCCCAGATAGCAATAGCCTAACCCCTCTTCGTCCATCAGGTTACACAACGTCTGCGTATAGAGCAGGGCATCAATGGCCGCATTCTGGAACGACAGAAAGTTGTCGTAACCTGGCATGGCCTGACGTTCCTCACACCAACGCGTGGTACGATGGAAGTCGGCACAGATAGTCAGCACCACTGGGGCCTCGGTTACCATAGGCTGGTTAAAATGGGCAGGAGCCAAACGCTGCTTCATCTCTTCCGAGCGCGTCACCACCACGCTATACAGCTGGAGGTTGCCCATGGTTTGTGTACGACTGGCCTCCGTCAGCAGACGGTTTAACAGAGTGTCGCTGACGGGCTTTTGTGCATATTTTCGGATTGTCCGACGGGTATCTAAGTTCTTCATATTTAGAAATTAGTAATTAGAAATTAGTAATTATGATATGTACAGCGGCGACACGGTATTAAGCATTACGCTTTTGGCTCTGCTATTTCTTTGCCGCGACAGAAGCGATGCACGATCTGACGGTCGTCGCCCACATAGATGAAGCGCTCCAGACGATGCAGCAGCGAGTACTCAGAAGGATAGAGCACAGCATCATCAATGACCAGTGCATCGAACTCGTAGCCCGGCTCGAAGCTGCCCACCTTGCCAAAGAAGCGGCCTGCTGACTTGGTGGCAATCCAGAAGATTTCAGGCAGGGTCAGGAACGCCTTGTCATGGTTCTGCTGGTATTGCATCTTGCTGACCTGAATGGCATAGACCAGCATGCGGAACATGTTGAGGTCGTGGCCACCACTGATGTCACTACCCAGACCGATGGGCAAGCCCTCGTCCAAGAAGGTGCGGATGGGAGCCATGCCTGATGCGATATTGAAGTTCGAGGTAGGACAGTGGGCCACCATCACGCCGTTACGTTTCATCAGCTCCAGTTCACTGCCGTGCGTCCATACGCAGTGGGCCATGATCGTCGGCGTCTGTCCAAAGAGTCCATAACGGTTGTAGGCGTCGCCATAGTTCTCACTCTCAGGCTCCAACTCAGCAACCCAGGCAATCTCAGAGGTATTCTCCGACAGGTGCGACTGGACGGGCAAATGGTATTTCTTAGCCAGTTCACCACAGGCTTTCAACAACTCCGGTGTACACGACGGCACAAAACGCGGGGTGATGATGGGACGCACCAACCCGTTATCATCGCTGAATTCAGCGATGAGTTTCTCATTGCCTTCGATATAGCTGTCCACATCCTCACAAAGGGCATCAGGACAGTTACGGTTCATGGCCACCTTGCCGACCAGTGCACCCATGCCTGCCTCCTGATACAGTTTCATCAGCACACGGGTACTCTCCGTATGGATAGTACCGAAGACGACGCTGCGCATCGTACCGAATAGCCACTGGGTATGCAGGAAACGGCGATACATACGGTCAGCATACGCCACGTCAGCATATTTCGACTCCTCAGGGAAGGTATAGTTCTGTAGCCAAGGCAACAGTTCCAGGTCCATGGCCACGCCCTGGTTATGAACCTGCGGTGCATGCACATGCATGTCGTTCATAGCAGGAATGAGCAGCTTGTCACCAAAGTCAACGAGCTCAGCATCCTGAGCATTGAACGCCGGACATTGAGCGTTGAGCTCTGCCAGATTGTTTGCAACGCCCACTACGATGCCGTTCTCCACAGCCACGTAACCATTCTCAAAGACCTCGAAATGATCCTTCTCCTTCGTAAAGAGAATATGTGCCTTATATACCTTTTTCATCATGATATAGTATTGATTTGTTAACTAATTGCTGCAAAGATACAAATAAATTAGGAATTAGGAATTAGGAATTAGAAATTATTTTATCATGCAACTGCAAATTTCTCACATTATATTTGGAATTTTGCTCGGTTTATACTATCTTTGCCACATATAACTATAAATTGAAATACTATGGATAAAGAGTTTCTTATTCACCTTTGCGGTTGGATAGCCAGCTTCGGTCTGATTTTGGGCTATTTGCCACAAGCTATTCAGACTATTCGTACTCGGAACACGGATGGCATATCATTGCCAGGCTTTATCATGATGGCCATCGGTTGTTTTGCCTTCGTGATTCAGGGCCTTCTGATCGAGAATTACTATCTGCTACTCACCAACTTAATTACCTTCACCTGTAGCGTGATTATCTTTACCATCAAGATGATAAACGACTATGGGAAGAAGAAGAAGAAGTGAAGTGCGAATAGTGTGAAACACCGACAAAAAGTCAGAAGAATCTGCCTATTTGTCGGTTTCTTCTTTATCGGCATACATTTTGTCCGCCTGTTAGCAGATAAACAATAAAAAATGGAGGATAAAACTATGACATTAGACAAGTTTACCATCAAAGCGCAAGAGGCCGTACAGCAGGCTGTCAACACAGCACAGCTGAACGGTCAGCAGGTCATCGAACCTGTACACATACTGAAAGGTATATTGGAGAAGGCGAAGGACGTCACAACCTTCATCTTCCAGAAACTCGGCGTGAACGCCCAGCAGATTGACATGCTCGTGGATCAGGAAATCAAGCACCTGCCACGCGTTCAGGGCGGACAGCCGTATCTCTCAAATGACAGTAACACTGTATTGGTGCGTGCACAGGAACAGTCGCAGAAAATGGGCGACGAGTTCGTTGCATGCGAGCCTATCCTGCTGGCCCTGTTATCCGTCAACTCCACTGCCTCACGCATCATGAAGGATGCCGGGTGTACGGAGAAGGACATGCTGAAGGCCATACAGGAACTGCGACAGGGTCAGAAGGTGCAGAGCCAGAGTGCCGACGATAACTACCAGTCGTTGGAGAAGTATGCCAAGAACCTCGTGGACCTGGCACGTCAGGGCAAGCTCGACCCCGTCATCGGCCGTGACGACGAGATTCGCCGTGTGCTGCAGATTCTGAGCCGTCGTACCAAGAACAACCCCATTCTGATTGGTGAGCCTGGTACGGGTAAGACCGCCATCGTCGAGGGCCTGGCTGGTCGTATCGTACGTGGTGACGTACCAGAGAACCTGAAGGACAAGCAGCTTTATTCTCTTGACATGGGTGCCCTGGTGGCTGGTGCCAAATACAAGGGCGAGTTCGAGGAACGTCTGAAGTCGGTCATCAACGAGGTGACAAAGGCTGAGGGGCGCATCATCCTCTTCATCGACGAGATACACACGCTGGTTGGTGCCGGTGGCGGCGAGGGAGCGATGGATGCCGCCAACATTCTGAAGCCAGCCCTGGCTCGTGGTGAACTGCGTGCCATCGGTGCCACGACGCTGAACGAGTACCAGAAGTATTTCGAGAAGGACAAGGCACTGGAACGCCGTTTCCAGACGGTGATGGTTGACGAGCCTGACGAGCTCAGCGCCATTTCCATTCTCCGTGGTCTGAAGGAGCGTTACGAGAACCACCACAAGGTACGTATCCAGGACGATGCCTGTATCGCCGCCGTCCAACTGTCTGAACGTTACATCTCTGAGCGTTTCCTGCCTGACAAGGCTATCGACCTAATGGACGAGGCTGCTGCCAAGCTGCGTATGGAGCGCGACTCGGTGCCTGAGGAACTGGATGAGATCACCCGCCGTCTGGCCCAGTTGGAGATTGAGCGCGAGGCCATTAAGCGCGAGGGTGACGAACCGAAGATTGCACAACTGGACAAGGAGATCGCCGAACTGAAAGAGCAAGAGACCCAGTTCCGTGCCAAATGGGAGGGCGAACGCCAGCTGATCAACAAAATTCAGCAGGACAAACAGGAAATGGAGAACCTGCGTCTGGAGGCTGATCGTGCCGAGCGCGAAGGTGACTATGGCAAGGTGGCTGAGATACGCTACTCGAAAATTAAGACATTAGAGGATGACATCAAGTCGATACAGTCGCAGTTAGCCTCTGCACAGGATGGCAATGCGATGGTTCGCGAAGAAGTCACTGCCGACGATATCGCAGAGGTAGTCAGCCGTTGGACCGGCATTCCCGTGACGCGTATGATGCAGAGCGAACGCGAAAAACTGCTGCATCTGGAGGCGGAACTGCACCGTCGTGTCATTGGTCAGGACGAAGCCATCACCGCCGTCTCTGATGCTGTGCGTCGCTCGCGTGCCGGACTGCAGGACCCCAAGCGCCCTATCGCCTCGTTCATCTTCCTGGGAACCACGGGTGTCGGTAAGACGGAACTGGCCAAGACGTTGGCTGAATACCTGTTCAACGACGAGACCATGATGACGCGTATCGACATGTCCGAATACCAGGAGAAGCATACCGTCTCGCGTCTGGTTGGTGCCCCTCCGGGCTACGTAGGCTACGACGAGGGTGGTCAGCTGACGGAGGCCGTACGCCGCAAGCCCTACTCCGTCGTGCTGTTCGACGAAATCGAGAAAGCACATCCTGACGTCTTCAACATTCTGTTGCAGGTGTTGGACGACGGACGGCTGACGGACAACAAGGGCCGTACCGCCAACTTCAAGAACACCATCATCATCATGACCAGCAACGCCACGCGCGAACAGCTACGCATGACCATGCGTCCTGAGTTCCTGAACCGTATCGACGAGATCATCACCTTCACACCGCTCACGCAGGAGCAGATTGCCGACGTCGTTCGTCTGCAGATGAAGAAGGTAACGGATATGCTCGAGCCGCAGGGCATCCACTTGGAGACCACCGAGGCTGCTATCAACTATCTGGCCAAAGAGGGCTACGACCCCGACTTCGGTGCCCGTCCTGTGAAGCGTGCCATCCAGCAGTTGGTACTGAACGACCTGTCGCGCAAGATACTGGCTGACGAGGTGAACCGCGACAAGCCCATCATCATCGACGAGTTTGGCGACGGCCTCGTGTTCCGCAACTGATTCGTTGAAGTCTCTACGGATATTTTCTATCACCACGATGCTGATGAGTGCCATCAGTGTCGTGGTGTTTTTTATCGTAATGTTACAGAAAAATCGGAATAAACACTTGGTTATATTCAGAATTTATTGTAATTTTGCAGAAATACTATATCCAGTCCGCTTTCACCTTAGACACGGAAGAGAAGTCACTGATTCCTTATCCACTCTGCCATGAATTTGTCATAGACTTCATAGACCCCTTTCTGGTGAGTCAGCAGCTGCTTCTCAATAAGAGCTTGCGATGACTTTTGTATGCTGCTGGCAGAAGTCAGGTGGTAACGCTTGACGAAAGGCGCTCCGGTAATTTGCCTGGCTTTCCCTTCATGGCTGACAGCAACAAGAAGGTCTCGCTGACGGGCTGTCAGTTGATAAAGCACATCTTTGTATGCCTCTTCGTTCTGGTTGATGATTTGTATGACAGCCATATCAACATCATCAGCGCAAACATGGTCTTGTGTTGCAAAAAGCTGGTTGAGCACTTTCTGCAAATACCAGGTTGTTCCGTCAAAGCGCTCATAGATAGT
Organism: uncultured Prevotella sp.; assembly: GCA_946188165.1. Taxonomy (GTDB): domain Bacteria; phylum Bacteroidota; class Bacteroidia; order Bacteroidales; family Bacteroidaceae; genus Prevotella. The sequence continues at coordinate 70,520 of CAMHTW010000004.1, forward strand.
GCGTACAACTCCATCGTCAATTTGTTTTCCAGCCTTTTCAAAATGATTTTTCGCAAAGACTTCGTATTCTGGCAGTGGCACAGGTTTCAGAAACATCATCGAGACACTCTGATAGAAAGGTCTTGCCGGCGATGAGAACATTTCGCTCATCATGCTTTTCTGGGATCCAGAAAATACGAACACAGCATTGCGGCACTGCTGCACGTAGGTCCGCATCAATTCTTCTACATTTCGCTCCGGATAGTCCGTGACAGCCTGAAACTCATCTATAGCAACGATACACTTTCGGTCGGCAGCCTTCAGATAGTTGAATATCTCCTCCAGCGTAAAGTCTGGCGAAGTGATGTCGCCTAACCCAATGTTCCAACTGGCATTGCCTTGACCGTCGAAGGAGATGCCTGTACGGAGAGAGGTTACAAATCGTAGGAAACCGTCAATGGCAGACTGGCCGCGTGGCTTAAGACGATTGACGATGCTTTGCCCCATACGATAAACCATATCTTTCAGATTCTTGGTGGCATAGATGTCAATCAGGAAGGTATGATATCGGTCCTGTATTTCATTTTGGGCAAAACAGTGGTGAATCAGTCCCGTCTTACCCATACGACGCGGAGAAATCAGCGCTGTATGATTGCCGTTTGTCAACAGGGTTGTCAGCTCTTTGGTTTCGCTCTTACGGTCGCAGAAATATGCAGCCGACTCGTAGCCATAGGTAATAAAAGGATTCTCAATCATCATCATGTATCTTTATGTGCTGCAAAGATACATATTATTATTAGAATCTCCAAAAATTATCCAAAAAAGATTATCTAAATCGGATAAAATTATAAAAACACCATGCTTAGAATCATCATGCAAATTCAAGAATCATGTCAGCATTAATGCCTAACTTTGAATGCAGACGTTTTGCTATAGGCATAGTAATACGCCTTTTCCCACTAAGTATTTGGCTGAACACAGACTCGTTGATGCCAAGAAGCCGGGCTCCATCCTTTTGCTTCATATTACGAGCGTAAAAGTATTCCTCAATCGACCTGATTAAAGGGGTCTTCTCGCGAAGAGGCAAAATATGCATGTATTCATCCTCATAGGTCGCCATCAACTTGCTCAACTCTGAGATTTGACGAGTGTACTCATTATCCATCTCAGGCTCAAGCATACCTTTTTCCGTCGCTTCAGAGATTAAGGCCTCCACAATAGCCTTCGTCTCGTCATACTCCTGTTTTGTCGTCAGTTTCTTTTTCATAACAACCCTCTTCATTATATTGTTGAACTATCAATCTTATCATATTCCAAGTGGCCTTGCGGACTGCGCATGTTTCTGCACAAATGCATCAAGCAATTCTTTGTTCGCAATTATCATCTTTATACTTTTTGGGGGCAAAGATACAATATTCTTTGCAATTTTGCAAACTATTTTGCATTTTTGTAAAGCAAGAGTGTAATAAATGCGTAATTTCCAAGACTTAGGAGCAGCTTAAGAGCAGCTTGGAGTATGGCTACAGCATGGTTTCCGATGTTGAACATGTGTCTTCAACCTAAAACGTTTGCGTAAAAATGTTCATACTATCTTTGGGGACTCTCAGTAATAATACCCACTATTACAGATTTTGCCGACTCGCAAGGGTCGGCAAAATTGTTTTCCAGACATTATAGCAGTTATGTTGGCTCATTCAGGGCACAGGGCTATAGTCTGTCTGGAGTATGGCCATAACACATTGCCAATATTTCACAGCTTATCCCATCGTATGGAATAAGCGGCAAGCAGCTTCAAGGGTATTTGTAGTTCCGTTGCTGTCTTGCACCAGTCTTTGATGGCGGCACGAACCTCCTCAATAATCTCTGATGCTTCTTGGCGTTCAAGCATGTAGCTCTCGCTTGCAGAAAGCAGGACGTTTATATCCGACTCTTCCGTGTATGAGTCAATGAGCAGGCATTGATGTGACTTTGCTCCAGGATTGATGTCGTATGCAGGAGAGAGTGTCCAGCCTTTCGGAGTAAGCAGGAAACCATGATTGCGGAAGTGGTCATCGGTGTTGCCAAACATAATGTTGAATGCCACTCTGCGATAAAGTTCACGGAGATTTTGCCGTACATCGGTACACCCACGAAGAATGAAATCAACGATGTCAAGATAGCCGTTACCTGTGCTGCTGCCAGCTCCATCGTCAAAACCAAGCAACGACATAGCAGAAGCAAAATGAATGCGGCGGCCTTCAGTTGTTCTGTCGAAGCGTTCAGAAAGAAGCAGGTCACGGTCTTTTGAAATCTTGATGGTTCGCGTTTTTGCCACGTTGATGCCAGCCTTGGCCGCAAGCTGATGCGAGAAGTGCTCAACAAGTTCAGTATTCTCCAAATCCTTCTTTGATGGGAACTTTGCCACGTACAGTTTCCCGTCCGTATCAACTACGTTGGCCTTAGGACGAGCACCGCCAAGCGAGGTTCCTGGGTCAATCAGCTGGTCGAGCCAGCGTTGTTCCGGCAATTCATTGCGCTCCTCTGCCAACTCAATCTCATGGCATGCATCGCACAGGACGCGAAGACTCTCAATAGGGGGAACAAGATATTTTGCACTCGCGTTGATATAGTCATCACCATCTGCCTCTTTGTAACGTATGCCTCCCATACGAGTGAAGTCTTCGATACCAATGAGATAGTCGTAATTAGTGAGCATACGTTTCGGTCTGCCTTCTTGTTGGGCAGTCAATCGTTCTCTGCGGTCAAGCAACAAACGCCCCCAGCGATCGGGGAAGGAATCCTTGACAAAACCGAATACATTATCATTGCCTCGCGGATGCTGCAGAGAAGGAACATTCAGCAGGTCACCACTCAGCAGAATGCCGCCATGCTGTTTCAACCACTGGCGCGAATACTCAAAGACAAAATGGTCTTTGCCACGAACATGTTCGTAGCCTAATGTTCCTATCTCTTCGGGAGAGGTTAGGAAGTCAAAATCTGCGCAAACTATAATCCTCTTCATTTTCGAAGTAATTCTGCATCCTGAAGTTGTCTGCCAAGAGCATCGTCGGCAGCCAGCAGGGTGATGTCGTTTTCCAGATTAAGTGCAAAGAGTACACGCGCATAGATACCCATGGAGACCGTGGGGTCGCCATGTTCCACCTTTGAGACAGTCAGGCGTGTCACCGTAGCCCTGTCTGCAATGTCCTGCATAGACAGATGCCTGCGCTTGCGGGCCAACATGATTTGCTCACCCATAATCTTCAGGTTATGGCTCAATGCCCTTGGCATCGTTTTGCCAAATGTATTCTTTCCCATAATTGTATCTTATTGGGTGCAAAGATAAGTAAAAATGTTTAATATAACAAACATTTTAAGAAAAATCTGCAATTTCGCGTTGTATTGTCACACCCGCAGACCAACTGACAACCTGGGGATAAGAAAAATGGTCGACACCTCTAACACCTCTAACACCCAGAAAACAGAGGCCAAACCCAGAAAAATGGCGGCGCCGTTTGAAAAAATGGCGGCCCCGCGCAAAAAAATGGCGCCTCTATTTTTTCAAACGGCGCCTCCGTTCAGACGAACGGCGCCTCCATGCGTGAAAACATTACCAAGACTCATGAAAATGGCGGTGAAAGAGACGAAAAAAGCCTCCCTCAAGCCGGCTGACGAAAAGCCACCATGCATTTTGCGCATTTTTGCGCATTTTTAATATCAAGCTATTCCGTATTCGCGTTTTAACCAAAGTTCGAACAGCGGATCCACGAAAGAGAATGTATCTCTGTTTTTCTCAACCAAATCTTTTTCGACAAGTGTTTTCTTGTTCCTTGTGATAGTCTGGGACTGGTCAAGACGATTCACGCCATTCAACCACCATCGAGTGCAACAAGTCATTGACATCATCCATCAGACATCTTACATCTTACATCAGACATCATCCATCATCCCTCTCACCTCTCACCACCTTTTTGACAACGCCATTGGGGTAACGGAGGATACTGACGGAACCCAGACGGTAGAGCAGCTGCGGGGTGCCTGCTGGTTTGACTACGTCAACGCCCGTTACAGGACCATCCACGAATCGGAAGGAGGCGAGACCACTCTCTACTGTCATATCGTAGAGCGACTTGTTCATCAGCTTCGTGCCGTCGGTATTCTCCTTGTTGAGCGTAGCTGCTGGCGTAGAGAGGTTCGTCAGCGAGTCGTTACCCAGATAGGGATAAGCCCATCCGCGATCAGAAACAGTCCAGCCGTCATCGGCCTTGAAAATTGTATAACGCTGTATTTTGTTGCTATTGGGAGTATCGTATATACTGGTCCAGATGCTGGGGTCGTAGTCTATGTGGAAGATGATGATCCCGCTACCGGGAAGATTGCTATCCCACCCCGTTTGCTGGCGATTCTCCACGATGTAATACTCGTCTGCATATCCTTCGTTGCGAATCAGATAGGCCACACCTTCATCCACCAGGGCAGGCATGTTAGTGACGGTTCTGTCGTACTCCAGTTCTGTAGGGGTGAGCCATCCCATCAACCAGCGCTCATGGGCGGAATAGCAGGCTGGACAGAATCCTTTGTCATTGTAGTTGCCCGAGTCCATGAGGTCCCAGTCACTGACGTATTTTTTACTTCCACGGTAAAAGTCAGGGAAGCCAAAGCAGTGGGAATACTCGTGGCAGATGGTGCCAAAGGAGGTCTTCACACTCGACCCATTAACATCTTCCTGCACACAGCAGTAGCTGTCCACCATGTACTGTTTCTTGCCATAGGTGACGGGAATGGGGTCGCAATAGACATCCTGCTGAAGGTCTTTCAGGTGTTCGCTTATCCACCACTGATGAGGCCAGATGGTGTCATCGCCACCACCGGCATTTTGTCCCTTTCCGGCATAGATGATGAGCAACTGGTTGACGAAACCGTCGCCATTCCAGTCGTAGAGGCTCCAGTCGATGTCGCGGGTCTTCAACACCTCCATGATGTCCTGCACCAGATACTGCGAGTTCTCATCATGCGTAGCAGTGCTGGCATACTTCTTGGCATTGCCGCTGACCTTCACATATACCAAGTCGAAGACGGGACGGAACTGGCCGTAGCTCTGAGCGCAGAAATAGTCGCGGACAGAACCTCGGTAGGAGCCCTCCTTATAGTTCTCGGCATTGAAAATATTGTTCCACAACGCCAGCGTAGCAGTCTCGTCGCCCTTGAAATCCCTGTCGGCATAGGCCACCATTACCACCAACTGGTGAAGGTCACCCTTGTAGAAGTCACCACCCACCAGTTTGGGCTGACCACCTGAGGCACCGCGACGCAACGCCATGCCTTCCGGTCTGGGTGTTCCGACGCGACATCCACGCTGTATAATAGCATCCTGTGCTGCCGCCGTTACAGTGAACAGCAGCAGCAATAGGAATGCCGTCATCCATTTCTTATTCCTCATTTAAATCTGCGGTAGCAAATTTTTCACTTTTCACTTTGAATTCGGGCACCAGGGCTTCAACTGTTTGAAGAAGTCGTTGCCCTTGTCATCGACGAGGATGAAGGCGGGGAAGTCCTCAACGTCAATCTTCCAGACAGCCTCCATACCCAGTTCAGGATACTCGACACACTCAATGCTCTTGATGCTGCTCTGCGAAAGAACGGCAGCCACACCACCAATGGTACCAAGATAGAAACCACCATGCTTCTTACAAGCCTCGGTCACCACGTCGCTACGGTTACCCTTAGCTATCATGACAAGCGAAGCGCCGTTAGCCTGGAACTCGTCAACGTACGGATCCATACGGTTAGCCGTGGTCGGGCCCATCGAACCGCAGGGATAGCCCTCTGGTGTCTTAGCTGGTCCGGCATAGAGCACGGGGTACTTCTTGAAGTAGTCGGGCATGCCCTCGCCAGCATCCAGACGAGCCTTCAGCTTGGCATGCGCGATATCACGGGCCACGATGATGGTACCCTTCAGGTTGACACGGGTAGAAACAGGATACTTAGACAGCTCCTTGCGAACGGCATCGATACCCTCGTTCAGGTTGATCTCGATGCCCTTGCCGCCCTCACCGGGCTTGCGCAACTCCTCGGGGATGAGCTCTGTGGGATTGGCATCCATCTTCTCCAACCAGATACCGTCGGCATTAATCTTAGCCTTGATATTACGGTCAGCAGAACAAGACACGCCCATACCGATAGGACAGCTGGCACCATGACGCGGCAGACGGACCACACGGATGTCGTGAGCCAGGTACTTACCACCGAACTGGGCACCCAGACCAATTTTCTGAGCCTCCTTGATGAGTTTCTGCTCCAAATCGATATCGCGGAAGGCACGACCCGTCTCGTCGCCGGTTGTGGGCAGACCGTCGTAGAACTTGATAGAAGCCAGCTTCACGGTGAGCAGGTTCTTTTCAGCTGACGTACCACCAATCACGAAAGCGATATGGTATGGAGGACAAGCAGCCGTACCTAACGACTTCATCTTCTCAACGAGGAACGGAATCAGTGTACCCTCGTTCTGGATAGTTGCCTTGGTCATGGGATAGAAATAGGTCTTGTTGGCAGAGCCGCCACCCTTAGCGACCATGACAAACTTATATTCAGCACCCTCGGTAGCCTCAATATCAATCTGTGCGGGCAGGTTGCAACGGGTGTTTACCTCGTCGTACATGTTCAGCGGTGCATTCTGCGAGTAGCGCAGATTGTCCTGCGTAAAGGTATTGAAAACACCAAGGCTCAGAGCCTCTTCATCCTCGAAACCGGTCCAGATTTGCTGACCCTTCTCGCCGTGGATGATGGCGGTACCCGTGTCCTGGCAGAAAGGCAGGATACCCTTGGCAGCCACCTCGGCATTGCGCAGGAACTGCAGGGCTACATACTTATCATTCTCTGAAGCCTCAGGGTCGGTCAAAATCTTGGCGACCTGCTCGTTATGCTCGCGACGCAGCATGAACTCCACATCGTGGAAGGCCTGCTGTGCCAACAGGGTCAAGGCTTCCTTCGACACTTTGACAATGGTCTTTCCCTCAAACTCGGCGGTTGTCACGCCTTCCTTACTCAACAAGCGGTATTCCGTCTTGTCCTCGCCCACCTGAAACATGGGGGCATACTTAAATTCAACAGCTTTAGCCATAATTGTATTTTGTTTAGTTAATAACTATTCACTTTTCACTATTCACTTTTCACTCTTCACTAGCGAAGCGCTAGTATCCGAAAATTTCCTCTGTAGTCAGACGACGAATGGGGGCTATCTGCTCCAAGGCCTTGATATTGAGTTCCTTCTCATTGCCAAGGATGACGTAGCGCCAAGTCTTATGGGCCATACGTGCCTGTTCGAATTTCACGATATCATCGAGTGTCGTTCCAGGCAGTGCCTTGTAGATGCGCTCGTTCTCGTCGTAGTCGATACCGCGCTGCTTGGCCCAGAGCCACTTGCTGATGAGTCCGTACTTGATAGTACGTGTGCTGGCAATACGCTTGGTGACAGCTTCCTTGGCAATCTGGAACGAGGCCTCGCTCTGCGGAATGGTGTCGAGGATATTGAGGAACTGGTGTACACAGTCCATCATCTTGTCGTTCTGCGTGATGATATGTACCAAGGCCATCTCCTTCTCATCCTTATAGTCGGGATCGAAATAGCCTGCGTAGGCATTATAAGCCAGACCACGGCTCTCACGCATCTCCTGGAAGACGATGCTGGCCATCGAGGCACCATAGTACTCATTGAAGACCTCCTTGACGGCAGCCTCATCGGGATTGGACTTGTAGTCGTCGATATAGTACATCTGCATATAGATGTTCTTGGCATCGTAGGGTGCCAGCAGCACCTCGCTCTGAGGTGTGGCCTGCAAGGTGTAGTGCTTGCCCTCGGGTACAGGCTTCAAGGCGGCAGGCACGACGTGCTGGCCCTTAACGGCCTCGCAAAGCTGCTGCTCGGTAGCGGGACCATAGTAGAGCACGCTATGCTCGTACTGGCTCAACTGTTTCAACAGGTCGAGCAACTCCTGTGGATTGATAGCCTGCAACTGCTGAGCGTTCAGCGCATTACGATAGGCGTTATAGGGACCATACTGACCATAGCGTGACAGATAGGCAAAGTTATACTGCTGGTTGAGCTTGTTGTCGGCACGCTGCTTTTCACGCACGGCAATAAACTGCTGCCAGGCTTCATTGTCAACCTTGGCATGCTGCAACAGGTTTTCAAGCAGTTTTAGGGCTTCGGGCATATTCTCGCCAAGACCTTCGAGCGACACGGTGATACTGCGGGCACTGACGGAAATGCTGTAGTTGCAGGCCAGCTTATAGAACTGCTGCTTGACCTGCTCAGGTGTGAGTTTGTCGGTGCCCAGATAGTCGAGATACTCGGCAGCATAGCTATACTTCAACTCAGACTCTTCGCCAAAATCATAGCGGAACGAGAGGGTGAAACGTCCGTTCTCTACGTTCTGAACGTAAATGTAGGGCAGCGTAACGGCATCCTTCTCCCCTACTTTCATATCGCCAAAGGTAAGGTCACGCTGGAAGTCGACGAATTTAGGCTCGATGGGTTTAACCTCGGCCTTCTGGATGTCCTGCACGAACTGGCTTACCGTATCGCGGTTGGTGGGAATAGGCGTTATCTCTGGCTTGTCAATCTTCTTCTGGTTGGGGTCGACACCCTGACGTTTGTAAACAGCTACATAGTTGTCGTTGAAATAACGGTTGACAAAGTCAATAATCTGCTGTTTGGTGATGCCTTCAATACGCTCCTGCGCCTTGACGACCTGCTCCCAGGGTGTGCCGTTGATGAAGGCATCGACAAACATAGAGACGCGGTCTTCGTTGCTCTCAAGGGCATTGTAATATTGCAGCTTCAGATTGTTGACAACAGAAGGCAACAGGTCATCGCTGAACTCGCCCTTCTTGAGTTTCTCCATCTCGGCAAGCAACAGCTGGCGTACGTCGTCGAGGGTCTGACCCTCGAGGGGATTACCCGTCATAGCTACAAAAGAGTGGTCCTGCAGCATATAGCTGAAACAACGGGCATCGAGCATCTTCATCTGTTGGTTGATGTCGAGGTCGAGCAGACCTGCCGTACCATTGCTGAGCATGTGCTCAATGACGGTCAGCGTATCACTCTGCAGCGAGGCACCTGGCTCAAAACGCCAGCCCAGCCACAGGCTCTCGGCCTCGGGACCAATAACGGTGGTGTCCTGCGGTGCCGTCAAATCAGGCAGGGCGGCAAACTCAGGCTGAGCGACATCCTCGCCAGGCTGCCATGCACCAAAATACTTGTCGATGATGGCAATAACCTCGTCGGGGTCAAAGTCGCCCGCCATACAGATGGCGACATTATTAGGACGATACCACTTGTTAAAGTAGTTCTTGATGTTGACAATGGAAGGATTCTTCAGGTGTTCCTGTGAACCCAACGTGGTCTGAAGGCCATAGGGATGGTTGGGGAACAACTTACCCAACAAGGCTGCCAACTGCTTGCGCGAATCGCGTGTCAGACTGATATTATACTCCTCGTAAACAGCCTCCAATTCGGTATGGAAACCGCGGATGACCATATTCTGGAAGCGTTCGCTTTGAATTTTGGCCCAGTTCTCAATCTCATTGCTGGGAATATCCTCTACATAGCACGTCACGTCGAAGCTGGTATAGGCGTTGGTACCCTCGGCACCTATGGCCGACATCAACTTGTCGTACTCGTTGGGGATAAAGTACTTGGCAGCCAACTGGCTGACACTGTCTATCTCGTGATAGGCCTGACGGCGCTCGATAGGATCGGTCAGTGTGCGATACTTTTCGTAGCGGGCCTCGATATCAGCCAGCAGCGGTGCCTCGCTCTTGGCATCGGTAACGCCAAACTTATCTGTGCCCTTAAACATCAGATGCTCCAGATAGTGAGCCAAACCCGTAGTCTCTGCCGGATCGTTCTTAGAACCGGTACGCACGGCGATAAAAGCATTCAAACGGGGTTTCTCCTCGTTGACACTCAGGTACACTTTCAGACCATTGTCGAGCGTATAGATACGCGTCTTCGACAGGTCACCCTTCACTTCTTCATACTTGTATTTGCTACAGGCAGAAGCCAACAGCAAACAGCCTACAGCTAATAGCCAAATACGTTTAGTCTTCATAGTCTATTTCGTGATCAAGTTTTGAGATAAAATCGTCGTAAACCTCTTGTTCGACATCACCCATTTCGAATTCCTTCTGGGCATCCTTGCGAATCTCGGCAATCCAGGCACGGCGGGCCTTGACATAGTCCTCACGGATATGCTGAATAGCCTCGTCTGTCAGGTCGTCAAGTCCATAGTAGTCAAGGATGAGCTTGTAGGTCCATGTCCACTGATAGACACGGTAGTTGTCGTTAATCTCGTTGAAGCGGGCCAGCACGTCGGTAATACTCTCAACATTGCCGTCCTTGATGTCGCGGATGAGTCGCTGTTCCTCGCTGTCAGGCAGCAGCAGACCGCTGAGGTCATTCCAACGGCCCAAACCTGTCGTAGAGGTTGGACGTCCCAGCCATCCGCCTTTGACGGCACGCTTCAGGACGGCACCCATATAGATGCGCAGGGCGATATCGTAGTATTTGATACCCTTGCGGAGCGACGAGGCATTGATGATGTACTCGTGATAGTTGTAGCTCGACACGTTATCGCCGCCAGCCTGACGAAGGTTCTCCAAAATCTTCTTACCTTCTACAATCTCACCGACAGTAAATGGCGAAAGCCAGTCGAAATTGATAATGCTCTTACGGCACGACGGTGCACGTTTGTCGCGCTTGGGCCATTTCTTGATATCGCGATAAAGACCTACGGTTGTAATGTTACGACCAGGAACGATATACATCGTCTCGCCGTATGCCAACAGGTAGGCAAAGGGCAGACAGCGCATGTCGGGGTGGTTCATCAGCTTACCGAAGCACACCGAGAAGGCACCTATCTTGGCAGGCATCAGCACGTAGGCGCCCGAAGCGGTCTTTGAGCCACGCTCCAAGGTACCATAGTGCAACGGCCCCATCTTGTAGGCGTGGTTCGAGAAGTTGGTATTCGAACCGGCATTGTAGAACGAAAACTCGCCACCAATCAACAGGCTCGACTTGTGATGCGATGCAGTGAACGGACCACAGAAAGCAGCACAGGCCTCGCCATTGGCCATATATGAGTTGGCAAAGAACACGCTGGCCTCAGCCGTGAAGCCGTTGGTAATCTGACAGGCCTCGCCCACAAAGCAGTCCTGCATCTTCACAGAGTTGGTGATGCTGCAGCCGTTACAGATAATCGAGTTCTCGCAGATGACACCCGTTCCAATATATACAGAGGCGTCAGCGGACGACATAATGGTACAGTCTGACAGGCGTGCAGCGCCATTGATTTCGCAATCGTCCTTGACAACGGTGTTGGTAATCTCCTTTGAGTTGATGATTTTCACGCCATTGCCCAATGTTCCACGCTCAGGCTGAGAGAAACGAATCTCCTCATTGATTAGTCGGACGATATTGTCTTTCAGCTGCTTGTCGTTAAAGTGCTTTACCATGAAGGCTGCCAACTGCGAGTTCAGGTCGTGGAACAGCATCACATTACCGTCGCCCATCTCGTTGAGCACGCTCACCATGTGGCCCTCGCCAAAGGTGGCACCCTCGGTGGTCTCCATGGTCGAGACATTCGAGATGTAGCAGTCGTTGCCTATCGTATAGTTGTTGATGAAATTGCCTATCTTCTCTATCAGACAGTTGTCGCCCACCGTGACGTTACGCAGGGTGGCGTCATTGATGCCCGCATGCTTGGTGAATCCTTTGGCCACCTCGACGGTCTTTTCAAACACGCCCAGACAGATGTCGCCATAAAATACCACACGATGGAAATTATAGGGGCGGAATTCCTCAGCCACCTTAACCTTGTTCCAGTCCTCTGCCCAACAGCTGTTGCTTTCGAGCACGCTAATCTCTTCTTGTGTCAGTTGTCTGTAATCTCTCATAAATATTTGCGTTTGGTTCAATTATTCTTCTATCGTATATAGGAAGTCGTTATACGGATATTTCTGGACATGAAGTTCACGGACACGCTTGTAGAGTGTGTCGCGCAGCGTGTCAATATTCTCTTTCTGCTTGGCAGAGATAAAGAGACACTCCAGATAGTGTTGGTTATCGCCCGTACGGGCCATCCACGTTTTCTTCAAGTCGTCAAGGGTCAGATTCTCCTTGGTAACAGGCGTCAGGTCATCTGCCTCCTTCTCAACCCACGAATAGGCATCAATCTTGTTGAATACCAGCATGGACGGCTTATCGGCACAGCCCAAATCAGACAGTGTTTTCTCCACGACCTGAATTTGTTCCTCGAAGTCCGGATGTGAGATGTCCACGACGTGTACCAGCATATCGGCCTCGCGCACCTCGTCAAGGGTACTCTTGAAACTTTCCACCAAGTCAGAAGGCAGCTTACGGATAAATCCGACGGTGTCAGCCAACAGGAAGGGCAGATTGTCGATGGTCATCTTGCGCACGGTGGTGTCGAGCGTGGCAAAGAGCTTGTTCTCGGCAAAGACATCACTCTTCGACAGCAGGTTCATCATGGTCGACTTGCCCACATTGGTATAGCCCACCAGCGCCACACGAATCAGGCGGCCACGGTTCTTGCGCTGCGTGGTCTTCTGCTTGTCTATTTCCACAAGACGTTCTTTCAGCAACGAGATACGCTGGCGGATAATACGCTGGTCCATCTCCAACTGTGTCTCACCAGGACCACGAAGACCCACCGAGCCTTTTCCGCCACCGGAACCGGAGCCTCCGCCCTGACGTTCCAGGTGGGACCACAGGCGCTGCAGACGGGGCAGCATATAGCGATACTGTGCCAGTTCCACCTGTGTCTTGGCTTCAGCAGTCTGCGCACGCATGGCGAAGATGTCGAGAATCAGACTGGTCCGGTCCAGAATCTTCACCTTCAGCTCGCTCTCGATATTACGGATCTGCTTGGCACTCAACTCGTCGTCGAAGATAACCATACCCACAGGTTGGGGACAATCCTCATCGCCCAGCGTAACTATCGTTCCATCGAATCCCCGATGAGCGTCCATCCACTCATCGTAGGCATCTTCTTGCTGCTTGATATATTGTTTGATTTCCTCGAGTTTACCCTTGCCCACATACGTTACCTGACTGGGACCTTGCACCTTCTGCGTAAAACGCTTCACGGTCACGGCTCCAGCGGTATCGGCCAAGAATTCCAACTCGTCCAGATATTCTTTTGTCTTAGCCTCGTCCTGCTGCTGGGTAATCAGACCTACCAGCACGGCAGTCTCAGCCTTCACTTCTGATATAACAAATTCCTTCATATATAAAATATATGGCTGCAAAGTTACAAAAAAAACGGAAATTATTGTATACGGCAGCAAATTTTTCGCTTTTCACTCTTCACTTTTCACTAAAAAATATTACCTTTGCACCCGATAAGACAAAAAACTTTATATTTTTTAAACTTATGAGAGTAATTATTGAATCTGATTATCAGAAAATGTCGCAGTGGGCTGCTGAACATGTCATTGAGCGTATCAATGCCTTCAAGCCCACAGCAGAGAAGCCCTTTGTGCTGGGTTTGCCTACCGGCAGCTCACCCGAGGGAATGTATGCCTGCCTTGTTAAGGCTAATAAGGAAGGCCGTGTATCATTCAAGAACGTGCTGACGTTCAACATGGATGAGTATGTAGGACTGCCCGAGTCACATCCTGAGTCGTACCACTCTTTCATGGCTCGCAACCTGTTCGACCACATCGACTGTCCCAAGGAGAATATCCACATCCTGAACGGCAACGCCAAGGACTTGGAGGCTGAGTGTGCTCACTACGAAGAGATGATTGCCGAAGCTGGCGGTATCGACCTGTTCATCGGTGGTATCGGTCCTGACGGCCATATCGCTTTCAACGAGCCTTTCTCAAGCCTGGCTTCTAAGACCCGCGTCAAGACGCTGACATCTGACACTATCATAGCCAACTCACGTTTCTTTGATAACGACGTGAACAAGGTGCCCAAGCTGGCCCTGACCGTTGGTGTAGGCACCGTGATGGCTGCCCGCGAGGTCATGATTCTCTGCAACGGCCACCACAAGGCTCGCGCCCTGCAGGCCGCAATCGAGGGTCCCGTTTGTCAGGCATGGACCATCTCTGCCCTGCAGACTCACCAGCATGGTATCATCGTTTGCGACGAGCCCGCTACTGACGAGTTGAAGGTTGCTACCTACAAGTACTTCAAGGATATCGAGAAGGACAACTTGTAAGATGGATGATGTCTGATGTCTGATGTCTGATGTCTGCTATACCCCCCTCCCGTTCGGGAGGGGTCGGGGGTGGGTAAGAACATTTTTAGATTCGGCATTACACGCCAAACCCAGTGTTGTTAAAGTTGCAGAAAGTTGTCCAAGTTGTTTTCTTTAACTCCAACAGCTATTTCTTCAGCTTGAAGGAGTTTTCAATGCTGCTCAGCTCCGACAGGAACGCCTTATCGACTTTCAGACGCTGTTCGATGGCGCTACAGCTATGGATAACCGTAGAATGGTCACGTCCACCAATCAACTGCCCGATACGACCGGCAGGCATCTTAGTGTATTTCTGTGCCAGATACATCGAAATCTGACGTACCAGCACATAGTCACGCTTACGGCTGCGACTGAACACCTGCTGCTGGGGAACGTTATAATGACCACACACTTTCTCCAGAATATCGTCCACCGTCAACGGTTTGTTATCCACCTTGACAGCACGCTTGATGATACGCTCCGCCAATCGCATATCGACATTCGAGTTGTAAACGATTGAATAAGCCATCAATGAGTTCACCACACCCTCCAGGTCACGCACACTACCATTGGCAGTCTCAGCAATAAACTGAATGACATCCTCAGGAATTTTCAAGCCGTCACGGCGGCACTTTGCCTTCAGGATATCTACGCACAACTGCACGTTAGGATGCTCCAATTCAGCAATCAGTCCACAGGAGAAACGCGTCAGCAGGCGATCCTTCACACCCTGCAAATCAACAGGAGGACGGTCGGAAGCCAGAATAATCTGCTTGCCCAGACGGAACAGGTGGTCGAAGATATGGAAGAACGTGTCAAGCGTCTTCGTTGCTGTAGCCCACTCCTGGATATCATCAACAATGAGCACATCAATCGTTTGATAGAACTGGATGAATTCGTTTACCTTATTCTGACGTACAGCATCCGTAAACTGCACCTGGAACAAACGGGCCGACACATAGAGCACACGCTTCTGAGGATACATCTCCTTACAACGCACGCCAATAGCATTAATCAAGTGCGTCTTACCACAACCCGAAGGTCCGAAGACAAAGAAAGGATTGAAAGTTGACTTGCCTGGATGCTCAGCGATAGAGACACCCACCGTACGTGGCAACTTGTTCGAAGCACCCTCTATGAAGTTTTGGAATGTCTTGTGGACATCCAGTTGGGGATTCAGATCATTAGCAACGACATCCAGCACATCAGGCGTCTTATTGGCACGATTTGTGGGTTGAGGACGTTCGATATTCACTGGCTCCTCACCCTCTACTTCCTGAATAATACCATGCTGCTTGTCGGTAACAACACGATAAGTAAGTTGTACGTTCTGACCGAAGCAGCGTATCAGTGCCTTGCTTAACAGTCTCACATAGTACTGTTCCAGATACTCGTACACGTACATACTAGGTACCTGTACGAGAAGAGTCCGGCTGTCCTCGTTGTAACTCTCGAAGACGATTGGCGCGAACCACGTTCTGAATTGCTGCTCCGTGACGTTGTCCTTAATCAGACTAAGGCAGTTGTCCCAAAGCGCCTTTGGATTATTTACCATGCGGCGTTACTTACTTTATTATTTAATTATTACTTAAGACTAGTATTCGCGGTCTTAGTTGTTTTCGAGTGCAAAGTTCGTACTTTTTTTTCTAAAAAACAAATCTGTATTTTTAGTCATTAAGTATGCATATCGTCGTAAATGCTTAATTTTTCACACTTTACCCTCTTTTAATTTTTTTTAATCTACGAATTCCCTTGCGCAATTGTAAGCTATTGAAAAAGCGAACTTTACACACAAACCTGCACACAGTAGAAACTGCGTGCAGGTCAGATTGTTCAAGCGCTGTAAAGTATAGAATTATCAAGCATTTGCCGATTTAAAGAGAGCGGTAGTTCTTGTTCGATAATTATTTAGACAAATTAAAAATTAAGTCTATTTTTGCTTGTCGCTTTTACCAAAAACGGAGAAGTGGACGTAACGCTTCGGATGTGCCTTGAGGTCTATCAAGAGAGAGTCAGCAGAAGCGGCTGTCGAGCTCAGATTATTGTAGAGTGTGGCATCACGCATCAGCAGTCCCAGAGTACCCTCGTTGGAGTTCAGCTTCTTGGTCATCTGCTCCACATTCTCCAGCGTCTTGTTCACGCTTGCGGTCATGGCAGCCACATCGACTTGCGAAAGGTTATGCGTCAGCTGCTGCGTATTATCGAGCACACCATTGGCCTTCGTCATCATGCCAGGCACGTCGCGATTCAGTGTTGCCGACAGGGCTCTCAGTTCCTGACTGGTGGCATTCAAGTTACCCGTCATACCTTCCACATTGTGTAGCGTGTTGCGCAGGGCAGGATCAGCCAACAGGATGTTCAGACTGGTCATAATAGAATCAAGCTTGGGAACGATGGCCTCAATGGCGGGCATCATCGCACCAATCTTACTCATCATACCCTCTTCAGCACCACCGGAGATGGTATCGCCACTGGCTAACATGTGTAGCGGGTCGCTGCCCAGCACCAGATTCACCTTGATATTACCCAACAGGTCACTGGCAATCTCGGCACGTGTTCCCTGAGGCACACGCATATTCTTATCCAGACCCATCACAGCCACAATCTTGCCTTGTGGGCTGTAGTCGTAGATAATATCCTTCACCACACCCACCTTATAGCCGTTGGCATACACCGGCGACGATGACGAGAGACCGCTCACATCGGTAAACGTCACGTAGTAGGAGTCATCATTCGAAAAAATGGTCAGTCCTTTCAGAAACTGTAGTCCATAGAACAGCACGACGATACCCAGAATGGCTGTCAGTGCTATCTTCACTTCCTTCGTAAAGAATTTCATATCGCGTTATTTTTTATTTTACTTTCTTACTTCTTACATCTTACCCACCCCCGACCCCTCCCGAACGGGAGGGGGGTATAGCAGACATCAGACATCTTACATCATCCATCAGACATCAGACATATTACCTCTTACATCTTACATCTTACCTCTTACCTCTCTTAAACTCCTGAATAGCCTCCTGCACGTTCATCTTCTGACCGTTCTTGAAAGCAATGATAAAGGCTTGAGGAAAGTTCGCCAACTGGGCTTTGCGCAGCTGATATATCTCATTGTAGTTCTCCGAACTGCCCAATGTATATTTATACAATCCACCTTCCTGATAGTAGTCGGCCTTGGTCTGCCCCTTCAGTTGTGGATTATTAGGCTTCAACTTGGTCGATGATGCCAGAATCTGCACTTTGAATACGGGGGCATCTTTCTTGTCTGCCACCACTGGCGCAGGTTTGGGTGCAGGCTTTGTCTCCGGGACTGGTGTTGGCTTCGTCTCCGGGACTGGTGTTGGCTTTACCTCTTGGACAGGCTTAGGGGTTGGTTCAGGCATTGGTTCAACCTTCGCCACAACCACAGAATCCTCTTTGAGTAGTTCTATGGCAGGCTCTGGCTCCTCCATCTTCGGTTGCACCTTTTTCTCGTCTTTAGCCTTTTCATTATCAACATCTGTTACACGGCCCTCACGGATATCTGCCAACTCGCGGGCCATTTTACCTTTCGGACGGGAAGGTTTGGTGGCTTGAGTATAATAGTCGACAAAAGCCTGGTAGATGCCTCTTCCTAATTTCTCCACCCCACTCTCTGAGTGCAGGAAGCTTTCTTCGTCAGGTGTCGAGATGAAGCCAAGCTCTATCAGACAACTGGGCATCGATGTCTCGCGCAACACCAGGAATCCTGCCTGTTTCACGCCCTTGTTCTGACGACCAGCTGTTGCACAGGTACGTTTCTGTACCAGTTTAGCCAGTTCTACGCTCTTTGCCATGTTATGGTCCTGAATGAACTCAAACATGATATAGCTCTCCGACGAGTTAGGGTCGAAGCCCTGATAACGCTGTTTATAGTCTTTCTCAATCAGGATGACCGAGTTCTCACGCTTAGCCACATCCAGATTGTCGGCAGCACGGTGCATACCCAGCGTATATGTCTCCAAACCACGTGAGATACGTTTCTTGGGCAGTGCATTGGTATGAATGCTGATAAAGAGGTCGGCCTTGGCCTTGTTGGCTATATCAGCACGTGTATGCAGAGGTACAAACACATCAGTCTTACGGGTGTAAATGACCTTCACATCCTTGCAGTTTTGCTCCACCATTCTTCCGAAGGCCAGCGCCACATTCAGGTTGATATGTTTCTCTTTCGTAATGGCACCAACAGCCCCAGCATCATGTCCGCCATGCCCGGCGTCAATCACCAGCGTAAAGGTCTTATCTTTCGCAGCATAAGCCGTCACAGCCAATAACATCAATATAGTCAGAATATATATCTTCTTCATCTTATCATTTTTAGTTCCACGCTTGCTCCTTTGCAGTCGGCCCCCATGGGCGGATTTACCTTCGTCACCCTGATGGTCAGCGTCGTTATCTTTCCAAACGTTTCCATAGCGCGTTGTCCTATTCGGCCTGCCACATGTTCCAACAGCTTTGAGGGTATGGCCATCTCGCTCTTTACAAGTTCATAGAGAGTTGCATAATTGATGGTGTCGGCCACGTTATCCGTACGAACAGCCTCCGTCAAGTCGGCATCGACGATGAGCGACACACGATATTCGCCTCCCACCAGTCTCTCCTGCTCCATCACGCCATGATAGGCGTAGAAGTGCATCTCGTCCAGATATATCTTACTCGTAGCTATCGTCACCTTTTCACTTTTCACTCTTCACTATTCACTCTTCACTTCCATCTCTTCTCCGCCACCAGGCAGGTACTTCTTCAGGGCACGTTCCACGCCCACCTTCCAGGTGTTGATATTCTCTGACGACAGCGACAGCGAGCTCACCAGTTTGATGACATGTTCGATGGGCATGCGATAGCGCAGTACACCGCTGATGAGTTTGGCATAGTTCCAGTATTCAGGATTGAACTTCTCGCTCAGACCCTCCACCGTTATCTTATAGCCACGCGTATTCTCGAACTGGAAGTCGTAACGCTTTGTGCCGTCCTCATTCACCTGCTTGATAATCTTACCCTTCGTCACCGACTTGGGCAGGAAGATACCTTCCTCGTCGTCTTGCAGACCCGTAAATATCTCGTAAGGATAACCGTCGAGCAGTCCCACCAGGGCCACCCATTTGTCTTTGTTGTTCTGGAATCTCACTACGTCGCACTCCAATTCCTTGGGGCGCACCTCAGTCACTTCAGGTCTACGGTTTACGGCCACGTCATGCAGGTAAGCCTCAGCCACCGCCGTCAGCTGCTGACGTTCATCATCCTTCAGAACGCCCAGCATACGCTGCAGCATCTCAGCCAGTTCCTCAGCCGTTATGGCGTGAGCTGTCTGCATGCTGACATTGGCCATTTGGTGAGCCAACAGCTCCACCAATGTCTCCTTGTTTTCCATATTATCCTAATAATAAACGTTTATCGCCTGCAAAGGTAGTGCAAATCGAGCGAAACGCCAAAGGAAAACTCATTTTTCTTATTTATTTTTTGTTATTACTTATACATCAGGCGGCGTATTGTCATCCCCACCTGGTATGACTGGTGCTGCCTGACGAATAGTGACAGTCTCAGTTTTGCTATCTGACCTTACTGTAATAACAGCCTCTCTTTCTTGCTCGTTAGTGTTGTCACTCAGTGATATGGTGATGGTGGCATTGCCCTCTCCTGTCTGCTGGTTTGGTGTGGCCCAATTCTGGTTGGAGGAAAGCGTCCAACGGGCATCGCCAATAATATCAAACTGTACGGTTTCTGCCAAAGCTGAGGCTGTCAATTCATTCGTAGAGACATGGAAGTCAGTTGAAGTGTCCCCCTGTTGTTTTACAATCAGTTGTTTGGTGATACCTCCTATGCCAGTGAATGTTAAGACTGCTTCACGTTCTGTCTTGGATTTGTTGGCTTCTACTGTCACCGTAACGCTACCATTATTATCCCCTTCCATCGTACTGAGGGCCATCCAACTAGCCTTACCAGAAATAGTCCAATGGGTATTGCTGGTCACAGTGACATCTTGACTTCCAGTTGTATAGTTAAAATTCATGGACGACATACTCAAATCCAGTGCTTCAGCATTGGGCGACTGCGTGATGGTCACATCGCGCACAATACTTCCACTAACATTACTCACTTTGACCACAGCTGTTCGCGTAGCTGTCGATGAAGGGTTCAGTGTAACGCTAATAGTAGCATTCTGCGAGCCGCGTCCCTTCGTGGGGTTAATACTCCGAATCCATGACTCACTCCATGTGATAATCCATTCACAGTTCTGACTGGCAGTTATATATAAGGTTGCAGTTGTGTTACCACCAGGAATGTCTACATCTTGCACATTTAAATATTCATTACCTCCTGAAGGCGCGTTTCCACCTCCGTCGTCACCTCCACCACATGCTACCAGCAACAAAGCATATAACAGATATAGGATATTTTTCTTCATATTCTTCATTTATTAAAAGTTAATCAATAGTCCTGCATGAACAGCAAAGCCGTCACCACTCACGTTACTATTCTCAGTAATAGTCTTAAAGTTGTTGTCCTTTGACAGGGCAAACATATATTCTGGTGCTGCAAACACATATAGGTGTTGCATAGGTACAAGTACAAGCTTCGCACCAATGGTCAAAGCTTGCGATGAGGCTCCATCTCCGTAAATGGTGTTGCCTGTCTGTGCTGCATTGGCTGAAAGAAAGTTGTAGTTCCAGCCAACTTGTGGCGTGATGGCCAGATGGCGCATCAGTGGGAACTGATAGCCATACTTGACGCCGATGGACTGCATCTTATATTTCGTACCAGTGTTCATATCGCCACCCCAATAAATAACGTCAGACTCTGTAAGTCCGAAGGTATAAGATGCCTGCAAGTCATGACGCTGATATACCACCCCCACAATAGCGCTAACACCTGTGAGCGAACGCAGGGTAAAGGCTCCACCAAAATAGAAAGCCAATGGTTTTACATAGGTAACTCGCTGCAGTGTCACTGTATCAAGTGTGGTCTCATTACGACGAACGGTATATTCTTTGTTCTGTGTGACAAAGCCTTTACGGGTGAACTCCAACTGATAGGTGCCAACTTGTAGCGTCTGTGTCTCGCTGACATCTATCGGCGTTATCTTCACGTTACGAGGACGGGTGTAGACGTGCAGCCAGCCTGTATGTGGCACAGGAGCGTTTGCCTTCACTTCGTTCATCTGACGGGCCTTGACCACGAATGACGTCATAGCCGGCTCGCTGTTGGCCTTGCGCGTCTCAATGGTGTAGTTGCCCTCGCGCAGTTGTGTGCGCCATTCGCCAGTACCCATGTTCTGACCGTTCAAGAATATATCTGCCCTATTGTCCACCTTTACGACGACATCGCCAAACAGGTGGCTCATGTCCTGCATCTCCACATGGATGAGCTGTTGGGTGTTAGACGACTGATCCTGACTGGTAGTAATGACAGCTGTTGTCTCACCTTCAAAGCGGTCTCTGACAGCCTTAATGGTATGACGACCATAGTTCAAATATTTGCGCACTGGTGAGAGACCACAGTCCTCACCATCAATGATAATATTGGCTTTAGCCACACCAGAGGTGATGGTGGCATAACGTCCCGTGCCAATATCAATCAGCATTTCGTAGGTCTTACCACCTTCAATGTTGATTGGGTAATAGTAGTCGCGAAGAACGCCATAGTCTGGATGTTGGATGATGAGTTTCTGAGCACGACGAGGCACATAGAGCCAGATTTCGCCTGCATGCTCTTCTGAGGCTACGACACCCTGCATGCCACCATCGAAGCTAAAGCCGCGTTCAGGCGTCTGAATCTTGATAAGCGCCGCCGTCTCACCATTCATGTCTTGCTTTTGCGTTCCATAACGATTAGCTGTTAAGTCGTTCTCCAACAGCCTAAAGTCCAGCACCTTCATGTTCTGAGCCTCAGCCATTATAACAGCAATAGATCCTAACAGTATGATTGCCAATATTCGTTTCATTTTCTTACTTTTTTACCGTTATGTAAATAGATTCCATTCTTCTTGGGTTCGCCCTGCAACTTCCGTCCTTGCAGGTCATACCATCCCTCATTTTCTCCATTTCTCATTCTCTCCATTTCAATAATGTCCGTAAGAACATTGTTGTCAAAGACTGGTATAGCCCAAGGCGCATTGCTACCCTCTACAGTCATATATGCCTCGAAGGGATGCACAGTACGCAAGCTACGGATAAAAGCACTACCCTCCACCTCCGTTGCTGTATTCTGATGCCATTCGTTGCTGACATTCAGCGCCAAGATACTGCTGCTTGCCTCCTGCACCTGATAGTTTGCCACCAATCGCTTATTGCCATGCTGTCCTGTCGTTGCCTGATCCGAAGTAGCCACTTGTACATTGTTACCCACGAATTCGATGTAGCCAGACTGATTATAGCTCGAATGATATAGTTCGTTGTTTGGCATACTAATAATATAAGGTACATTGGCCTTAATGGCATTACTTGCCTGCCAACCTTCCGCCGTCAACTGGTAGAGCCAGAAGGGACGCTGGCTGCTTCCATCCTGCCAAGCAACGTAAGGCACCAACTCTATTCCTTTAGCATTCGTAATCATCGCGACGTCGAAGGGGAGTACTATCGTCTCCCATCCCTGACAGGTCTTATAGCCTGATATCATGCTGTAATTGTGCTCATAGCTGATGCGCTTGGCTGTAAATTCCCTTGGGCAATAGAAGTTATTGCCTTCAGCAGCCTCCTTCAGCACAATGCTCTCAGCTTGGTTTCCCACCACAACATTCTGAATGGTCGAGGGTGCATACTCTGCCTTCTTCACATACAGCAGCAAATTGGGATTGCTCACCTGGGCAGTAAAAGCAACTTCCGGATCCCAGATGATAGCAGCCAAATCTTGATGTTCCTTCAGGGCATCCTCAGCAACATCCGTTACCGTCCACTTTTTACCCTCAGCCTCAAATGTTGCTGGTACCGTCAGAGTCAGTCCAAAGCTGCCACCATTCATTATCACAGTTTGCTCATCCTGAGAGACGACACGATAGTTTACTTTCTCAAATGCCAAATCGCTGACGACCTCTATGAACTCTACTTCAAGCACATTGCTGCTGCTGACATTACTGATGGTATACTGGTTGTTGGTAATGCTTGAGGTTATATCTTCACCATTCAGTATCACACTCTTTACCTGGTGTCCTGCATCAGGTGTAAAAATGAATGTCGCATACGTCCCCTCAGCTATCGAAAGTTCCTTACTTGTATTGCGAATGTCCGTTCCGTTATAGCTGACAGTTCCGTTGCCTGTCGCCTTGACGGTTTGCGTAAACGTCACTATAGGAATAGCTTCGAAGTTCACCTCAACGTTAGTTCCTGTTGTCACAGTAACGCTTAACTGACTGCCTGCCAACTGTGCCGTAATGTCCTCACTATTCATCATAATGTTCCCTACACGATAGCCGTTGTCTGGCGTAACCGTAATAGTAACTACGCTTCCTTCTTTTACCATGAACTCACGGCTTTGGTTCCTGATGGTCTTTCCACCATAGTATAAGCTGCCGCTTCCTGATGCCGTAATGTTCAGTTCGTAAGTAGGTATAGGCTCAAATTCAACCTCTAAGGTATTATTCCCTGTGATATTGCTAAGAGTGAGTTTCCCATCCAATATGTCAGATGTTACATCCTGCCCGTTCAGAACGACACGCTTTAGTCTGTTGTCAACATCAGCCTTTATCGCTATGGTGGCAGACGAACCATCCATCACTTTAAATGCCATAATGCCACTTCGAATGTCATTGTTGTTATATGATACTATACCATTTCCTGTAGAAGAAATACTAAGTGTGTGCATAATTGCCTCAAACTCTATCTCTATGGAAGTGTCGCCACTGATAGCGTCGATAGTGTATTGATTGTCAATAACCCTCGAAGTCACATCCGTCCCATTTTGCTTCACACTTTTCAGCTTATAGTGGCTGTCTGCCGCAAGACTGATGACGACAGTGCTACCTTGCATGATGCTGTAAGTATCGTCTCCTTCCCGTATCGTCGTACCATTATAGGTGACTATACCATTGCCAATAGCTGTGATGCTCAAGGTATTTATGATAGGTTCGAATTCAACCTCCAAAGTATTGTCGCCCTTGATATTGCTGATAGTATACCGGCTATTGCTGACACTTGAAGTGACATCAATGTTATTTAGCTTCACGCTCTTTATTTGATAGTTGGCATCAGGCGTAAACTTCACGGTTGCCGAACTTCCTTCATTGACTGTAAACGAGTTGCTCTTTCCGCGAATCGATGTTTCATTGAAGGTTGCCAAACCATTACCTGTAGCCTTGATATTAAGAGTATGAGTGATTCCCTCGAACACTACATCCAAAGCATTGTCACTCTTGATATCACTAATAGTATATTGACCATTGACAATGCTTGACGCGATATCTACCCCATTCAACTTGACGCTCTTAAGCTTATAGTTAGAGTCAGGTGTAATCGTAATGACAGCTGACGTTCCTTCATTCACTGCGAACGATTGCGTCTTACCTCTGACAGCTGTACTATAATAGGTAACACTACCATTCCCTGATGCTGTAATAGACAACGTGTGTGTGATTGCAGTGAAAGAAACAGATAAAGTCGTATTCTCTGTGATATTACTGATAGTGTATTGGTTATTTACAACACTCGATGTAACATCAGTACCATTCACCATCACACTTGCAAGCCTAAAGCCAGCATCAGGTGCAATCGTAACTGTTGCCGAACTTCCCTCGTTGAGAGTAAACGTCTGCGTCTTGTCTCTGATAGCAGTACTGTTATAAGTCACACTACCATTACCTGATGCCATAATAGACAATGTATGAGTTATGGCCTCGAATGTCACAGTAAGAGTAACATCCGCTGAGATATTGCCTATCGTGTATTTGTTGTCCACAACGCTCTCTGTCACATCTGTCCCATTGACCTTCACGCTTGCAATCTTATAACCTGCATCAGGAGTAAAGGTAACTGTAGCCGATGTTCCTTCATTCACAGTAAATGATTGTGTCTCACCTCGAATAGCAGTACTGTTATAGGACGCACTACCATTACCTGATGCCGTAATAGACAATGTATGAGTTATCGCCTCAAATGTCACAGTAAGAGTAACATCCGCTGAGATATTAGTAATCGTGTATGCATTGCTAACAACATTTGTTGTTACATCAGTCCCATTCACCTTCACACTTGCAAGCCTATACCCTGCATCTGGTATAAACGTAACTGTTGCCGATGTTCCTTCATTAACCGTAAATGTCTGCGTTTCATCTCTAATTGCAGTACTGTTATAAGTCGCACTGCCATTACCTGATGCCGTAATAGACAATGTATGAGTTATCGCCTCAAATGTCACAATAAGAGTAACATCCGCTGAGATATTAGTAATTGTGTATGTATTGCTAACAACATTTGTTGTTATATCAGTCCCATTGACCTTCACACTTGCAATTTTATAGCCAGCATCTGGCGTAAACGCAACCGTTGCTGATGTTCCTTCATTGACAGTAAACGTCTGCGTTTTGCCTTTGATGACATTATTGTCGTATGTCGCACTTCCATTATCAGTGGCTGTAATAGAAAGGGTGTGCGTAATAGCCTCGAACTCCACTTCAAGAGTATTATCACTCTTGATATCATTAATAGTATATTGATTCTTGCTGACACTCGACGTTATATCAGTACTGTTTAGTATTACGCTCTTTATCTTATAGCCAGTATCTGGCGTAAACATGACAACAGCCGATGTCCCTTCGGTGATGGTAAAAGATTCTGTTTTACCTCGAACAGCCGTACTATTATATGTCGCGCTACCATTACCTATTGCCTTGATGCTTAGTATATGCGTTATCGCCTCAAACTCAACTTCAAGCGTGTTGTCGCTATTGATATTACTAATCGTGTACTGATTATCAGTTACATCAGAAGTGATATCCAAATTATTTAATTTTATGCTCTTGACTTTGTTTCCCGCATCTGGAGTAATAGTCACTGTAGCAGAAGCTCCACTGTCCAAAGAATATGATTTCGTATTGTTCCTAATGCTTGTGTTGTTATACGATACGCTACCATTTCCAGAAGAAGTAATATTAAACGTATATGTTGGTGGAATAGCTTCAAATTCCACCTCAATTGTTTTGTTACCTGTTACCAAGTTTATTGAATAGCGATTTAAAGAGATACTCGAAGTAGCAGTCTTTCCATCCACTAATAAACTCTTGATTCGATATCCATCGTCTGGCGTAAAGTAAATATTTGGGGAAGAGAACTCTTCAATACTAAATGATTTGCTTTCATCACGTATCGTTGTTCCAAGGTATTTTGCATAACCACCGCCTGTAGATTTTATTGTTAATGTATAGGTTATAGGATAAACAGCATCTGCAGAATATTCATTTCCATAGAAATCGTATCTAAAACGACAGGTGACAGGGGTATGTATGCCCAATGCACCAATGGTTGTGGAATACGTTACAGAAGAGCCTCCATCTACAGTCCAATTTACACTCATTATGTTCCCTTCTTGATTCGTTGCGCCATCAATGAGTTGTAGACTTTTTAGCGTAACACTAAAATCGCTATTATTACTAAATCGCCAATTAAGTTGACTTCCTGAATTGATGAGATCATTCGTTCGACTAATAGATCCACCAGCACTATATACAGATATATATTTTGTAATATCTATGCTTGGTGGAATCACTTCAAATGTCACCTCAAGCGTTGTGTTGGCTAATATACTACTAATTGTATAACTATTATTGACAATACTTGACGTAATATCGGTATCATTCAATTTTACACTTGCAACCCTATAGCCTGCATCTGGAGCAAACATGACCGTAACGGATGAACCTTCCTCTATCTCGAATGATTGCGTTTGGTTATTGATGGTTGTTTCATTATAAATGATAGATCCATTACCAGATACTGTTATTTGCAAAGAATGAGTATTGATTTCTTCAATTACTTCTTTAAAAAAATTACCCCATCCATAACAATTAAGATACTTTTCTTTAGTTCCCGAAGGGACATACAATATACGATTATGATGCCCACCACTACTTGAACTGAATGCATACGTCTCAAATGGTTCTGATATTTTTGAGTAAACCTCTTTTAATGTAGTACTAAATGCCTGTCGTCCAATAGAAGTCAAACTTGCAGGTAAGATTATTTTAGTAAGATTTGGGCAGCTCTCAAAAGCGTTTTCCCCAATAGTCGTTAATGTATTGGGTAAGACAATATCAGTAAGTTTACTACAACCTGCAAAAGCTGATTTTCCAATTGACGTTATTGACTGAGGAATTACTATAGATTCAAGACTCTGACAACTTAAAAAAACATAATCGGTAATTACTGTAAGTGAATTAGGTATAATAATCGATTTTAGGCTAGAGCAGCCCCAAAAAGCAGAACTCTCAATCGTAGTTATTTGGTCTGGTAAAACAATATTTTCTAATGAACTACAATTGTAAAAGGCTTGTAATTGAATGGTTTTTAGATTCTCCGATAAAGCGACTGACTGTAAAGCATCATCCCCCATAAAAGCAGCTTTGCCAATAGTTGTAATTGTACTAGGCATAGTTATTGATTTTAGACTTCTACAGCCCTCGAGTAATCCTTCACTTATGGTTGTTATAGAGTTGGGTAAATCTATACTTTCCAAAGACGATTCTTCAAAAGCTTTTATTTCCATGAAACATATTGTATTAGAAATGTGGATTGAAGAAATTTTGCAACCATAAAATGCATTTAGACCAATCCCTATTACGGAATATGTGTTCTCGGAAGAATTACTTACAGTTTCGGGTATCGTAATGCCACCTGTATACGATTGACTAATAGCGGGAACCCAATACTCTCCTCTTCCAACTTGACAAGTTTTATCAGTTTCGCTAATAACTTTGAAGGTCATATCAATTCCTTCCACCGTCTTAGCAGTGAATACATCACCATCAGCAGCAAAAGATGGTGTGACTATAATACATAGCAGTGTTACCGCTAACATCCGCAATGATCTAACAACAGTCATATTCATCATTCCGTTAGTCATATTATTTTATCGTTTTTAGTTTCTTTTACTGTACAGCAGAAGCGCGGGACTGCTTACCAGTTCCGAATGGAGGTCGTAGGAAAAACCTTAATGTGAAATTGGGTCCACAGCCCCACGCATATAGCGTGGAACCGTTGTGCCCTCTTGCACATTTGAATGAAAGTTTCCTACGTTTCCATTCGCAAGGTTGGTGCATAACGCTCCTTCTGCCAGAGCGGGTCCTTCTCCAACCTAAAGGTCGGAGTGTGGCGTTGCATTCCCACTCTGCCTGCAAAGATAGATAATATTTTTGAAACCACAATGAAAAAGTGCAAGAAAATTGGATTCAGGTGGTTTATCGGTAGTAAACAGTGATAAAACCAAGATGTTTCGAATTTTACTTTCGGAGTAATCGGAAATACTCCAAGAGTATTCAAAATTTCTTTCGGAGTAATAATTCAAGCAGAAACCCTAGGAAATTTCAGCACCGTCCCGCTTTTCATTTTTTGTTATCGTTTTCTTTGTTTATTCAGAATTAATTGTTAAATTTGCACCCAGAATTAGTAAATAAACAATCATTATGGAGACAAAGGAATCTACATATACACAAAGAACTCCTGAAGAAATCAGGGCATGGTTCTATCGTGCAAAAGCTCGAATCGCCGCTCGTGAAGAAAAGATTAGGGCAATGTATGCCGAAGAACTGCACATGAAAGAAGAAGCAGAGAAGAAACATGTTTATGAATTGGAGCCAGCTTAATTCATGAATAGACTTGAAATTGCTTTTATCAATGTTTTTTCTCCATACAAAGTCTGGAACAGGGGTGAGGTTCTTTATTTTGAAACGGACAAAGGATGTAGATATGCTATCGATTTTGAAATAGAAGAACATCCGCTTTTTCAGGCCTATTGGTTTAATCTCACCAACCTTGACCATATTGCGTCGCCTAATGATATTAAAATCATGCAGACCGTGTTTTGTGTAATAGACGAGTTCTTCCGCACAAATCCTGACATACTGCTTTACATGTGCAGCACAGCTGGTGAGCAACAAGCACAGAGAGCAAGACTTTTCTCTTATTGGTTTAATAAGGCAGGACAACAGGAACGCTATTATTTCAGAACTGTTGAGGTGAAAGGAGAAGAACCAGGAACCAAAGAGTACATTGCGATTATCATCCCACGAAATCATCCAAAAGCAGAAGAAGTCCTTGCTGTTTTTGACAAAGAAACTGGGATGTTCAACGCGATGAAGCCCTAATTCGTTCACTACACACATAAGAGATTAGTCCGTCCCGACGGACTGCCAGTCCGCTCCCTACGGACTACGAGTCCGAAGCCTTCGGACTGGGAGTTTTCATTAATCGGACTGAACGCAAGTTTTAAATGAACAAGACAATTATCCGATGGATCGAACGCGAAAAATCAAGGAATTCGAAAATGTCCCTCACATACTCACATGGCCCATTTCAAAGTCCGATGTACAAAGGGCTGAAGGCACGTGAGGGATATTCGTTCTCCCTCACGTCTCCCTCACATTTTTGGAGCTCGTCACTCACCTTACTCAACTTGTAGATAAAGGAAGATAGATGAAGATAGAAGGAGATAAAAGACAATGAGCGAAAATGAAATGTTAAATCGTCGGATTTTAGCCAAATTATTTGCAAACAGCAAAATATTTTTGTACCTTTGCAGAGCATTTCAAAAAAATGCAAAGCTGGATAACAGAAATCATGGATAACACAAGAAAAACACCATGAAAAACCAGCCAATAACAACATTATTAACAATCTTCGATTAACAAAAAACTATGGAAGTAAAATCCTTAGTGGTAGTTGAACAGCCCCAAAATGTTCAAACAGTGAGTGTGCTCATCATCGAGCAGTTTCTTAACGACAATTACCGTCTGCGACGTAACGTACTGAGCGGAAAGGTGGAATTCAAGGCGAAAGCCGAGCTGACAGCCGACTACCGTCCGCTGACACAGGAAGCCCTGAACAGCATCATTATCCAAGCCCTTCGTGAAGGGCTGGACGAGTCGTGTAACCCCAAGGCCGACATTACCATGTATGTCAACTCTGAGGAGGTAAGGATGTACAATCCCGTTTTGGCATTCCTGAACGACCTGCCCCAGTGGGACGGACAGAACCACGTAGCGCGATTGTTCAGTCGCATTCCTGGCATCAGCTCTGAACAGCTGGCGTACCTTAGTATATGGTTACGCTCGGCTGTGGCCCACTGGTTGCAGCTCGACACGATGCACGGCAATGAGGTGGTGCCTGTGCTGATTGGTGCTCAGGGGTGTGGCAAGACGACTTTTTTGCGCAGGTTGCTACCCCTTCAACTTCGTGAGTACTATCTGGACCATCTGAACCTGTCGAACAAGTTCGATAAGGAGATGGCGCTGACCAACAATCTGCTGGTGAACCTCGACGAGCTCGAGGCCATCCGTCCCAGTCAGCACGCTGCCTTGAAGCAGACCTTGTCAAAAAACAAGGTGAACGGACGTCCCATCTTCGGCAAGGCTCAGGATGACCGTCCCCGCTATGCCTCGTTTGTGTCGACTACCAACAATCCGCATCCGCTGACAGATGCAACAGGCAGCCGTCGCTACATCTGCCTGACTATTCCCAAAGGTCAGTTCATCGATAATGCTGGCAACATCGACTACGAGCAGTTATATGCCCAGGTGTTGTATGAAATCCGCCAGTTGGAGGCTCCTTATTGGTTCAACAATCAGGAGGTAGCCCGTATACAGCAGCTGAACCTTGCCTACATGCAGCAGAAGGACATCGCAGAGATGGTGAAGGCTTGTTTCCGCAAGCCTGCAGACGGCGAAAAGGTGAAGTCGCTGAATACGACGGAGATGCTGGAGATTATTCGCGACGAGTATCCTAACGTGACTGTGACGACGAAGGCAAAGGTTGAGTTGGGACGTGCACTCGTCAGCCTCGAATATGAACGGAAGGATCATAGTCATGTAGCCTATTACAAAGCCGTTCCGTTAAGGGCAGCGTGAGGGCAAAGGAGTGAAAATGTGAGGGAGACGTGAGGGAGAACGCATATCCCTCACGTGCCTTCAGCCCTTTATACATCGGCCTTTGAGAGGGGCCATGTGAGTATGTGAGGGTAAAAATGAAATTCATCTAAAAAAACAAGAAATTATGAGTATAGCAAAAGAATTATTGATTAAGAAAGCCAAGGAAGGTTACACAGTATGTTATGTCGATGAGTGCCCGTTGCGCACTCAGTGTCTGCGATGGCAGGTAGGGCCGTATGTTCCCAACACCCATAGTTCCTACAGGTGTGTGAATCCGCACTTCAAGGGTATAGCGACTGCTGAATGTCCAATGTATCGCAACGACCAGAAGGTGCGCTTCGCCAAGGGTATGCTGCATACCTTCACAAGCGACATGCCTAAACGTCTGGAGCCAGCAGTCCGTCAGGGTGTGATCAGTCTAACCAACCGCACCTACTACTTTGAGTATCGTAACGGTTCGCGAATGATTCCGCCTGCCTTGCAAGAGGACATCCGCAAGCTGTTCCGTGCCAATGGATGGAAGGAAGAGGTGACATTCGACGGCTATGTAGAGGATTACGATTGGTAACGTCAGAGTGAGGAATCTGTGTAGCAAAAAGAAATGGGAAAAGTCAGCTAACAGCTACGCTTTTCCCACTTCTTTGATTCTTAGGATTATCTTAAAAATCCAGATAGCGCCATGAGTCTGCAATTTCGCCCGATGCGCTAGTAGCCGGTGTCTGCTTCTTTCTCATCTTCATCTGTGTGGCCTGCTGCGATACGTTGTATTTCAGTCTGTCTGACAGGTCGCCAAGCTTGATATAGCCGGAAGAATTCTGAATTTCTTTCAGCAGATAGTAAGTGAATAGACCGTGTCCCTGCTCGGGATAACCTTGAGCAGTCTCGTTGCCCTGGGCAGCAGAGAATACCACGATACGACCATTGCCAACAGCGGTTTCTTCAGCTTCGATTTCCACACCGCGTAATCCCTCAGACACGCCTTCGTTATCGCGGTTGATACCGCTGAAACATGCATCCATGAACACTGAAACGTGATTGAAGGCCAGATCGCCTATTTTTGCATAGAAATCGTCGAGGGCTATCCCCCTTCGAGGATTCGTTCCGCGTACGTCAGTGGGCAAGATATAAGCTTTATTCTTGTTCTTAATATCAGGAACACCATGTCCTGCATAATATACTATCAAAGTCTTTTTCTCACGATCGCTGATTGACTTCACCCAATCCTCGAGTTCCTCCTCCAGAATCATTTGTTTAGTGGCATCTTCTGTAAGGTGAATGTTACTGGTAGGAATACCGAGCGTATTCTTGCAGTATTCGGCAAAGACACGGGCATCGTGAATGGCGTATGGCACGTCGGCCACGAAGCGATAGTTTTGATTGCCAATAATGAGAGCGTATGTATCCTGGCGCGTTCTTATGGTGCTAGGAATCATAGAGTCTACCGACGATGTTTTCACGTCATAATTCACTTTCGAAATTTGGTTTTCCAACAGTTTGGCTACCGACGGCATTGACAGTCCGAATTCATGGCAGTTTTCCTTGTTGATGTAGGAGGGAAGCGAACGAATCTCACCATTATAGAGAGAGTGACGTATCATGTCGTCAACCTCCACCTCACTTGCGAAGGTATGATGGCCCAGTATGGTAGTAGGTCCAAGTTCGATAGTCTTGATATTGGTACAAGAGGCGAATGCCTGATTACCCACACGGCATTGTGACGGAATGCTGACGGCTGTCAACGACGAGCATTCGGCAAAGGCGATGGTCTCAATATTTCGTAGTTGACGGGGCAGAGAGATGTTGCGCAGTCGGCTGCAGTTAAGGAACGCGGCCCAGCCTATATCAGTCAGGTTTGTTCCTTCGAATATTACCTCTTGTAGTTCTGTG
This sequence comes from uncultured Prevotella sp., assembly GCA_946188165.1. Taxonomy (GTDB): domain Bacteria; phylum Bacteroidota; class Bacteroidia; order Bacteroidales; family Bacteroidaceae; genus Prevotella. Next base: position 103,712 of record CAMHTW010000004.1, read on the forward strand.
CAGTTGGCAAAAGCACACGAACCAATACGTGTAATATTCGCTCCTATTTCAACCTTCTTCACGTTAAGCTTCTTTTTTATCCAGGGAGCTTTTTGAATATTTAGGTCGTAGTCTTTAATCTCTACGCTCTCTCCACGATTGTTAACATTTTGGATTGTAAGTGTATATCCATCGAATGTCCATTTCGCGTCTTCACCACAGGTGCCATCCAATTTATAGACAGCCGACTGAGCAAAGGCTGCCGGTATGCATATAATTGCCATCAAGACAACTGCTAAATATCTTTTCATCATAATACTAATGTTTTTAAAATTGATAATATTTTAATGCTTGTAATTAAAAAAGGGACTGTTGACTATTACATTCTGAACTGGATGAAAACACGGTTTGTTGCCGACTTAAACTTATTGCTGTCGTCTTCAAACTCTTTAGTATTCATTGATTTGTAAGTCCATGTAGCTGAACGGTGCTCATAACCTATACCGATGACCTTCCATGACATGGTGAAACCGAAACTGCTGGTAAGACCGTGGCCCCAACAGAGCTTTAGGTTGTCGCTCATCTCCTTATAATCTGCATTGTCCATATTCTGCTGGTTCAGATCGGCCTCTTTCTTATTCTTCATGTAAAGAAATGACACGCCATAACCTATGTGGTAGTATGCATTGAACTTCATATGGTGGAGTCCTCTGGCTTTGATATAGTTGAAGGGGGCAATGGTCAGTGAAGGACCTAAACTCATACTGTAGTTGGCTTCATACTTCTCAAGATTCCAGGGTATATAGTAATAGGTCTCAGTCTTCGCACCGTTAATCACAGTTTTCTTGTTGCTACTATCATAGAGATAGTCACCGTCTGCGGCCTTAAAGTGGTTGACACCGAGGTCAATATAAGTGTAGTCAATATTGAACTGCAAAGTGTTGGCAATAGCTTTCTTATGAAGGCGATAGCTACGCCCCAGTTGAATTGATGCTCCCCAGTCAGACTTAAACTTAGATACGACCCCGTTACCAATGCCTGTCGGAATCTGCCCATCCGGATCCAAGGTAGAATTAGCATAGGCGATATTGAAGTAGCCCCTACGCCCCCATACCTCCTCAAAATGACGGAAACTGTTGTTGCGCGAGTTAATCTCCTGCTGTTCTCTGATGATGTCGCTAATAGTAGTAATCTCTGTAGAATCTTCAGCCCAGTCGATGTACTTCTGCTGTTCATCATCATTCACGTTTTGTGCAAAGGCACTTGTGAATGCCATACTGGTAATTAGTAAAATAAGTTTTTTTCTCATTGCTATAATTGTTTTGATTAATTATTATTGCTATTGGCAGGCTGTGTGCCACGTATCTCTATCCATTTCTTCTGCACCACCATGTCGCGATCTTTCCGCTGACAGTTGAGCAGCCATTTTTGAAACTCACGTGTATTCAGCGAGTTGGGATGACGTCGGTCGCCTACGTTGTCAATACACTTTGTAAACGGAAACGGCGAATAAATAATTACCAACTGGTTGTACTCCAAAGGTTGCTTAGTCTTGAGATTGTAGTTCACTGCCATGTGGTTCACCTCTTTATCAAAGAATTCGTATTCTTTACCGCTTCTCACAGGGTAACGTCCAGAAGGATCATTTCTATAGGGCAACAGGCAGCAAGTTTCGTTTTCGCCAAGCACCAGATAGATGGCTACGAAGCCGTCAGCAGGCGACTGAAAATTGACATAGACACGCTCGCCGCTGTTAAACTGAGTGGTCTCCACTTTACCTGCATCGCCACCCTTCATAACAGTCCATTTCAGGTCGGTTGAAGGGGGAGTAATCTCGCGCACTTTCCCCCATACTTCAGCCTTGAAGGTCAGTTTGCCGTCGTTATATTCCACTTCTATCTCAGGTTCTTTAGTATTCATTAACCAGTCGCCCTTTGCCATTGCAACGGTATTTTCCCAGAAGAATGAGCTCGTGGCCTCGCCATTGGTTTCAGCATTGCTGTCAATGACATCGGAGGTAACGATTTCGCCGAAAACCTTCTTGATGGCTTCGGCTTTTGCCAGTTCGATGCATTTGTGTTTAGCCTCACGCAGGGTGATGTGGTCATTATCACCTATTGTATAGGTATATTTTCCGTTGACCTCTTCAACACGTTGCGCGTGCATCATCACAGGAAAGGCTACCAGAGCCACAATGAGAAGAATTGTATTTCGAATCATAACTTGTAATATACGTTTTAGTTTTTTACCTCTTTGATAATAACATTTCTTTTGGTATGAATCATTCAAATTATTGTTTTAATAGATAGTAGAGTTGTACATCGATAAGACCGTCAGGGCGTTTACGGAGAATGCGAAGCGATGGCTGGGGAAGTTCCACCTTCCTACTGACATTGGATTGTATGCCCAAAACCAGCGTTGTACTATCTGTACCTGTACCGTCGGTCTTCTCAGTTGCCACAAAATGGCTGCTCGTCGTTCCGCCCTTGCTGTGGGCATGTTGTGACTTGGCATTCATTTCAGCTTTGCGTCTGGCCTTGTCCTTATCCTTATCTGTACCTTGTCCTATAATAGACAGCATATCACCGTCATCCTCCAAGAGCGAAAAATAGGCGTTTACGTCAGCTTGCAATACCTCCGGATTGCTCCATCCCTCCCATCCTTCTGCCTTGAGTTTCTTGTAATATTGTCGGCATTCTTTCTTCAGGCTACCCTTGCTGCCGGGTACACCTGCCATACTCAGTGTGATGTTCATACAGAAAAGCATGCTTAACACAACACAACATAATCTCATTATTTTCATCGGTTTTTTTTCATTATTGAAGTATTGTCATGTCTGCGACGGATTCTCCGCCATGGCTGCAAAGATAAGCATTTTATCTTAAACGACAAAGAAAAAAAAAAAGGGAACTATATACCTGTTGGCAATAAAACGCAATAGTGCATAGATATACAAAATGAGCAGCCGATTTCGGCTGCTCATCTTTTATTGTTGGAATGTTGATTGAACATAATCATTAATAGTTATATTGTTGTTTGATATTGCCTCAATCAACACATCAATGCTACTTGCTAATTCATTACTAACAGTAGATATGATAGTTGGGTCTTTTATGTTTTCGTCAGAGAATTTGTCTTCAATAATTCTTCTAATCATATCAGCACTATTAAAGTCGTATTGACCCACCAAAATCCTTTGTAGAGTTTTCTTTTTATCAATACCATTATTGATGTCTACAAACTTTAGATATTGAATACAAGGTCTTAGTTCTGTTATCCAATGTGCAAAATCTCTATTGTCTTGGCTGTATAATTGACAATATTTACAAAGACACCAATTCTCTGCTAGCTGAAATCTAATACTTTCTATTCTTTTGATATACTTCTTTAAGGGTTCTGCCATTTCCATCAGAACTTGCTGTGTAGCATCCTTAACTACTTCTTTCAATTCTTCCTCTGTAAGTACAACCTTCTTCATACCGTTACATTGCATTTTTCTACTATAAATATCTAATTTAGTGCAAATATATACTTTTTATTTAAGAAAAACAAATTTTCTTCCTCTAAAATTTGGAATTCTAAAATCTTTTATATATCTTTGCATTGTAACGTTACAAGGTTGTTACTTTTTGTAACATGCTTCATCCTTTGAAATGAAGCAATCTTTCCTATATGGAATTTATAATTATCGAGGAATGTTCCTCTATTTACTAATTGCCCTCTTTTGGGCGTAAAGCTGTGTGTGTGCGACAGTCTAAATAAGCATCAGAATAGCATGGAAAGAAATGCTAAAACTTATTTTGGTGTTCCCACCAAAGAGAATGTAGATTACAAGAAAATCTATGAGTTCAACACAAACACTATTAACCCTAAAGAACTTTTCATTCCATATCTCAAAAATAGGGGCGGTAGAGAAGATGCTCTAGCAAAACATGTCCAAGAGATTAGGGATGGGATTTTGAAGGATGGCGGTATGGATAGAATTCCACCTATCTATATAGACATCAACACCCTACAAATTGCCGATGGTAATTGCAGATTTAATGCACTCCTTAGTATTTTAAATGATGAATTACTTGATAACATTACATTAAGAGTGATTTTTGAAGATATTCCAGAAGAATCTTTTGATGAACGTGTTATACAGTACAATATGGGGCAGAAGTCATGGTCTACTGTAGATTTTATCTACAATTATATGTTAAGGGGGTATGACAGTTATAAGAAACTAATTGATTTCTGTATGTCAGATGATACTCTTCATACAAAAGATGGGAAAATCAACCCTAGATATGCTGCTGCTGCATTGAGAGTTTCTGCAAATGACCTTAAAAAGTCAACATTAAACATTACTGATGCCGACATAGAAATTGGACACAAAGTAGTTCAAGAGGCAGCAGAAGTAAGAAAGAAATTTAGCGAAGACGCAAAAGCAAATGGTGGCGGTTGGTATGAACCATACTTAAGAGCATGGGCAGAATTCAGAGACTCATTGGGTGGTATACAATTTGGAGATTATCTAAAAGAGTTAAACAAGACCCTGAAGGGTAGAAAAACAGAGGTTAAAGTTCCCTATGGCTCAAATAAAAAGGCTGATTGGAATGTATTCTTTAGAGCAGTAAAATCATATATTGCGTGAAATGATTGATATTCTAAAAATAATAGTTCACATTGTACTGTGGTTAAAAAGTCATATTGAAGAGTTGTGTGTATTATTTAGTAAAAAACGTCCCAATTATGTAGGTATAAAGAATTGCCAAAACAAAAACTATTTGATTAGATTGAAGCGTTTTTCTTGGCTTGATAACATCGTAATCTCTATTACAATTAACCATGAACAATTACCATTTAATCTCAGAAGATTTAATGCTGATGATATTCAATACAATAATGTGATTGAGATACAATTACCTAACGATGTATACTATTATACGATAAACATTGGGTATACTCTAAAATTGTTTAATAGATTTACAAAAATCTATGAGCCTAAAGTGATGATAGAAAGCTCTATTATTGGCGTTGATAGGGTAAAAACACTACAATACAAGATAATAGAAAGTAAATAGAGCAATCAGCAATGGTTGCTCTTTTATTATGCCACATTGTGAGTGTGGTTGTACCAATGAAAGTATACATTGCGCTTGAACGTCCTATACTCAGTATCTACAACTGTAGACAGTGACAGCACATCGTTATAGTTAAAGCTCTTAACAGCCTTCACAAACATATCGTGGAAACGATATGATGCATTCTCTTCCCTTGTGTTCCAACGGTAGGTCTGTTCATCGATATAACGCTGAACATAGTCCTTACTTACACAGTGGTAAGTACTGAAGATGACACGCTTAAAGTGTGCCCAAAATCCTTCAATGCTGTTGGTATGAATATCCTTACTACGAACGTATTCACGCTTCTTGTGGCTAACAAACAAATGGTTGTAGCCCTTCTTAGACAGTCCACTGTATGAGTTCAGTTCATCAGTATAAGTGGTTGCACCACTTTCAACGAACTGTTCAACGATGGGAAGAAGAGTTGCACCTTGAGTGTTCTCCACCTTCATGGCAACAACAGTACCCTTCTCCCTATCAATCATGCCAAAAATTGGGGTCTTAGTCTTTGTACTACGACCTTGTGTACCCTCAGTCTTCTTAGACTCATGCTTGTTGGTTTCCCTACCACCAAGGTACATTTCATCCATCTCAACAGCACCATTGAGCACTGTAGCATCACTTTGTCCATAGAGTCCACGAACCTTATGCAGCAAGAACCATGCAGTCTTCTGAGTGACTTGGATGTCACGAGCCAATTGGCAAGAAGATATGCCCTTCTTGTGTGAAGAGATAAGGTACATAGCCATGAACCACTTTCTAAGGCTAATCTTGGTGTTCTCAAAGATAGTGCCAACAAGCACTGAAAAATGCTTATGGCAATCCTTACAAATGTAACGACCTTCTGCTGTCATATAGCAGTGTGTACCACCACAGTAAGGACACACCACAGCATCACCCCAACGCTCTTGGGCAATTGCAGCCTTGCAAACGTCTTCACTGTGGAAGTAATCTGCAATCTGAATGAGAGAATCGAATTTTGCGAAGTTAATGTGAATATTGTGTACCATATGCTGTTTCTTTAAAAGATAATGCAAAGGTACGAAAAAAATCTGAACTGGACAAATGTTTGCTGAAAAAACAGGACTTTTTAACACTTTTAGCAGTTTTGCACTTTACTTTGTAAAGTGATAACACCAAAGATATGGTAAAAAACTAATACGAAAAAAGTTGCCGCTAACTATTGAATAGTTTTTGGCAACTTTTATATTTTGTGTAGGACTGTATATTTATTCAGTGTTGGAATCTGTTGCCAACAGGTATATAGTTCCCAAAAAAAAAAAACTGCAATATTTGCGAGAGAAACGGCTCCTCGATTGCAGAGAAGCGATATATCTCTCGAAGAGTGATAAGTGCGGGGCGGTTCTCTACTTAACTACGCGGGCGAGCCGTGATGGCTCGCCCGCGTATATTCCAAAATCAATTTACATCAATCAAAAGTATAGAAATCCCATTGTAACGGATATTCAGGGCTATAGGAGGCATCTCCCTCTTCATCGTAAATTTCAGGAGAGCCTGCCAACAATACATCGTTCTGTTCGATGACAATAGCCTCACATGTGGGGGCAGAATAAAATTTCTTGTATTTCATGCTTTAGGGATTCTTTATTTAACAACTACCTTCTTTCCGTTTCTAATATACAGTCCGCGAACGGGATTCTTCACCACACGACCTTGCATGTCATGATAATCAGCACAGCATCCTGTATCGTCAGTCTTCAGCCCATCTACAGCCATTATTCCAAGATGGTTCGGCAAGGTCAAAGACGGAGAACTCATATTGCCAGGCAGAGCCAGCCATGCACGGTGTCCCTCTATGGCGAAGGCAGCACCGTCTGCTGCTCCCCAATGCCATCCAAACTGTTCGCTGTTAGTCTTGCTATAGCTTAGCTTATAGTATTTTGCCGCACCGTCGGTTGCTGTCGTGCAGTCGATATCTGAACCATACAACCAATTACCGTTATTGGCTTCAGTATCAGGGGTGACTGTATAGTCAAGAGCTATCGTATACACTTTCGACTCTCCTGCTGTTTCTCCCTCAGCACTGTATAGCATGACAGCCAGTCCTGCTGGAATGATATTGCCTGTCACTTGCTTATAGGCAGGATGAGATTCCGATGCCAGTCCGCTTATAGTATATGCCATCAGTCCGGCAGGCAGCGTTGCATCTGCTTTCGAGTTGTAATAAGTGGCGTAGCCAGATGCTGCTGTCGTGATGTCGACTGAAGGGGTTACCAGAGTGAAGTAGCCATAGAACAATTTTCCATTAGACATCTTGGCCGCATAAGCAGACAAATATTCTGTTGGAACAATGAGCAAAGCAGGAGAATCCTCAGTACCAACATCCTTGAACTGTAGGTCATACTTTTCGTTAAACGAAGGTACGTTACCCTCAAATATGACACTTCGTAGGCTTGAGCATCCTTCAAAAGCAGAACCACCAATATAAGTAACACTAGCAGGTATAGTTACCGTTGTAATATTAGAGCACCCCTCAAAAGCATTGTCTGAAATACTTATTAAACTGCTGGGTAATTGCAACGTTAATAGTTGGGTACATCCAGACATGGCATCAGTCGAAATACTCACGATCTCATCTGGAATAGTTGTTGACTTGCAACCTGCTATTAAACTTTTCGTTGCTGTTTGGATGATAGCATTACAATTATTACGTGAATCATATTTACTGTTTTCTTCATCCACAATGATGGAAGCCAAAGAACTGCACTTACCAAAGGCTGCACTTCCAATTGAGGTGATATTGGCAGAAATGACGACTTTATCAATCTTTGTACCATAGAAAGCCGATGAACCAATAGTAGACAAGTTTTCTGGGAGTGAGTATTTCACTAAGTTACTACAGCCACAAAACGCAACAGAACCGATAGTTGTTACAGTGGCCGGAATTACAACCTCTTTCATCTGGCAGTTTTGGAAAGCGGATTGTGCAATCTCTACAACGGTATTGCCATAAGTTGTTTCTGGAATAGTTATTTTGTCACAATTAACATACTGACTAAGAGCATGTATTGAGTAATCTTTCCCCACTTTGCAAGTCTTATCACTTGTACTTATGATAGTATATGTAATGGCATTCCCTTCTTCTGTTTCCATTTCGAAAGTGTCACCATCCTTGGCTATTGGTTGCAATACAATATGACCACCCTTCAATATCCCGTTTTCGAACTGCTTTTCATAGCCATAAATATAGTGAATAGGTACCTTGAGAGTAGCTGGTTCTAGTTCTGTTCCCACTTGGTTGAAGCACGACTCTCCAAAGGATGGTGCCCCAAAATTAAAGGTCAGGTTTGTTAACGACTGACAACCATTGAATGCGTTGGAACCGATAGCGGTAATTGTCGATGGTATAACGATGCTCTTCAAAGACGTGAAATTGTCAAAAGCCCCATCCTGTATCGCAGTAACGGCGAGATGGTTCCATTCCTCATCAATAGTTAGTTCATAGTTCAGCCCTTCCGCTATAGAAGCATCATATCCTGAAACCTCATAATGAGCCGGTTTTTCAGCAGTTTCTGCAATATAGGTATATACAATACCATCTGGTGTTTTGGGTAAATCCTTTAGTATAAAGTAACCACCATAGAATTTTCCGTCATTAAATTTTTTCTCATAGTTTTTGTAATATTTACCTGGAACTATCAATTCAGCAGGGTTTTCAGCAGTTCCCACACCATTAAATTCCGGCATACTTTGTATTTGAGAGAATGTAGGCAAATTACCCATGAATGTTACTTTTTTCAAATTAGTACACCCTTGGAAAGCGTAGTATGCGAGTCCTGTAAGACTGGATGGTATAATGATTTCCTGCAAGCCAGTACAATAGCGGAACATTTCACCGCTGACTCTTGTCATTCCTTCCGATAAGTTAACATCAGCTAGTTGGTCACAATATTTGAAAATACCATCTTTGAAGGTTGTTACAGTTGAGGGTATCGTGATGGATGTGATGCCACTGCCATAAAAACAATCCTCACCGAGTGTGGTGACAGAAGCCGGAATGACTGTTGCACAAGAACCTATTATCAGGGTATTACTGGAAGTCTTGATAACAGCATTGCAGTTGTCGCGAGAGTCATAAGTGCTGTTACCATCAGCAACAATTAATGAAGATAACTTCTTGCAAAAAGAGAAAGCGTAAGCAGATATATCATTAGCGCTTGCAGGAATCTGTACACTTTCCAATTGTTCACAATTTTTAAAGGCATTACCATTTATCGTTTGGATACCTTCTGGAATAATAATATTCTTTAATCCACTATATTCAAAAGTATTATTATTAATAATCGCAAGACCTTCTGGCCAAGAGAAACTTTCCAGGTTGCTGCAATACGAGAAGACTCTTGTTCCCATTTCAGTCACACTGGAAGGTATTTGTATACTTGTTAGTCCACTACATCCGTAGAAGGCTTCATCTTCTATAGAGGTTACTCCATTAGGTATCGTTATATTTGTTATTCCCGTACGATTATGGAATGCACGAAAGCCGATTATCTTAACATTATTGGGAATTGTTGTATTTTTACATCCTAGCACAAGTCTGTCTGTTGCTTTTTCGATAACGGCATTGCAATTGTTGCGTGAATCATATATGTTATTACCGCTTGCTACGGAAATGGATGACATGTTAGAGCATTCATAAAAAGCAGTCAGGCCAATATCTACTAAAGTAGATGGGAAAACCAAGTTTTGAATAGACGAGCACTCCAAAAAAGCAGCATTCTTAATGTTTTGTAGTCCCTCTGGAAATACAACATTTGTAAGTTTGGTACAATAATGGAATGCGTATTCTCCTATAGCGATTACTTTGTATCCATTAGCCGTTTGAGGAATAGTCAGTGTGCCGCTTGTTGATAAAGGGATATGTGAACCGCAAGAAATCATAAATTTAGATGTTCCATCGCCCACCTGACAGGTCTTCGCATTCTCATTGATTACCTTATAGGTAATTGTAACACCCTCGACAGTTGCAGCCGTAAATGTGTCGCCATCTGCTGCCCTTACCCATAGAACTGTCAGCAAGAGAGCAGTCACCAATAATAGTTTTTTCTGTTTCATACCTTATTCTAGATTAGTTTGTCATATTTTCCATTGTCCGTTTAGTTTAAGAAAGTATATATGAAGAGAATGTAACCCCAAAGACAGATACATCCCCTTCATATATAAGCAGAAATCTCGATTAGTCCTCGAGTTCGATGGGCTTGTACTTGGGTACAAGAGCCTTCATGATGCACCAGCCAATGAGGTAGGCTACGGCACAGATGCAGAACACCACCATGTAGGCAGCGGGCTTACCCTCGAAGCCAAAGAACTGGAAGGCAGAGCCCTGAGCGGCAGCCCAGTCGAAGAAGCGGCCAGAACCCAGGTTGATGGACATAGAGCCGATACCGCCAGCCATGGTGCCCAGACCTACGATGGTACCGATGGTAGACTTGGGGAACATATCGCCAATGGTAGAAAAGAGGTTGGCTGACCAAGCCTGGTGACCAGCACCAAGCAGACCAATCAGAATGGCAGGCCACCAAGCGCTGTAGGCTCCCATAGGCTGAGCAAACAGACCTAATACGGGGAAGCAGGCGAAGATGAACATGGCACGCATGCGGCCCAGATAAGGATTCATGCCTTTCTTATCGACGAAATAGGTGGGCAAATAGCCACCACCGATAGACAGGATGGTCACAATGGCATAAAGCGTGAAGATAAGGGCGATACCCATAGCAGAGTCGGAGGTATAGCCGTACTGGTCGCTGAAGTATGCCGGTGCCCAGAACAGGAAGAACCACCACACACCGTCGGTCATGAACTTACCTACGAGGAACGACCACGTCTGTTTGTAGGTGAAGCACTTAAAGAACGGGATGGTCTTCTCTTCCTTCGTATTGTCGCGATTCTGCGACTCGGCAATATCGTTGTCCTGCTCGATGTAGTTGAGCTCGGCCTGATTGACACGCGGATTCTTAGCGGGTTTGTCGTAGAGCCACGTCCACAGACCCATCCAGATGAAACCTAAGGCACCAATGATGATGAAAGCCATCTCCCAACCCCAAGCACGAGCCAAGAGGGGAATAGTGGCAGGAGCAGCCAGTGCACCCACAGAGGCACCGCTATTGAAGATAGAGGTAGAGAAGGCACGGTCCTTCTTGGGGAAGTACTCGGCAGTAGCCTTGATGGCAGCAGGGAAGTTACCAGCCTCACCGACAGCCAGAATCAGACGGCACGAGAGGAAGAGCCATACCGAAATGGTGGCAATGGCCACAGCAGCATCGCTGCCAGCCTGCACCAGACGCAGCGCCTCGATGGAGTCATAGCCCTCAATCGTCATAGCCACCCAGCCGCAGCCTGCATGAAGCACGGCACCCAGCGACCATACGAAGATGGCGATGAGGTAACCCTTCTTGGTGCCCATCCAGTCGATGAACTTACCAGCGAAGAGGTTGGCAATGGCATAGAACAGCGAGAACATACCGGTAATGGTACCGTAGTCGCCATCGGTCCAGTGGAACTCAGGAGCAATAAAGTCCTTCCAGGTTAGTGACAGGACCTGACGGTCCATGTAGTTAATGGTGGTTGCCAAAAAGAGCAACGCACAGATGACCCAACGGAAATTGGACATCTTTGTAGTTTGAACTGCACTCATAGATATTGTTATTGTTATTTGATATCGATGACGGGAATATTGTCCTTGTCGTTATAATACAGGTTCTCGCCAGCCATACCCCAGATGAAGGTGTAGTAGTAGGTACCGGCAGCAGCGTGGATAGACCACTCGGGCGACATGATGGCCTGCTCGTTGTGCAACCACACGACGCGGCTCTCATCGGGCTGGCCCATGATGTGAGCGATAGTCTGGTCCTGAGGCAGGTTGAAATAGTAGTAAGCCTCGATGCGACGACCGTGCAGGTGGGGAGGCATGGTGTTCCAGGCAGCACCAGGATTGAGCTGCGTCAGACCGAGCTGCAGCTGACAGGGGCCTTCCTCAAGGACGTCGTTGACGATGAGCTTGTAAACGGTACGGTTGTTGCACTCCTCAAGAGAGCCCACGGGACCCCAAACGGCAGCCTTCAGTGAGCCCTTACGACCATCAAGGGTAATCCACTGGGTCTTGTAATGCTTGTGAGCCGTAGCCGAGTTCAAATAGAACTTAGCAGGCTTTGAGGCATCCTTCGAACGGAACAGCACCTCCTTGTTGACGTCCTTGTTCTTATCGACGTGGCCACGACCGATATAGAGGGCCTCTTTGGGAGCAAGGGCATACTCCTTGCCATCGACGATAACCACACCGTCGCCCTGACCGCAGTTGACAACGCCCAACTCGCGGTTATAAAGGAAATACTTGTCCTTGATACCAGGATCAACGTCGAGACCGAGATCACGGAAGTTCTCGAGCTTCAGAGTCTTGTTGACAGGCATTGCGCCACCGAAGATGAAGCGGTCGTAGTGCGAATAGGTGAGATTGATCTCGTCGGCTACCATGACCTTCTCCATGACGAAGCGCTCGCGCAAGGTCTTCGTGTCGTAGTGCTTCACGTCCTCTGGGTGACAAGCTGTCTGGAAGTTCACTCTCTGCTGGCCAAAGCCAGTGGTCATTGTGCTCATAAGCAAAAATGTTAAAATCGTTTTTTTCATATTAATTGTTTTAATGTTTATTCTTGGGGGTTGCGATAGAATCGCAACATACGAGAAAGGGGCGATAGAATCGCAACATACGAGAAAGGGGGGATGGAATCGCAACATACGAGAAAGGGGCGATGGAATCGCAAATTATAGACTATGCGGCCTTGTTCTCCTTCTGGATACGCATGCGGTTCCACACCACCATACCGATAGTGATGAGCGTCAGGATGCCAGCCCCAATCCACTGCAGATAGGCTACGCACTTGTAGATGACCCAGCCAAAGAGCGACGAGGCGAAGTCGAGGGCGCCACCCTCGAAGCCTGCGGGGATGTCGGCAGCCTTGTCGCCTGTCTGCTCGAACACGGTATGGGCAGCCTGCGTGAAGGCAGCGGCCATATCGGTGACGAAATAGAGACCAACGGCAAGGGCGACGAGACCGATGAGGAAGGTCTTGACCACGTTACCCTTAGTGAAGGGCAGTACTATGGGGAAGAGGTAGAACATGCCAGCCAGCGAGGCAAGTGGTAGGAACTGGTTGCCAGGCAGCACGACGGCAAGGCCGAGGGCCACGGGGATGAGCAACAGCGAAACGACCAGCGTGGTAGGATGACCAATGACGACGGCTGGCGACATACCTATATATATCTTCTTACCATTGAACTTCTGCTTAACGACTTCCTGAGTCTTCTCAGCGATGGGCTTCAGACCCTCGATGAACAGCGACGTGATGCGGGGAATGAGTTCCATAACGGCTCCCATCGTGACACCTAAGAACAATACCTTCTTGATGTCGAGCTGGGCCAAAGCGCCAATCAGGGCACCGACGATGACACCCAAGATGAGCGGTTCGCCCATGACACCGAACTTCTTCTTCATGCCCTCGGCATCGATGTTCAGTTTGTCAAAACCAGGAATCTTGTCGAGCGCCTTGCCAATGATGAGGGCAAAAGGCACAAAACTCTGACAGAAGGGCTGGGGAATGCTAATGCCCTGCCATTCGGGATAGTACTCCTGGAACTTGTCGGCAGTGAGGTCGGCCATGACCAGTGTGATGCTGTAGCACACGATAGCGGCAAAATAGCCCCATGCCAGCGACTGGTCCATCACAAAATAGGCTACAGCACCGATGAAAGCAAAGTGCCAGTAGTTCCACAGGTCGATATTGACGGTGCGCGTGCAGCCCGTGATGAGCAACAGGAAGTTGACACCCAGGCAGATGGGGATGATGAGGGCACCGACAGCCGTATTGTAGGCCACAGCGGCTGCTGCGGGCCATCCCATGTCGAAGACCTTGAGCTGGAGGTCGTAGAGTTGGGAAATCTCAGACAGCGGACCACCGAAATTGGTAGTCAGCAGAGCGGTAACGATGCCCAAACCCACGAAACCGACGCCCACATAGAGGCCCGACTTGAGGGAACGACCGAATTTGAGGCCAATGCAAAGGCCAATGATAGTAAACAGGATGGGCATCATGACCGATGCACCCAAACTGATGATGTAACTAAAAACTTGTTCCATTTGTTTTTAAATATCGATATTTCTTGTTCGTTTTAGCGTAATGCGCTGCAAAGATAATAAAAATCAGCGAAAGACGGGCATCTTTCGCTGAATTTTATTACTAAAACGTTTTCATTCGTTGTGTCGATGGCAAAACCATCGACCACTATTAGTCTTGGAAATAGACCTTTTTGACGCGGTTTGAGACACTGGTAAGCACTTCATAGGGAATGGTCTGAAGCACATCGCTCAAAACTGAGGCAGGCAGATGCTCGCCAAAGATTTCGACGGTATCGCCCTCGTGAACATCGGGGATGTCCGTCACGTCAATCATCGCCACATCCATACAGATATTGCCCACATAGGGTGCCTTCTGACCATTGACCAGACAGTAGCAGGCGCCACACCCCAAATGGCGGTTCAAGCCATCGGCATAGCCAATTGGAATGGCGGCAATAAGGCTGTCGCGCGTCAGAATGCCCTTGCGACTGTAGCCCACCGTTTCGTCCTTGGGGACGCGACGCAGTTGGAGAATCGTCGTCTTGAGCGTAGAGACAGGACGGAGAGCCGTCGTTGACACGGCGGGATTAGCGGCAAGGGAGGCTGCGATGGAATCGCTGCGTACAAGGGCAGGGGCTGCTGCGCGGGGATCATAGCCATAGAGACCAAGGCCGAGGCGGCACATGTCGAGCTGGCGCTCGGGGAAGTGCTGGATGGCAGCACTGTTGTCCATGTGGCGCAGAATTTTGTGCGAGAAGGCGGCCTGAAGCTTTTTGCTGGCTACGTCGAACTTCTGGAACTGCATGGCCGAGAAATTGTCGAAGTCGTCGCTGTCGGAACCTACGAAATGCGAGAAGACGGAACGCGGAATAATGGCATTCTGGCCTTTAAGACGACGGATGACCTCGTCGATGTCCTTCTCAGGGTCGAAGCCTAAACGGTGCATGCCCGTATCGAGCTTGATATGGACGGGCCAGCCCGTGATACCCTGCTGTACTGCGGCATGGATGAGGGCATCCATCAGTCGGAAGGAATACACCTCAGGCTCCAGGTCGTAGTCGAACATGGTCTTGAAGGCCGTCATCTCAGGATTCATAATCATGATGTTCTGCGTGATGCCGTTGTGACGCAGGGTGACACCCTCGTCAGCAACAGCTACAGCAAGATAGTCCACACGGTGTTCCTGCAGTGTCTTGGCGACCTCGACGGCACCAGCACCATAGGCATCGGCTTTCACCATACATACCAGTTTGGTCTCTGGTTTCAGGAAAGAGCGATAATAGTTGAGGTTATCGACCACGGCATTGAGGTTGACCTCGAGGATGGTCTCGTGGACCTTCTGCTCCAGAAGTTCAGTGATGCGGTCGAAGCCAAAAGGACGGGCACCCTTGATGAGGATAACCTCGTCGTG
>CAMHTW010000005.1 GCA_946188165.1 uncultured Prevotella sp.
TTTTACCGCAGATTACGTTCTTTATTTACCGCAGATTACGCAGATTATACAGATTTTTTATCTATCGGTGCAGAGTGTAGGCGCAGCTATAATCTGTGAAATCTGCGTAATCTGCGGTTAATTATTAGGTGCAGAGTGTGGCGCAGCTATAATCTGTATAATCTGCGGAATCTGCGGTAAATTCAATCAGTTTTCATTAGGAATGTCGTCGCCGCCGCCGTTGTTACCTCCGCCGTTACCATTCCCCTCACCTGTAGGAGAGGGGTCGGGGGTGAGGCCGTTAGGGGTGAGGCCTCCACTTGGTGCATTCGTGCTTCCACCCTTTGCTGCAGCAATCTGGTCGGCAGCCTTGTCAGTCCAGCTCAGACGACCATCCTTGTTCAGTTCTTCACGAGTATAGTCACCAGTAGCCTGTGCCAGCAACTTCAGCGACTCCACAGCAGGACCTGTCTTGTCGGTCTTCTTCATCACACCGATGCTGGCCGAGATGGTCTTGTCTGCGTCGGCATCGTAGAGTTTGGTACAACCATTGCCGATACAGCTTACCTTGAAGATGGCCAGGTTGTCAACCTTCACAGTGTTGCCCATCAGAGTCTGCTCACGGGTACATTTCACGAAGTCACGCAGGATACCTTCGATGGTGCCTTCTGAGAACGGCGTGTTGTGCTCCGCCATGTGGACGGCCATGTCGTGGATGTTCAGCGTCTCCTTGTAGCTGACACGGGGATAGTACTTGCCGAAAGTAGGACTGTTCGGCACATTGTTCTGAGTCAAATACAGTTCAATCATAATTGTTTTGTTGTTTCTTTGTAAACTAAAATACTTTTCACATTTGTCGCCATTCAACATCGGCCTGCGCACTGCCGTCGTTTCCTTTTAACAATACAAAGGTACAATATTTTAAGGCGTTTTACAAGTGTTTTCAAAGAGTCATGTCACTTGCAAAAACTCCTGATTTGTTAATGTCACTTATGGTAACATTTTTCATGCAAAAGACTTGTGTTTCTCATCTTTTTTTCGTACCTTTGTGTCTATAAAACCAATATTTATAGCACAATGGATGAACTGAACCCTACTTATGGTCGTATGGAGCTGGCACAGCTCTACTTCCCGCATATCTGCGGACGTGCAGCGTGGCGAAAACTAAAAGACGTCATGATTGACGATCCTGCATTGAGCCCGTTGCTTACCACTGGTCGACGCACATTCCTCCCTATCGAGGTAAGTCGCATATTCAAAGTCTGTGGCCGTCCCGCCTCACTGCGCTGAGACCGCTTGCTGTCAACAAGTGGTACTTATCCGTAAATAAGCGTGGAGTATTAAAAAATAAGCGTGCTTTATTTTGCAATAAGGCACGCTTATTTAATGGGTGAAAAATTAGATATCAATTAGAGTGTTTCGATCTCGTCTCGGTTCAGCCCTGTAATTTTGCAAATCTCATTAATATCGTAGCCATGTTGCTTCATGCGACTGGCGGTCTCTAACAGGCTCTCTCATATATCAGTTTCTTATCTTGATCAATACTTTCTCTTACTCTCGGACGTAATGTCTTTTCTGGTACGATGTCAACGGGGCGGTCGAGAATCTTCTCTAGATCGCAAATCATGGCAGCGTGTTTCAGCAAACTCACACCATCCTCATCGAACTGCACGAGGATGTCAACGTCGCTGATGGGAGTCTCCTCGCCACGAGCAAAAGAGCCGAAGAGCCATGCCTTCACGACGGGCTGCGTCTTGAAGTAATCAGCAATAACTTGGTTCATTGTTTGCGTGCTCATAAGCGGAATCATTTTGTTTTCTGCTGCAAAGATAGCAATAATTTCTTATAATAATCGAAAAAACAATTTTTTTTTAATGATTAATGACACAGATAACAGATGTAACAGTAGAAAATGATAATCTCTTCGCGTACCGCATATGCGCGCACGGTACGCGAGGCTTCTTAGAAAACATCTGTTCCATCTGTGTCATCTGTGTTTGTCTGACTCTGTTTCATTGCATCGTAGGCCAGCGCTACGGCACGCTGCTTGCGCTCCTCAGGCGGAATGCGCACCACATAGTAGCCGCGATTGTGATTGATGGTGGCTGCCTTAAACCCCAGATGCGTAAAGGCACGGCCCAAGGCGACGGTAGTGAGATGCATGCCTGGCGAACTCAACAGTTGCTTGGCAACCGCCGTTCGCATAAACTCACCTGTCTCGGCACCACGGGGCTGACGGAAGTACTCTGCCACCAGGTCCTCTTCGTCATTCGATGTAGTATACGCCTCATTATGCTGTTGCAGCCGTTCTATCTCGGACCTGTCGAACCAGTACTGGAAGCCCTGCTGGTACAGCGTGTAGGCTTGCGCGTAGATGCCGTCGTAGTCGAAGGGCGACGTCAGGGGCGACTCGATGCTTTTCACCTCGAAGGGCAGCCAGCGGCGCGTGCCCGTCGTGTCCGACAGGAACTGCACGTTGTTGCCCGTGCCGCAGAACGACGCCAGGTGCGGCAGCGACTCGTGGTAGCGGCCGTAGGCCTTGCGCTCGTTGATGGACGGCATGGTCATCGTACCCTTCATCTTGTTCAGCTCCTTGGGCAGCATCGAGTCCAGCTCCTCCCAGCACATCAGACCGTATTGCGCCAGCACCAGCCGGTCGTCCTTCGTCAGCATGGCGGAGTCGGTCTTCGTGTAGAAGTAGTCGCGCAGCTGGGGCGGCAGCAGGTTGGCGAACCATGTCGTCTTGTACGTGCCCTGCTCGCCTATCAGGATGAGCATCACGTTGTTCACTACCTTCGCATCGACCCACGACGCCACCATACCCACCAGCCATTTCTTCAGGTACTGGTAGAACAGGATCTGCTCGTCAGCGTCGCCCTTGACGATCACCGTCAGCGAGAGTCTAAGGATATGGTCGCCCTGTTTGGGCGTCCATGGTGACAAATGCTCCAGATAGTCGCGGAACGGATGATACTTCGGCACATAGTCCGACTCGACGACATTCAAGAGGTGCTGCTTGATGACGGCCTTCTCCTGACACAGCTCCATCCAGAGCGTGTTGATGTCGCGGTCGGTGAGGTTCGTGTAGCCGTCCGTAGCACACTCGTCGCCGCCGAAGATGGTCAGCAGGCCTCGCTCGTCGGCCCTGATGACGGGACCCTTCGACAGCCAGTGAATCTCCGGACGCCCTCTGACCTCATTATACCGCAGCCACACGCGACTGTCCAGCATCGCCTTAATCTCCTCTGGCGTGGCATACGTCTCCTGCCACGACTTCTTGTGGGCCCCATTCTGGGCCCCTCCCTGGGACCCACCCCGGCCCTCCCTGCTCAGGGAGGGGGTATTATTATTCTTTTTCATATACCAAAATTTGCTTTTGGCTGCAAAGGTACGAAAAACCAAAAACAATTACCCCCAATATGGTGGGTACATATTGGGGGTATATTGGTTGTAGAAAAAGTTCCTTTAAATGCAGATACTCTGGAGTTCAGATGCTATGTTAGATATCTCGTTCATTATCATGCGTTCCCTTTCCTTGGAAGGCTTCTTGGTGCCATTAATATATTGCGCCATCAAGCTTTGACTGATACCTAACCGTCGCCCAACGGCAGCAGCATTAAGTTCCGGATGGGATAGGAACACTAAAGAAACACCCGTCGGCTCGGGATTATCGTATTCAAAACTCTCAAAAGAGACATCTTCATCAAGTTTATACCAGTGTATTCCCTCGTCGTCCATTTCATAGTCTTCGCGTTGTTCGGGCGTAGCGTGTTGCAGCCGTCTGTAATAAAGCAACGACTGCCACAATGTGCGTCCGTCATCAGTCAGACCATAAATGCGGTTGTTGTCGAACCAAATCTTAGAAATCTTCATCTTTCACACTGTATCTCTGGCATAATTGTTTTTTGAATTACGTTGCAAAGATAGGTAATTTTTTCATTACCTCCAAACTTTTTTACTGAAAAACTATCAACGGAATAGTTTTTTTATTTCATCTTGGAATTCCAATGACTTCTTTTGATTAAGTGCTTCATAATAATCACGGTACATATTCTTCCTGTTCCACAACGTCTCAAACACCTTCCACTTCTCCTTGATACCTAATCGCTCGGCCATCGCATCAGCCAACAGTGCCGCCTGCGTCCGCGAGAGCAGGGGCTGGTAGTTGTCATCAATCCACCCTGCTGCCTGCACCTTCTGCCAGAGCGCTATGGCTGCTTCGGTAGCGAGAACTTCGGACAAGATACCCGATTCTTTCTCCCTCCCTACACAGGGAGGGTCGGGGTGGGTCTCCGGGTCCAGGTGGGTCTTCTCCGTTCCACCGAATACCTGGGTATCGATATGGTTAACATACTGTGCCCCTGGGGCGACGAATACTACATTTTCTATTTTGCCGATGCCTGCCTGATGAACTTGTTCAAGCAGGCGATTTAGTAAGCCGAGGGCTTCCTCCTCGTTGTTAATGTTCATTTCTTCGTTTTCTAATAAAAAAATTATAAAGTGGTGGAAAACGGAGACGTGGGGAATCGGGTAAGTAATACAACAATGTCTCTCGGGTTTAGCTACGACCCATGAACGATTTGCTGATACTGCCAATGCCCACGCCTCCGTATGGGGGACGTGAGCAGGCAGCCGTATTGCTTCGTTCATGTCTTTTGAGTAGCTAATTCGAGAGACTAACAAAAAGCTGCGGTTGCTTCGTCTTCTTATATGTCTTCGGGTGCAAAATTACTTGAATTTTATCACACTCCCAAACTTTTCGTGATTTATTTTATGGACTCATACCAATTTCAGGAATTACTTATTCAGACAGTTCGTCTATTTCCTGCTTCAGTTCCTGGATGGAGCGGATGACAAGGGGCACCATCTCAAGATAGTTCACGGATAGATAGCCGTCCTGCCCCTCCAGTACCAGGTCAGGATAGACCTTCTGTAGTTCGTGGGCATCCACACCGAAATGGCGACGGGAGGTCTTCTCTTGTTCTTCCTTCTTCAGGAACTCCAGTTCTCTTCTGAGTTTCTCGGCCTTTTCTGGATCGACATTCTCGGATACCTCTTCTAATTGCCGCTCCTTCAGATTGTATTCCACAATATTCATGTTCAGCAGGTTTTCCAATGTTGTTGTTCCGCTTCTCTTGCTTTGGCTCAAGGAAACGATGTTGTCGCAGAGTCTGCGATCCGCAATCGTATACTGACTGTGAACTATGAGACTGTCTGAAACATGCACGTTCCCAACAAAATAGCCAGCGTATGCACCTCCTAAA
Organism: uncultured Prevotella sp.; assembly: GCA_946188165.1. Lineage (GTDB taxonomy): Bacteria > Bacteroidota > Bacteroidia > Bacteroidales > Bacteroidaceae > Prevotella. The sequence continues at coordinate 5,244 of CAMHTW010000005.1, forward strand.
CTATGCGGAAAAGTATAGCAATAATCACAATCAACGGCATAGATACCCGCACCGCCGGAAGATGTAGAGGGGTCAATCATGCCGCAAAGACCATAATTCCTGCCATGATTTGCATTCGATTCCACAATACCAAGTACACCAAAATTACTGTCTTGGGAATAATTAGGATTAAGCCAAAAGCCTCCAAACACTCCAATGTTTTTTCCATTAAGCGCATAAGGAGCACTACCGGTTCCGATACATGTATCTTCACCTTCTATGAAAAACCAATCATTGTTAACCATTAGTAAAGGTACAAAGGCTCCCGTTTCGGGACCAATAAAGAACTTTTTGTTCCAGTTCATAGTTAATTGGGCATTGACAGAAATACTTATGAACAACAACAGACTGGATATATAAATAAACTTCTTCATGATTCTTGTCTTATAGTGTTTTATCGTGATTCAACGAATTTCTTCTTTCCTTGTTGAATGTATATGCCCTTTGCAGGCTTTGAGGTTAGTTTGCGGCCTTGCAGATCGTAAATCTCTGAGGATGTCTCTGTTGGTGAAGAGGTTATACTCGGAATATCAATCGAATCATAACCTCCCCAGCGGGGTAGACCAGTGTCTGGATATGAATATTTGAAATTTCCACTTTCGAAAATTTCATTTGCACATTCAATCGTGCCTATTTCACTATCCATAGTGAGGCGCAGAATATATGAAACAGTGTTGTCCCATGGCCATTCAAATATCCTATCAATTATAAGATTATATTTTTCTATATACGAAGTCAGCAAGTCTATGTCCGCTGCTTTATATAATGTTACCAGTATTCGAGGGTAAAATATTATTTCAGTACTATCGCCCTCTTTAAAAAGGCCAGGAGTCACTATGACAGACTTTGCGTCTTCTTCCCAGAAATTCAGTGAAGTCAGTTTCTCGTAATCTTTCCGAGAAATATAAACCGAGAAGAGATCTTGCTCAGAAGCTTTGAACAGAGGTTGGACATTTGCAAGAATCCTCTTGGTTATTTCCTGCCAATTATCAGAATCTGTTAAAACATTGACAAGAAATCTGTCTTCATTGAGGGTTATATTAATTTTTTTAGCATAACTGTCATAATAATAAGTTTGTGCTGTCGCATGTGTTGAACACATGATGAAAAGCAATAACGATAAAAACAATTCTTTTTTCATAATCATAGTAATTTAATAGATGATAAATTATAGCTTAGCTACTTAAAAATATTCTCCGTCACTCTTCTATTGTTAGTGTTGTGCCTAACGGCACTGTAGTCGAATTCTTAATTTTAACATATCGTCCCTGTAACATAATATTACCTTGACCAAGAACCACACTTCCGTATGGTTTATCGTTGGTTACATTCTTTCCGATATATATTTTTTCTCCGGAAATGACCCTTGATCCTGTGATAGTATCATTTTGGATATATACATTTTCTGGAGTATAATAAACTGATTTATATGCGTCAACAAGGCCGTATCCATATTCGTTATTCCATGTTCCATAAGGCTTTATTTCAAAATTATAATTATTGCTGGTAATTCTTTTTGCATTTCTGCAAATAATATCATGAACTTGACTTACTGTCAATTCTGAATTACGTTGCAGGATTAATGCCGCGACTCCGGCAACATGAGGACAAGCCATGGATGTACCACTTTTAGAGGCTGTTGTGTCATTAGGGATTGTTGAAATAATGCCAACTCCAGGGGCGACTAAATCAAGCTGTTCTCCATAGTTTGAATTCGGCCATCTTTTTCCATCATTTTTGATTGCGCCTACTGTAAGAATCATGTCATTGCAATTTGCAGGATATGACACATAGCTATTACCTTCATTCCCTGCAGCAAAGACAATAACACATCCTTTTCCATGACGCCCATTTGTGAGTGCATATTGTATGGCTGTATCTAAATTATTATTGATAACAGCACCCCAGGAACATGAAATAACGTCAACGCCATGGTCGCAAGCCCATCTGATACCTTTTGCCAATTTCCAAGAGTTGATCTCATCCAGAGTCAATGAATTACTTATCGAAACGATTTTTGCATTAGGTGCAACCCCCGCAATATGAATGCCATTGTCCTTCACAGCTGCTGCAATCCCAGCACAATGTGTACCATGGGCATAATTATCATCAAAATAGTTGATGCAGCTAGGCTGTCCTGTTCTTGTATCATAACTGATACTATCAATATTAGCTGACAAATCTATATGATTCATATCTACGCCAGTATCAATAATTGCAATTTTTATATTTTTCCCTGTGAAATAATTCCATCTATTAGAATTCCATATAGGGCTCATATTAATGTCTTTTCCTGGATAAAGACTATTATAAAGTCCCCATTGCTGATAAAATAATGGGTCCGATGGGACAGAACGTGTTAAGTTGTTAACGCACAAGTCAGATTCTGATGCTATAACTTTTCCACAATAGTTAAAATCCTTTTGCGCTATCGTATGTATTGAACATGAGATGATAAACAATATCATCAAATAATATTTCTTGCTCATCATTGTATCACCATTTTCTTTGTATCAATTTCCTGACCGTTGACAATCAGAGAATAGAGGAACATACCCTCACCAAGTTCATATCCGCCTATGGAAACGCTTTCCATTCCCGCAGAAATGGAAAACTTCTTTAAGAGCTTACCTGTCATATTGAAAATACAGATAGAAGCATCCTTTACATCTTCTGCAAGTTTAAACCTTATAATGGTTTGTTCCTTGAACGGATTGGGAGTATTCTGATAGAGAATATTCCCATTGCTTGTTACAGATGAATCAATTTTTGTTGAGGCTCTACGTGCATTTGACTTCGATTTGACTTCGTCCAGTTCCTGTTTCAAGACTTGGATGGAACGAATGAGAAGAGGCACCAACTCGGAATAGTTCACTGAAAGATAACCATCCTGACCCTCCATCACCAAATCGGGATAAAGCTTTTGCAATTCTTCAGCATCCACTCCAAAGTGGCGTCTGGAAGCCATCTTTTCCTCTTGATTTTTCAGGTATTCATAGGACTTTCTTACTCTCTCTGCCTTCTCAGGCGCAATGTCTGTTGGCATTTCACCTAACCTGCTTTTCAGGTTGTACTCCACGACATTCAAGTTGAGCACGTTTTCCAGAGTTGCTTTCCCGCTATTGTCCCTCTCACCCAGCGATGTGAGGTTGTCACTGAATCTGGTATCAGAAAATGTAAAATAATTAGGAGCAGTCAAAGTTCCAGTTACGCACACAGGTCCATCAAAATAGCCGGCATACAAACCTTGAATATTGGTCGGATATGAATCATAATACGAGGAATTGGCACCATAAACCCCTGCACCATTACAAGTATTAGTATAGCCGAGTCCAAGCATGCCGCTAACACCATAGTTCCTGCCATGAGAATTATTCTGCAAAGTAATAATTCCTAATACGCCATAGTTCGTGCCTGTTGTAGTAATTGTATCAGACACCGCTCCAACAACGCCAATATTGTGAGTGTTTAAAACTTTGGGGGAACTGTATATTCCAACACTGGCATTTCCTACATTATTAGACCCAACATTCAAATAGCTATTGCTACTTGGTTGGGTTCCGATACCAACATTTCCACTGGCGCTCACCCGTAACTGTGCACTTGCAGAGATTGCTATGAGCAAATATAATGATAATAATATGTTCCTTCTCATAATAAATACTATTTTGTATCTCTATAATTATAAGGTAATGTGCTCACACGGGGACAGATCTGTAAGTAGGCCCTCTATATGAATGCAAAAATAGTGAATAATAATGGTTTCTCCAAATAAATACAAGAAATTATAATAATAACCGATAAATTTACAGACTAATCCATCCCGTAAACAGCCAGTTACCCATAACGAGGTTGACCTCATAGTCGCCAGAGAGAGTAGATGGCAGGATGACCTCGATGTCCGTGGAGAATACAGTAGTGGTGTAGACTACTGTGCCATCCTCAGCCTTAATAATAAGGGTGTAGTCGGGATGGTAGAACTCGAACGAGAGTGTGTAGTCCTCAATGTAGACTAATGGCACCTCTATTGGTGATCTGGGATTACCATTAGTTCCAGGTTGTTCATCTTCATAATGGACTGTGAAGGGGATAACTTCCTTCGCAAACAAACTTGTGCTTAATACAAAAGCACCAGCAATCATTAATAATAGTTTCTTCATAATTCTGCTTTGTTTTAAAGTTTTCAAATGCAAAATTATGAAGAGTTCAAATGCTGACAATGAAAAATGACGAATAAGACTTTAGCTAAATTTTAGTTTTTGCTAAAAGTCCCTCATAATAAATGGATTACAAAAAAGTTTCAAAAACGTGCTTTAGTACAATTCGTAAAGAATTTCTGTTAATTCTGCTACTCCGCCCTTGTCTTTCTTGAAGACATCATGAAGGAGTTTGGAGCAGATTTGTGATACCCTGCCTTGGGTTATGTCCAGCATATTGCTTACTTCCTTTGATTTAAAACCCAAACGGAACAACATACAAACGTTGAAGTCCTTCACGCTGATTTTGTATTGTTTGGATATGAGCAAATTATTAAACTCTGGCAGAGCCTCAAGTACTAACTTTCGACAATCTTGTAGTTCTTGAACAGTTAGCTTCTGCCCAAACTGTTTTTTCTGCAGACACTGATAAATTGCTGATTCCTTGATATGTTTCTCTTTAGCTGCATGGTCTTGCAGTGATTTCTTTTGCTGTTCTTGAAGTTTCAAACTCTGTTCTTTAAGAAGACTTTCTTTTTTAGCTATTAATTCTTCGTATTCTTCGGCATGAACTCTAAGTTGAAGGACTTCGGTCTGTGTTTGTTCCAATTCCTCAAGGTTTTGGAGATACTGTGCTTGCTTCTTTTTCTTTTCCTCGTACATGGTGTAAATAATACGGGAAGCTACTATTACAATCAGAACCAGCAATGCTATGGTAAACTGGCGCTTTGACTTCTCGTCAGAAGCTCTTTCTTTTTCCTGTTGGGCGATTTTCTGATGACGTGTGTAGTCATACATCGCCTGCATACGCTCCACTTCTTTTGTTGTCCTTTGGGCATAGAGAGAATCAAGCATAGTATAAGCATAAAGGGCATATTTGGCGGAAGAATCAGGCAGATTGAGATGTTGGTAGAACTCTGACAATCCTGTTGCAGCAGCATTTTGATTGTTATAGTCCTTACCATCATGCAACTCTTTACGGAAATAGTATTCTGCAGTGTCCAATACGTTTGTATGTAGAAAATATAGTCCTTTTATTTTATAATAGATTTCACGCCCTTTTTGTATGTTCCCAAGAGAATCAAAGTATCCGGATTCAGATTCATAGATTTGCATATTTTGTTTTGCCTTGCCAAATTCCTGGCGATGAATAAGAGTACTAAGAGTACTATATAGTGCAATAGCTGCATAGTGGGGATAGCCGTAATTGCGATAAAGTTGGGAAACATGTTCACATATATATAATAATGAGTCTGGCATATTAAGGTTACGGTATGCCTGACTTTCCTGTTCATAGCTCATCAATGCCGCAAGTGTATCCTTACCTATCCACGCATATTTTGAGGATAATCGTTGGTAAACCAATTGTTCTCTATAAAGTCCTTGTTCGTAGAAAACCTGTGCCATTTGGGCAAATACTCGACAAAGTTGGGCATAGTTGCAGTCGGCGGCGGTGGTGTCTGCACAGTCGGCGGCATCCTGATAGCACTGGAGGGCCATAGGTGCCTCGCCGTGGTCGTAGTAGGCAAGGCCAAGGAGGTAGTGGGCCAGCAGGCGGTCGTTGGGCGTGCCGTGCTCATCGAAGAACTCGACATAAGGCTGTACGTCTTTGACGGTGAAGGGCTGCCCCGATTGGTTGCGCCCGTTGATGCTGTCGAGAGCAGCACGCATACGGTTGCGGTCAGCCTCGGTAGTGCAACAGGTAAGCGCCAACAGAAGGACGAAGATGGTCAGCAGATGTTTCATAGCAAGTGCAAAGATACAAAATTAATTAAGAATTAAGAGTTAAGAATTAAGAATTATTTCGTATCTTTGCAATAGTTATGAAGATATGTGTATTTTGCTCTGCCAACGAGCAGATTGACCCCGACTTCTTCCGTGAGACGGAAGCCTTGGGGACGTGGGCTGCAAAAAACGGCCATTCCATCGTGTATGGAGGTGTGAATTGCGGACTGATGGAGTGTGTGGCTAAAGCTGCTTATCAGGCTGGTGGACATACGGTTGGTGTCATTCCACGGATTATTGAGAAGAACGGGCGCATCTCTGAGTATGTCAGCGAAAAAATCATGTGCGACAACCTGAGTGAGCGTAAGCAACTCATGCAAGACGAGAGCGACGTGTTTATCGCTCTACCCGGAGGCATCGGTACCATTGACGAGGTGTTTACCATCGCTGCCTCAGCCACCATCGGCTATCACCACAAGCGTGTCATCTTGTATAACATGAAGGGCTTCTGGAACAGTATGATTGCCATGTTAGACGACCTGCAGGCGCGTGGCGTCATTCGCCGGCAATGGCAGGACTGGATAGCTGTAGCCAATTCGTTGGAAGATATCGAGCGCCTATTGGCCTAAAAACTACGATTTCATCATAATAGCCGTAAAGATACGACCAGAATTGATGCCAAGACGACGGGCCGAGAAAAAGGTGTCGTGCGCCTTGTAGGTACAGACACCTGACATGCGGACGTTTTCTGGTTTGACCCCCGTCGCTAACAACTGTAACTTGTTGCAGGCTGGCAAGTCGATGTGCCACTTTGAGCGACGTTCGCTGATGGATGCCATCTCGAAGCCTGCCTCGGCAAATGCGTCATAGACCTCGTCGCCCACCTCGAAGCTGTCGAGACCGATGCCTGGTCCAATCTGTGCCACAATATCAGAAGGAACGGTGCCGTATGTCTCTGTCATTGTCCTCACGGCTTTCTCAACAATACGCTGCTGGGTGCCTCGCCAACCGGCATGGATGGCACAGACGGCACGACGGACGCTGTCGTACAGCAAGACCGGAATACAGTCAGCCGTCGAAACGCCGATGCACACCCTTATTCTATCAGTCATGATGGCATCAACGCCCTCAAGACATTGCCGTCGCTCACTATCATCAAGACGTAAAAAGGCATTGTCAATTACAGCAACCTCCGTCAGATGCACTTGATGGGGCATCAGCAGGCAGCGGTCATCAATCTGTAGCAATTGGCACAATGCCTGGCGGTTCTGTGTGATAGCCTCAGCACTGTCCCCACAATAACGGTTGATATTAAACTGTCCATAGTTACCTTCGCTATAGCCACCTTGTCGCGTTGTGCTGAAAGCAATCACATTCTGGCCGAAATCATAAGAATGGAGTACCGGTTTTATCATGTTCTTACTATTTTTGTACAAAGATACAAAAAAAACGAGAATTGAGAATTCTTTTTTAAAAAAAGTGTGGCGTAGCATTGAGAATTGAGAATTATTTCTTATTTTTGCAGCAAATATACTATTATGGAAGAGATTCAGATTTGGATTGAACAACTGGTAGAGACATGTGGCGTGACTGGCGACACTGTCAACTTTGTAACCCATACCATTTTGGTATTATTAGCCTTTGCATTGGCCTTCCTGGCTGGTTGGCTATGCAGTAAACTGCTGATTCCCATTGTACTGAGACTGACCAAGAAAACAGAAACCAAGTGGGACGATGTGATGTTCAACGAACGCGTGTTGAAGTCGGCTTGTAGCATCGTGCCCGCCATTGTTATATGGCAGTTGCTGCCTTGGACGTTCTTCGACTTCCCTACTGTTCGTGAGGTGTTGACGCGTCTGACAGGCATCTACATTACCATCATGTCGGCACGTACCCTCATTGTATTCAGCGACTCCATGAAGCAGTTGGAGTCTAATACACAACGGTCTGCCCGTCAACAATATATGCACTCACTATGTGGGGTACTGAAGATTATCATCATCTTCATTGCTGTCATCGTGGTGGTAGCCATCATCATCGACAAGAATCCTGCTACGCTCTTTGCTGGACTGGGTGCAGCGTCAGCCATCTTGATGCTGGCCTTTCAAGACACCATCAAAGGACTGGTGGCTGGCATTCGTCTGACATCCAACGACATGCTGCATGTAGGCGACTGGATTACCGTTGCCTCGGCTGGTGCCAATGGTCGTGTAGAGGATATCACGCTGACAACTGTCAAGGTACGCAACTTCGACAACACCATCGTCACAGTATCCCCCCAAACTTTGGTTGACGGTTCATTCCAAAACTGGATTGGCATGGAACAGAACGAGGGACGTAAGCAATCGCGCCGTATCTTCTTTGACTTCCGCTCTATCCATCTGGATGACGACGGTGTGGCCAATATTACCAAATTCCGCACGCATCTGGAACAATGGCTGCGTGAGAATCCTAAGGTTATGGGCGACAAAAATCCGTTGGTACGACATGCTGAGGCCTCGCAAGGTGGCTGTTGTATGGAGCTGACCTTCTGGCTGCATGCGCAGGCATGGAATGACTTCGAACACGACACGGCAGACATCATGGAATATGTTTTTGCTGCTGCCAACGAATATGGTCTGCGTATCTACCAGCAGTTCCCTGATCAAAAGCCCACCCTCTGCCCCTCCCGAGCGGGAGGGGAGTTATAAGGGAAAAGTGAAAAATGTAAAAAAACCCACCCCCTGCCCCTCCCGAGCGGGAGGGGAGTTATAAGGGAAAAGTGAAAAATGTAAAATTGTGAATAATATGACAAACCGAAAACTATTCTTTACAGCATGGCTGCTCGCAATGACAGCAACGGGTTGGGCTCAGGGTCCCAACGATTCAGGCACATACTATCAGGCTGCCGACGGCAAGAAAGGGGCAGAACTGAAAACGGCACTGTGTGGTGTGGTTTATAACCGTGAAGAGGGTGGTGACCTCAATACTGCCTATAAAGCGCTCTGGACGCACTTCCGTACTACTGACGCTAAGCCTAATGGCAAGGTATGGGACATGTACTCGAACAAAGTAGAATTTGAATTTGGTACCAACCAGGATACTGGCAGCGGCAACCAGGAGGGACAATATTACAATCGTGAGCACTCAATGCCCAACAGTTGGTTTGGCGGCAAGGTGATGCCCATGTACACCGACCTGCATCACATGTACCCTACCGACAAGATTGTCAACAACAAACGCTCCAACTTCCCGTTTGGAGAGACCAATGGTGAGAGCTATAAGTCGGCTAACGACTTCAGCAAGTTGGGCAAATGTACCTTCGAGGGTTATAACGGCACCGTCTTTGAACCCAACGACGAGTACAAGGGAGACTTCGCCCGCACCTATTTTTATATGGTGACCTGCTATGAAGAACAGATTCCGACCTGGTACACCAGTTTCGCCGACGCTCAGCCCACCCTCGACGGTAACAAGTATCCTGGCCTGAGTGCGTGGCAGCTGAAGATGCTGATGAAATGGGCAAAAAACGACCCTGTCAGCGAGAAGGAAATCAATCGCAACAATGCCGTCTATAATATTCAGAAGAACCGTAACCCCTTCATTGACTATCCTGGTCTGGAGGAATACATCTGGGGCGACAAGAAAGACGTGGCTTTCAGCTATGACAACTATGCAACAAGTATTCAAGACATCACGACCTCAGGTGTGCAGGACGTTAAACAGGACATCTATGGTGCAGATGGTCAGCTGCGTCGCACGTATCAGCGCGGTTTGAATATCGTGAAACAGGAAAATGGTCGCACGTACAAGATAATCCGCCGATGAAACGAGCGTTTTTACTACTGTCCGTCCTCTTTACAGTCCTCGCTGCAAGAGCTGTTCAGCTGTTACCACAATGGGGTGACTCGTTCTGGCGCGACTCCATACCCGAGACCATGCGCCAAAGCTATATCGCCTTTGGCGAACAATATCTTAAAAAAGACTGGTACAGCCTGCCTGCCAGTGCCTTTGCTGAATTTAAGAAGACGGGCAACCGCACACATTACGAAAGCCTGATGTTCGAAAAGCGCCGCCAGTTGGCTGCCCTCGTGATGGCTGAACTGATGGAAGGCCAATACCGCTTCACGCCCGATATCGTCAACGGACTACAGAGTACATTAGAAGAGACCTGGTGGGGACTGCCTGCCCACTACAAGACAGAAGTGCCTCGAACTGAAGACCAGACCGTCGATTTGTTTAATGCAGAGACGGCGGCACTCGTAGCCTACACACGATACGTATTATCCGATGAAATCGGACATTTTTCGTCCTTACTGGTTCAACGCATCGATCAGGAAATCGGTCGCCGCATACTGCAGCCTGCCCTGACAACCAAATACTGGTGGAAGACTGCTGGCATGAACTGGAATCCTTGGATATGCTCGAACTGGCTGGCCTGCGTCCTGTTCTGTGAACATGACGACCAGCGTCGCCAAGCATCACTCGACCAAATAGTAAAGGCCTGCGAAGCCTTTATGGCGGCCTACCCTGCTGATGGTGGTTGCGATGAAGGACCACACTATTGGGACCGTGCCGCTGCCTCACTCTTCGAGACGTTGTATTTGTTGCAAGCCAACACCCAACATCCGGCACCAAGCACCCAACATCCCAAGCTCCTCGCCATGGAGTCGTACATCTACAAGATGTATATAGGCAATGGCTATGCCGTCAACTTTGCCGATGCCCACGGCAACCGCGCCATGCTTAACATCAACATTGGCTATCCTTTTGGACTGATGACAAGCGACAAGACTATGTGTCAATACGCAGCATGGGTGGGACAACAAGAAGATGTCCTGCATCAGGCTGCGCAACTCTACAACAAGAGTGGTAACTGGCCTTCGCTGGGGCGTGAGCTCATCTTCCTCAAACATATCCAGGCCTTCTTACGTGAAGAACCTCGCGAACCGCACCTCAACGAGGTTTGGTTGCCCGACTTGCAGATTATGACCACACGCGAACCCTTCGTGGCTGTGAAGGGTGGCCATAACGGCGAGAGTCATAACCACAACGATGTAGGTTCCTTTATTGTCTATCCAAATGGCACACCGCTGCTGATAGACCCCGGTGTAGGCGAATATACGTCAAAGACTTTTTCTGGGCAGCGTTACGACATCTGGACCATGCAGTCCGACTATCATAATCTGCCACGTATCAATGGCTACAGCCAGCATGACGGCAAGCAGTATAAGGCACATGTCATCAGTCACAAGACTGGCCAGCTGACGCTCGATATCAGCAGCGCCTATCCTGCTGAAGCCCAGATACAACAATGGCTGCGTACCGTTAAAGTGCAAAAAGGCAAAAGCGTAGAAATAACTGAAGACTTTGCCTTAAAGGCCTATCAAGCCCCCACCCAACTGATGCTTATCACCACCATTGAGCCCCAACTAACCAAGGCTGGCATCATGACGCTGGGTAGCCATACCATCAACTACAATGCCAAACAACTTACACCTGAGGTAGAAGACCTAACCCCTCTTCTTGACCCTACTCTCCGTCAAATGTGGGGCACGCATCTCTACCGTATCAAGATGACACTCTGCTCCCACAATCTGAAGCAAAGCATCCGATATGTCATTAAATGAGAGGATATCGAACGGGCTGCCTCCGTCTCATCGGATAGGCAGCCCGTTCACCGTTAGTATGTTATGAAAAATTTGAGAGAAATCGACCGCTTCTATTATCATTTGTCTGGGTCGAGTTTTGAGGTAATTGGCTTCACAGCTAAAACCCCCCGTGTTTTACTAAACATGATGTTAATATAGAGAAAGCATAGAAAAATCTAATCCTTGGGCTGAGCAGCCTGCATCACGCCAGTACTGTCGGATGCCGTTGCGCTGATGTTTTCAGCCTGCACAGGGATGACATTCATCGTGTCAACCTGCTGGATGGCGGCATAGTCTTCAGGCGTATTCCATGTACTATCCCAGGGAGCCTGCAGGGCACCACCCAATGTAAGGATGATGGCAACAACAGCAGCAGCCTTGAAGAGTGGCATCAGACGCTGGGTAAGTGACACCTCACGAGCCTTAACGACCTGCTCAGTACCAATGGCCTGCATGATGCGTGCATCAAAGTCATCATCCAACGTCTCACCAACGGCCTCGTCGATAAACAAGGGGCGCAGATGCTCCATCTCAGCCGGAATATCCTTCTGACTGAAGAAGGTACGCAGGATGCTTTCCTCTTCAAGAGAGGTTTCAGCGTTCCAATAGCGCTCCAAGAGTTGTTCGATGTACTTGTAATCCATACCTAATTTTTTGTTGTCTCTATACCGAAGACGTTTGTAAAACAAGAAAGTTACAGGAAAAACCAAAAAAATCTCTCATTTTCTCATTATCTCAATTTCTCATTGTCTCAATTTCTCAATTTCTCAATCTTCAAATATTGTTCCCTGACAGCTTGACGGGCACGGAAAATATTAACCTTAACCTGCTGTTCAGTAATGTCGAGAATGGTGGCAATGTCGCGATAACTCTTGCCCTCTATATCACGTAACTGCATACAAGTGCGCAGGCGCTCAGGCAGTTTACTAATCAATTGCCGTACCATCTGTGTACGCTCGTTTTGGATCGTTACCTGTTCAGGATTGGAGCCATGACTATGGTCGGTAGGGTCAATATCGTCTCCCAGGCTCTGCACTTGATTATCCATACGTCGCAACTTGTCGAGTGCCAGATTACGGCAGATGGTTAGACAAAAAGCCTCTATCGATTCCAACTGTGCCCACTGTTCACGTCGGTTCCAGACTTTAATCATCGTTTCCTGTACGACGTCCTCAGCCTCCTCGCGATTCTGCGTGATGCGAAGGGCCATGCGGAAGAGTTCATTCTTCAGCGGCAGGATGTCGGATTGGAAACTGATGGTCTTCATCTTTTTAAATTACGAATTGAGAATTGAGAATTGAAAATTATGATTACTAAAGAACTATGAACACTGAACTTTGACCTTCGATCTCATAACCTCTTAAACTTTTAAACTCTTAAACTATAAACTATGAACTATCGTGGTGCCGTGTTGTCCGTCAATGGCCGTAGCCAACGTGATAATCACTCGACTAACGCCTGCCTCTACAGCAGCTAACGCATTCTCAATCTTCGGTAGCATACCACCAGAAATGGTGCCGTCAGCCTTATACTTATTAAATAATGTGCGCGTGATAGTAGGGATCACACTCTCGTCATCGTCAGGATTCGACAGCACCCCTTTCTTCTCGAACGAGAAAATCAGCGTCACGTCGTATATCGCAGCAAGAGCCTTGGCTGTCTCAGAAGCAATGGTATCGGCATTGGTGTTCAGGATGTTTCCCTCGCCATCGTGAGTCAGCGGAGCCATCACGGGTGTAATGCCAGCCTCAATAAGCCGACTCAGCATGTTACCATCAGCAGCGTCCACGTCGCCCACCCAGCCATAGTCAATACCGTCCTTTAGGGGACGCTTGTGACTACGGATAGCATTGGCGTCGGCTCCCGTCAGTCCAAGGGCATTGACACCATTGGCTTGCAGGCGAGCCACCAAATTTTTGTTGACCAGTCCACCATACACCATCGTCACCACCTCCAGCATATCACTATCGGTAATACGACGACCATTTACCATCTGCGTCTCAATACCCAGACGTTCCGCCATCTTCGTAGCCTTACGGCCACCACCATGCACTAATACCTTACGACCTTCAATAGCAGAAAAGTCGCGTAACAACTGAGAGAGCTGCAGTTCGTCCTCGACCACAGCTCCTCCCACCTTTACTATCGTTAGTTTTTCTTTCATACCATTTTCGTTATAACGTTATATCGTAATGACGTTATTCGAGATAAGTGTAACCATAGAGCCCTGAGCGGTAGTTGGAGAGGAATTCCTTACCCTCTTCCAAGGTAATCTTGCCTTGCTTGACACTCTTGGCCACCCAGATTTCCAGCTGGCGAACCAGTTTCTTAGGATTATACTGCACATATTCCAGCACTTCTTCCACCGTCTCACCATCGAATATCTGGTCGATATGATACTGACCATCCTTCACAGAGATGTGGACAGCAGTAGTGTCGCCAAACAGGTTGTGCATATCGCCTAAGATTTCCTGATAGGCACCTACCAGGAATACACCCAGATAATAGTTCTCATTCTTCTTCAACGTGTGAACGGGCAATGAGTGGGAGTTATGACGATTGGTAGCGAAGTTTGCTATCTTACCGTCCGAGTCACAGGTAATGTCCTGAATGGTGGCATTACGGGTAGGACGCTCATTGAGTCGCTGGATGGGCATAATCGGGAATATCTGGTCGATGGCCCATGAGTCGGGCAACGACTGGAACAGCGAGAAGTTGCAGAAATACTTATCAGCCAACAGTTTGTCGATGTTCATCAGTTCCTCAGGCACATGCTTCAGGTTCTTTGACAAGGCATGAATCTCATGACATACACTCCAATACATAGCCTCAATCTCAGCACGTGTCTTCAAATCGACGATACCATGAGCAAACAAGTCGAGCACCTCTTCACGAATCTGCTCGGCATCGTGCCAGTCTTCCAACACATTACGAGGCGACAGGTTATCCCATATCTCATAGAGATCCTTTACCAGCTGATGTGAGTTCTCATCCGGCTCGAATTCCTCTGGCATCTCAGGCAACGAAGCTGTTTCCAGCACGTCAATTACCAAGACGGAATGGTGAGCAGCCAGCGAACGACCACTCTCCGTTATCAGGTTGGGATGGGGAATCTCGTTACGATTGGCAGCATCGACGAAGGTATAGATACAGTCGTTGACATACTCCTGAATAGAATAGTTGACACTACTCTCACTCGAAGGAGAACGGGTTCCGTCGTAGTCAACACCCAGTCCACCACCGCAATCCACAAAGTCAACATTATAACCCATCTTATGCAGCTGCACATAGAACTGAGAAGCCTCGCGCAGAGCCGTCTGAATGCGACGAATCTTCGTTATCTGGCTACCAATATGGAAATGAATCAGGCGCAGGCAGTCGCGCATATCCTTCTTATCCAACATGTCCAATGCTTCCAACAATTCGGCACTGGTCAGTCCGAATTTCGAGGCATCGCCACCACTTTCTTCCCATTTGCCACTTCCGCTGGAAGCCAACTTGATACGAATACCGATATTGGGCTTAACACCCAACTTCTTAGCTTCCTTGGCAATGATTTCCAGTTCGTTCAGCTTCTCCACTACAATGAAGATACGCTTACCCATCTTCTGTGCCAACAGGGCCAGCTCAATATATGACTGGTCCTTATAGCCATTACAGATGATGATGGAATCGCTCTGGCACTGTACGGCTATCACGGCATGCAACTCAGGTTTAGAACCAGCCTCGATGCCAAGATTAAACTTAGCGCCGTGTGAGATAATCTCTTCGACCACGGGCTGCATCTGGTTGACCTTAATGGGGAACACCACATAGTTCTCAGCCTTATATTCATACTCCTCAGCAGCCTTCTTAAAGCAGCTCCACGTCTTCTCGATACGATTGTCGAGGATATCGGGGAAGCGCAGCAGCACAGGCGACTGTACATCGCGCAATGCCAACTCATCCATCACATCACGGATATCAATCTGCGTGTTGTCCTTACAGGGCGTCACATAGACATTTCCTTGT
Organism: uncultured Prevotella sp.; assembly: GCA_946188165.1. Lineage (GTDB taxonomy): Bacteria > Bacteroidota > Bacteroidia > Bacteroidales > Bacteroidaceae > Prevotella. The sequence goes on from CAMHTW010000005.1 coordinate 20,845, forward strand.
TCGTTGATGCCAAAGTAGCTGGTACCCCAGCCGTTGATGTTGTACAACTCCTTAGAGTCATCGATGGTCCATTTCTTCATTTTATTTTCTGTTTTTTTATGGGGCCTATAGGGCCTATGGGGCTTATAGGACTTATGAGACTTATGGGTTATATTGATAACATTTCGCGCAGGGATGCTACGCTGCCTTGGATTTTATCGTATTCGTCCAGCACGTTGACATCTAAGATATGACGAGCTTTCTCATAGAACGGAGAGCGCTCCTTCAGGTGTTCTGTGATATAGGCTATCAGCTCCTCAGCACTCTTGCCTTTCAACAACGGACGTTCAATCTTAGCCATCAGCAGATGCTTGTAAAGTGTCTCAGGTGTTGCCTTCAGATAGATTACATCACCCTGCTGGTTCAAATAGTCCATATTGTCGAAGAAGCAGGGCGTGCCACCGCCACAACTGATGATGACATCCTCGAATTCAGCCACCTCGTGCAACATGTTATATTCTATCTTTCGAAAGCCTTCCTCGCCACGTTCAGCAAAAATCTGCGACACTGATTTGCGCATACGGCTTTCAATATACCAGTCGAGGTCGTAGAACATCATGCCCGTCTCCTTGGAGAGAGCCTTGCCCACAGTGGTCTTCCCTGAGCCCATGTAACCAACAAGGATGATACGCCTCATTTCTTCTGCTTTTCGATGATAGCCATACACTCGTCGTAGGTCAGGTCGGCAGCCTTAGCCTGCTGTGACTTAAGCAGACGATAGTTTTTGCCGTCGTATGCCAGATAAGGGCCATAACGACCATTCAGCACCTCCAGCTTCGAATCCTCTTCGAATGTCTTCATGTGCTTCTGACTTTCCTGCAGGCGCTTCTCCAGAATCAGGCGGATAGACTCGTCGAGTGTAATAGTCATAGGATCAGCATCCTTAGGCATTGAGGTATATTTCCTCTGATGCAGAATGTAGGGACCAAAACGGCCTGCGCCTATCACGACAGCTGAACCCTCAAAGTCGCCCAGTGTACGAGGCAGTTTAAAGAGTTCCAAAGCCTCATCGATGGTAATGGTTTCCATGCTCTTGTCAGCAGGCAGCTGGGCAAACTGAGGCTTTTCGGCATCTTCGGCAGAACCAATCTGCACAACAGGTCCAAAACGGCCTATCTTAACATATACCGGCTTGCCAGTCTTAGGATCCTTGCCCAACAGACGCTCACCAGCCTTACGTTCCTGACGATCATTCATCGTATTCTCCACCGTAGGTTCAAAGTCACGATAAAAGGTCTTCATCATCTGAGTCCACTGCTCATCGCCCTCAGCAATCTTATCGAAATCCTGCTCGACTTTGGCAGTGAAGTTATAGTCCATTATCTCCGTGAAGTGCTTCATCAGGAAATCGTTGACCACCACACCGACATCCGTTGGCAACAGCTTACCCTTATCAGAGCCAACCATCTCCTTACGTTCCTTTTGGGTAATGACCTTACCCTTCAGAATGTCTACCGTATAGCTGCGCTCTTCGCCCTTCTGGTCGCCCTTGTGAACATATTCACGCTGCTGGATGGTAGAGATAGTGGGAGCATAAGTTGACGGACGGCCGATACCCAGTTCCTCAAGCTTGTGAACCAGCGAAGCTTCCGTATAGCGCTGGGGAGCCTGACTGAAACGCTCGGTAGCCTGAATCTCACGACGCGTCAGTTCCATACCTTTCTTCAATGGGGGCAGCAAGTGGCTTTCTTCCTCCTGCTGGTCTTCGTCATCATAACTCTCACGATAGACTTTGATGAAACCGTCAAACTTCACAACCTCGCCCTGAGCCACAAACTGCTCTTCTGCACCACTGATGGAAATATTCACAGTGGTACGCTCCATAACGGCATCAGCCATCTGACTGGCAATGGTACGCTTCCAAATCAGCTCATAGAGTTTGCGCTCCTGGACAGTTCCCTCAATGGTCTGCTTGTCCATATAGGTCGGGCGGATGGCTTCGTGAGCCTCTTGGGCGCCCTTTGAACTGGTGTGATATTTGCGAACCTTTGAATATTCTTCGCCATAGAGTTTGTTGATTTCCTCCTTGGCAGCATTGATACACAGACTTGAAAGGTTCACAGAGTCAGTACGCATATAGGTAATCTGTCCATGCTCGTACAAGTGTTGAGCCACCATCATGGTCTGCGACACCGTAAAGCCCAACTTACGGGCGGCCTCCTGCTGTAAGGTGGAAGTCGTGAAAGGAGGTGCTGGCATACGCTTCATGGGTTTCTTGCTGACGTTGTCAACTGTATATTTAGCATCTATGCACTTCTTCAAGAACTGCTCCACCTCTTCATGGGTCTTCAGGCGCTGCGCCAAAGTCGCTCTGACCTCTGTCTGAGAACCATCAGCATTGGTAATGGCAAAAATACCCGTCACGCTATAGAACGGCTCACTCTGGAACGACTGTATTTCACGTTCGCGCTCGACTATCAGACGAACGGCCACGCTTTGAACACGACCAGCAGAGAGAGCGGGCTTTACCTTGCGCCACAAAACGGGTGACAACTTAAAGCCTACCAAACGGTCGAGCACACGACGGGCCTGCTGGGCATTGACCAGATTCATGTCCAAATGACGAGGATGCTCGATAGCTTCAAGGATGGCGGGTTTTGTAATTTCGTGGAATACGATACGATTGGTCTTCTTCTCGTCCAATCCCAACACCTCACACAGATGCCATGAGATGGCTTCTCCCTCACGGTCCTCATCGGATGCGAGCCATACCTTATCGGCCTTCTCAGCATTCTGCTTCAGTTCCTTTACCAACTTCATCTTCTCCTCAGGAATCTCATATTCTGGTTGAAGCGTATTGGTATCGATACTCATCTCTTTCTTCTTTAAGTCGCGAATATGTCCATAGCTCGACATGACCTTATAGTCCTTGCCAAGAAATTTTTCAATGGTCTTTGCCTTTGCAGGCGACTCTACAATCACTAAGTTCTTTTGCATATTTATATTGTTTCTTTTTTACTTCCACTCTAACGAAAAGAAGACTCAAGTCAACTTACGGGCTGCAAAAGTATGCAAAAGTTTTGGTTACACCTTATATATATAGCAGTTTTTTTATTTTCTTAACGTTTCGGAGCAAAAACTCTTCACTTTTCACTCTTCACTTTTCACTTTTTATTCGTACCTTTGCAGAAATTCTAACTAATTATTCTATGAAGAAATTAATGACTACTGCCCTACTGGCAATGTTGACAATGACAACAATGAATGGACAAATTAAACTGAAGGCCAATAATATCGATGATGTGATAAAGGCCATGACCCTGGAAGAGAAGGCGAAACTTCTTGTGGGAGGTGCTAACAATTTCTTTAATGCTGGCGCAGTAGTCGGTGGCGAGGCCGATTTGGTTGCAGGTGCTGCTGGTACCTCTCCTGCTATTCCCCGTTTGGGAATTCCTGCTACCGTACTGACGGACGGCCCTGCCGGTGTACGTATCGACCCCACTCGCAAAGGTACTGACAAAACCTATTATGCTACTGCTTTCCCTATTGGCTCTTGCTTGGCATCAACATGGAATACAGAGTTGGTAAGTCAGGTTGGTCAGGCCATTGGTAATGAGACCAAGGAATACCGTTGCGACGTCATTCTGGGTCCTGGCATGAACCTGCATCGCAATCCCCTCTGTGGTCGTAATTTCGAGTACTACTCTGAGGACCCTCTGCTGACGGGTAAGATTGCTGCTGCCTATATTCGGGGTGTGCAGCAGGAGGGCGTTGGCGTATCTGCCAAGCACTTTGCCGTCAACTCGCAGGAGACCGATCGTACCAGCGTCGACGAACGTGTCAGCCAGCGTGCAGCACGTGAGATATACCTGCGTGGCTTTGAGATTGCCGTCCGCGAGAGTGACCCTTGGACCATTATGGCTTCGTACAATAAGATTAATGGCCAGTTCTCGATGGGCAACCACGACCTGCTGACCAAGATACTACGCGACGACTGGGGCTTTAAGGGTATCGTGATGACTGACTGGATTGGTATTCGCGATGGGCTGCCAACAATTACTGAGGTACACGCTGGCAACGACCTCATGGAGCCAGGTCAACCTGCTCAGGTTCAGGAGATTATTGCTGGTGTCAAGAATGGCAAACTCAGCATAGCCGATGTGGACCGCAACGTACGCCGTATGCTGGAATACATTGTCAAGACACCCAGCTTCCGTCAGTATCCCGCTTCTAACAATCCTGACTTCAAGGCCCATGCTGCCATTACCCGCCAGAGTGCTGCCGAGGGTATCGTCCTGCTGAAGAACAATGGATGCCTCCCCCTAACCCCCTCCAATAAGAGGGGGGATTCCGAGGCTACCTCTCTACTTGGAGAGGGCGGGGGGAGAGGCTATACCGTCGCCCTCTTTGGCGAAAACTCCTACGACTTCCTCAGCGGTGGTACGGGTTCTGGTTGTGTGCATCCACCCTACGTGGTCGACATGCTCGAAGGCCTGAAAAATGCTGGTATCAAATCTTCGCCTACGCTGACCAATATCTATCGCAAGTATATCGAATATGCTAAGGTAAAGTTCCAGGCTGAGCGCCATCCTGCCAAGTGGTACCAGATGGAGCAGTTCGGACAGCAGAAATATCCTGAGATTGCCATTGACCCCATCTGCATCAATAATGAGGTAAAGGGTGCCGATGCAGCCATCATTACCATCGGCCGTCAGGCTGGTGAGGGTGTCGATCGCGATATCGCTACTGAGTTCAACCTCGTTCCCGAGGAACAGGCCCTTATCAAGGATGTCTGCAATGCTTTCCACGCTGTTGGTAAACCCGTCATCGTCATCATCAACTCCGGAAGTGTCATCGAGACGGCCTCTTGGAGCGGCTACCCCGATGCCATTCTCTGCGCTTGGCAGCCAGGTATGGAAGGCGGTAATTCAATTGCCGACCTGCTCACTGGCAAGGTCAATCCTTCTGGCAAACTGACCATGACTTGGCCCATTGCCGCTACCGATCATGCCTCAACGAAGAACTTCCCAGGCAATCTCGACAACTACTCGCTGATGCAGATGGTGGGCAGCAACCGTCCTATTCCTGGTCATGCCTACACCAACCACGAGGAGGACATCTACGTGGGCTATCGCTTCTTCGACACCTTCAACCGCGAGGTGGCCTACCCCTTCGGCTATGGTCTCAGCTATACCACCTTCGAGATGTCGAAACCCGTCGTTAAGGCTAAGGGTAAGGACGCTGTCGAGGTAAGCATCACTGTTAAGAATACAGGTGCTGTCAGTGGTAAGGAGGTGGCTCAGGTCTATGTCCAGGCACCCAAGGGTAAATTGGAGAAACCTGCACAGGAACTGAAAGCCTTCGCCAAGACACGCGAGTTGAAACCCGGTGAGAGCCAGACGCTCACGATGACTATTCCAGTACGCGACCTGGCCAGCTTCGACGAGGCTGGGTCACAGTGGCTGACAGAGGCAGGTGTCTATACTTTCCACATCGGCGCCTCAAGTCGTGACATCAAGGCTTCTGCCCAACTGAAAATTGCGGAATACACAGAGAAGACTACCAACGCCCTTGCTCCCAAGCAGAAACTGAACCTCTTGAAACAATAATAGGGTTTGCATTTGGCTGCAAGAAACGCTAACCCCATCACCCTACACTCAATGTGGCTGAAAGACCGATGCACAAAGGGCTTGAGGTCAGTGTAGGGTGCTCTTGACCCTACACTGACCCTTACCTCACCCTACACTCAGACATCATTACTACAGGTAAGCCGAATACTGAAAGGAAGCTAACGGACAGGGAAACTACAGCTAGCTGTTTTTCCGTAGGGAGCAAACTCTGATTCCGTAGGCTGCGAACTGGCAGTCCGTCGGGACGGACTAATCTCTTTTGCTAAACATCGTTTCTCTTGGAGAGAAAGGCCATTTCTCTGGTAGTAAAACAATGTTTCTCTGGTAGTAAAACGCCGTTTTACTCATGCGATACCCACACAGCCGACGAGCGATAAGCAGCACTCCTTAGTTTCGAGTTGCAACTTCACAAGGATTGTGAAATCTATATTTTTTGAAATTTCTTTCTCAAAAATTTGGAATCTTCAGAATAAGTTTGTATCTTTGCACCGTCAGAATGTCGTCAGAGGGCGCGAAACAATTGTTTTCATAGCAATATTCAAGCTGGACCTTTCTGACCGCTATACGAGGACATAGCCCACAAGGTTATGTCCTCAGCTTTTCTATCACGTCGTTGATGATCTGTTTGATGGATTCCTTGATAATTATGAACATCTCGTCAAAGCAACTTAGCAGTACATGTGCCACACGGATATTATCGTTCAGCTCTGTTTGGTCTGCCCTTTTGCTGATAAGCAGGCGCTGACCGTATATTTCGTCTATAAGAAAATCGTTGTTCTCAATCATAGTGCAAAGGTAATGAAATTATGCATAATAACAAAGAAAAAACAACCTAAAAGTTGTGTAATTCGAATAAATTGTTTAACTTTGCCCCCAAAAGGAAGTGATTATGACTTATGATAGCATAACTGAGGACGGAAGGCTTTGGGCAGTCAAATACGATGATTGTCCTGATAATGCGCTCTACATGCTCTTTGAACAGTGGAATGATGTGGCATGGCTCTACCAATTCTTTAAGGAGAATATGGCAGACTTAATGTCGTATTTTAAGATCACAGATGTCAACGAGGCTATTTACGATACTATAGAGGACAGTGAACGACTGCAATGTCTGATTATGGACATCTCGCCAGAGGCGGACTTGGACAAACTATTCAGGCCCTTAGAGAATAGTCGTTTTGCTGATATGCTGCTTGGCAAGGAAAAAGCTCGGTTGAAGGATGTTTCTAAGCATGCCTCATGGCTAAGAATATACGCTATCAAGCTGGAACCAGGAATCTATGTCATTACGGGTGGAGCCATTAAGCTTACCCGTACCATGCAGGAACGAGAACATACGCTTCGTGAGTTGGCTAAGATGGAGAAAGTGCGCTCCCATCTATTGACTAATAATATAGTTGATAAGGATTCCTTTGATGATTACATGAGTGAATTAATTTGATATAGAAAAGGAGGTTAATATGAAAGAAGTAATCGCACGACTGAAAGAACATCAGTCACCGACTCCTTCAAAATGGAGGGAAAGGGCAGAGTGGAGGCAGCAGAACAAATCGTGGTTGCGGCACTCCCAGCGTATTGCAGTGAAAATGCTTGAGAAGATGGATGAACTGGGATTAACTCAGAAACAATTGGCAGAACTGATGGGATGTAGCCAGCAATACGTTTCAAAGGTTCTGAAAGGTCAGGAGAATCTTTCTCTCGAAACCATGTCGAAGATAGAAGACTGTCTGCACATTTCTATTCTCAAAGAAGAGTTGGAGATGGCATAAGTAACCATAACCTTAAGGGAAAGGAATATGATTATGAACATTCGGAACCATAAAGCCTCGTAATGTTTAACCGAGACGGCATGAGACATCAATCCGTGTCGCCTCATAACATTTACGAGACAATGAGCAGAAGTAGAAAGCGAATGCCAGGCAGCACATGGTGTTGCTGCAAGTCGCAAAAAAAAGAAACGGGGTCGGTTCCGAATGATCTGGAACATTATACACTCTTAGTAATGAGAAGTATTTATTTCTTAAACTATCTTTCTGCTCTTTTAATCTGTTTTATTTTGCTACATATTCACCAATACCGTGGTTAGAACCTTTTCGATAAGAATATATCCATAAATGATTATAAAAACAAAAAACAATATAACCAGACTTCTCCTGATTCTTGTATATGAAAGGCCATTTTAATACAAAGTAGTTGGTATCGTTAAAATGTACAAAATCTGAAATACGCCCTCCACCATTGCTTTTCCAATAATATTGCTTTATGTGTATTGGGGTATTGAAATACAAAATTAGGATAATCGGTATGATTGCTAAATATTTTTTTTTCATTTTAGTATCTTTTCCCGGGTTGATAATAGTTTCCAAGATATCCACGTCCATTATAGCTTCTTCTCATTGAAGGAGTGGGAATTCCATGATAGAATGCTTGCAATCCTTCTCCTTTATTACCTCCGACCATATTTCCATTATAGTAATAATAATAAGTTTGTGCTGTCGCATGTATTGAACACATGATGAAAAACATCAACGATAAAAACAATTCTTTTTTCATAATCATAGTAATTTAATAGATGATAAATGTGCTCACACGTGGACAGATCTGTAAGTAGGCCCTCTATATGAATGCAAAATTAGTGAATAATAATGGTTTCTCCAAATAAATAAAAGAAATTATAATAATAACCGATAAATTTATAGATTAATCCATCCCGAAAAAACGCGGGACTCCGGTGATCCGCTTTTTAAGTTCACTATCCTCGTAAACGACAGGTAGAAGATACCTATTAGGTTCTTATGGAAAGTGACGTTGATACGAGTGAAAGGTGACGATGATACAGGGGGAAAGTGACTCGCTTACAGGGAGTAAGTGACGTTTGGGCAGGGAGAGAGTCAATCTCTTGCGCGAAAGCAGCGAGCGTGTCTTTAATCAGCAGCGGGCGCTGCTGATATCGGCGGCGGGCGTGTCTAAAGTCGGCAGCGTTCGCTGCGTACCAGTTTTTATGTGAGAGTTACTTTCAACATGGCGAACTCATGGCTTTGGAGATAGGGCTCGCCTAGAGAGGTCTATGAGAAGTCCATGAGAGGTCCATAAGCAAGGTTTGAGGAATTATTTCGTAATTTACACGCTAAATTAATAAAAAATGTGTATCTTTGCGCCATAGAACTTATAAACGTTATGAAGAAACTGATATTATCATTGTTTGTTGCCTGCCTCGCACTGACAGCCAGTGCTGAGGACGGACACCAGTTATGGCTGCGTTTTCAGCCTGTGAACAAAGCCAAGGTTACCACACCCAAGCAGACGCCCGTCATCAATACGGCTCAGAAGGAGTTGGAGACATACTATCAAGGCGGGAGTGTTACCTTGAAGTTGGATACCTCGCTGCCTGACGGTGACGGTTTCAGCATTGAAATCAAAGGGGGCAATACCACTATTACGGCTTATCAGGAAAGTGGTTTGCTATATGGGGCATACACCCTGTTGCGCCAACAAGCCATAAACCCTGTGGCCAACTATAAAGTCCATAGCGACCCTGCCTTTGCCCTGCGCCTGTTGAACCATTGGGACAACCCAGATGGCAGTATTGAACGAGGCTATGCCGGCAAGAGCATCTTCGAGTGGTTTAACCTGGACGAGCAACTGATTAAGGAATATGCCCGTGCCAATGCGTCGATAGGCATCAACGGCTCTGTGCTGAACAATGTGAATGCTTCGCCTAAGATGCTGACGACGGAATACCTGAAAGAGGTAAAGAAGATTGCCGACATCCTGCGTCCATATAATATCAAGGTGTACCTGAGTATCAACTTCGCCTCGCCAATGGCGCTTAAAGAGACAAAGACTGCCGACCCGCTGGACAAGAGCGTCGTGAAATGGTGGCAGAAGAAAGCCAAGGAAATCTATAAGCTCATTCCTGACTTTGGCGGATTCCTGGTCAAAGCCAACAGCGAGGGACAGCCTGGTCCTGGCGACTATCATCGTACACATGCTGAGGGTGCCAACATGCTGGCTGACGCTTTGAAGCCCTACAAGGGTATCGTTATGTGGCGCTGCTTTGTATATGGTGCCAACCATAAGGGCGAGGATCGTGTGAAGCAGGCCGTATCGGAATTCAAGCCCCTCGACGGACAGTTCCGCGACAATGTCATTCTGCAAACCAAGAACGGTCCGCTCGACTTCCAGCCTCGCGAGCCATACAGCCCTATCTTCGACCAAATCAAGCAGACGCCTAACATGGTGGAACTGCAAATCACACAAGAGTATTTAGGACAGAGCCGCCATCTGGTATATCTCGCTCCGATGTGGCAGGAATTCTTCTCGTTTGTAAATCCCTCATCCCTAAAAGGTATCGCTGGTGTAGCAAACATTGGATTGGACCGTAACTGGTGCGGACACCATTTCTCGCAGGCCAACTGGTATGCCTTCGGTCGTCTGGCGTGGAACCCGCATCTGCTATCGTTAGACATCGCCAAAGAGTGGCTGGCACAGACCTTCAGCACCGATAAGACATTCATCAACGACATGGCTACCTGGATGGAAACCAGCCGCGAAGCCTGCGTCAACTACATGATGCCGCTGGGTCTGCACCACATCTTCAAGTTCGACCACCACTACGGTCCAGAACCCGACGGCTTCAAGGCCTCGTATCCGCTGGAGTGGTGCCCCGTCTATTACCACAAAGCCGATAAGAACGGCGTAGGCTTCGACCGCTCGAGCAAGGGCACCGATGCCGTCAGCCAGTACCGGGGACACCTCGCACGCACCTATAACAATATAGAGACCTGCCCCGAGGAACTGTTGCTGTGGTTCCATCATGTGCCTTGGGACTATAAGATGAAGGATGGCTCCACGTTGTGGGAGTCGTTGCAGTATCACTATAACAACGGCGTCATTTGGACGGAGTCGTTGCAGAACGACTGGCACAACAAGATGCGCCACTACATCGACGAGCAGCGTTGGCGTGAAGTTGACGAGCGCCTACAGCACCAGGTAGAGAACGCCCGCGAATGGCGCGACGTCTGCCTGAAGTACTTCGGAAGTTTTGCTGAAAAGAGTACAACGACCAAATAAGACGTATGATACTTTCTGACAAGAGATAATTATTGGATACCAAAGTCTGCCTGCTGAGCCTCTACCTCTTGTAGCAGCTTGGCTTTTTCTTCGTCAGAAAGGGTGGATGATGGCTGATGCCCAATGGATGATGTATGATGACGGACAGCTGTCTCACTAACGTTGTAACACATGGGCAGGTCGTAGGGAATGCTTTCTATCTCCAATTCAGCAGGTGTGGGAGCATGAGTACCAGGGAACTGCACCTCAGCCTTAATCTTGATTTTACCTGCCTGACGGGTGCTACGAACGAGTATAGGCGCACTACCCCACTCTACGGCACGGGGATTGGCATTGATGCTGGCATCACCAATGATTTCGCCTTCACCCTCGACAGTAAAGCGAATCTGGTCTTTCGCTAAACGACGGACGTGGCCCAAATCATCTGTCACCTCACAGACGACGACAACGAAGTCAGATCCGTCAGCCACGAGTTGCTTGCCCATCTCATCAACATAAAGACGGAGCTTGGTGCTACGACGTGAAGGCATCTTTTCTTCCTTGCACACGACCTTGCCATCAATAATACCTTCGGCCACCATCTTAACACTTTGCCACGACTTCTGCGTATAGCTATGATTACGAGCTTCGAAAAAATCCCAGGCATCCCTGAAGACCACAAGCCCCTTCTCTACCGGTTGCACCCAACAATGCTCGCCATCGTACATGGTCAGGCGAACACTGTCGCAATTCGAGAAGATGGTAATGTCCTTCTCTGAGAACTGCGTCATCTCATGGGCAATCGCTACGATAGCTTGTTCAGTAGGTTGCTGTAGCACAGCAGCAAACATATCAAAGGCTGTCTTTTTCTGGCGGAAGGCATCATAAATGCCACCCCAATAGGGGTCAGGATGATAACCTCGCTGGTGGTCGAAGGGGTGCCACTGACAGCCACCTATGAACTGACCTGTTGTATGGAAGAGCTCTTGCGTAGAACGATAGAGGCTCATAGCCTGCGTCAGCATGGGACGCTCGCCCCACGAACGCGAGGCACGATTCAAGTTGTTGTGGGCATACCAGTCGTCAACCAGTTCGCCAAACTCGCGTGTGAAAATGCACTGCTGGGGTGAACCATTGACCGCTGACCATTGACCATTGCGTATTTTGAAGTCGTCACCTGGCCACCCATAGACGACATCGTAATGTTCAGCCACACCAGCACTATGTACATCAGCAGCAGCTACAGGACGATAAGGGTAAGGATATTCGTCTTTTGTTATTTGTAGTGCCTGCAAGGCAAACTCCTCAGGATAACGCGTCTCGTTCAAGATGGGTTCCCACATCAGCACGCAAGGATGATTGCGGTCGCGACGAATGATGTTACGCGTGTTCTCGTGAACCTTCTCATCCCAACCTTTGTCTTTGTTCCAATACTGCCAACCTGGTGTTGCCACAATGATAAACAAGCCTAATTCGTCGCAGGCATCCATGAACGAAGGGTCTTGTGGATAGTGAGCCGTACGGATAATGGTAAAGCCTGCATCACGCAGTCGTTTGGCATCACGCCACTGCTGACTATTGGGCAAGGCATTGCCTACGTAGGCGAAGTCCTGATGACGATTGGCACCCACCAACTGGTGGTAACGCTTGCCATTGAGCCAAAAGCCTTCCTTGCCCTTGAACTCGAAGGAACGGATGCCAATGCGAGTGACACCACCGTCAAGCGACGACTTACCATCCTTGATGCGGGTGGTAATATGATATAGATAAGGTGTTTCTGGACTCCATAGTTTAGGGCTCTTGACTATAAAACGCTGGGTAATGGTGCGTGCTTCGCCAGGCTGGAGCTTCAGTTTGGTTTGTTGCGACTGAATCGCAACACACTCTGAAAGGGTGTTTTCAACGGTAATGGTGCGAGGGCGAGTGTCGCTGTTGCGCACTTCCGTATTGACATAGACCTCAGCGCTTTTTTCGCTGATGTTGGCATAATGTACGAAGATGCCACCACCAGCAACTTTGTTTTCTTCAAGGGCATCCGTGATGGCCACCTTGTTTTTGGCAATAAGCCATACGTCGCGATAGATGCCGCCATGATAGGCAAAGTCGAGCTGCGCCTGTTTTTTGCCTGGGGGGTAGGTCTTGTCGTCGCTGTTATCGGCTTTGATAGCGACGACCATGTCGTCGCCCACAGTTGTAGGCAGGGTGATGGTAATAGGTAGATAGCCACCCTCGTGCTCTTTTACCTTCTGACCATTCATGTAGATGGTCTGTTTACCCATAATGGCCTCGAAATGCAGGGTAACGTCGCGTCCTGCACACTCCTTGGGCAACTTAAAATGTTTACGATACCATGCAACACCTTGATAATTGCGACAACCACTGGCCTCAGCAGGCATCAGTTGGACAGTATGAGGCGTCGACACCACTTCCCACGACTTATCATTATAATCTTTGACCTCAGCACCTGCCACATCGCCCAAATGGAAGCGCCATCCTGCATTGAAGTTCCATACCAAGCGACCACTATTCTCCAATGGGAATAGGCCTGCAACGGAAGTGTGCGCTTGTAAAGGTAAAAGGGTAAAAAGGTAAAAAGGTAAAAAAAATAATACCGCCCTATATACCAACTTATTATTCATTATTATTGTTCTCTTCATTTACTTTCTTACCTTTTCATTTTTCCCAGTTGTCTGTCCTGAAAGAAGAAACAGGCAATCCATCGTGCATCAGGTCGCCTACCGCCCAATCCTTAAAGGCATAACGGACGGCATAAGGCTGCTTGACATCGTCGCAAACGACATAGACACGATTGCGATTGACCCATACCTTCGTGGCAGGATGAAACACGCGATCAGAGCCTGCAACCTCAAAGTTTTTCGACGTTGTTCCATGCTCGAAATAGACCCACTCCTTCGAGCGGTCGAAACTGACGACAGCCGTATCGTTCTGGAAGGTTACCTCCTTATATTTGGCAAAGTCGGGCAGATTCTTGACGCCATAGGTATTGCTGAGTGCCAAGAGTGCCAAGCGCTCGCCTGCCAAGTATTTCTTACGAGGATGGATGCAGTCCTTGAGACCTGAATCCATCAGTACAGCCATGCGACAGTTGGGAACCATCGATTCCACCTTCTCCTGTTGTTCACGCAGCAAGGCACTATTATAGAGCGCCCAATCTGTCTCGTCGTATGCAAAGGGAGCTATCTGACAGTAGTAGAAGGGGAAATCGCCCTGGTGCCACTCCTCGCGCCACCCCTGAATCATACGGGCAAACAAGGGCGCATAGAAGTCATAGCGTGGCACATTGTCTTCGCCTTGATACCAGATGGCACCACGAATACCATAATGTACTCCATCGTAGATAAGTGGCTTGAGTTGTCCGTTATAGAGCGCTGTAGGACAACGCTGCTCCAGTTTCTTGACATCTGCTTCCGTTATCGTCTGCTGTACCTTGGGGAAGGCTCTCAACCAGTCAGCCTTCATCCATGCCTCACAGGCAGAACCGCCATAGGCCGTACATATCAGCCCCACAGGCACTCCCAGCATCTTCCGCAGTGCCTTACCAAAGTAATAGGCTGTGGCAGAGAACTCGCGAACGCTGCCCAAATTCGCAGGCTGCCATGAACCTGCAAGGTCTTGCTGGGGCTCTAAGGATGCGAATCGCTTGCCATAGAACAATCGCAGTCCGTCATCGTTACAGGAGAACAGTTCATCAGCAGCCACCTCTACTGGCTGTGCCTTATAACCCTTCATGGGCATCTCCATGTTCGACTGTCCGCTGCATATCCACACCTCGCCAATCATTATGTTATTCAAAATAACAGGGTCGCCATCCTTGAAGGTGACAGAATAAGGTCCGCCTGCTTGGGGCGTTTTCACCGTCACGTCAAAGCGTCCATCCTTACGGGCTGTCACTCTGTAAGACTTCTTATCCCATGAGGTCGTTACCTGGACCTTTTTGCCTGGCTCCGTCCATCCCCAAAGGTTACACTCTGCCTGTTGTTGCAGCACCATATTATCGCTGAAGAACTGAGGCAACCTGACCTTAGCACTGGCAGTGATGCCCATCAGCGCAACGATGACACAAATAAGTTTTCTCATATTATTGTTCTATTTTAAGTATTGGCGCTTCTATCAGGCCTGCAGGCAACAAACCATCGCCTGTAGTGCGATATTTGGCGTTGGTCCAGATGCCATTGTAAGGTGCCTTGCCTTTATCAGCTCCACGCAGGGCATTGTGCCACGTGTTTACCACTTCGATTTCTATCGTGTTCTTACCTTTCTTCAAGGCGCCTGTTATCTCCACCTCGTAGGGTGCTGTCCAGGCAATACCACAATCCTTACCATTAATCCATACGTGGACGATATCCTTCACATTGGGGAACGAAAGCCATACACGACCCATGGGTACCTCCTTCTTCTTCAGTTTCCACATTGCCGAATAACGAGCATGACCACTGAAGTAGCGAATCTTCTCATTCTCATGCTTGCTCCAGTCGAAGAACTGCTGGACATCCATCGTCAAACCAGACTCACGGAAGGAGACGGTCCAAGGCTTCTTCATGAATCCCTCTGGGTGAATCGTTGTTTCTCTCTGAGCGAAACGGCTTTTCTCTACCTGAGAAACGGCGTTTTGCCCAAAGCAGACAAACAGCGAGCCATAAGGTGGTAACGTGATGGTGTCGTCATACGCTGTCCACTGGTCCTTAACAGGATTGTATATCAGTGCCGATTCTTTCTTCTGACGGAAGATAGGTGTAAATGTCTGCTCCTTGTCCGTCTGGTTCGAGAGGAAATAGATGTCGAAGTCGTCGCCAGTACGATGGGTAAAGGCGATACCTTCTGGCAGGACGGCATCAGGGGCTATCGTGTTGAAAACGGTTCCTGTATAGGGCTTCTCTATAACCTCTACGCCTTGGCTACGCAACTGATCTATACGCTGTATGGCTGTTGAGTAAGGCAATTCCGGATCGTCAGGAACCACCAATACCTTATAATTTCCAAACTGAGTCAGCAGGGCATCCTTGTTCATTGAGTCGTAGTGATAGCCATGCAGGGGATTAATCCAGTCCTTCATGTCGATGATGCCAGCAGAGTGATTGACACCAACGGGCGATTCAACCATAGGCTGTCCGACGTTAGCCAAACGCTTCTGTTCTGAGGCCACACGCTCAGTTCCAAACAGGCCTGGCAGCCATTTTACCAATTTATCAGGCGTCAAGGCTCGACGTGGCAGATCCTCGCCAGTGTACACAGCGATGTCCACAACGGGCTTACCTTTTTGCAAAAGTGTCTGACAACGTGTGATATAGTCGACGAAACCCTTTGCCTCAGGGAACCACGTCTGGTCGCGCTGGAAGAAAAGGCCGATACCATCAAGCGTCATGCCAGGTTTCTTGTCGAGCCAAGGGTTGTGGGTGTTCACGTGGAAGAAGAGACGATTCATGCCCAAGGCAAAGTTACGGTCCAGAAGAGGCTTGATACTGGCGGGTGTCTCGTCCCATACGCCACGAAC
Source organism: uncultured Prevotella sp. (assembly GCA_946188165.1). Taxonomy (GTDB): domain Bacteria; phylum Bacteroidota; class Bacteroidia; order Bacteroidales; family Bacteroidaceae; genus Prevotella. The sequence continues at coordinate 37,018 of CAMHTW010000005.1, forward strand.
CTCTGTGAATCCCTCAGCCTGTACGATGTTCTTGCCATATACGTGAGCAGCACTAATGGCATCCAGCATGTCGTTAGGCTTGTCGTGGGTGGGGGAGTTCAACCAGAATTCTCCCATCGGTATGTCGACATACTTATAATGTCCCATTCCATCGGAAGTCATCGTGGGTGCTACGCTCTCTGCCGACACCTGTATGCCACAATCTCTGGCACACTGGCTGACAGTACGGAAGAATACCTCGTTTTTCAGTTCCTCGATGGTCTGGCGAACATCCCTCAGCACTTGTTCACTCTTGTCAAGGCTTCTCATGGGAATACCTGCCATTATAGGCAACCAAGGCAGGAGGTCATAGCCCCTGCGCCTCTGGAACTCTGCTGGGAAGTTCTTGGTCCAGTTCTGTGAGCCACACTCCCACGAGTCTACATGCAGATATTTCACCACATTGGCATGAGGACGCTTCAGGAATTGGCCAAACCAGTTATTGACCTGCTTGGCCACTGCTGCTTCTGAGAACTTGTCACATTCCAAGCCCTTACCTCCGCCTGCTGTAGCGTTGGTCTGGCCTGTTGACGTATAACCCATACGCAGAATACGATAGGTACCACCAATCAGGTCGATATTCACCATATCACCCTTCATCGTGCTTTGCACCATGTCTGGGACGTAGGCACAATTCGGCTTGCTCAAGTCTTCAGCTGGGGTGCTGGGAGCGCAGCGCCAGACATAGCCAGCCTTGCCTTCCCAATTGTCAAGAGCAGGCAAAGTGCAGATTCGCAGGTCTTTCATTCGGAACACAGGCTTCCACTTGGCAGCATCAAGGTCTTCTGCACCAGGCTCAGAACCTTCTGGCGTCCACTCGAAACGGAAAATCTTGGCTTTTGTCGGTGGGAAACTGAAAGTGGTATTGAAACCTGTATTCTGCCAACCCTGACGTGGTGGTGTCAGCTGCTTCAACGTTTTGAAGGTAACCCCATCGTCTGAAGCCTTTATAAGCAGTCGCTGACACTGGATATTGGTGCCAGATGGCTCTATCTCAACATTGAACACCAACGTTGGCTCCTTGAATTCGTACTGGAACCAACAGGGACTGTCTGCACAATAAACCCCTTTGTCGTTAATCGTTATGCCAGACGAAAGAGTTGTTGCGTTCCCATCTTTTATAGAGTATGACTCTTTAATATCTGCATACCTGAATCCGAATTTCTCCACATTCAGGTCACCTACAGAAATAGCATAAACGGCAATATCCTCATAATAGTCACCGTAGTGCTTGGGCTTGGGCATCAGGAACTCGTGATGACCTCCACGGACGATGGTATCACAGAAGACTATCTTCTTCATCGACTCTTCTGGCGTAATCCAAGGACCGCCTGCCAAGGCAAAGCCGTCGCAAACGTGAATGCCCATCTCCAACCCAAGAGAGTCTGCTTGTGCCAGCGCTATATCAACCATCTTCCAGAAATTCGGTGTCAAGGCATCAGCCTGTCCCTTGAAGTCCGGTTGTTCTTTTGACCCACGAATGGGCATCAGATAACAACCGCCAAGTCCCACATCTTTCATGGCTTTAAGGTCTGCCTTGATACCTTCCTCAGATACGGCACCATACATCCAATACCAGAACGTCCAAGGCTTAGTGGTGTCAGCCAAACTGACACTCATCGAAAAACAAGCAATAAGTAATGAACAATAAAGTCTCTTCATAACATTTGTCATCATATAATATAATTTGTTATATTTATCATCATTCAAAATGTAGGATGGCATTGATACGACCTTGCCCCTTTGACCAATAGGGCTGAGCGGAAGGGCCATTGAGATCTGTCGTATTTACCTTGTTGCGAACGGCAGGAATAGCCTTCAGGATAGAAATACCTGTCTCTGGCAAGGTGTAGAGAATGTGGTCACGTCCATCACGAGGCGTATAAACACCCACTTTACCACTGATTAGTTCTATGCCGAACTTACCTTCGGTTGTTTGTAATTGCATCCATGAAACATTAGCGAAATAGCCCTTGAATTCCGGATACTCGAATGTCTCGCCAGGAATGGGGTCGTTATAGTCGTTCTGCCACAATCCATACTGAGGACCCTCCATACGATTCTGCCAGACACGATAGGGGCCCTTGCCTACCCACTGCTTCGACTTGACCAACTTCTCAGGATAGTCGAAACTGATGCCCATCAAGTCAACGACACCGTTAAAGTAGTAATCAACGTTCATATATACACCACCGTCAGCAAGGAAACGCCAAGTAACCTTCTCTATCGAGCCATGCTGATAGGTGGCAACTAACGTACTGTCACTAAACGTAAAGCCTGCAAACTTGCCTTGATCAGCATACTCAGTATATTGCGTCTTCTTCTGGAAAGCCTGCTTGTCGTCGTGGTTATAGAATCCATCCTGCGAACGGTCAGCACGCTTGGCAGCAATGAAACGAGGACCATTGCCAAACGATATCTTTCTGCCATCTATGGTAACACCCTCTAACCGGCCTGTCTTCTTGCTGAAAGAAAATTGGCGACTGCCATTCTGGACCAGCACTTGGTTGGCATCATCTGTATACGAAAACTTCAGAACTTTATCAAGCAGACGTTTTCCCTGTATGTTATTGACTGTCCGTAACTTGTAGCTCCATGTAATTATCTCATGCCCGTATGGGTCTATGGCTGTCACTTCTACCACGTCAGCATCCAACTTTTTATTATTTAGGTCAATGTTCAACTTACCGGTTTGGCCTGGTGCAACATCAGGCGAAGCGAGCTTGCCTTTCCTGACAACTTTGACATCCTTCTCGCCATAAGCAGGCATATCCAACAGTTTGTAGCTGAACTGACAGTCCCTAAGATTGATGAAGTCATAACAATTCCTGACACTTATACCTGTCAGGCTTCGTGAAAACTGCACAGGACTCCACACCTCACGGATGGTATAGAACGAGCCTTCCTTCTCCATGTGAGGCCCAACGATACCATCGCTGCCGAAGTTGCCCATACAGTCAATGACATTATTCTTATCTGTACGTACAACGCCCTGATCCATCAAGTCCCACAGGAAGCCACCCGCACAACGCGGATTCGACATCATCAACTTCCAATAGTCCTTCAAGCCAGCTCCGTGTCCTCCGTCATATAATCCATGCAGGAATTCCGTAGGCATAAAGATTTCCTTCTGGCGCATATAGTCAGCCGTCTCGCCCCATGAACGATAGTGCTTGGTCTCGAAACCATTACGGTTTGCCCAAGGATAAAGCACCACACGCTGCTGGGGGTCCAGTTTCTTGAAGACAGGCTCCAATTCGTAGTTAAAGCCTCCCTCGTTACCATTGCTCCAAAAAATGATACTGGGATGGTTGACGTCGCGCGTTACCATCTCCTCTACAATCTGTGACCCCACGATAGTCTCATGGGCATTGTGCCAACCAGGCTGTTCACACTCCACATAAAGACCCAGCGAGTCGCAGGCATCCAAGAACTCCGGGTCTGCAGGATAGTGACTGAGGCGGACAGCATTCATATTCATGCTCTTGATGAGCAACACATCCTCAATATTCTTCTGCTTTGATAGCGTGCGACCAGTCTCAGGACGGAAAGAATGACGATTCACACCCTTAAAGATGACCTTCTGACCATTGATGAATACACCATCTTCCTTGTCGCCAGCGTATGTGTGACGATACTCGATGGTGCGGAAGCCAAACTTCTGACGCTCTATGTGGAGCGTGTTGCCCTCTGCATCCTTCAACGTAAAGACAGCTGTATAGAGGTTGGGCTGTTCTGCATTCCAAGCCTTTATATTCTTGGTACTGAAATCGACTTTGACTTGGTCACTGAAAATGGAGAAGGACGGGCTGGTTGCCACCTTCTTGCCTTTAGTGTCAATGACATCGACACTTACACTATAACCTGGCACCGCCTGATTCAAATAGACATCAGCCATAAAACGACCATCTGCCTTAGCGTCAATCGCTACACGCTGAATATTATGTACAGGCTTGGCAATGATAAATACTGGACGCCAGATGCCTCCAAAGTTCCAGTAGTCAGCCCTGCGCTCAGCGAGGTTCACTTGCGGATTCGTGCTTTCTTTTAACACCTCGACTTCCAGACGATTTTTCTTTGAGCCAAAGAATACGCGATCGCTAACATCAATGGTATGACGGGTAAAACCACCCTGATAAATGCCGTTGCCTGCTTTACGTCCATTAATCTGGACATTAATCTCCGTAAAAGCAGCCTCGAACACAAGTTGTATCTGACGGCCAGCCCACTCTTTAGGCAAGCTAAACTCCGTCTTATATTGGCCCTTCTCGTCAGCTATGCCCTCTGGTGTGGCCTTGCCATAAAAGCGCATACCATATTGATAAGTGCCAAAGCCCTGTAGTTCCCAGCATGAGGGAACGCCTATCTTCGTCCAACTACCACTATTACGACCATCTGAGCATAAAAAGTCCCACTGCACCATATCGTCACAACCATGACCACTTAGATATTGCCGCTGGGTTTCATACCATGACTGGGCTTGCACTGCCGAAAAAGCAAGTCCAAGCAATGCCAAAAGAAAAGTTCGTCTCATATACGTATATTTATATATAAGACGAACTTTTCAAAGAATTGTCACTAAATACTACTTGCCGTATTGTGTATCAATGACCAACTTAGCAGGATCTGTTTCCAACGGGTCGTAACGACCATCACCGCCATGAGAATAATCTTCCCAACCGATAGTTTGTATCAATGCTGCATCATTATACATGGCAGAATAGCAGAGTCCAAGGAAGTAATAGAATGGTTGGAAGGTCGGCACCTTATCAGTATTGTTATCTTCCAAACGATCTTTACGTTCAAGATTATTGGTATAGAAGTCTATCAATGCCTGCTCACCATCAGCACGCTTCGACAGGTCGAGAGGAGACGGACGATTGATGCCTGCTGCCAATATCGGGTCTGAACCATTATCCTCATCCTTTGCAGCGAGTTCCTTTGCATACATCTCAATGATATGGTTTTTGCCATACTTATTTGGTCTGTCAGCATCTTTATAGCCAAGGAATGTCCACGTATCACCACCATAGCCTTTTACTTCCCATGTTGGACTGAGAGCTGCCTGACCAACACCACCATCAAAAAGCAACCAGCGACGCATGTCTTCGAAACGTTTTCCTTCATAAGCCAACTCTATCTGACGTTCATAAAGCACCTGTTCAATATTCTCTGCACGACTGCCGTTAATCAAGCCATAGTCTGCATCTACGGTTGTTGGATCATAGACGCGAGAACGAATTCGCTTGAGCAAATCAAGAGCCTCCTGACCGCGATTAGTGGCAGCAGCACATTCTGCCAAGTTCAGCAACACTTCTGCAAAGCGCATCTCCATATAAGGAGCACCTGACTGGCTAAAGCTGCACTTTCCATTGTTGTCTACATAAATATACATAGGACTACCTGCGTTAAGCTGTGAATCATCACTGCGTTTACGAACATATACAGAACGACGTGAGTCAGCCAAAGCATCGGCATACCAGCCAGAACTCGTCTCACTGTCCTGCTTAGTAGCATCCTTATACCAAGCATAACTCCACAACACATAATCAGCACCATTGTAAGGGTAACCATCCTTAAGAGTTATGTTGGGATAGACCAAATCATTCAACTGTGCCGTTAACAGATCTTTGGGATTACCATCGAACGTCCATTTCACGCCAGGGAAGGCAAACGTACGATAGAAACGTGGGTCACGATTCGCAAAGAATGCCTTCTTGTCGTAGTTATATGTTGTTGAAGCACCTGGTCTTTTACCATCAGCCATCGGGAAGAGGTCTACAATCTCAGCCGTTGCACTCTTACCGCCACCACCAGACGCAGTCTTAGGACGAATACCATGCTCCCAACCATTGTTCTTCTCTGAATTGTCGCTCTGCTTGCTCAAGTTGTTATAGAGGGTTACAAAGACTGCTTCGTTGACATTACCATCAGAACCCTGTACGTTGAGGAACATTTTTCCCCAGTTGGCAGCACTCTCAGTGGCAGCACCAGGGTTGTTCTCATAAGCCAAACCATAGCCGCTTTCCTCCAATACCTTGCGAGCAGTTTCATTAGCCTGATAGGCGGCCTCCCAACGTGCTGGTTCATCACTACGATTGAACAAGGGACTTGCCCATAACAGTAATACACGACCTTTCAGTGCCAAAGCTGTACCCTTGGTAACACGACCCCAATTGCTGGCAACACGGCCCCATTGTGCCGGTAGCAACTCAGCTGCCTTGTCCAAGTCTTCGCAAATGAAGTCAATACACTCCTTTGTCGTAGAGCGATGAACGATGAGGCTACCATCCATGCTCTTGCTATAGAGAGCATTCTGTACCTCTTTGATGATAGGCACACCGCCATACCATCGGACCATTGTGAAGTAACGCCAAGCACGGAAGAAGTAAGCCTGACCCAACAACTCGTTTTTCTCATTTTCCGACAGCGTAGAATGGTTCTGGAGTCCATCGATAGCATCATTGATATTGCGTATCTGTCCATAAGGACTATTCTCCTTGAATTCTACATAAAGATGATCCCACTTCTTGCTGTTCAGAATTTGATAGTCCAAAATGTTAGTATTGTCCTCCCAAGCTGAGACACCAGCATATTCTTCAGTACTGCAAGCATCATCATCATTTGAACCCGTGCTGACAATATCTGCATACATGCCATCGCCTTCTTTCTGACCAGGCAACAATTGATAATAGAAATTATCGATACGATTTTGAGCTGTCTCATAATTATTGTAGACTGTCGCATCGCTATACTTGCCATACAGTTTTTTCTCCTCCAGGAATTTATCGGAGCAAGCTGCTAGACCGACGACTGTCACTGCTAATGCAAGTTTTCCTGCCTTGATTATATATTTGTTCATAGTGTTTTTGATTTAGAATGAAACGTTTACACCTACTGTAAATTTACGCAGTTGTGGATAGTAGCCATAGTTGCCGCCCCAGCTGTCCCAAGCGTCACCATAGTTTGGTGAAAGGAAGTTCATCGCATTCTGGCAAGTTACGTTTATACGTGCACTACTTACTCCCAATGGATTAATCCATTTCTTTGGGAATTCATAGGCAACAGCTATCTGTGTCAGTGATATTGTAGCCATATTGACACGCCAGAAAGTTGAAGGCTGAGCATTCACACTGTTGTAACGCATATTGGGCACAGAGCCGTCACGATTGGCAGATGCAATGACCTTGCCAGTAGCATCCAATACGTCTTCATAAACATACATATCCTTCCAGAATGAAGGAATATTATAGTACTCCATATTGGCAGCAGACTTCTGTACTGTACCAGGAACAAAACCATAGGCACCCCAGCTAGCCCCAAGCTGTGCAGAGAACGAGAAGCTCTTATAAGCACCGCCAAAGTTCAGTGTCATACCATAGGGATTCTGACTGAACTCGGAAATTTGAACCATATCACATTCATCAACCTTATAATCGGGCTCAGGGTTATAGGCCTGCTTTTCAGTATCCCATGCACCATTGATATCGCGATAGATGAGCATACCAGGATGTACACCGTCTTTAGTCAGTCCAAGATAAGTACCGTAAGAACCGTCAGGCTTCTTCAGGTAACGGTCAAAATACTCCTCAACATCTTGATAGCTACGGAACATGCCGATGCAGGAATATCCCCATTGGCCCATATCTTTGCGATGGCCTACACGAATATCATCGCGATCGGGATTAGCAATATTTGCTGCTTTTTTTACCTCGTTATCGGTATAGCCCGTAGACAGCTTTGCCCAATATGAGAAATTCTTACCTATACGATCCTTCCAACCCAAAGAGAGTTCGAAGCCCCAAGTATCTAATTCGGCAAAGTTCTCAGGAACAGGCTTCACACCAACAGTGAACGGATAACCGGCCTCACCCTGATAGGTAGAGAAGATTTCACGGCCACGGTCCTTATATAAATCGAAGTTAATGGACAACTTGTTCTGGATGATACGCATATCAATACCGACATTGGTCTTATAGGTTTTATCCCAATGTGCCTCACGGTTAGCACCCCCCTGCTCGATAGTCATACCATAGCTTTCATGGTTGCCGATACTTGTACCAAACACTGCACCTCGAGCAGCATCACGACCATAACGGGTCTGCCAGATAAAAGCATTGATGTTGTCACGACCCATAAGACCCCAGCTGGCACGCAGTTTCAGATAACCAATACCTGTCTTCTCCTTTGGGAACCAGGGCTCTTCAGAGATGACCCAACCAGCAGAAACAGAGGGAAAGGTGCCCCAATAGTTATCGGGATGGAATTTTGTAGATGCATCTGAACGAATTAAGAACTGGAAAAGATAGCGATCATCGTAAGCATAATTCAGACGACCGATATATGACATACGTCCAGACTCAGAACGACTCCATTCCGAATCAGTCATGTCACCATTCTCGTCCCCAGTCATCGAATTACTTTGTCCATCAGTAAAGGGTAACGGGTTCTTACCAGTACCGACAAGGTCTCGACTTTCGCTCTCACCTTTCTCAATAGAGAAAAGTGCGCTAATGTCATGCTTGCCAAATTTACGGGCATAGTTCAGAATGAAGTTCATCTGATAGCTCTCACTACGAGTCATCGTACGACGCACCTGATTGCCATTGTCCATTGTCAGTTCTGGAAAATTTTCTTCAGCCAAGCTAATATCCTCACCAGTATATAGGTGTCCTGCAGAGCCGCCACGAGCCTTCATACGATAGACATTCATCTTGGTCGCAATCATATCACTCTCGCTATTAGAGAAACTCTTCGAATAAGTGAACTTTGCAGAAAGACCTTTCAAAGGTTTAATCCAGCTAAAGTCATATTCCAATGCTGCCTGGGCCTGAAAACTGTTGCTGGTATTCTGAGTATAGTCAGGAGAGTTTTGAATAGCTGAATAGTTGTACATATTGGTGTACGTCGTCGCATCAGCGTTTTGCATGCCAGAGTGTATAATAGGCAGGCCATTAATGGTCTCAGGGATGAAGGGCAGATGCTGCAACAACAAAGCATAGTCACCATCGTCGGTATTACCCAAATTACCCGTATAGCGGTTGCGTGGGGTTGTTTTGTCGCTATAGTTACCTGATACTTGTAATGATGCTTTCAGCCATTTGCTGATGTTGGCATTTACACCAGCACGATAGTTCCAACGCTTATAGTCCAACTTACCCAAATTACCATCTTGTGTATTGTAGGTAATACCTGCAAAATAGGTCGCTTTCTCAGTACCTCCATTCACATTGACACTATGACGATAGGTGCCTGCTATCTTCCAATAGTCATCCAACAAATCGTAGTTGACATTCTTGAGCGCTTCCAATTCGTCATACTGGAAATAATCACGCATACGGGTCTCGTCCTGAGCATCGGTAGCTGTACCCATATAGGCATTCCAAGTACGTGCATAGTCATAAGAACTCATCATTTTGGGCTTAAACAAACGACCTGTAAAACCATACTGTCCGCTATAGCTTACTTTTGGTGTACCTTGTTTACCACGCTTTGTCTTTACCAGCACAACACCATAGGCACCCTGTGCACCATAAATGGCAGCAGCAGCATCCTTCAGGACAGAGATGCTCTCTACCTCACTCATATCAAGGTTGTTGAAAGCACTCTCTGAAGAGATAAAGTCATCGATAACATAAAGAGGTGTATCGTCCTGTTCAGAGAACTTAGCATTAATGCTACCCCAATTCTTAGCCAACTGTGAACTTTGACGGATTGTCAGGTGTGCAGCAGAACCTGGTGTACTGGACGAGGTACTTACATGCAGTCCATTCACCATACCGCGAAGGGCTTCACCAAGACTGGTGACATTAAGGTCTTTCAATTCTTCAGCATTGATACTCTCAATGGCACCTGTAACGTTCTTCATTTTCTGAGAACCGTAACCCGTTACCACTACCTCTTCCAGTGACTGACGGTCTTCAAGCAGTTTGACATTAGAGCCTGCCACAACCGTCTGGGGAAGGTATCCAATATAGGTAATAGTCACTTTGGTGTTCTTGGGAACCATAATGGTATAGTTTCCATCCAGGTCGGTAATAACACCTTTCGACTTATCGCCTGCAGGTGCAACGGTGGCTCCAATGATAGGTTCGCCCTGTTCGTCGACCACCTGTCCCTTATATGTCTGGTTCTGTGCGATAGCTGTCACTGCAAACAGGAAGCCAAGGCACAAGATCATAATCGATTTTTTCATACTTTAATTTGTTTGGGGTTCCGTAATTTATTTATCTGCATTGTACCAGCGTGGATCACCTGTCTGGTTGAGAATCTGGTCTTCACCTTGCGGAGTAAGGTCATCATCAGCGGGATCCAAGAAAGCCGGATCTGTATCAAGAGCTGTTCCTGAGCGGTCGCCACCATCACAGACCTGTGAGTCCTTGACATTCTCGCCATTCCACCAATAAGTGTTCTTATAATAGCTTACTGTGGGGTTTGTTGACAACTGACGGATAAAACTATTAATAAAGTTCTTCTTACCGCAGTCTACGATGATACACTTCTCGACTGTGAAATAGTTGGACTTCTGTCCCTGAGTACGCGTATCACCACGGAAATTAGTGCCGTAAGAGAGGTTATATAGCGTTGAGCTAACAAAGGAAATCTTCTGCAACTCTGATTCATCGTTCAATTCCTTCGGACGTCCATTGTAGGTCAGGAAGGGAGCGTTCGTGAGTCGTATTTTAGAGTAGATGGTAGAATTCTTCACCAAGAAGTCAGTAACATAAGATGACTTCTTCAGATTAATGATTGGATTGGCCCAGTTTGGAGTACTACTGTCGCGAACGATTTGCACAATACAATCATTCAGCGTCAGTGCACGAACGACATATTTTGCTGCATCAGAAATAACATACGACTCAAGATTCTGGATATTGCACGATTGGAAGACAATAGGATCTTCAATAAAGAAGTAATCTGAAGTTCCTACATGATTCTTAAGAGAATCGTCTGGAGTTTCGCTAAGTTCTACTATTGCTTTTGACGTATTGCTACAGTCTATATCCATATACTTCATATAGAACGAACCGAAGGTAACAAACTTAGCTCCAGCAGCAAGTTTAAGCTTGGCATGTGAGTTTTTATTGTTACCACGGATGGTAATGTAACGTCCACCAAAATCAATATCGCCAGACAAGGTGTACTCTTTGCCACCTTCCAAATCGATGCATAGCATACCTGTAGTATCAGTACGCAACGGATTCTCATCAAAGTATGTCTTCAAGTCAGTATATTTATCGTGTTCGATGGTACAGTAGGTAGGCGAGAAGGTGGAAAACTTCTTTTCTGCGGCTTCAGCCTTTTCAACATTGCCTAATTTCGGGTTATTCAATCCACGCACCGTCACCATGTAGTTGGTGTCGTCCTCACGTGGCATATCCACATGACAAGCATCCACCGTGTCGGCTTTTACAAGAACAGGATTGTCTGGGTCGCTGACGTTAAAGAGCTTCACCTCATATCCTCCTGCCCCATGGATCACTGGCCATTCAAAGGTAAATTTTGAGCCATCAGTGCTCGACTTACAAGTGATGTCGTCAGGCGACAAGGTCGAGAGTGTGGAACTTTGGACAAGCGACTCAAAGCCCGGATCCAAATCGTAGCCTTTCGTACATGCTGTCACCAACACGCCCACAACCATCAGCCAAGCTATCTGCCTGTGAGCTCTTGTTAATTGTTTCATCTTCATAAGCTATTAGTTTTTAATTGATATTATATTCACTATTCACTTTTTCACTATTCACTATTCACTATTCATTAGGGCCTCCCCGCCTGAAATATCTTTTTCAGATAGGCAACGTTGCGGCCATAGTTGCCTTTCACGTTCTTGACATCCTTGGCATTGCGCGAACGCTCAATCACAAGCCAGCCGCTCCAGTTCATATCATCGAGTGTCTTCTTCACGCGATACATATCTATACGTGGGTCTTCGTCAAGGGTGACACTGTCTGTCAGCGAGGCATGAATCTGGGCTACTCGCTTTGCTCCTAACTTCTTCAGTTCCTTGGCAGGGTCGCGTCCGTTGTCTACGGCATCTTGTAGATTATAGTATATCTTGATGCCTTCACTATCGATTTCCTTCAACAGCTTCTTGTCGCCCTTGGCATCCAACTGCGTACGGATAGCGATAATTTTGCCAGCAAGACGGGCCATCTCGCCCACTTCATGCAGACGACGCACCAACTCTGTACGAGCTATGCCATTTTCTTTCCATTCGTGTCCGCTGCCACCTAAGGGCAGGAAGGCTATCTTCGAGCCCATCACATCCATCGACTGTAAGCAGTCGTTAATCAAGTCACGATAGTTGTCGCGCTTCAAAAAGTTCTGTGCAAAGAAACCTGACATAGCCAGTGACGGTACTTTGACCCCTATGGAGTCGGCCGTATGGCGGAACAACTGTTGGAAATGCTCATCACGCAGTTTGTTCTCGAACAGGACGCGCTGTCCCAGCGGTCCCATATCCATCTCAATGCCGTCGGCACCTATCTCTCTGGCCAACTTGAATTCGCCAATCTTCTGGCGTTTCAGCATCATCCAGTCACAGGCAGCCACACGATAGCGCTGTGCCATTAAATCTATTGGCCATGCGGCGAGCATCGCTATCACCCCTATTGCGAGGCTTTTTCGGCATGTCATCCAGTTCATTTTTGTTTTGTAGACTACATAGTTTTACATCATTTAAGACGATTTAGCATTCAATATGTCATCAATACGCCTGGAAAGTTTTTTCTGGCCTCACAGTAGGTTATAATATAATAAGGTGACCCCGCATCATTGCGAGGTCACCTTAAAAGATTATCAATTACTTCTCTTACTTTTCAACAACCATGCTGGTAACAGTGGTGTTTGCCCAGTTAGCACCCTTAATAGCATGCAGGTGAGCATAACCTTTCTCTTTAACCATGAGAGCCAAATCAACAGTCCATATTACTGAACCGTCAATTTCATTCTTCTCAGAAGAGAAATACCTTTCAGACCAACCACCCTTGTTGGGGTAATCAATTAAATGAGAACCTGCTTCATCAACAGGATCCTGCTGACCTTCAGCCACATCACGGTTAAAGCAGAAACGTGGCTGTCCCGCAGTTGCTACAACTATCAGCTTGCTGTACTCAGAAAGATCGGAAAAATTATTAACGCTTCCGTCACCATAAGGCTGACCTGTTGATTCGTTAACAACCCATGCAAAACCAGCGGTTTTCTCCTTTTTAGCGTCTTTTCCGAAAGTTCCCTCACAATCATAGAAAGGAATGTCCTGCAAAGAAACCTGTTCGACAACGTACTGTAGAGGATCAGGATTGGGGTTGTCTTCTACTGAACACGATGTCATACCGAAAGTGCTTACCAAGGCAATGGCAGCAGCATAAAAGAAATTAGTTTTCTTCATAATCATTTTTGTTTTTTTAGTTAATAATGTTACTAAGTTATTCGAATTATGGTGCAAATATACAACTTATTTCTTTAATAACGAAAGAAAAACGTCTATTTTTTTTGCCATTTCGGAAAATACGCATACCTTTGCAACATGATAAAAGCATTAAGATACATATTCATACTGACTTCCATTACCTTCATGGCAAGTTTATTAACAGGATGTGACAAGTTAAGTGATGATGACGATGCTGTAGCAGAATTACTACCAGGCACCTGGACCTTCAGCTACGAATTACAAAGTGAAGAGGAGACAGGCCTTAGTTTCAACTACGACCATGTGATATTCCGAACGGATAGTACTGTCACTATAACTTATCCTGGTGGACAACTGGACGGCAAATATCGTGCGGGTAGTGCTGAGATACGTATTGAGGGTAAGTTAGCAGATGGTCAGGACCGCTTGATGCACTGGGTCATCCAGACATTCTCTAACAAACAAATCAAGGCTGAATACAAATTCGAATATAACGAGCAGTCCGTAACAGCTTTAGTTACACTCGACCGTACAGACGACATGGAAGTGAAGAGTGAAAAGTGAAGAGTTATTCCGTCTCGACGTCAGCACGACGGAACGTGGTGTCGTAAGTGACGATGTTACAAGCAGAGAAATAACCCAAGCAACCACCCGTGAAGTTCTGGACAGGATTGGTGCCAGAATTCTGCATTACCTGCATAGAATAGAAATAGTCATACGTACGACGATCTATTGAACGTATCTCCAGGTGTATCTTGTCACCATCCTTGAGAGCGTTGTCATCGTTCTTGTCGAGATTGCGCTCTGTGGTGCAGCTGAACAATTGTTGCAATTCACCACCAGGATTGTGTGAGTCGTCCATCACAGCCCAACGATATCCTATCCCATTGCGATAGATATGCATAAAGTAATAGTTGTTCTGCCCACTGATGTCATCTATCTTCAAATCGCCAAACAAGAGACGCTCAGAGAGCACATCCTTCCACACAAAACGGAAGGACGCGAACTGTGGTTCTGCCTGCATCACTGATGATGACTGGAAATGGTTGCCATCGAGATAGATGTCAATAGTATATTGACTACCCTCATATCCCTGACAATCGGAGATATAATAGCCATTGCGCCAATAACGCAGCGTATCAAGCACATAGCCGTCTTCAGACAATACAACGGTAGCGCCTGTCAGATTGTGACTGTTCGAGACATTGTCTGTCATATCCTGTGTGGTGGTCAGGCGGACATAAGTGGGCTTGTTGGTACGATTCGTCGAACCACTCTGCGTCACAAGACCTTCAGCCACATAGAGCTGATCTACCTGATGGTAGTCGATATCTATCTCTTTCTCACAAGAAGTAAGAAGTAAGAGGTAAGAGGTAAGAGGTAAGAGGTAAGAAAATACCTTATATATATTCTGTTTCATAACACTCAGAATTTAATGTTGAATGATACTGAAGGTACTATACCAAAGAGACTGTACTGCTTGGCTTTAGTACGATGTCCGCTCTTCGAGTCCTCGAAATTAATCAAGTAGGGATTGTAGCGATTGTAGAGGTTATAGATGCCAAACACCCACTCACGCGTCATTCGTCCACCTTTGATTTTCTTGGTCCACGTGGCACTGACGTCCAGGTGATGATAGTCAGGCGCACGATAGCCATTGCGCTCTGCATAATAATAGATGTAGTTGTCGATAATCTCGTATTTTGCACTGGGTGCCGTAAAGGCTTGACCAGAATTATACACCCAGACTGCACTCAGCAACCAACGAGGCGACAACTGATAGCTGGCCACGATATTAATATCATGCCGACGGTCGTTATTGGCATCGTACCAACGACCTTGGTTAATACCTTCAATCTGCGTCTGACTCCACGACAGCGTATAGCTGAGCCAACCCGTCAGCCGACCTTTATTCTTTCTGGCACACAACTCAGCACCATAGCCTCGTCCCTTACCAGCCAACACCAGTCGCTCAATCTCGATAGCAGACGAAAAGCTGATACCGTCGCGATAATCGAGCACATTGTCTACATGGCGATAATAACCCTCAAGCGAGAAATCATAGTCTTGTGACGGTGTCATCGCAAAGAAACCCAAGCTGACCTGATCGGCTATCTCTGGCTTCACGATATTTGAACTCATCGTATAGCGGTCAAAAGGTGTTGATGTGCTCTGATTGCGCAGGGCATGCAAATTCTGACTGGTACGGCTATAGCCTGCCTTGATGCTAAGAATTGGCGAGGCCTTCCACACCATACTGAGACGGGGCTCCAGCGTGACATGTGTCTTGACGGGGCGATTCTCCTTACGACGGTACATCCACGTTATCTGTCCTGCCTCGTTAATATCATAATAGAACGGACCGCCTAAGGCAGAGAAAGCTGTCAGTCGCAGACCTGCAGAGAAAGCAAGACGTTCTGACACCTCGTATTGCCAGTTGGCCCACAAGGCATTGTCCCAAGCCTTACGTTGCTCCTTCTCATGATTGGTAACACGTTGCCACTCGGCAGACTTCACATCAGTCAACATAGTCTGCAAACCAGCATTGATTTCGTGACGACCCGTCAGAATACGGAAGTTCTGGCGCAGCCCGACGTGACGGATATGACCTAAATAAGCAATATTGGTACCCAATAGCCAGATACCGTTATCTGTATCATACGATGATGCCAACAACGTCGTCTGACTGGTAGAATGCTGTCCTAAGTAACTCAACCACGACAGCGACCCTGCAATATTAGTCCAACGGATGTCCACCATATCCTCGATAGCTGTACGGTCGTGACTGGCAAAGAAGGAGAGGAATAACTGGTTGCGGTCGTTTACCTGATAGTCGAGTTTCAGATTGGTATCGTAGAAATACAAAGTGTTGCCCCTAAAGTCGTCACTCAGTTTCAGGAACATATCGGCATACGAACGACGGACATTAAACAATACACCTAATTTATTTTTTACGATTGGACCCTCAACAGAAGCCTTTGCAGCCAATAATCCCACTGTTGCAGAACCATGCCACTGCTGACGATTACCTGTACGGGTAGCAATATCGAAAACGGCTGATGAAGCACCACCGTACTGGGCAGGAATCAGTCCCTTATAGAGTGTGGCTGTTGCCAAAGCATCGTCATTGAAAGCAGAAAAGAGTCCTGCCAAATGGCCGACATTATAGACGGGAGCGTCATCATAAAGAATTGTGTTCTGTGCTGATGTACCGCCTCGCACCTGGAAACTGCTGGAGGCATCGCTCTCTGCTTTCACGCCTGGCAGCAACTGCACAGAACGCATAATATCTGCCTCGCCAAACAATACGGGTTTGCTGGTAAGTTCCTTGACCTGAATCTGCTCGGCGCCAATCTGCACAGTACTCAGACGACGTTGTGCATTGTTGGCATTGACAACAATCTCCTCCAGTTGCTCGCCTTTCACCGTCGTAGTATCGGTTTGGGCGACAGCAAATGTTGTCGTCAGCAAGGCCACCAATAGCATGTTTAGTCTATTCATGCCTGCAAAGGTAGTGCAAATCGAGCGAAACACCAAATTTATTTGGATTTTTCCGAGGTATAGCCTATCCCCTATCCTCTCCTTACCTTCTCCAACATTTTAAAATGTCATTTTTGGGGTTCAATATCATTATCTCTGTAAACTACTGAACAGCTGTTTGTTACAAGAATGATATTGAAAGATTTAATATCATAGCTATTTCATACAGTACTGTCTATTGTGCTAAAAAAGCAAGCTTTTTTGTGCATTCGCTGCTCAAAAATTTGGTTTTTCGTTTGCTTTGCACTATCTTTGCTGCAGTTATGAATAATATGAAGAATTATATTGGGATATGTGCCTTGGCGATTGCGGTGTTATCATGCAAGGGCAAGGCGAATGATACACAGACGGAACAAGTAAATGGTCTGTATAGTGCCGTTTTGGCAAATAGTCAGCAGGCGGAAGCCAGACAGCAAGGAAAGAAAGCGCAGGTTGTCAGGTTGTTTGAGATTCCAGCACCACTCAAAGACCGGCCTGAACAGATACTGCATCGGAGAGGCTATACAACATCGTATAATCAGACGACGAAGACGCCCAACTGGGTGGCGTGGCACCTGACAGCTGCCCATACAAAGGGGCGCATCAATCGTGAACAGGAGGTATTCACGGAGGACGAGGATGTTGCAAAAGGACAGCGTGCCACTGACAACGACTACTATAACTCACGCTACGATAGAGGACACATGTGTCCTGCTGGCGACAACAAATGGGACCAGCAAGCCATGACGCAGTCGTTCCTCTTTACTAACATCTGTCCGCAGAATCATGGTCTGAACAAATACGAATGGAACGACCTGGAAATGCTTTGTCGTGAATGGGCACGAAAGTATGGTGCAGTGGACATTGTCTGTGGTCCACTATTTACCACCAGTGGCGAACAGAAGACCATCGGGCAAAACAAGGTCTGGGTGCCTGATGCATTCTTCAAGGTTGTGCTCTGTCGTCAGGGCTCGCCAAAAGCCATTGGCTTCGTCTATCAGAATGTAGGCAAGAAGCAGGCTATGGCAAATGCCGTTCGCAGCGTGGACGAGATAGAACGGTTGACAAAGATGGACTTCTTTCCAGAACTTGACGATAAGACTGAAACAAGGATAGAGGCCAAGGCCGAATTGTCTGATTGGTATATCCCTCGCAAACCATAGGCATGATGACAAACTGCAAGTAAAAACGTCATATTATAAATTTAAAAAAACTAAGCAGAACTAAAACATTTCGAAATGAAGAAAGTATTGTTGATGACAATGGCCGGCCTGATGAGTTTGAGTGCCAGCGCACAGTATCCTGACCTGACTGATGAGGCTAAGAAACTCATCGCCGAACAGAAAGAACAATGGAAGGCACATGCCGACTCCGCTTGGGAGGTGGCATTCCCCATAGTGGTTAAAGAAGCTAAAGAGGGGCGTCCCTACGTGCCCTGGGCCTTTCGCCCTTACGACCTGCGCCAAGCCAAGATACCCGCATTTCCTGGTGCCGAAGGTGGTGGCATGTTTACCTTTGGCGGACGTGGTGGCAAGGTGCTCACCGTTACCAACCTGAACGATGACGGCCCTGGCTCGTTCCGTTGGGCCTGTGAACAAGGTGGTGCACGTATTGTGGTGTTCAACGTCAGTGGTATCATCCGCCTGAAGTCGCCCATCTATGTGCGTGCTCCTTATATCACGATAGCCGGGCAGACGGCTCCTGGCGAGGGCGTGATTATTGCTGGGGAGTCGTTCCAGGTAGATACGCACGACGTCATTGTTCGTCACATGCGCTTCCGTCGTGGCGAGACGCTGGTAACCAACCGTGAGGACTCGTTTGGTGGTAATCCTGTGGGTAACATCATGATTGACCACTGTTCGTGCGAGTGGGGTTTGGATGAAAATATCTCGTTCTATCGCCACATGTTCGATATGCACGATGGCAAGCCCAATCGTAAGGAGCCTACCGTCAACGTAACGATTCAGAACACCATCAGTGCCAAAGCCCTCGATACTTGGAACCATGCCTTTGGCTCTACCATTGGTGGCGAGAACACCACGTTTATGCGTAACCTCTGGGCCGACAATACGGGTCGTAACCCAAGTATTGGCTGGGGTGGTGTGTTCAACTTCGTCAACAACATTGTTTATAACTGGGTACACCGTACTGCTGACGGCGGTGAGTTCTCAACGATGTCGAACTTCATCAACAACTACTATAAGCCAGGTCCCCTCACACCTAAGGACACACCCGTCGGACACCGTATCGTCAAGTCTGAGAGCCGTTCGCAGGGACTGTTCCCCTACAAGCAGTTTGGTCGCGTCTATGCAGTCGGCAACATCATGGAGGGTTATCCTGAGATTACTAAAGACAACTGGAACGGTGGTATTCAGACAGCCGATAAGGATGGCGAGATGGATGCTACAGAATTGGCACTGATGCGTTCGAACGAGCCATTTGAAATGCCCTACCTGAAGATTATGGGTACTGAGCAGGCTTTCGAATGGGTGCTCCAGAATGTTGGTGCCACCATTCCCTGTCGCGATATCGTTGACCAGCGCATCTGCGAAGAAGTTCGTACAGGTCAGGCTTACTACGTGAAGGACTACGAGAAAGAGTTGGCTAAGATAGAGAAGAAGACGGGTGTCAAGCAGAATCCTTATGGTGACATGTGGGGCCTGCACAAGAAGTCGCAGAACGAACAGGGCTTCTTTAAGTATCGTCGTCTGCCGCAGGACTCTTACAAGCAGGGCATCATCACCGACCCTCGTCAGATGGGCGGCTATCCTGAATACAAGGCCTGGGAGCCCTACGTGGATACAGATGGCGACGGTATGCCTGACGAGTGGGAGAAGCAATATGGCCTGAATCCAAACGATGCCTCTGATGCTGTGAAGGATTGCAATGGTGACGGTTATACCAATATTGAGAAGTATATCAACGGCATCAATCCGCAGTCCAAGACGGACTGGCGCAATCTGAACAACAACTACGATACGTTGGCTGCCAAAGGTAAACTAATGTAGTGCGGGCGACACCCTAAATATAAAATAATAAATAAAAAAGTAGAGTATATGGAAACGAAAAAGGCACTTATATTTTTTCTTTTATATTTTATATTTAGCCCTGTAGGGGCGCAGACGGTTGCCCTCAAGACTGAAGGGCAGGACCCTCAATACGTAGAAACCATCAAGGGACGTGCCCAGAAAATTGTTGACGGTCTGCAATTAACTGATGCCAAGAAGGCAGAAAACGTGCGCAACATCATTGCCAACCGCTACTTTCTGCTCAACGACATCCATGCCAAGTATGATAAAAACCAACAGGATGCACGCGATGCCGAACTCTACAAGCATCACTTCGAATTGGCCTCGGCCTTGGCACTCTATCTGAATGAAGAGCAGATTGATGCTGTAAAGGATGGTATGACGTACGGACGACTGAAGCGCGACTATCAGGCTCAGCTGGAAATGATTCCAACATTGACAGACGAGGAAAAGGCGCAAATCCTTATCTGGCTCAAGGAAGCCCGCGAATACGCCATGGATGCTGCCGACTCCAAAGGTAAACACTTCTGGTTCGACAAATATCGTGGACGCACTAATAACTGGCTTTCGGCTCGTGGCTATGACTTGAAGAAGGAGCGCGACGCTTGGATGAAACGTAGTGCGGCTTCGCCTAAATAAAAGATATAAAATAAATAATAAGAAAATCTTACTTGAAAGGACTATTATGAATTTACACCGAAATATAAGCCCAACGGTATTATTCTTCTTTATTTTTTATTTTATATTAAGTCCTGTAAAGGCGCAAACGGTGCCAATGGATTATTCCTATTGTGGCTACCATTGTTCTGAACAACCCATTCCTTCAACAAAGGTCGCTGCCTATATACAACCAACTGGTCAAGATGATGCAGCTTTGATACAGCAGGCTATAGACTGGGTAAGTCAGCAAAAGCCAGACAAGCAGACGGGCTTTCGTGGGGCCGTATTGTTGGGTGAAGGAACTTTTACGATTAACGAGTCCCTACGCATTCGTACCAGTGGTGTTGTGCTGCGTGGCGCAGGACGTGGGAAAACTATTCTGCGCAAGACTGGGTATGATCGTGGTGCTGCTATATATATAGAAGGTACGCGCGATGTTGTGACCAAGGGCACTTTTGACGTGGCTGACGTCAAACCTGGTGCACTTAGCATTTCTCTCACCGCTCATCTCTCACCGCTCATCGCTCATGACAGAGTCATGATATGCCGTCCATCTACCCAAGAATGGATAGACTATTTAGATTGCGCCTCGTTTGGTGGTGGTAAGCGTATGGGCTATTGGGCATGGCATCCTGGCGATATCGACCTGCGTTGGAACCGTCAGATAACAGCAGTCAATGGCAACCAAATTACCCTGAACGCACCTATTACTTGTAGTATTGAACAACGCTGGGGTGGTGCAAAGGCCATCGTCTATGAAAACAAAGGTCTGATTTCTGAATGTGGTATAGAGAATCTGTCGTTGGAATCTGATTACGACCATGCCCGGCCTTTGGACGAAGACCATTGTTGGGACGGTATCTACGTGGCTGAGGCAGAAAACTGCTGGGTACGTATGGTTAACTTCCAGCATTTCGCAGGCTCGGCAGTTGTTCTCCAAAAATCTGCCCAACAGATTACCGTAGAAGACTGTATTTCGCAGCATCCTGTCTCTGAGATTGGTGGTTACCGTCGCCGCACTTTTCTGACATTTGGCGAGATGACACTCTTCCAACGTTGTTACTCTGCTTACGGTATTAACGACTTTGCCGTAGGTCATACGGCTGCTGGTCCTAATGCTTTCGTGCAGTGCGAGAGCTATGAGAGTTATGGTCCCAGTGGTGCCATCTCTTCATGGGCACCAGGTATCTTGTTTGATATCGTCAATATCGATGGTAATGACATCGTCTTCAAAAACTGGGAACTGGAAAAGTTTGGTGCTGGTTGGAGCACTGCCAATAGCACCATGTGGCAGAGTACGGCATCAGGACTGTTCTGCTATTCGCCCGATTCGCTGAATCGCAATTATTCTCGTGGCTGTTGGGGACAAATACAAGGTAATGGCGAATATACTGAGATGAACGAGCATGTCAAGCCCTATTCGCTTTTCGCCTCACAACTGGAAAAGCGCCTTGGACATGATGTCTCGCAACAGTGTCGTGTGCTGGAACGTGACCTTAATGGTAGCAGTTCGCCTACCATTGATGAAGCAAGAATCATGGCTGAAGAGGCCTTGAAGCCTCGCCAGACCTTGCTGCAATGGATAGAGGTTGCCCGGCTGGATGTGGCCAGTGAAGCTGGGGGGGCTAGCAAAACTAGTGGAATTAGTGGAACTAGTAGAACTAGTAAAACTAGTCAGGCCCGCTATTCTGTCGCTAATGGCTGGCTCACGAAAGACGGTGTCTTGCTCGTTGGTGGCAAGCACCAAACGCCTTGGTGGAACGGAAAGGCCATCGATGCTTCAATGGCAAAAGCAAAACCAGCATTGACGCGTTTCGTTCCTGGTCAGGAAGGTACGGGTGGCACTGACCGTATTGATAGCGTGGTAGCAGATATGCAGCGCACTCATACCCTATTGTTCAGTCAGAACTACGGTCTCTGGACGGATCGTCGTCGTGACGACCATGAACGCATCCGTCGTAAGGATGGTGATGCCTGGGCACCTTTCTACGAACAGCCCTTCGCCCGTACGGGGGCTGTCACTGCTCAGAACAAAGCTTGGGACGGTATGTCAAAATACGACCTCACCACTCTCAACAAATGGTATTTCTGGCGCTTGCAGCAATTCGCCAAGAAAACGGAGCCTATTGGTATGATGCTGAAAAACCAGCATTATTTCCAGCATAATATCTTAGAGGCTGGTGCCCATTGGGTGGATTGCCCGTGGCGTACAGCTAACAACGTGAACAACACACCATTCTTGGAGCCTGTCAACTTTACTGGCGACAAGCGTATCTTTACGGCTACGCTGTTCTATGATACCACTAATCCAACCCTGCGTGAACTACACCGTCAGTACATTCGCCAGTCACTGGATGCTTTCAAGGGACTGCCTAACGTCATCCATTCCATAGGCGAAGAGTTCACGGGTCCTTTGCACTTCGTCCAGTTTTGGCTCGACGTGATTGCTGAATGGGAACAGGAAAACGGAAAAGTTTTAGTCGATTTGGCTGTTAACAAGGATGTGCAAGACGCTATTCTGAAAGACCCCAAGCGTTCAAAGGTCGTTGATATCATCGACATCGAGCAGTGGTTCTACCATAACAAAGGCGAGTATGCACCTCCTGGCGGCGTCAATATGGCCCAACGTCAGTATATGCGTAAGATACGCACAGGCAGTGCCCGCTTTGAGGATGTCTATCGTGCTGTGTCCGAATATCGCATACAGTATCCTGACAAGGCTGTTGTCTATTCTGCCCAGAAAGCACCCGAAATGGCTTGGGCCTCGCTGATGGCTGGTGGGTCGTGTACTGCTATCCCCGTTAAGGACGAAGCACTCCTGAAGGCCATAGCCACTATGCAGGTTGATAACTCGCAGACCTCAAAAGGCATCTATCGCCTCTATGGTTCGCAGAACGAGCTTATCTATAATGATAGTGACAACACTTTACCTGTCGACAAAAAGCTGAAAATAGTAAAAATCGACATGAGAAGCGGTAAGTTAAGTCCACAAAAACATCAAGGCAACTTATCCGAAAAGGGCTTATTCTGGCTCAGGCAGAAATAATTAAGAAAAGGAAAAGCGACTATTTTGTTCGTTTTTCATTTTTTAATACTTTTTTTTGCTGCTATTTCTATTTTTTCCTTTATCTTTGCAATCAAAACAAAACTACTACTTAATTTTGATGATGGAAACTAATCGTCGGCAACAAGTTGCTTTGACCTCAGAACAAAAATGCCTGAGAGAAAGAGCCAAGCAGTTAGCAGCAGAATTTTGTGCTGGTAACGACCATGCTTTTTCAGAATTATATGACCTTTATGTGCAAAGTCTGTACAATTACGGCATGAAGCTAACCCAGAATCAGGAATTACTAAAAGACTGTATTCATGACGTGTTTGTCAAGGTATACACAAAAAGAAATGAAAAACATACCATCAATAATCTGAGTTCATATCTCCTCATCTCGCTAAAGAACCGACTACTTGACGAATTCCGTCGCAACACCTTTATGGACGATGGCGAAGTGGAGTGTTACGATTATCGACGCGCTTCGGAAGATGTGGAATACGATTATCTCAATACAGAGCGTGAACTGATGCAGACGGCTCAGGTTGCCCACCTGATGAACCATCTCACACGTCGCCAGCGCCAAGCCATTACGCTCTACTATCTGGAAGAGCGCAAATACGACGAGATTTGTGACATCATGAAAATGAACTATCATTCTGTACGTAATCTGATGCACCGAGGCATGCTGAAACTCAGAGAAGCGGCGATGTAGAGGTAAGAAGTAAGAGGAAAGAGGTGATGACATTTTAGCATGTGTTCCGTCTTTATAACAGCTATCAGTAAGCTATTTAACGACGAGGTACATGAAACAAACCATCTATACAAAGGTCGAGCAATTCTTGTGTGACGATGACTTCATCCGTTACGTGATGGATTGCGTACCAGATAAGGAATCCTACTGGACTTCCTATCTGTCTGCTGCACCTCAGATTCGCTCAGCTTATCTGAAAGCTTACGATATCCTCATGCATTTAGACGACTGCGACATGCTGACACCCGAACAGGCAGAAAACCTGAAACGTCGTGTCTTCAATTCGTTGCGTGCCACTGTGAATTAACCCTTCCCTCTTCCTTCTTACATCAGCCATCTTACATCAGCCATCAAACTTCAGCGATAGCTGACCGTCTCCCAGCATATTAAACGTTTTACGATGATAAGGCGTGATGCCGTACTGACGGATGGCTTCACGATGCTTCTTTGTCGGGTAGCCCTTATTTGACAGCCAGTCATACTGTGGATATTCCTCTGCCAAACGGTTCATATAATCGTCACGATAGGTCTTAGCCAGAATCGAAGCTGCAGCTATAGAAAGATATTTGCCGTCGCCCTTGACAATGGTGGTGTGGGGCAAATCCTTGTATTTCTTAAAACGGTTGCCGTCCACGATGACTGCCTCTGGGCGCACCTTCAGTTGATCCAAGGCACGATGCATAGCAAGAATGGAAGCATTCAGGATATTCATCTTATCGATTTCTTCTGGTGTGACAACACCCACAGCCCAAGCCACAGCGTCGCGTTCGATGATTTCCCGTAACTGATAGCGCTTTTTCTCTGTCAGTTGCTTTGAATCGTTCAACAATTCGTTTTGATAATCCTCTGGCAATATCACAGCAGCAGCATACACACTACCAGCCAGACAGCCACGACCAGCCTCATCACAGCCTGCTTCTACCTTTCCTTTATAATAACAGCTTTCTAACATTAGCAGATTTATTTAATGAGTTATTAGAATAACTGCGTACAAAGGTAATACTTTTTTTTCAAAACACAAATAAAAGGCGTTCATTACAGCAGATTTTCTGGTTGATATAGATTGTAAAAAATAGTTAAATATTTTGATTTCCATACAAGATTTTCAAGTTTCTGTGTTTTATTTGCAGAAACATTTATCAAATAAGCGATGAAACGATTAAAAAAAACTATCATTTTGATGCTGGCTGTATGTCTCTTTTCGGCTTGCGACAGTGAAAATAGCGATGATCTTTTTTGGGATATTACGCCCGTTGAGTTTTACATTATCATAACGGACAGCGAGGGCCACGACCTGCTCGACTCCACTTTTCAGAACAATCTTATCAAAGACATTACCGTCAGCTATCAAGGCAAAACGTATCCTGTAGTTACAGAATACGAATACTACGAGAGGCTGTATGGCAAGGCTCAGACTAGGTTATATATGCCAAACTTCTATGGTCTGGTTCTGCGAAAATACTGTGAGGTTCACAAGAACTATGAGTTGGTGTTTGGAGAATTTGACGGTATGGAGAACATTGACAAGCGTGAAATCACCCTTAACTTGCCAGATGACCATCAAGCTGTACTTTCTTATAAGAATAGCTTTGAGTGGAAGTCCAATGGCGAACCAAATAAAAACACCGTCTTCTATCTTGATGGTCAGGAACTGAAGGACAATGCCGGCAAATGCGGCACTTACAATTTCCTGTATTCCGACAACGAAGGACTCAAATACATTCCAAGTAAACCCATATTATTAATGTAGACGCGAGGATTATAAATGGTCGGACAACTCGTTGAACGCATACGAAAAAAAGACCAACGAGCGATGAACCAGCTCTATCAGATGTATGTCGAGGAGCTTTCATCGGTCTGCTATCGTTATGTGCCTGACGAAAACGACGCAAAGGATGTGCTGCAGAATAGTTTTATCAAGATATTCACATCAGTCACCACTATGGATTATCGAAGCGAAAAGGCCTTCAAGGGGTGGATGATGAAGATTGTGGCAAACGAGGCATTATCATTTCTAAAGAACAGAAAGAAAGTGCTTCTTGTTGAGCAGGACATAAGGGTGAATGAAGAAGAGCAGCAGGAGGATCCAGACCTAGAGCAGATTTCGCCTGATGAACTGCATCGGCTCATCAGCGAACTGCCTATTGGCTATCGGATGGTGGTAAACCTCTATGTCTTCGAGGATTATTCGCATAGACAAATAGCAGAACTGCTCAGTATCAGCGAGCGCACATCTGCCTCGCAATTCTATTATGCCAAAAGGCTGTTAGCAAGGAAAATCAAGGAATTAACGAAGGACAAGCGATGAAAGGAAACTGGACAAACAGCATGAAGCAGAAACTGGAGGGGCATCAGATGACTCCACCTACAGGGCTGTGGGAAGGCATCAGCAGTGAGATGGGCTTCCAGAAAGAGTCTGTCACCAGAACTGTCACTATCAAGCGGTGGTTAGGGGCTGTTGCCGCTATAGCCATAACCCTCGTAGGATTCTTTGCTTTATATCAGAATGACCAAAGCGAACCTCTCCCTCAGGTATCTCGTACAGTCCAAACCCCTGAGTCTACTATTATTAATAAGGTAAGTCCAGAAAACCAACAACCGACTCTTGCTGATGTTCCGCAGCGTGCAAAAACTAAAGTCAATACAAAGGCTCCAACTAAAGCTGTTATAGAGGATGTATCTCAACAAATATCAGATGGCATGACTCAACCAGCTTCTGGCAACATACCTCAGCAGAATTCAGAAGAGACGCCACAGCAAACTTCTGAGGATAATCCCCAGCAGAATTCTCTCTCAACTAATCGCCCTACTGCAACCAATCAACAGGCCACTGCCAATTATCAAACCAAACTTGCATCTGCCAAAAATGAACGTCATTCTTCGACATCAAAATCGGAGAAATGGTCTATAGGCCTGACTGCTTCTGGTGGTTTGCTTGCCCTCGTTCATCAAGATACATACTATTCTGATGATTATTATGCTGCTGATAATCCAAATAAATATCATTCGCCAGAAAATATTACAAATGGAAATAGTCCAAATGAATATTTACATTACCCTGCGGATAAGCATCATCTGCCCATGCGTCTTGGTTTGAGTCTGCATTATCAATTAAACGATGCTTTAGCTTTACAAAGCGGCATCAATTATACTTATCTTTATTCAGAGTCTATCACACATATTGATAATCAGCACCTGCACTATCTGGGTATACCTATAGGCCTCTCATGGCAGCTATGGAAAACCAATGGTTTCAGCTTCTATCTCTCAGGTTCTGCAATGCTTGAGAAATGTCTCAACGAAAAACCTTGGCAATGGTCTTTGGGTGCTGCTGCTGGTGCCGAATATTCCTTTACCTCGCATGTAGGTGTTTATCTCCAGCCCTCATTAAGCTATTATTTTAACGACGGCACATCTTTCGAGCATTATTATAAAGAGCATCCTTTAGCTCCTTCCATTGAATTTGGCCTTCGTCTGCATGTTTTCGACAAGTAACAATTCCTCGTTTTGCTTTTTTAAAACATTTGGCTGACACGACGGATACCTGCTACAAGGGCATCAATCTCTTCTTTCGTGTTATATAGGGCAAAGGAAGCACGGACAGTGCCAGAGATACAGAGACGGTCCATCAAGGGTTGGGCACAATGATGACCCGTACGGACGGCAATGCCTAAGCGGTCGAGCAAGGTGCCCATATCAAGATGGTGGATGTCTCCTACATTGAAACTCACAACAGCATCTCGTCCCTCTGACGGGCCATAAATCTTCATGCCGTCAATGGTCTGCAGTTGCTCCATGCAGTAACAGGTCAATTCCTGCTCATGCTGCTGAATGGCCTCAAAACCAATGGCGTCGATGTATTCTATGGCTTTGGCTAATCCGTGGGTAGCCACATAGTCTGGTGTGCCAGCCTCAAACTTAAAGGGCAAGCACTCAAACGTTGTCTTCTCCCACGTCACCTTGTCAATCATCTCGCCCCCACCCTGATAAGGCGGCAGTTTTTCGAGCCATTCTTCCTTGCCATAGAGCACACCGATGCCCGTCGGTCCGTACATCTTATGGCCGCTGAAGGCAAAAAAGTCGCAATCCATGGTCTGTACGTCCACCTTAAAGTGTGGCGCACTTTGGGCACCATCTACCAAAACGGGAATGCCGTGCTCGTGGGCTATCTTGATGATCTCCTCGACAGGATTCACCGTACCCAGCACATTGCTGACATGGGCAACGCTGACCAACTTGGTTCGAGACGTGAGATGAGAGGTAAGAGATGAGAGGTCAAGGCGGCCATCATCCGTGATAGGCAGATGCCTGACAACGATACCGCGCTTTTGGGCTTGCAACTGCCAGGAAACGATGTTCGAATGGTGCTCCATCTCTGTAACAAGCACCTCGTCGCCAGCCTGCATCTGCGATTCACAGAACGATGACGCTACCAGATTGATGGCCTCTGTCGTACCACGCGTAAAGACGATTTCCTCTGTCTTCCTGGCATTGATAAACTGACGTACCTTTTCGCGAGCAGCCTCATGCAAATCGGTAGCCTGCTGACTGAGATAATGCACGCCACGATGCACGTTGGCATTCACGTTCAGATATTCGTCGCGCATGGCATCGAGCACACTAAGCGGTTTCTGCGTCGTAGCTGCATTGTCAAGGTATATCAACGGCTTACCGTAAACTTCCCGCGAAAGGATAGGAAAGTCCTGTCTTATCTTTTGGATATCGTACATTTTCTCTGTGTTTTTTTTATATGATTTTCAGCGCCATCATCGTCAAGTCATCGTTGGGTTCAGCGCCGTCACGGTGTTTCTCCACTGCGTCACACAAGTACTTGATAACCTGTTGGGCACCCTCAAAATGATTGTCATGTAATATCTTAAGCAGACGGTCGTCGCCAAATTGCTCCTGCCGTCTATTTTCAGCCTCGTTCAGTCCGTCACTATAGAGAAGCAGCGAACATCCCTTGATATTATCGATGTGCTCACCGACAAAGTCTAATTCCGGCCATAAGCCAATGGGTGCATTACTCTCAATCTCCATGAACTTACCGTCAAGGACGGGCGGGTTATGGCCTGCATTACAGAAGTCCATGCGCCCTGTGTTCATGTCGATAAATGCTATGAACATCGTGACAAACATGCCGTTATCATTTTGTTCAGTAAACTCTGCATTCAGACGTGTAGCAATCTCCTGAGGCATACACTTCTCTCTGGCCAACGCACGGAACATACGTGTGACCTGACCCATAAATAGTGCCGCAGGTACACCCTTGCCACTCACATCGCCCAGACAGACATAAAGATGGTTATCCTCTAACAGATAATCGTAGAGATCACCCCCCACTTCCTTGGCTGGCATCATATAGGCATAAAGGTCTAACTGCTTATGTTGCGGGAACTCACTAGGCACAATGGATTGCTGGATGTCGCGTGCAATACGCAACTCACTCTCATAACGCTCCTTGGCTGTCGTGGTTTCTTCCAACTTGTCATAAGCAGCCTGCAACTTGCCATGAGCCTCCTCCAATTCCTGGTGGGCAGCAGCCATTCGGCGCGCTGTGTTGCGCTTATGCAGCGTGTAGATGCCGAAGAAGATGATGATCAGCACCATTGCAATACCTGTGCTGACAAAACGCTGATGGGTCAGGTCTGCCTGGTGGCGTGCTATTTCTGCCTCCTTGCCTTGTGTGTCATAGATGGTGGCCAACTCGGCTGTGGAACTGTTTTTCTGAGCGATAATAGCCGAGTCAAGCAGCCCCAATATGTTTGCCGCTATGTTGTAGGCTGAATCACGACGTCCCGCCTCCAAATTGGCACGGAACTTAGGCAACAAATACAACTGGATATTGTCAAGCGACAGCTCTATACCTGTCTGGTTCAACAAATTGTCCAGATTGCGGTAGTTGTCGGCAGCATCGTTATAGCGATGAGCAGCTATCAGATAGTCGTTTGCATTGATACGGCCTGCTCCAGTCTTCGAATAGTCGGTTTTCAGAAACTCCTGATAGGCCTTGGCAGCCTCCTTTGGTTGCTTTAAACCCTGTAAGGCTACGGCACGCATGATGTAGATACGTCCCTGATACTCATCGAAATATTCAACACGTGCATCGTCTTGCTGGCGATATTTATCCAATAGCATTTCTGTACGGTCAATCCAATAGATGGATTCAGCATAACGACGCGTGTTGATATAGGCCATGCTGGTATATACCGTACCCAGCACGGCCTCTTGGTATCCTCGGCTGGTTACGTCTGTCTGCCATCGCTTGGTATAGTGGTCACGGGCAGAATTGAAACTCTTCTGGGCTTCTGTGTCCTGACCAAGATTCAGCTGACAGCAGCCGATATTATTCAACAAGATGGCATAGTCGATATCCGACCCGATACCCGTCTTATCCATTTGGGCGATGGCAGGGATGGCGACACGCAATGCACCTTCATAGTCGCCTTTTACCAACAGTAATTCCGACAGACGTCTGGCTACCTTGTTATAACACAGCTGGTCCTGGTCCGTCTTTACCTCACATTCAAGTGCTTTCTTATAGCATACCTCTGCCATGCGGTATTGCCCCTGATGATAATATGCCACACCACGCCAGCGGTTAGCGTTCAGTTTTGTAAGATGACCTGACTGTTCGAAACTGTCGGCCAACTCCACCATGTGCATATAATGCTTCAGGCGCCCCTCTTCGAACAACACACTATCGATATGCGACGAAACGGGACCCGTCTTGTGGTTATTATTACAAGCTGACATCATGGCAAGTACCATGATCAGTAGCAGGGCAATATGTCGAAGCTTTGTCTTCACTCTTCACTATTCACTCTTCACTTACACAGTTGGCATCCCTTACATTTATTGAGTTCTCCCCTGAAGCGTTTCTCCACCAGATAGTGCAGACGGTCACGCAACGGTTCAAGCTGCATCTTGTCAATGACCTCGTTGATAAAGGCGTTCTGCAACAGCACCTTAGCCTCCTCCAGCGAAATGCCACGCTGACGCATATAGAACAGGGCGGCATCGTTCAACTGACCGACGGTAGAGCCATGGGCACATTTCACGTCGTCAGCATAGATTTCCAGCATAGGCTGGGTGTACATCCTTGCTTCCTTGCTGGCTGTCAAATTCTGATTCGTCATTTGCGAGGTCGTCTTCTGGGCACCATGTTCCACCAACACCCTGCCGGCAAAGGCTCCCGTTGCCTGATTGTCGAGTACATACTTATACAATTCGTTCGACGTGCAATGCGGCACCTTATGGGTAATCAGCGTATTGTTATCCACATGCTGATGCTTGTCGGCTATCACGCAACCATAACACTGGCACTCGGCACCCTCGCCCGTGAAAGTCAGATCCAGCTTGTTGCGCGTGACACCGTTATGCAGGGTAATCACATTATGGTTCACCCGACTGTCACGTTGCTGGTCTATATAGACATTGCTGACGCGCACACTCTTGTGGTGCGTCTCCTCAAGGCAATACAAGTCCAGCGAGGCATTCTCGCCCACGTAGGCCTCAATGACCTGCGTGGCCAGGAAGTTCCTGTCGTCAGCCGCATGGTCGCAGAACAGCATCTTCAGTTCGGCACCCGCCTCCAAGACTATCAGCACCCGACGGTTCACCATCAGGTCGACATCGCTGCGCAGAATGTTGATGACCTGAATGGCACGGTCCACCTTGACATTCTTTGGCACATAGACGTACAGACCATCCTGAGCCAGCATGGTATTCAAGTCGGTGGTGGCATCGTTTGCCTTGCCAGCCAGGTTGTTGTAGAGCTGAGAGACGAGAGGTGAGGGGTGCGCGGCATGCTCTTTCAGCGAACCGATGACAACGCCTTCTGGCAGGTGTCCTTTAGGCTTCTCGTCTTGGTAAAAAACATCATTAACTACGAAATAGAGACTTGTCGACAGATTAGGGACATCACAACGGAAAGCATGATAGGGGTCAACTGGTATCGTCAAACGATTCAGGTTCAGACCATAGTCTGGGGCAAAGAGCTGCTGAATGTCCGTATATTTGTAGCGCTCCACCTTCTTGCTGGGAAAACCGTTAGCAGCAAAGCGCTCAAAAGCCTCATCGCGCACGCTATTCATAACACCGTTGCTGTGTTCGTGAATCATCGTGCGACACTGCTTGTATAAATCAATATATTGCTGTTCAGAGCCTGAAGTAATCATAATTACTAAATTTCTAATTACTAATTTCTAATTATGCCTACTCTTCCCCTATTTCTTCCTTTATCCAGTCGTAGCCATGCTCCTGAATCTGTATCGCCAGCTCAGGCCCGCCCGTCTTCACTATCCTGCCCTTATACAGCACATGTACATACTGCGGCCTGATCATCTCCAACAGTCGGTCGTAGTGCGTAATCACAATACACGACGTCTCTGCCGTCTGCAGTTTGTTCACGCCCTCGGCCACTATGCGCATAGCATCCACGTCCAGCCCCGAGTCCGTCTCGTCCAGAATGCTCAGCTTCGGCTCCAGCATAGCCATCTGGAATATCTCGTTGCGTTTCTTCTCGCCCCCGCTGAACCCCTCGTTCACCGAGCGGTTGGCCAGTTTCGCGTCCAGTTCCACCACCTTTCGCTTCTCGCGCATCAGTTTCAGGAACTCAGCAGCGTTCATCGGCTCCAACCCCTGATACTTGCGCTTCTCGTTGATGGCAGCCCTCATGAAGTTCGTCATCGACACACCAGGAATCTCCACCGGATACTGGAACGACAGAAACAGCCCCTCATGCGCCCTGTCTTCAGGCCTCATGTCCAGCAGATTCTTGCCGTTAAAGTAAGCCTCGCCCCCAGTCACCTCGTACAGCGGATTGCCCACCAGCACGGCACTCAGCGTCGATTTACCCGAACCGTTGGGTCCCATAATGGCATGCGTCTCACCGTCATTCACCACCAGGTCTATGCCCTTCAATATTTCTTTGTCGCCTATCTTGGCGTGTAAGTTCTTAACTTCTAACATAATGTATCATTTTCTTTAGGGTGCAAAGGTACGAAGAAAAATTGAGATTGCAAAGCGAACTACACTATTTTTGATTCACAAGATCGCAGGCTGCCGCTACACTCCCCGCCTCCAACAGTCGTTGCTGAGCCTCATCATAGCTCAGACCCAGCATTTCCATGAGCATACGAGTACCACGTTCAACCAGTTTGGCATTCTTCAGTTGCATCTTAATCATACGATTACCCTTGACACGACCCATACGAATCATGAGAGCTGTGGAAATCATGTTAAGTACCATCTTTTGGGCAGTACCACTCTTCATACGACTGGAACCTGTCACAAACTCCGGTCCAACAATGGTCTCGATGGGATAGTCAGAAGACTGAGCCAATGGGGTATTGAGATTGCTGGTAATACAGCCTGTCAACAAGCCATTCTCCTTAGCCAACTTGATGGCGCCAACAACGTAAGGTGTTGAACCAGAGGCTGCAATCCCTAACACCGTATCTTTATTTGTAGGCTCATGGGCCTGAAGATCCTTCCATCCTTGATCGGTAATATCCTCTGCCTTCTCGACAGCATGGCGCAATGCCCTGTCACCGCCAGCAATGATACCTATTACCTTCGTGTCAGATACGCCAAACGTAGGAGGCAGCTCACTGGCATCCAGCACTCCTAATCGTCCGCTGGTACCTGCACCGATATAAAACAGGCGCCCGCCCTTCTTCATGCGTTCTTCCAATGCCTCCACGAAGGGTTCTATCTGTGGAATAGCTCGTTTAACAGCCTCAGCAACGCGATAGTCTTCTTCATTTATATGTTGCAGCAGTTCCGCCACCGTCATCTCTTCCAAATGGTCGAATCGTGATGGCTGCTCTGTAATCTTGTCTGACCCCATAATGGTACCCTTAATATTACTTATTTCTGAAAAACGCTGCAAAAGTACAAAATTTACCGCAGATTACGCAGATTTTACCAATTTTTTTGTATCTTTGCAGACAATTTCAATTGCAGGTCGTGCAATGTAAGTTGCAGGACGTGCAATTTACGTTGCACGACGTGAAACATAGATTGCACGACGTGAAATAGAAAAAAATATAGGTAATATGGCAAATTATGTAATAAAGGAATTGCCCACAGGCATGGGTAACGGGAGTGAAGGCAAACAGTTTCCCAAGATGCAAGTCTACACGGAGTTCGATTACAACAAGGTTGTGGAACTCGTTCATACCAACTCGCCTGCCTTCAGCGAGGCAACTGTTCGAGGCGTACTGGATACGCTGGCAGTCGTCATGAAGTCGTATTTACCGATGGGCCACACCATGAAAATCGACAACTTAGGAGTATTCTCCCTGTCGCTGGAATTTGCCGACGACAAGGCAGACGTAGACAACCAACAAGAGAAACAGGGGAAAAAAGCCCAGAAGAAATACCACCACGTAAGGGTAAAGGGCGTAAATTTCAAGGTTGACAAAAAGTTGGTGGACGACATCAACAAAGAAAACACCTTTGAACGCACACCCAGCACCCCCACATCGCCCTCGCCCTATACCCTCGAAGAGCGTCTGCAGCGTGCATTAAGCCATATCGACAGGCATGGCTTTATCACATTGCAAGAATATGCCAACCTCAACGGCCTCAACTACAGCACCGCTTCTCGCGAACTCACTAAACTCGTCGCCGACCCCTACTCAGGCATCAAGGCCAAAGGCGCCGGCTCCCATAAAGTCTGGGTCAGCAGGTAAACATCTTACATTTTGAACTGGTAACCAAGGGTGAGCCACAAGGAGTTGCTGCGCCAAGTTTCGTCCAACACCTTGTGGTTACAAAAGTTGGTCAATCCGATATTGTAACGTAAGTCAACAACCATATTGTGAAACTCGTAGGATATGCCAGCAGGAATGGAGATGCCCACACGGTGGAAAGAGTCAGTATTTGTTGTAGTATTTCCCATCAGCGTCTCCTTGCCCTGCAAGAGGTAGTCCACCTGTAAACCAGCTTTTAGAGACAGGCCTGGCAACATGTTGGGCTCTATGTAGAAGTTTGCCAAAACGGGAACGCTCTGTTTTTTGTTGTGCCCTAACTCCGAGGAGAAAAGCCAAAAAGGCAAATATTAGTGTGATTCGTTTCATTATGAACTGTTTTTAATTATAACGCAGGCAAAAGCTTTTTATTGCCTTAACAAAATGAACTTCGAAACATAAAGCAACAACGGCCTGTATTTAACTCAAAAGTTCTTTGAGAAGGCGATACTCAATATGACAAATATACGAATTATTTCCGAAAGAAAGAACAAAGTATCGAAAAAAGTTGTATCTTTGCCAAGTAAAACTATGGATTAAACGATGTTTGAAAGTCCGAAAGCCACTTGCGCTTGCGATAGCGGTAATAAAGGAGTAGCAGGAGGCCAATGGCGAGGGGAACCAGCATCACCAAGGCGAAGAGAACGAAAAAAGCAGCACCAATGTTGACGCCGATGGCTCCACGCGGATTCCATTCTGGTTCACTATAACGCTTGAGACTATCCTGTAGGGCAGCAACAGCCAATGAATCATTGCGGTTCTGGGCTGCATCCATCTCAGCCAGAATACGCTGATAGTGCGCCTTCAGGTTTACAGAGTCAGCCTCATAGGCCTTCATTGCCTCTTCGTACTCCATCTCATAGGCCGAATATTCCGCGCGATTCCTGTCCATCTGTTTTTCTGAATCAAAAATCAGATAGACGAAAAATATTATCAATAACATGCTGGCTACCGTAAGCAGGCAGCCAGCATGAAACCAACAACCATTGGGTTTCTTGACAGGACAGACTGGATCGTTCTGCATCAAGTATTGGGACTCGCGATTGATACTTTTTATTTGCTGATGTTCTGTGACACCTCAAAGATTTGGGGACAAAGATACAAATTAAAATGCAATCTTCCAAATATTTGAAAACTAATTTATTCACAGAATTCATATTTCTCAAGAAAATGTTGTATCTTTGCCGAAGTAATTCTTACTTTTATGAAAGAACAACGACGAGCAATTATTGTGGGGGCGACTTCGGGCATAGGGCTTGAAGTGGCCAAAGTGCTGGCTGGGAAAGGATGGCTGGTAGGTATTGCAGGACGACGACAGGAACTGCTACAACAGATTCAGCGTAAGCACTTAAACATTGTGGCTACAGAGCAGATAGACGTGACAAAAGTAGATGCCACAGAGCGTTTGCAGACGCTGATTGGCAAGATGGGTGGAATGGACCTTTATTTCCACAGCTCAGGCATTGGCTATCAGAATACGGAACTCGATATGGAGCTCGAACTAGCTACCATCGAAACCAATGCGGTAGGTATGACGCGAATGGTGGGAGCGGCTTTCCACTATTTTGAAGAGCATCCTGAGCAGAAAGGACAAATAGCTGTTATCAGCAGTATTGCCGGTACCAAAGGACTTGGAGCCGCACCAGCCTACTCAGCCACCAAGCGTTTTGTAAACCACTATTTAGAGTGCCTTACTCAGCTTTGCTACATTCGTCGTTTACATCATATCAGCATCCACGATATCCGCCCAGGTTTTGTTCGTACGCCACTCATCAGTGGCAGCAATTATCCCCTGCAACTTCATGCCGCCAAGGTGGCACAACAAATCGTAAAAGGAGTAGAACGCGGATACAGTATCATCACTATCGACTGGCGTTACCGCTTACTTGTTTTCTTCTGGCGTCTCATCCCTCGTTGGCTGTGGGTCAGAATGCGGATCGTATAATTGAATTAGTCTTTCAGCGAGTATGTGATGGTGGTTACGACGCGTAACTTCTTGATGTAAGGCGTATTCTGGTCGCGGTCTTCGATTTCGAACTGTCCTTGTCCTGCTGTCTGTATAGGTCCTAAGTCTGACTTACTGGCCTCTGCAAACTGTTCTGCCGTCTTCTGTGCGTTCTTGATAGCTTCAGCCATCATTTCAGGCTTCATCTGTTGGAACGAAGCATACTCGTATTGCGGATTGCTGTTCTCGATGGCCACACCCTGTTTCAGCAGTTCTGCCTGCTTGAAGATGGCCTTGTTGACTTCTGTCACTTTGTTGGTCGCAACAGTAATCGTCGTGTTGACGATATAACGGAAATTCTTCTGATTGTCGCCCCATTCGCGAGCCTCAAGGTCACTGATTGTAGGAGGGTTCACCGTGATTTCCTTCTCGTCGAGTCCATTCTGTTTTAAGAACCTTTTAATCTTGTCCGTTTGTAAATTGATATTTTCATAGAGTAAGGGTAGGTCATTACCTGTTACCTTTGTTCCGATACTCCACGTCACCTTATCAGCAGGCACTTCGCGCTCTGCCAGACCTTTTACCGTTACCTTGCGGTCCTTGTTGGCAAAGTTGTCGATGCCAGCTTTGATGAACCACCCCATACATAAGATGCCCAATGCAATGAGGGCCGACGCAATAATCCGATTCTCTTTCATACGCTACTATGTTTTATTAATCAACGCTGCAAAGATACAAACTTTTTTGAAGAAAAAGCGAGTAGTCTTAATTTTTATTTGTACTTTTGTGCCGAAATACAGTATGTTATCAATATGGACCAAAAGAGAATATTGAAGTTTCTGCGCCAGGTAATGGCTAATAATAACCGCGAATGGTTTCAGGAACATAAGAAGGAATATGAGGCTGTCAGGGCCGAATTTGAACGTGGCATACAGCAGGCTATTGAACGGATTATAACGTTCGACCCAGAGATTGCCCACGTGCAAGTAAAGGACTGCACCTATCGTTTCTATCGCGACACGCGATTCTCGGCAGATAAATCACCCTATAAAAATCATCTTGGTGCCTATATCAATGCCAAAGGCAAGAAGGCGTTAAGAGGTGGTTATTATATACATTTGGAACCAGACCATTGTCTGTTGGCCGTTGGTAACTACTGGTTGCCAACAAATATTCTGACTTCGTGTCGTAATGAGATGATGGGTAATACGGCAGAGTGGCTCAAGTGTGTCGAAAGCGAGACCTTTCTGAAGTATTTTGGAAACGATGAGGCCAGTAGCATTAACACGCCTACCGATATTGGGAGTGTGGCGGTGCAATGGGACCAGCCACAGGGTTTTGGCTTAGCAAAGTTGAAAACCTGTCCTTCTGGTTTCCCAAAGGACTGGCCTCATGTCAAATACCTGCGTCTGAAAGATTACTGTGCGTGGCATGCCGTCTCAAATACGTTCTTTGAGAATGACAATTGGCTTGACGAGATGGAGCGCATGTTCCGTGCTGCCAAGCCCATGATGGACTTCATGAATTCAGTTATTGATGATTACGAATAAACAAGAAAAAACAATTTATATGATGAGAAAGAGTTTGTCATTATTGGTCATCGGACTATTGATATTGGTAACAGAAGCACAAGGACAGCTTCTGATGAAAACACACGTGGAAACAGGCGACGTTCAGGGAATCGTTGATGGCGACCTGGCCGTCTATCGGGCAATACCGTATGCTGCGCCACCTGTTGGCGACCTGCGTTGGAAGGCTCCGCAGCCAGCCAAGGCTTGGGAAGGTGTCAGGGTGTGCGACAAGTTTGGTCCTTGGGTGCCACAACCCACGCGTCCTGGTCGTACTGCCGACATGATGAGTGAGGACTGCTTGTATTTGGCTATCGCCACGCCAGCCAAATCGGTTACAGACCGTCTGCCCGTCATGGTATGGATTCATGGTGGTAGTTTCCAGACGGAGTGGTATGGTGGCGACTTATGGACAAGTCTTGCCCGTCGTGGCGTTGTCATCGTCAGCATCGAGTATCGTGCAGGAGCCTTAGGTTTTATGGCTCATCCAGAACTCAGCAAAGAGTCGCCAGACGGACACTCTGGTAACTATGGCTTACTGGATCAGATATATGCACTGAAATGGGTACAGCGTAACATCAAGAACTTTGGTGGCGATCCTTCAAAGGTAACCATCTTTGGCGAATCGGCTGGTGCCATCAGTTGTAGCATGCTTTGTGCTTCGCCTCTGACTAAAGGACTCTTCCGTGCCGTCATCAGCCATAGTGGTGGTTCGTTTGCCCCATGGAGCGATCAGCCCCGCACGTTGGGTCTGGATGCCTCACAAAAGGGTGCCGAGCAGCAGGGTCTGGCTTTCCAGAAACACTTGAAGAAAAAGAACCTCAAACAGATGCGCAAGATGTCGGCTATGGAGCTTTGCGACGGCAATGTCGGCTTTGCTGGTTTCTGGCCTTGTGTTGATGGCTATGTCATCCGCGACGACCAATACCGTCTTTATGAGCGTGGCGAATACAATGATGTGCCCGTTATTGTAATGACTAACAGCGATGAGGGTGCCCTCTTTGCACCAAGCAATATCACAGCAGAGGACTATAAGAAGACGGTTAACGGCATCTTTGGCAATTGGGCCGATGAGGCTTTGAAAGTCTATCCTGGCAATACTAACGACGAAGCATGGCACGGCTTTGGCGATGCCTTCCGTGATATGGGCTTCGCCTGGCCATCCTATGCTTGGGTAAGCCTGCAAGCCAAGACAGGTAAGAGTGGTGCGTACGCTGCTTATCTGGCCCAACCTTCTACACGTAGTTTCTCGCAGGATCCGCGTCGTAAGGGTGTGGCCCATGCTGACGATATTCTGTATCTGAACAACGAGTTTCTGTCTCAGCCCGATAAATATCCACACGAAGCTGCTGTTGCTGAAATGCTGCAACAGTACTGGGTAAACTTCGCCAAGACAGGTAATCCCAATGGAAAGGGTCTGCCTTATTGGCCTACGTTCGATGAAAGCAAACCTACCACGATGCAGTTCAGCAACGGTGCCTCACTCATTATGGTGCCAAACCGCAAGCAAATAGACTTTGTAGATCGTTTTTACAAAGCCAAGCGTGAAGAAACGGAAGGACAGCGGTAACCCCGTTTTCTATCCAAGGAAAAACAGGCTGACTCCGAATACGGAAATGATGGCTCCGAGGACGGCTCGCCATGTAATTTTCTCATGGAAAAGCCAATATGAGGGTAGCAGGATGATTATGGGCGTCATAGCCATTAACGTCGAGGCAATACCTGCTGCCGTATATTGAATAGCCATCAGTGAGAAGCCTACCCCCACAAAGGGGCCGAAGATCGTGGTGGCTGTAGCCACGCTAAGCCCCTTCCTGTCGTGCATCGCCTCGCGTAAAAGGCCGATTTCGCCACGGAAATACAACAATAGACCAAAGCCGATGATGCCTGCAATGCAACGATAGAAGTTAGCATTGAAGGGCACCAGCCAATCAGGCATGTCTGCAGATAGTTCGTAATGGTCCATACCGATCTTACTCAGCACCAACCCAATGCCTTGACAAACAGCAGCTCCTATAGCAAACAGCACACCGTTGAGAGGCAATTTCAGCGTTACCCTGTGATGTTCGCCACGTCCCAATACAGAGATGCTGATACCTAAGAGTGTCACCAACATAGCCACGATGCTCATCTGTGTCATCCGCTGACCCAGCGTCACCCACGCCATCAAGGCTGCCGCCAATGGAGCCAGTGTCATAAAGAGCTGTCCATAGCGTGAACCTATGATAATGTAACACTGGAAGAGGCAATAGTCCCCTATCACATAGCCCACAAGTCCTGACAGCAGCATCCAGCCGGCAGCCTCTGCCGAAGCTCCTGCAGGTAAGGGACTCCCCGTTACCACACCAAAAAGCACCAGCGAGAACACTAATGCTAAAAACATGCGTAATACATTCAGCGTCAGGTTGCCCAGACGCTTTGAGCCAAACTCGCTCAACAGCGCTGTCGCCGTCCACGAGAATGCCACACCTATTGATATCAGTTCACCTATATAAGCCATCGTTCGTTTAGTTTACGTCACAAAGTTACAAACTATTTTCTAAATTTCCAAATTTATGCAAAAAAGAATCTTGATAATAGCAACCATACAAATAAATTTTGTACCTTTGCACCCGATTTTAAGAAACGTAAGTTTAACAGAAAAAATAAATTAATTAGTATGGCAAAGAAAGCTCTTTTGATGATTCTCGACGGATGGGGAATCGGTAAACATGGTAAGGGGGACGTGATATTTAATACGCCAACGCCTTACCTGGACTTGTTGACGGCTACATCGGCGCACGCCCAGCTGGCGGCATCGGGCGAGGACGTGGGACTGCCCGACGGACAGATGGGTAACTCGGAGGTGGGACACCTGAACATAGGTGCGGGGCGCATCGTGTATCAGGACCTGGTAAAGATTAACCGTGCCTGCAAGGACGGCTCGATCATGGACAACGCGCAGATAAAGGCGGCGTACACATACGCTAAGGAGCACAACAAGAAGCTGCACCTGATGGGACTGACGTCGGACGGCGGCGTACACTCGAGCCTGGACCACCTGTTTAAACTGATAGAGATTGGTAAGGCTTACGGGCTGAAGAATCAGGTGTTTGTACACTGTTACATGGACGGTCGCGACACAGACCCGAAGAGCGGCAAGGGTTTCATTGAGCAGGTGACGAAGGTATGTGCCGAGAACGATGCGGCTATTGCCAGCATTGTGGGGCGGTTCTACGCGATGGACCGCGACAAGCGTTGGGAGCGCGTGAAGGAGGGCTACGACCTGATAGTGAACGGCACGGGCAAACAGGCTACCGACATGGTAAAGGCCATGCAGGAATCGTACGACGAGGGCGTGACGGATGAGTTTGTCAAGCCCATCCACAATGCTGCGGTCAATGGATGCATCGAGGAGGGCGACGTGGTGATATTCATCAACTTCCGCAACGACCGCGCCAAGGAGATGACCATTGCGCTGACGCAGGAAGACATGCCTGAACAGGGTATGAAGACTATTCCCGGACTGCAGTATTACTGCATGACGCCATACGACGCTAACTTCAAGGGTGTGAACATTCTCTTCCCCAAAGAGAACGTCGAGAACACGCTGGGCGAATACCTGAGCAAACAGGGCAAGAAGCAGCTGCACACGGCTGAGACGGAGAAATATGCGCACGTAACATTCTTTTTCAACGGCGGGCGCGAGGCTCCCTACGAGGGGGAGGACCGCATACTGGTGCCGTCGCCAAAGGTAGCTACCTACGACTTGAAGCCTGAAATGAGTGCCTACGAGGTGAAGGACAAGCTGGTGGGTGCCATCAACACGCAGGAGTACGACTTCATCGTGGTTAACTTCGCCAACGGCGACATGGTGGGTCACACGGGTGTCTACAACGCCATTGCCAAGGCTGTATGGGCTGTCGACAACTGCGTGAAAGACGTTATCGAGGCTGCCAAGGCTAACGACTACGAGGCCATCATCATTGCCGACCACGGTAATGCCGACAACGCCATCAACCCCGACGGTACGCCCAATACGGCGCACTCGCTGAACCCCGTGCCCTTCATCTACGTCACCAATAACAACTCGGCTACGGTGAAGGACGGTCGTCTGGCTGACGTGGCTCCCTCAATACTGCACATCATGGGATTGGAGCAGCCTGCCGACATGACTGGCGAGAACTTGATACAATAAACAATAAACATTAAACAATAAACAATAAACAATAAATATTAAGCATTGAGCATTATGTCCTCGATAATGCATACTGCACCATTACTGATACCCGCCGTCTGCATGATGGCGGGTATTGTTTTGGGCAGCCGCATGTTGCTGTCTATACCTTTCTGCCTACTGCTATTATCAGTCATGGTTATTGCTACTGCTCTGCTGGGGCGGTGGGGTAAGGTGCAAACCGCAGGCATTGCCCTATGCGCTATGATGTTGGGGGTGTTGGTCATAGAGATGAACATGCAGAAGGCGGGCGAGGGAGAGGCGTCGCGCATAGAGCGCACCCAACAGTATTTCCTGCACCAAAGGAGCCTGCTGTTGGAACGCTTGGAGACTGCAGGATTATCAGATGACCGATATGCGGTGGTGGCAGCAATGGCTTTAGGCGACAGGTCGGCACTGACAAAGGAACTGAAAGAGACCTACTCGAAGACGGGTGCCTCGCACGTCTTGGCGCTGAGCGGCTTGCACTTAGGCATCATCTACGCCTTACTGTCAATGCTGGTAGTAGGGCGACGCTGGCAGATGATAACACAGGTAGCGACAGTACTCAGCATCTGGGCTTTTGTGTTCCTGACGGGCATGTCTGCCAGTGTGGTTCGTTCGGCTATCATGCTGACGGTTTATGCCCTGTTGGCATTAGGGCATCGGCAGAAGATGTCTGTCAACACGCTGGCTTTTACTGCCATCGTCATGCTGCTGGTCACACCAAAGGCTTTGTTCGATGTCGGTTTCCAAATGTCGTTTATGGCCGTTTTCTCCATCCTATTATTCGTCCCCCTCTTCTACAGACCATTTTCGGCAGAATATCTGATGACACATCGTGCTGTAAGCTGGCTGTGGGGTATAGTGGCGGTGTCTGTAGCAGCACAGATTGGCGTGGTACCACTGATAGCCTACTATTTTGGACGCTTCTCGTGCTACTTTCTGTTGACCAACTTCATCGTTATACCAGCAGCCACCCTCATCCTCTACCTTGCCTTGGGAACATTGCTCATCCCCTCACTGGGGGTTGTCCTTGCCAGCATGGTGGGCTTGCTGAATACCACCTTATTATATATAGCCACCATTCCGGGTGCTACGATTGAGGGGTTGCATCCTTCCGTCGGGCTCACCGTCGCGATTTACGGAGTTCTGCTCGCTGCTTATTATCTTTTGTGGCTGACTGTGAGTAATTTTCGAGGTTATTTTTTTGTTATTTAAGAAACTGTTACTATCTTTGCGGTCTGAAACGGTAACAATATTAAGATCTAATCTATCAACAATTCTATGAAGACTGACATACAGATTGCACGCGAATGCGAACTGAAGCCAATTGGCGATATCGCGGCACAGTTGGGTATTCCGCCTGAGGATATTGAGCCATACGGACGTTTTATGGCCAAGGTGCCTGTGAACCTCATTGACGAAAAGAAGGTGAAACAGAGTCGGCTGATTCTGGTAACGGCTATCAGTCCCACAAAGGCTGGTATTGGTAAGACCACCGTCAGCATCGGTCTGACACTGGGCCTGAATAAGATTGGCAAGAAGGCGGCTGTAGCCCTGCGCGAACCGTCATTAGGCCCCTGCTTCGGCATCAAGGGCGGTGCTGCCGGTGGCGGCTATGCCCAGGTGTTGCCAATGGAGAAGATAAACCTGCACTTCACAGGCGACTTCCATGCCGTAACCTCTGCCCACAACACCATCAGCGCCCTGCTCGACAACTATATCTACCAGCACCGCAAGGACGGCTTCTCGCTGCGTGAGATATACTGGAAGCGCGTGCTCGACGTGAACGACCGTGCGCTGCGCAATGTGGTGACAGGTCTGCGAGGCGACGGGGTGGTATCTGAGACGGGGTTCGACATCACGCCAGCCTCCGAACTGATGGCCATCCTCTGTCTGGCTACCAGCGAGGAAGACCTGCAGCGGCGTATTGAGAACATCGTGTTGGGTGTTACTGCCGACGGCAAGCACTTCCGCGTGAAAGACCTCGGTGTAGCCGGTGCCATTACCGTGTTGTTGAGAGATGCCCTCAACCCGAATCTTGTACAGACAA
The DNA here is from genome assembly GCA_946188165.1 of uncultured Prevotella sp. Classification (GTDB taxonomy): domain Bacteria; phylum Bacteroidota; class Bacteroidia; order Bacteroidales; family Bacteroidaceae; genus Prevotella. The sequence continues at coordinate 81,994 of CAMHTW010000005.1, forward strand.
CAGAAAATACGCCAGCCTTTATACACGGCGGGCCGTTTGCCAACATCGCCCACGGCTGCAGCAGTGTGCTGGCCACAAAGATGGCTATGACATATTGCGACTATGTGGTGACGGAGGCAGGGTTCGGAGCCGACCTTGGTGCCGAGAAATTCTTCGACATCAAGTGCCGTAAGGCTGGTTTACACCCCCGTCTGGTGGTCATCGTGGCTACGACACAGGGACTGAAGATGCATGGTGGCGTCAGTCTTGATAACATCAAGGAGCCAAACGCCAAGGGACTGACTGAAGGACTGAAGAACCTGAACCGGCATATCCGCAACATGCAGGGCTTCGGACAGCCTGTCATTGTGACGCTGAACCGCTTCGACTTCGATACCGACGAAGAGATTGACATTGTTCGCAAGAACTGTGAGGACTTGGAGGTGGGCTTTGCTGTCAACGAAGCCTTCCTGAAAGGTGGTGAGGGTGCCGTGGATTTGGCACAGCTCGTCGTCGACACCATCGACAAACAGCAGCCTTTGCCCATCCGCTTTACCTATAAGGAAGCCGACTGCCTGGAGGACAAGATTGAGAAGGTATGCAAGCGTATCTATGGTGCATCGGCTGTGGAGTATGGTCAGAAGGTCAAAAAGAAGCTGGAAAGCCTGCGTGCCACCTTTACCGACGATGATGGCGCCATAGCCCACTACCCCGTCTGCATTGCCAAGACGCAGTTCTCCTTCTCGGCAGACTCCACACGCTATGGTTCGCCCGAGGGCTTTACCATCCGCATCCGCGACGTCATTCTGAACTGCGGTAGCGAGATGATTGTAGCCATAGCCGGCGATATGGTTCGTATGCCAGGACTGCCAAAGAGTCCGCAGGCCGAACGTATCACTATAGAAAACGGAGAAATAGAAGGACTATCATAAGAAATAAGCGATGTGGCAAAAGTCACATCGCTTATTGGTTTTATCCTACAGTACCTTCCAACGAGACGCTGAGCAGTTTCTGAGCCTCAACGGCAAACTCCATCGGTAGCTTCTGCAGCACCTCCTTGGCATAACCGTTGACAATGAGCCCGACGGCCTGTTCTGTTGGGATGCCACGCTGGTTACAGTAGAAAAGCTGGTCCTCGGAAATCTTCGAGGTCGTAGCCTCGTGTTCGAAAATGGCGCTGTCGTTGTGTACATCCATATAGGGGAAGGTGTGTGCACCACAGTCCGAACCTAACAGCAGCGAGTCGCACGATGAATAGTTACGGGCATTATCGGCTGTCGAGGCTGCACGTACTAATCCACGATACGAGTTCTGCGAGTGGCCTGCCGAGATACCCTTCGAAATAATCGTCGACTTGGTGTTTTTGCCGATATGAATCATCTTCGTGCCCGTATCGGCCTCCTGATAATTATTGGTGACGGCCACGGAATAGAACTCCGCCACACTGTTGTCACCACGCAGGATGCACGAGGGATATTTCCATGTGATAGCCGAGCCCGTCTCAACCTGCGTCCACGATAGTTTAGAATCTACGCCACGCAGGTCACCACGCTTGGTCACCAGATTCAGCACGCCGCCCTTGCCGTTCTCGTCGCCTGGATACCAGTTCTGTACGGTAGAGTACTTGACCTCTGCCCTATCCATCACGATAATCTCGACGATGGCCGCATGCAGCTGGTTCTCGTCACGCATGGGAGCCGTACAGCCTTCAAGATAACTGACGTACGAATCGTCATCGGCCACAATCAGCGTACGCTCAAACTGACCCGTATTGCGGGCATTGATGCGGAAATACGAACTGAGCTCCATGGGACAGCGAACACCCTTGGGGATATAGACAAACGAGCCATCGCTGAATACCGCCGAGTTCAAAGCAGCAAAGAAGTTATCTTTGTAAGGCACAACCGTACCTAAATACTGACGCACCAAGTCGCCATGCTCCTTGATAGCCTCACCGATGGAACAGAAGATAACACCCTTTTCGCGTAGCTTCTCCTTGAAGGTGGTCTTCACGCTGACAGAGTCCATGATGGCATCGACTGCTGTATTGCCACTGAGAGCCAGACGCTCTTCGAGGGGGATACCTAACTTATCGAATGTCTTCTCCAGCTGAGGGTCAATCTTGCCGTCGCCCTTAGGTTTGCTGGCCATCGGGTCGGCATAGTACGAAATGCCTTGATAGTCAATCTCAGGCACATGCACATGACCCCATTTAGGCTCCGTCTGTTCTTTCCAGTAACGGAATGCCTTTAAGCGGAACTCGAGCATCCACTCAGGCTCCCCTTTCTTAGCAGAGATGAGCCGAACGATATCCTCGTTCAGCCCTTTCTCTATGATTTCAGTATGTACGTCGGTGGTAAATCCGAACTCATATTTCTGTTCAGCTACCTGACGTACAAACTCATTATTTACATTCTGTGCGGAAGCAAATTCTTCACTCTTCACTCTTCACTCTTCACTTTAAAGTTTCTGTTCTACCTCAATCTCAGTGAAGGTCTCGATGATATCGCCCACCTGGATGTCGTTGAAGTTAACCAATGAGATACCGCACTCCAAACCTGTAGCCACTTCCTTAGCGTCGTCCTTATAACGTTTCAGGGCATCGATGGCAGCAGTATGAATCACGATACCGTCACGGATAACGCGAGCCTTGTCCTTCGCGTGTACCTTACCATCGGTAACGAGACCACCGGCAACGGTACCAACCTTCGAAATCTTGAAGACTTGCTTAACCTCGATTTCACCAGAGATAACCTCTTTCTTAACCTTGTCAAGCATACCCTGCATGGTGGACTTCACATCGTCGATAGCATCGTAGATGATTGAGTAGGTATTGATTTCAACACCCTCACGATCAGCAGCACGACGGGCGTCGGCAGAAGGACGTACCTGGAAACCGATGATGATAGCCTCTGATGCGCTGGCCAGCATGACATCGTTCTCGGAAATCTGACCGACAGCCTTCGAGATGACGTTGACCTGCACCTTCTCAGTAGAGAGCTTGATGAACGAATCAGACAGAGCCTCGATAGAACCGTCGGTATCACCCTTCACGATGATGTTCAACTCGTGGAACTCACCCAAAGCAATACGATGTGACAGTTCGTCAAGACCAAGCTTCGTCGTAGTGCGCAGACTCTGTTCACGCTGCAACTGGATACGCTTGTTGGCAATCTCACGAGCTTCCTGCTCCGTCTCCATCACGTGGAACGAGTCACCAGCCGTAGGTGCACCATTCAGACCTAAGATGATAGCGGGCTCAGCAGGACCAGCCTTCTCGATGCGCTGGTTACGCTCGTTGAACATAGCCTTGACACGGCCCCAGGCGGTACCGGCAATAACCACATCACCTATCTTCAGCGTACCGTTAGATACAAGAACGGTAGATACATAGCCACGACCCTTGTCGAGCGATGACTCGATAATGCTACCTGTAGCCTTACGGTTAGGATTGGCCTTCAGGTCAAGCATCTCGGCTTCGAGCAGCACCTTCTCCAACAGTTCATAGACGCCAATACCCTTCTTCGCAGAGATTTCCTGGCACTGGTATTTACCGCCCCAGTCCTCTACCAAGAGGTTCATGTTGGCCAGATCTTCACGAATCTTATCAGGGTTGGCACCGGGCTTATCAATCTTGTTGATAGCGAACACCATTGGGACGTTAGCTGCCTGGGCATGGGCAATAGCCTCCTTGGTGGTAGGCATCACGGAGTCGTCGGCAGCGACGATGATGATAGCGATATCCGTCACCTGAGCACCACGGGCACGCATGGCCGTGAAGGCTTCGTGACCAGGGGTGTCGAGGAAGGTAATGCTATGACCGTCCTTCAGCTTCACGTTATAGGCACCGATGTGCTGTGTAATACCACCAGCCTCACCAGCAATCACGTTGGTGTTGCGGATATAGTCGAGCAACGATGTCTTACCGTGGTCAACATGACCCATGACCGTTACGATTGGAGCGCGACTGATCAGATCGTTCTCGTCGTCCTCTTCCTCAGTAATGGCATTCTGTACTTCGGCAGACACATACTCTGTGGTAAAGCCGAACTCGTCAGCAACAATGTTGATAGTCTCAGCATCCAGACGCTGGTTGATAGACACCATGATACCAATAGACATGCAGGTACCGATAACCTGGTTGACACCCACATTCATCATGGTGGCCAACTCAGAAACGGTTACGAACTCGGTCAGCTTCAGCACCTTGCTCTCAGCTGCCTCGGCTGCCATTTCCTCGTTCATGCGCTCAGCAACGGCGTCGCGCTTCTCCTTACGATACTTGGCACCCTTCTTGTTCTGGTTGGTCTTCGACGTCAGTCGGGCCAGCGTCTCCTTGACCTGGCGTGCTACTGCCTCGTCGTCAACCTCCAGCGGCTTCACGGGGCGGTTCTTCTTGTTCTTCTTACCACCCTGCTGATTCTGCTGCTGGTTGTTATTGTTCTTACCATTGTTGTTGGCGTTCTTGTTGTTCTTGCCCTGCTGACTGGCCTGCTTGGCAGCTGCCTCAATATCCACCTTACCCTGACGGATACGCTCACGCTTCTTGCGCTCACCGGCAGCCTTCTCCTCACGCTCCTTGCGACGCTCTTCCTTGGTCTTCTTCTTGGGGCGCGTGCTCTGGTTGAGGGTCGAGAGATCAATCTTACCCAACACGTTCAACTGTGTGGCAGGCTTGATAAAGTCGCCAGGCGTCTTAGCCAGCGTAGGAGCCTGAGGCTCGTCTTCGGCCTTGGCATCCTCCTTCTCGACTTTATCGTTGTCGTCGTCATCAGTGACATCGTCAAACACTTCTTCTTCCTGCTCGGGCTCTTCTACAACTTCTTCAGAGGCTTTCTGGGGTGTTTCAACAACTACGACCTCTTCCTCCTTAGGCGTTTCTTCTTCCTGTGGTTCGGCAGCAGCCACAGGCTCTGACACTGGTGCAGCTTTGGGCTTGCCAACGCTGTCCAGGTCAATCTTGCCCAAAGTCTTTAATTGCGGACGCTGCTCCAACAGCTCATCGCTCTTGGTAACAGCTTTCTCTGGCGCAGCGGGCTTCTCGACCTTCTTTTCCTTGGGCTTCTTAATGAACAACTGCTCAGCCTGAGTCTTCACAGCCTTATCGGTGCTAAACTCGTTGACCAGTGCTTCATATTGCTCGTCGGAAATCTTGGTGTTCGACGTGGCATCGTCCTTGATTTCGCCCAACTCGCTCTTCTTTTTTAGGAAATCAACTGCCGTTTGAAGTCCTATATTCAGTTCTGATAATACTTTATTTAATCTGACTCCCATCTATTCAAATTGATAATTGAAAATTGATAATTGAAAAATCGTAATTCGTAATTGTTAATTCGTAATTACTCAAACTCTGCCTTGAGCACTTCCAATACGTGGTCGACTGTCTCTTCCTCGAGGTCGGCCTTCTCAATCAGCATCTCACGTGGAGCGTTGAGAACTTGCTTGGCGGTGTCAAGACCGATGGCCTTGATAGAGTCGATAATCCACTGGTCAATCTCGTCTGAGAACTCGTCGAGGTAGATATCCTCGTCGGCATCAGCTTCACTAACCACGCGGAACACATCAATAGTATATTCAGTCAGCATAGAAGCCAACTTGATGTTCAAACCACCTTTACCGATAGCCAGACTTACCTCCTCGGGCTGCAGATAGACCTCGGCCTTGTGCTCCTCAGGATTGAGGGTAATGCTGGTTACCTTTGCTGGTGACAAAGCACGCTGGATAAAGAGTGAGGTGTTGCTTGAGTAGTTGATGACATCGATATTCTCGTTGCACATCTCGCGAACGATACCATGCACACGGCTACCCTTCACACCTACACAAGCGCCTACCGGATCGATACGGTCGTCGTAGCTCTCGACAGCAATCTTGGCACGCTCACCTGGCATGCGGGCAATGCGACGAATGGTAATCAGACCGTCCTGAATCTCAGGTACCTCAGCTTCGAGCATACGCTCAAGGAACTGGTTAGAGGTACGCGAAAGGATGATACGCGGATTGTTGTTCTCGTTCTGCACCTCCTTGACGATGGCACGGATGGTCTCGCCCTTACGGTAGTTGTCGGAAGGAATCTGCTCGCCCTTCGGCAAGTGGAGTTCGTTACCTTCGTCGTCAATAAGCAGCACTTCGCGCTTCCACATCTGGTAAACCTCAGCGCTGACAATCTGACCAACCTTGTCCTTGTACTTCTGATAGAGTGAGTCATGCTCCAATTCAAGAATCTTAGAAGCCAGTGTCTGACGCAGGTTCAGGATGGCACGACGGCCAAACTTCTGGAACTCTACCTCCTCTGACACTTCCTCGCCCACCTCGTAGTCGGGCTCAATCTTCTGAGCCTGAGAGAGGGCTATCTCCTTGTTCTCATCCTTCACTTCGCCATCGGGCACCACAATACGGTTGCGATGAATCTCGAAGTCACCCTTGTCGGGGTTGACAATGACGTCGAAGTTCTCGTCGGAACCAAACATTTTGGCAATGACGTTGCGGAAACTCTCTTCGAGCACGCTTACCAGTGTGGTACGATCGATGTTCTTTGTCTCTTTAAATTCCTGAAAGGTCTCAATCATTGATGGGCCTTTCTCATTCTTTGTTGCCATAATTATATCTTTTTATTTACCGATTTACACATTTACTGATTTACCGATTTTACTTGAAGTTCAGCAGATACTTGCAAGATTTGATCTCGCTGATGACAAAAGTCTTGTCGACCTCTACCAGAACAGGGCGCTTCTTGCCCTCTACCTGCTGCTTTTCCTTAACGGTAACAACAAACTGGCTGTCATCATCCGACACACTCTTCAGCATGCCCTGGTGCTTTTTGCCGTCAGCAGTCAGCACCTCCACGTCTTTACCCACGTGGTTACGATACTGCTGAATAACCTTAAATGGCTGGCCAATACCGGCAGAGCCAACTTCCAACTCGTAATCACCTAATTCTTCGCCTAAACGTTCCTGCAGGAAACGGCTCAGTTCGGCACAATCCTCTATCCACACACCATCGGCGTGGTCAATTTCAATCACAATACGGTCATCGGCCGTCATCTCCAAATCCACCAGATAGTAGTCGCCTTTTGCGAGCCACTCATTTACGGCAGTCTTAATGATGTTCTTATCTATCATATATCTGTTAATTAAATAGAAAATGAGAGGCTCTTGCGAGTCTCCCATTCCACTGAACGGGTGCAAAGGTACTACATTTAAATGAGAAATGAGAAACGAGAAATAAGAAATGATGTCTTTTTAACGTTTATTATCGTTTGACGGGGCATTTTGCAACTTCATGAACTCTTTAATAGCCTCAACGAGTGCATCGTTTTCTTCTGGTTTTTGTGCCGACACGCGGAAAAAGTGATTAGACAATCCGTAGAAATTTGAGCAGTCACGAATCAGTATGCCGTGCTCATGTATCAGATAGTCTTTCAACTTGGATGCTGAGGTCGGCGATATCTCACAAAGCATATAGTTGGTCTTGGTTTCAAAGACACGAATGCCTTCAATATTGCGCAATGCCTGACGCAACCGCTCTGTCTCTTCCAAATAGGTTGTGAGGTTGGGAATGGCTGGCTGGCCATGTTCTAAAAGGAACACACCCGCCTCAATAGCCAACGCATTGACTGTCCAAGGCTGTCGCAACGAACGCAGCATTTCAATCAGGCTGGGGTCGGCAGTCACATAACCCAGTCGCAAGCCTGGTACGGCGTAGGTCTTGCTCAATGAATGGAGGATAAAGAGGTTGGGCAGCCCCATCATCTCGCGAGCTGATAACAGATGTTCGCGCGTATAAGTCTCATACGACTGATCGACGACAAAGGTATAACGTGGAGAACGGCGTACAATATAGTCGACAAAGCCTTTCTTCAATACATTGCCTGACGGGTTGTTGGGATTGCATATCCAGTAAACGCGGTCAGCTGGCAACGACGTCAAATCATCAGTATTTTCGTAAGAGATAATATGGTCGAATATCCGACAGGCATCAGCATATTCGCTGTAGGTTGGCTGTGGTATGATGGAAGCACTATGATGGAATAGTTGGGCTATCAGATAAATGGCTTCGGTAGAGCCATTGGTTACCATGACAGCTTCGGGCACGATACCTTCCTTCTGGGCTATCAGTTTCTCCAAACGACGAGGACGAGGGGCAGGATAGTTGTTGATGAGGTCTAAATGCTCAGCCAGATGCGCCTTCAGTGCCGAATGGTCGGCATGCTGAAAGATGTTGCTGCTGAAGTTCATCTTCACCAGTTCATCGTAGCGGTAGATGTCATCACCATGTCCCTCAATCATATTTCTTCATTTCTCTCGTTTTGGTATGTGCTTACATTTCAATATGTCGTTATGTCGACTTTGTGACTCTGAGCGTCAGGCTGTCACGCTCGAATACGATGCCATCGCGCTCTACAAAACGACTTAACGCACCATTGTCAGCTAACTGGCGTGGTGTACCCACACTCAGCTGATTTTGTTCCATGAGCCACAGGCAGTCAGCCAACTGTAATGCCAACTCTACATCGTGGGTAGAGAGGAAAATGGTCTTTTGCTCTTGGTGAGCCAAACGTCGCAACAACTGCATCATCTCTACCTTGCTGGGATAATCAAGGAAGGCTGTTGGTTCATCCAGATAAATGATAGGTGTTTGCTGAGCCAGCGCCTTGGCTATCATAACCTTCTGGCGTTCACCATCACTCAGCGTATGAATCATACGACCTCGTAACGACTCGATACCCACCATACTGATGGCTTCCGAAACTATCTGACGGTCATTTGCTGTCAAAGTACCCCAGAAACCCGTATAAGGCGAACGTCCCATACCCACCAAATCATCAGTCATCATATTCCTCACATCGGGCTTCTCCGTCAGCACAATACCTATCAGACGGCTCAATTCCTTGTCAGTGAAAGAAGTCAGAGGTTTGATGTCTGACGCCTGAGGTGTACAGAGCATCACGTCGCCATCCAATGCTGGCTGAAAGGCAGACAGCGTACGCAACAGCGTTGACTTACCAACACCGTTACAACCCAACAGGCACGTCAATTCACCGCTATTGATAGCGGCATTAAGTCCCTGAGCTACAACCTTAGAGTTTCCTTTAGTAGCATAACCAATGCTTAGGTTTTTTAGTACGACAGTCTCCATAGTGTCTGCAAAAATAAAGCATTTTCTTGAATCCACCAAATAATTGGAAAGAAAATTTAACCCCCACCCTACACTCAAATCTTCTGGAATGCCGATGTACAAAGGGATTGAGAGGGGTGTAGGGTGTCCTTGACCCTACACTCACCTTTACCTCACCCTACACTCAGACGTCATTATGGACGTAGCAGAATACTGAAAGAAAGCTAATGGAGAAGAAAAGGAAAGCTCGCTGTTTTTCCGTAGGCAGCAAACTCTGATTCCGTAGGCTGCGAACTGGCAGTCCGTGCCCGTCGGACTGATAGTTTGCATGAACAGCATCGATGACCAGCCTTAATACTTGTTTGTTTTTCTGCTAAATCGAAGTGTTAATTAAACAGATTTTAACATGAAATTTGGGGTGAAAATTTGCATACCGCAATTTTATTTAGTAACTTTGCACTGTGAAAAGCACGCCATGAAAAGCGTAGCCTATGACCATTTACTAATTTTCGATTTAATCTATTATTATGGAGAAAAACTTACTCATTAAGGGTGAGGCACTTCAAGCCTCTGTGGTCTCGGCACTTGCTGCTGAGCAATTCTTGAACGAACACTACCAATTCCGTCGCAACCAGCTGAACGGAAAGGTGGAGTTCTCTACTAAGTCGCCTGATGGTCAGGCATCGGATTACAGTCCGCTGACGCAGGAGGCCCTGTTCCGCAAGCCTGAGGAGGGCGAACATGTGAAGTCGATGAACACCTCAGAATTGCTAGGCGTCATTCAGGACAAGTATCCAACGGTTCCTGACACCATGAGCACAAGGGTCCGCCTGGGGCAGGCCATGAAGCTGCTGGAATACGACAGCACCAGCAGAGGCCACACATCCTATTACAAAGCAGTACCATTGAAAGCAGCATGAATAAAATTGTTAGAACTATGACAGAACAGGAAATCTTCAAGGAGAAAGCCCTAAGTGGCTACACCGTTTGTTTTACAGAGCAGTGCCCTCTAAAAGGGCATTGCCTGCACTATCTGGTGGGTCAGCAGTTACCTGATTCACGAAGCACTTATCATTGCGTCAATCCGCGTTATCAGCATGTGGGCACAGAGCAATGTTCTCTATTTCGCCATTCGGCTAAGGTGAAGTTTGCACGAGGTATGATGCATATCTTCAACAACGATATGCCTCGAAAGGTAGAACCATTCGTACGCACCAATCTCATTGCCAGTCATTGCAAGACCTACTATTATGAGTATCGCAACGGCACGCGTCTCATCTCTCCTGCCACCCAAGAGGAGATTCGCGGCCTCTTCCGTGAGGCTGGCTGGAAAGAAGACATCCGTTTCGACAGCTATGTGGAGGACTATGACTGGTAATGTCTGAGTGAGGGGTCAGTGTAGGGTGAGTGTAGGGTGGTCTTGACCCTACACTCACCTCAATCCCTTTATACATCGGCATTCCAGAAGATTTGAGTGTAGGGTGTAGGGTAAATCAAGAAAAGCGCCTTTTTCTGAAGATTACAAAAATTATTGCTTAAATCTTCAACTGTTACTTGACTTGTTTTTCCAAAATTTAATCTTCTATTTTTTGTCGTTTTCCAAGAATTTTCACTATCTTTGCAAAAAATACAGTTCACAATGAACGTCGTTTGCTAAATTTTTCTTATCTTTGCGATGTAAAACTATGGAACAATGATTACACGAGCTGAATGTATAGATATCCTGAGTTCACATGCTGACGAACTACGCTCTCGGTATGGCATCTCTTCTATGCGCCTTTTTGGCTCTGTAGCACGTAATAGTCATAAAGAGGGGAGCGACGTTGACCTCTTTGTCACGATGCCTCCCAAATTCTATAATTACATAGAAGCCTCACAATATTTGAAGGGCTTGCTTGGCTGCGATGTTGATCTGATCGCAAATCATCGCCACATTCGCCCTTTCTTCAAAAAGCAAATCGAACAAGATGGAATCGATATCTATACGTCAGCTAATGGTCGCTGAAGACCAACTGGAGCAGATTCGTGATGCCATACGTCAGCTTCAGCAATGGAACACCTCTATAAAGAGTGCTGACGATTATTCTTTGTCGCCAGATGGTATGAAGACACTAGCTGCTACGTGTATGTTGATTGAAGCCATTGGAGAGGGCGTGAAGAAAATAGATAACCTGACTCAGCAGAAGATGCTTGAGCAACGTCCAGAAATTCCTTGGCGACAGATTAAGGACATGCGCAATCACATTGCTCACGGCTATTTCGACATCAATACTGATTTCGTGTGGGATGTTGTTCAGAATGACCTTGAGCCATTGCTTGAAGCTATTGAGTATTTCATTAAGAACATATACGATATCGTTCCTTTTGAGAAAGATATAGAGTAACAAAGAGAAGTCCGCATGGACTTCTCTTTTGTTAGTCTATTACCTTGTCGCGTGTTTTTGACAAAGACATGATGGTGCCCTTGCCATCATCATCGACCGCCTGCACAGAGAGAAAAACGCGGAACGGTGATCCACTCCGTTTTTCAGTATTGAAGTGACAGAATAAAAGCAACATGGCATTCAGGGCGCGGTGTATCAGCCAGTTCGAGCATACCGCCTTGCTGAATCACCATTCTACGGCTTAGAGACAAGCCGATTCCACTACCGCTTCGTTTGGTGGTGAAGAAAGGGACAAAGAGTGACTGGCGATTTTCGGCAGGGATGGGAAGGCCATCGTTACCTATATACAGACTCACTTGTTTATCGTGAAGACTGTCTTCAAGGACATCTATGAGCAACTTCTGTGCATTGGCCTCGATGGCATTCTTTACTAAGTTCATCAATACCTGGCGTAACATACCTGCATCAGCACTGACTTTCAAATCAGGAGAGACGTTTACTTCCCATGCCAATTGGGGATAGGCTTTGCTGATATCGTCAATCATCGTTCGCAGAGCGACTTCGCCCATTTTCGGTTTCTCCAGTTCAGACATCTTCCGATAGTTAACCACAAAGTTACTCATGTGTTGAGAAGTATCAAAGATGGCACGTATGCCATCCTCAAGTGGCGTCCCCTTTACATCGGAACGGTTCAACAATGACTGGCTGATGCTGGTGATGGGCGCTGTGGCGTTCATCATCTCGTGTGTCAGTACACGGGTGAGCCGCTCCCACGATTCCACCTCGTTCTGGTTCACCTGCTGACGGATGGTCTCACCCAACTGATTCAGCGTTTCCTGCATGGCGCGTTCGCCAGGCAGCAGGCCGTGTGTAGGCATACGGAAGGTGAAGTCACGATTGCGGATGGCCTCCTGCATCAGATGGGCACGAAGACGAAGTTTCCGCTGATGGTGAATAAATGCAATCAGCAGAACTATGCACACGATACCTATTATAATAAGGAGCCACATCATAGCCGTTTCATCTTATTGTAGAGCGTCTGTCGGGTAATTCCAAGGAGTTCTGCAGCCTGAGTGAGATTGCCGTGACAATGGTCGATGGTACGACGGATGTGTTCCTTTTCCATCTCATCGAGGCTGATGATTTCGTTCTGCATATCGAGCACATCCTTCAGCTTGCGTACCAGTTCATCATTGTCCCACGGCTTGGTGATGAAGTCGGCCGCTCCGTTCTTCAATCCCTTTACAGCCAGATTGACATCGGCGTATGCAGTCAGCAATACGACTGGCGTCTGCGGATGCTGCTTACGGATGGTTCGAAGCCAGAACAGACCTTCGTTGCCATTGTTGACACCAAGCGTAAAGTTCATGTCGAGCAGGACTAAGTCGACGGGCTGCTGAGCCATCAACTTCAGGATTTCTTCGGGCTGGGTAGTGGTCAGTACACGCTCGAAAGTATCATCCAGCAGATAGTGCATCGCTGTTAGGATGGAGGCATTGTCATCTGCAATAAGTATAGTCCCATACTTGTTCATGGATGCAAAGGTACGACATTTCCGTCAAGAAATCATACAATGAAGTGTATAATTTTTAGACATTTTGCACCTGAAGGTTCCCAAACGCTTTCAGGACTTAACTAAAAGGTCTAACTTTGCAGTATGAAACGAACAATGACCATACTTTTAGCAGCCACTACGCTGCAAGTCCAGGCTCAAGAACCCTGGTCCATGCAGCAGTGTATGCAGTACGCTGTGGAGCATAACCACGAAGTGAAGCGTGCAGAGATAGAACTGGACAACTACAAGGCCAATAAGACTGTCGCCATCGGACGATTCCTGCCTTCTGTGGATGCCAGCATCGGTGCTCAGTACAACTTTGGACGTGCCATCGACCCTGAGACCAACGGTTATACCGATGTGAGCACCTTCTATAATGGCTACTCGCTCAATGCCTCACTACCTGTCTTCGATGGCTTCAGCCGCTTTCACGCCTTGAAAGCCGCCGGGGCCAGTATATTGATGGGGCGAGCCAGCCTGCGCCAAAAGCAGGATCAGACCGCATTGAATGTCCTGCAAGCCTACACCAATGTTGCCTATTACGACGGTTTGGTCAAGATGGCTGACGAGAAAGTACAGGAAACAGAACTTCTGCTGAAACAGATACGACTGTTGGAAGAGGTGGGACGCAAGAGTGCTGCTGATGTGGCTCAGGTAGAATCACAGAAAGCAGAAGCCGACTATGAGCTGACCCGCCAGCAGAATCTCTATGCATCGGCCATGCTGGAACTGAAGAAGACGATGGCTTTCCCCATGCAGGATACGTTGTTGCTGTCAGTCCGTAACGTGCGAACTCTAAGTCCGTCAGGTACGAACTCAGAGTCCGCAACGTACGGACTGGGACTCGCACAAGAACTGAATCCGGAACTACAGGCTGCCCAATATCAAGTGCAAGCCAGCAAACATGAGTGGCATCAGGCCCGCGCAACCTTTTATCCATCTCTCTCGCTGAGTGCGGGTCTGAACACCACTTACTATCATACGCTTCATTCCGATGCTGAAGGGTCATTCGGCAATCAGTTCAAGAACAACATGGGCGAGTATGTGGGTGCCACTTTGAGCATTCCCCTGTTCAATCGCCTGCAGACCATTACGAGCATACGGAAGGCTAAGAACAACTATCGTATTGCCCAAGAGACGTACCAGCAAAAACTGCTGGAGCTGGAGAAACTCAGTCGTGAGGCTTGGCAGGACTGGCAAGGCTATCTGAAACAGACAGTGCAGATGGTGGAGAAAGTAGAAGCCGACAGCATCGCCTATCAACTGACGAAACGCCAATTTGAAGAAGGGTTGAGCACGGCTATCGACTTGCGTACCACTTCAGCACAATTGCTGAACTCAAAGGCAACGCTGCTGCAGTGCCAACTGATGGCGATGGTGAAGGAACAATTGGTAAGATATTATAGAGGAGAAGCAATATGGACAGAGTAATCGAGAAAACCAAGAGTCAGCGGCTGATGAAGTATTGGCCATATATGGCAGGGTCCTGCTTGGTGCTTATCGTCCTGGGCTGGCTGGTGTTTGGCAACCATGCATCGACGCTCAGAGTCAATAAGGATGAATTGACCATCAGCGAAGTACGCCAGACAGAGTTCAAGGACTATGTACGTACCAACGGACAGGTACTGCCTATCCAGATAGTACAGATTTCGCCCGAGGAAGGCGGCATCGTGATGGAGAAGGTGGTAGAGGAAGGAACGATGGTACATAAAGGCGATGTCATCGTCCGTCTGAGCAACTCAAACCTCGACCTTCAGATTCTGAATGCCGAAGCCGAACTGGCCGAGAAGCAGAACCTGCTGCGCAACACGCAGGTGGCCATGCAGCAAGACCGCCTGAACAACCAGACGGAGCAGGCCCAGCTCGACATGGACACCCAACGCAAGCAGCGCACCTTCGAGCAGAACAAACGACTCTACGGCGAGAAGCTTATCAGCAGGGAGGATTACCTGCAGTCGCAGGAGAACTACCAGCTCTCTGCCAAGAAACGCTCGCTGGTGACGAAGCGACTGAAGCAAGACTCTATCTATCGTACTGTTCAGATGGACCAGATGGAAGACAATCTTCAGAATATGCGTCGCAACGTGATACTCGTGCGTCAGCGTAAGGATAAGCTCGAAGTGCGCTCTGCCATCGACGGCGAGTTAGGTCTGCTTGACGTGGAGTTGGGACAGAGCATCAGTCCTGGACAGAAAATCGGTCAGCTCAATGACCTTTCTGACTATAAGGTTCAGGCCAGCATCGACGAGCACTATATCGATCGCGTGCACCAAGGACTCACGGCCACCTTTACGCGTGGCGACAAAACCTACCAGTTGCAGGTTCGCAAGGTCTATCCGGAAGTTCGCGAGGGCAAGTTCCGCTGTGATTTCATCTTCAGTGGCGAGCGCCCTGAGAACATCCGTACAGGTCAGACCTATTACATCGACCTCGAACTGGGCCAGTCAGAGCAGGCCATCATCATCCCTCGCGGCACGTTCTTCCAGACCACAGGCGGACAATGGATTTTCGTTCTCTCCGCAGACGGCAGCAAGGCCTATCGCCGCAACATCCGCATAGGCCGCCAGAATCCCCAGCACTACGAAGTGCTTGAAGGCCTGGAGCCCGGCGAGCGCGTGGTCACCAGCGGCTACGAAGCATTCAAAGATAATGAAGTATTAGTAATAAAGTAAGAATATGAAGACTATCATCAGAAACTTCACATCCATATTCAGAAAGTTTGTAACGGCGAACCTACTGAACCTGCTGGGGCTGAGCCTGGCTTTCGCCTCGTTCTTTGTCATCATGACGCAGGTCAGCTACGACCTGGGCTACAACAAGAGTTTTACGGAGCACGAGAAGCTGTTCCGCTTGACGATGAACTTAGGCCCTGGCATGGAGGACTATGGTGTGACGCTGCCCCGCCCGCTGGTGGAACAGTTGGCGGCAGCGTCGCCGCATATCAAAGGCTATGGCATCGAAGAGGGCTGGACAAGAATCGACCAGTTCTTGTCGGACGATCAGGAGTATTCGCTGAATCTGGTGTATGGCATTCACGACTATATGAGCGTATTCAAGCCAACCGTCATTTGTGGTGACTTGAAGGGCTTGAACCAGTTGCCCAATATCGTGCTGCCGCGTTCAGAAGCCATGCGCATCTTTGGCACTGCCAATGCGGTGGGCAAAACCTTGAAATACAAATGGGTGGAGGATTGGATCTTCAATGTGTGTGCCGTGATAGAAGACTATCCAGAAAACAACTTTCTGCACGGCATTAGCTTCAGGGGTATCAATGACAACGAAGGCAATTACCGCAACTGGAACTATCAGGCTTATATCCGTGTGGACGATGTGGCCAACCTGCCGAACGTGATTACCGCCATGCGCCAGAAAGCCATCGAGCTGTTCAAAGATGATTTCAACATGACAACCCCACAAGAGGAGGAAGCCCTGCAAGTGGTGTTGACGCCTATTGCCGATACCCATTTCGCGAAAGACCTCAGCAAGGATTCGCCCAACATCAAGTCGGTCAGCAGGAGTTCCGTCTATCTGCTCATCTGCTTCTCGCTGCTCATCGTCGTGATAGCCGCCGTCAACTTCATGAACTTCACCCTGGCCGAGACACCGCTGCGCATCCGCAGCATCAACACGCAGAAAGTGTTGGGCGCATCGACGGCCAGTCTGCGCGGCAGTCTGCTGGCCGAGGCCGTCATCATCAGTCTGCTGGCATTCGTGGGGGCAATGGCGATGGTCTGGCTGGCTCACGACTTAGGCTTGCAGGAGCTGGTGCAGGGCAGCATCCTGTTGCAGGATAACCTGTGGCTGGTAGGCATCACCCTGCTCATCAGCATCGTGGTGGGACTGTTGGCTGGGGCCTATCCTTCTTACTACGTCACTTCCTTTCCGCCAGCCTTGGTGCTGAAAGGCTCGTTTGGCCTGTCGCCCAAAGGTCGTGTCCTGCGTACCATACTGATTTGCCTGCAATTCATCATATCCTTCATACTGGTGATTGGCGTAGGCATCATGTACTTGCAAAGCTATCTCATCTATCATACTGACTACGGCTTCGACAAGGACGAAGTGATGGTAGTACAAACAGCACCTGACACACGTAATAAGGTGGATGCCATCGACGCTGATCTGCGCTCGATTTCCGGCATCGAGGGCGCAAGTCTGGCTATGACTGTCTTAGGCACTGGTGACAGATATATGACGTGGGGCAGAGGCGAAGGTAACAAGCACATGAACTTTACTTGCATCTTCGTGGACTGGCGGTTCCTCGAAGTGATGGGCATTGACATCAAGGAGGGGCGCAATTTCCGTAAAGATGACGGCAACGTGTATATTTTCAACGAGTCGGCTAAGAAACAATATCCTTGGCTCGCCGTCGATCAGCCCATCACTGATGGTGATTTTCCAGTAGTCGGTTTCTGTAAGGACATCAAGTATGCCACCCTACGAGTGGATGACAGGCAGCATCCCATTGCTTTCTTTGTCCCTAACCCGGGTAGTGAATGGTGGGGAGATGGTTCTTGGCGTAATGTCTTGCTGGTGCGAGTGGCAAAAGGCGTAGATAAGCAGGAGGCCAAGCAGAAAGTGATGGATGTGGTCAATAAATACGAGAAAAGTTTCCCTCTTGACACCAGTGGCCTACGCTATATGGACGTGGAGTTGGAAAGGGCTTACAAGCAGGAGCACCTCTTCACCAAACAGATTCTGCTGTTCTCCCTGCTTGCCATCATGATCAGCATTATCGGCGTGTTTGGCATGACGATGTTCGAGAGCGAATACCGCCGCAAGGAGATCGGCATCCGCAAGGTGTTTGGCAGTTCAACGAAAGAGATATTGACGATGTTCAACAAGCGATACTTGTATATCCTGCTGGGCTGCTTCGTGGTGGCGGCTCCCATCGGCTACCTGCTGGGCCAGCACTGGCTCGAAAGCTTTGCCGTCCGTACTGCCATTTCGCCCTTGCTGTTCGTGGTATCTTTCCTCCTCATCGCCCTGATTACGATGCTGACGGTGACTTACCAGAGCTGGAAGAATGCCACTGAGAATCCCGTCAACAGCATCAAGAATGAGTAGTCGAAGACAACTATCCAGCCTGTTCTGGCAATAAAAAAGGGTAGCATCGCGTTTCTCAATTAAGTAAGAACACTATATGGACAGAGAAACCTACGAGAAGCAGAAAGCCTTTGCCGGCGAGAAGGTCCCTTCGATGCATCGCCGTATGGTGGGACACGACTATCAGGAACGGCAGATGTATATGATTACAATGGTAACCGAGGACCGTCGCCCTTTGTTAGGACGAGTCGTAGGAAAGAGTGAGGCGCATCCTGACACGCCAGACGCACCACGTACGGAGCCCTCAGAGCTGGGACGGTGCGTGGAGCAGTGCTGGCATGAAATCGCCTTCCGCTATACGCAAATAGACGTGCTGGCCTTTCAGTTGATGCCCGACCATTTCCACGGCATCCTCTTTGTGAAGGAGCGCATAGAGAAACCTCTCGGGAAGGTACTGCTTGGCTTTAAGCAGGGCTGTAACAAGGCCTTCCGCGAGCTTGTCCCGTCTGTTGCTGTATCACAGCAACAAACAGGACGGGCGAAAACAGACCGCAAGCACGGCCTGCTCTTTGAGCCGAGCTACAACGACAAGCTCCTGCTG